>NZ_JBBINI010000004.1:0-158924 GCF_037443965.1 Meiothermus sp.
CACCCAGACGTAGGTAGCCACCAGGAGGGTTTCTGCGTCAAGATAGTACAGGGGGTGCTCTCTGTGGGTTTCCATAGCACCCCCTCTTTTTTACATCCCCTGGGGTAGGTCAAGTAGCACACGAAGGGATTTGACGGTCTGTAGCCCCCAATGGCACAATCGCCCCTATGCAAGCCGTGTGGATGGAGTCCAGGGGCGGCCCTGAGGTTTTGCGTTACGGTGAGATGCCAGCGCCCTCGGTGGAAGCCGCACAGGTGCGGGTAGCGGTCAAGGCGGTTGCCCTCAACCACCTCGATGTCTGGGTACGTAAGGGGGTTGCCAGCCCCAAACTACCCCTTCCCCACATCCTGGGTTGCGACATTGCCGGGGTGGTGGAATCGGTGGGGGCCGGTGTGGAGGGGCTCCGTCTGGGCGATGCCGTGGTACTCAACCCTGGGGTCTCCTGTGGCCGGTGCGAGCGCTGCCTCGAGGGCCGGGACAACCTCTGTCCGCAGTACCAGATTCTGGGAGAGCATCGCTGGGGGGGGTATGCCGAACTGGTTACGGTTCCATCTGCCAACGTAGTGCCCAAACCCGCCGCGCTGGGCTGGGCCGAGGCCGCCTCGATACCGCTCACCTTCCTGACGGCCTGGCAGATGGTGGTGGATAAGCTCCAGGTCAGGCCCGGCGAGGACGTGCTGGTGATGGCTGCGGGGTCGGGGGTTTCGGTGGCGGCTATTCAGATTGCCAAGCTCTACGGGGCACGGGTGATTGCCACCGCCAGCAGCGAAGCCAAGCTGGCCAAAGCCCGCGCCCTGGGGGCAGATGAAACGGTCAACTACACCCACCCCGACTGGTTCAAGGAGGTGCGCAGGCTCACCGGGGGCAAGGGAGCCGATGCCGTGGTAGATCACACCGGAGCAGAGTACTGGGAAGGGGTCATCAAGGCCACAGCCTGGGGTGGGCGCATCAGTCTGGTAGGGGCTTCTTCGGGTTACGAGGCCACCACCCCGCTTTCGCACATCTTTTACCGCCAGCTTTCCATCTTTGGCTCCACCATGGCCTCCAAAAGCCGCCTCTTCCCCATTTTGAAATGGATCGGCGAGGGGAAGCTAAAGCCGGTTGTGGGAGCAACCCTACCGCTGGCCCAGGCCGCCGAGGGACACCGGCTGCTGGAGGGGCGCCAGGTATTTGGCAAGGTGGTTTTAGAGGTTTAGCGCTTTGGAAATTGGGTCAAGTTTTATTCACAGTCTTGTACCCAGTTTGCTTAACGCTGGCCCCAACCATTTGCTCAGGCTGCGCTTTGCGACCTCACAGACAGGCGGTCTGGTTTTTGTGGCTTTGTATGTAAATCAGCGCGGCCCGTACCGAATGGCGCGTAGCTTGCAGGGGTTTGCATGGGTGGGGATTCAGTAAATAGACCTCGACACCCTGCCACAGCAGGGCCTTGAAAAGCTCTTCTTTTTCCCGCCAGTCCTGGGTTTTTTGCACCTCGAGGCCAGCCAAATCCGTTACAGCGCTTGGAAATTGCCGCGCAATGTCGCATGATGTAAAGAGCAGAGCTAGGGGTGGCCCTGTCTGAACAAGCAACGGTCGCTCTAAGGGACCGATGTAGTAGATTGGGTCGTCTAGATGTACCATACACATCTAGCGTAGCGGATAACCCCTCCGCTAAATAGGAAGAGAGACAGAAACGATGAAAACGGCTTTGTTTATTGACGGCTCCTACATGTACGATGCGGCCAAGCGTTTGGGGTGGAACATTGATCACCGGAAGGCCATTGGGGTTTTCTCCACACCCGAAGACCTCTACAACGCCTTCTATTACGTGCCCGTCACCGACAGCAACGATGAGCGTCAGCAAAAATTTCTGGATGCCCTGGTGTTTATGGGCTACACCGTGCGCAGCCGCGAAGCCCACGGCGACCCCCGTTTCGAGGCCATGATCGCCACCGATTTGCTCATCACCGCGCCCCGTTGGGAACGGGCCGTGGTGGCCAGTGGCTCCGGCGACCTGGCCCATACCCTTTCGGCCTTGCGGGCCCAGGGCAAGGAGATTCATCTACTGGGTGTGCCCGAACTAACCGACCTCGAGCTGCGCAACCAGAGCGACCGCTACCTCGACCTTCGCGAGCTGCAATCCCAGCTCGAGCGCACCGGAGGCGGACGGCGCGCCTATCCCAGCGTCAGCGAGGAAAGCTTTAGCTCCGAAGAACAGCCCGGCGTCGCGCGGCGGCTGATGGAGAACCTCGAGGACGAGCTACAGTAGCCGCCTAGGCTCGTTCAAAATAGACCCTTGCCCCAGGGCAGGGGTCTTTTCATTGGGCTACCAAGACGCCATCCCCCACAACCATTCCCACAAATAATCGCTGCCCGGTGAGGGTTGGCTTCGATGGGCAGGGGCTACGTCCACTCCTTGATGGGGACGAGCTCGCCCCCTTCCACCACTTTGCGCTTGGGCCGGTAGGCGTTGTCGAACCAGATCTCCAGCACGGCCCGGTCTAGGTGCTCCGAAGATACAATCGTCTTGCGCACATAGTACCCGCCCTCGTCGGAGGCCGAGATTTCGTTGCCCTTGGTGATGCGCAACTCCACAATATCGCCGCTGCGCGCTGTGCGAACCCGTACCCGAAAAGCGCTATCCCCCTCGCGCTGGACGTGTTCATCCGGTTTGCTGAACCAACCAAACATACCCTTAGCTTATCGCACCGCATACCCGTCCTGGCTTTATACGCGTTTCTCCTCCCTTCGGTCGGCTTGAACACCTCAGCTTTGATTACACCCAAAGGTGCAGGGTTCAAGCGGAACCGGTATTACCCCGCCTTCCCCTGGGCAAGCTGCACAATGCGGCCCTGGGTCAGGGCCAGCAGCTCATTGGGGGAAAGTTCAAATACTGCAAAAGGGGTTCCGGCAGCGGCGTAGATGCGCTCATACTGCAATAGATCGGGATCAATCAGCGCCTCTAGGTGCTGGGCATGGCCCAGCGGGGGCACACCCCCAATAGCGAAACCAGTGATGGTACGCACATACTCGGCATCGGGCTTGATGAGCTGCTCGCCCAGGCTTTCCTCCACCTTGTGAACATCCACCCGGTTGACCCCCGAGACCAGCAGCAAGTAGGGTTGCCCGCTGGTAGCTCCGCGAAAAATCAGCGATTTGACAATCTGGCCTACCGTGCAACCGACCGCATCGGCGGCTTCCTGGGCGGTGCGGGTCGAAGCCGAGAGCTCGAGCACCTGCAGGTGAGCAAACCCCCGTTCGTTCAAGGCATCCTGTACTTTTTGGGCACTGGGACTTAGCATCGAATTCTCCCCGACCTTGGCGTAGCGAAACTGGCTTGCCTGAGAGATAAACTCAGGAAACAGGGGGCCTTAACCCCTGGATAGTTCGTCCAGGATTCCACAAAGCAGGGCAATACGGGCCGGAATCTGTGGGATGTATACGTTCTCGGTGAGCTGGTGGGCGGCCTCGCCAAACAAGCCCAGGCCGTCCAGGGTAGGGATGCCCAGGGCCGCGGTAAAGTTACCGTCCGAACCACCGCCCACCCGCCCAGGGCCAAGCTGCAGCCCCACCTCCGCGCCGATGCGCTGGGCCATCTCGAAGAGTTTGGTAGAGGCCGGGGTGGGTTCCATGGGGGGTCGGTTCAGGCCGCCCTCCACCGAGAGGGTGGCTCCTGGCAGCACCGGCTGCAGCGCCCTGATTTCGCGCTCTACCCGCTCGGCTTCGGCCATCGTCCAGACCCGGACATCTATGTCCACCGTGGCCAGGGCCGCCACCACATTGCTGGTGGTACCGCCCTTGATGACGTTGGGCCCTAAGGTGGTGCCCTTGTCCCAGTCCTGCATCGCCACAATTTTGGGAATCTGATGGGCCAGCTCGACAATGGCATTGATGCCCTTCTCGGGCTCTACCCCCTGGTGGGCGGGCTTGCCGTGGGCGGTGAGCCGGTACTGGCCCACCCCCTTGCGGGCTACCTTGAGGTCGCCATTGCCCATCGGGGCTTCCAGCACCAGCACCAGGTCGCTGCGCAGGGCTGCGCTCTCAATGGCCGGGCGGCTGGCCATGGAGCCCACTTCTTCGTCGGGGGTGAAGAGCAGCTCCAATTGCGGCCGGCCAAGCCCCAGGGCCTGGTTGGTGCGCAAAGCCCACAGCAGTTGCACAATGTTGCCCTTCATGTCGTAGATGCCGGGGCCATAGGCCCGGTCACCCTCGACCTTCCAGGGCTCCTTGAAAGCCCCGACCGGATGCACCGTATCGAAGTGGCACAGCACCAGTACCTTCCGGCCCGAACCCTGCAGCGAAACGCGGAGGAGGGGGCCATTGGGGGTCTCCTCGCGTTCCAGGGGGCCAAAAGGGCTGAAGTGCTGGGCAATCCACCGGGCTACCCGGTCGAGGCCCGCAAGGTCGTAGGAGGGGGCCTCGAGGGTGACGATGGCCTCGAGGTCCTTGAGAATCGCCGGCAGTTGGGGTTGGAGGTGCTCGAGGGGTTTCATACGCATTTCGGTAGTATCGTTCACTTTGACAAGTCTAAACGATACCACCAAAATGCTTTTCTACTCCCTTCGGTCGGCTTGAATCCTTCATCTCTGGCTGCGCATGGCGGTGAAGGATTCAAGCGGAAACGGCATCACAGCCCCAATACTATCGCGCCAGGAGGCTATGGCTCAAAACAGCCCTGCGGTTCTGCTATCCTATTGCGGTGCTAGAACCGCGCCTCGACCTCAAAACCCAGCTCAAGGAAGCCATTGCCCAGGCCCTGGCCGCCCTGGGCCTCAGCGAGATACCTGAAATCATCGTGCAGGAGACCCCGCCGGGCAAGGAAGGCGATTACGGCACCCCGGTTGCCATGGGCCTGGCCCGCACCCTGCGCAGGGCACCGCCCCAGATTGCTGCCGACCTGCTGCAAAACATTCCGCTGCCCGCCTGGGTTCGGCGCACCTTTGTGGTAGGGGGTTATCTCAACTTCGAGTTGGACCCCGCCTTCGTAGTGCAGACGGCCGTTCAGCCCGTGCAGCCCTTCCCCCCTGCCGGGGGCAAGGTGCTTTTGGAGCACACCTCGGTCAACCCCAACAAAGAGCTGCACGTGGGCCACCTGCGCAACATCTGCCTGGGCGACTCGCTGGCCCGCATCCTGCGCTTCGCCGGGCGCAGGGTCGAGGTGATGAACTACATAGACGACACCGGGCGGCAGGCGGCGGAGAGCCTGTACGCGCTCGAGTACTTCGGCCTGGGCAGCTCCGAGGGGTCCGGTAAGTACGATCACTGGGTCGGCGATGCCTACGTGCGGCTGCACCGTGAGATGGAAGACCCCCAGAAGAAGGCCCTGATTGAGCAGGGCGTGCAGGCGACGCTGCACCGGCTGGAGGCGGGCGAGCTGCGCGGCGAGGTGGACAAAATCCTGCGGGCCCAGCTCCAGACCATGTACCGTCTGGGGGCCGAGTACGACGCTTTGGTATGGGAGTCGGACATCGTTCGCGAGGGACTGCTGGGCAAGGCCATGCAGGCCCTGGAAGGCTCCCCTTACGTCTCGCGGCCTACCGAGGGTAAGTATGCCGGGGCCTTGGTAATGGACACCAGCGCCTTTATTCCGGGCCTCGAGGACCCCTACCTGGTGCTGATTCGCTCCAACGGAACCAGCACCTACACCGCCAAGGACATCGCCTTGCAGTTCTGGAAGATGGGCCTCCTGGAGGGCATCAAGTTCCGGTACTACGATACCCAGCCTAGTGGAAAGGAACTTTACAGCACCCACCCCGAGGGCACCCCCATGCCGTTTGGCGCGGCCAGCGAGACCATCAACGTGGTGGACGCCCGGCAGAGCCACGCGCTGCGGGTGGTACAGGCTTCACTCGAGGTCGAGGGCCGCCACGACCTGGCCGAGGGATGCTTCCACCTGGCCTACGAGACCGTGCTGCTCGAGGGCAAGCAGATGTCGGGGCGCAAGGGCATTGTGGTCTCGGTGGACGAGGTGATGGACGAGGCCGTGAAGCGCGTTCTGGCAGTGATTGCCGAGAAAAACCCCGATCACCCCAACCCCCAGGAGGCTGCCGAGCAAATAGGCGTAGGGGCGGTGCGCTTTGCCATGCTCAAGACCGAGGCCAAAAAGCAGATTGATTTCCGCTACGACCAGGCCCTGAGCTTCGAGGGCGATACCGGCCCCTACGTCCAGTACGCCTATGCCCGCGCCGGCTCGATTCTGCGCAAAGCCGAAGAGCAGGGTGTTTTGCAGGAAGAGCCCGACTTTACCCAGGCCACCCCCCACGAAATAGCGCTTTCCAAGGCCATTCTGCGCTTCCCGGAGGTTGTGCAAGACGCCGCCCGCAACAAGGCCCCCCACCTCCTGGCCCAGTATCTGCTGGAACTGGCCGCCGCCTGGAGCAGCTTCTACAACGCCAAAACCCCCGATGGAAAGCCCGCCACCCCGGTGCTGACCGCACCCGAAGGCTTGCGGGGGGTGCGGCTGGAGCTGGTAAAAGCCCTGCGCCATACCCTCAAGCAGGGCTTGGAACTGCTCGGTTTGCAGGCCCCTGAGGTGATGTAGGGGTTCGGTCAGGCTGAACTTACCTCCATCCCGGGCGAAATGCGTGTTTGAACGGGAAAACGCCGTTGCTGCAAAGAGCCACTTCCCATGGGGTATTCAGCGCGCCTCCAGGAGCCTCGTAGGGGCTCGTTCGACGGTTTTCTGAAACCAGATGGGGCGCAACTTAGAGCAGATTAAGGTTTCTTGAACACCCAAAAGGGGCTTTTTGTACAACAAAAACCCGTTGCAGAGGGATAGAACCTCACTTTTCGGGCTTCCTTGGGAACCGCTATTGATTACTCACCCTTGGCGTATGAGAATGAGAACGGTTTGCTGATGATGCGCACGGTTGCCCTTCTAATCCTGCTGGCCCTGACCCCGGCCCTGGCCCAGGCCCCCCGCCTCACCACCCCCGAGGAGGTGGCTCGAGTGGAGGTGATTCGCCGGGCTTTACCGGCAGTGGTCAAGATTTTTGGCATCCTGCGCGACCCCCAGACCGGCAACGAGGGCCCCACCAACGGCTCCGGCTTTTTTTATGCCCCCAGCCGCATCATCACCAACTACCACGTGGTGCAGGATCTGCGCGACATCAGCGTGGAGCTGTTCGACGGACGCACCTTTCCGGCCCAGGTGTTTGCGGTGGACAAGGGCATTGACATCGCCATCCTGACCGTGCAGGGCGTGACCGCCCCGGCCCAGCTCTCGTTTGGCAGCTCACAAAACCTGCCCGTTGGGATGGGGTTGGTGGTTATTGGCAGCCCTTTCGGGCAGCGCAATTTGTCGTCTTATGGCATCCTGGCTGGCATTGGCCCCACTTCGGCCGAGAAAAACGACCTCGACCCCGAGATTGGCGCGGAAATTGGCGACCTGCTCTTTACCGATGCCCGCATCGTGCAGGGCAACTCCGGTGGCCCGGTGCTCGATTTGCAGGGCCGGGTGGTGGGGGTGGCCAACGCCACCCTGGGCGACCTGAGCGGCGTGGGTGGGGTGGGGGTGGCCATTCCGGGCGACCTGGTGCGGCAGAGCGTGAACGACCTCGAGCGCTTCGGCGTCCCACAGCGCGGCAACCTGGGGGCCACCTTGCTCGACCTGGGGGAGCTCGACCCCATCCTGCTGGGGCGGGTGGGCCTGCTCTCCACCCGCGGGGCCATGATCGAAAAGGTGCAGCCCGGCTCCCCGGCAGCCCGTGCCGGACTGCGCCCGGCCCAGCGCGACCAGCGCGGCAAGCTGGTTAGTCTGGGCGATATCATCCTGGCTGTGGGTGGCCGCACCATGCGCAACGCCAGCGAGGTCACCCAGACCATCGCCCGCTACCGCCCCGGCGACCGGGTGAATTTGACCATCTGGCGCAACGGACGGCGGCTGGATGTGGCCGTGACCATGATCGCCCGGCGCTAATCCATCGTGCCGACCGCCTGGGCGGGGAAAAGGCTTCTGCCCCCGCTTGTCAAGACTTCCGCTTTGGGACTTTAGCTCTTAGCCTTAAGCAGATGTATGTAGCCATTGAGGGTGTGATTGGGGTGGGTAAGACCACTCTGGCCAAGCTGCTGGCCCAGCGGCTGGGGGTCGAGAGTTTACATGAGGTAGTGGAGGATAACCCCTTTTTACCGATGTTTTATCAAGACCCCGTCCGCTATGGCTTCAAGGTGCAGGTCTTCTTCTTGCTCTCGAGGTACAAGCAACTGCTGCCCCTGGCCCAGCCCAGCCTGTTTGCCGGTGGGGTGGTGGCCGACTACCTCTTCGACAAGGACGCCATTTTCGCGGCCATGAACCTCTCCGGGCCCGAGTGGGACTTGTACAACGACCTCTACCGGAACCTATCGCCCAAGATTCCCACCCCCGATCTGACCCTCTACCTGCGGGCACCCTTGCCGGTGATTCTGGAACGCATTCGCCGGCGGGGGCGGGTCTTCGAGAAGCAGATGGAGCCGGAGTACCTGGCCCGCCTCCACGAGTTCTACGAGCGCCATTTTGCCACCTACCCCCACCCGCTCTGGATCCTCGACACCCAGGAGTTCAACTTTGCCGAGCGCGAGGCCGACCGCGACTGGGTGGTACGGCGCGTGCAGGAACGGCTGAGAATCGCAACGCCTAACAGCGAAGAAGGTCTCGATACCATCCGCAAGCTAGAATCGCCCCTCTGACGGTAGCCTGTCCAAGGCCCGTCAACCCTCAGCTCTCGAGCCCGAACATTGACGCCAGACTGCTATGTACATCGCTATTGCAGGCAATATTGGCTCCGGCAAGTCTACCCTGACCGGATTGCTAGCCGAACGCTACGGGCTTTTGCCGGTCTACGAGACCGTGGACGAGAACCCCTACCTGGCCGACTTTTATTCCGACATGGGGCGCTGGTCGTTTCACTCGCAGGTGTTTTTTCTGGCCGAGCGGCTCCGGCAGCACCTCGAGCAGATCAACCCTGCCCAGCACGTGGTGCAGGACCGCACTATCTACGAGGACGCCTTTATTTTCGCCCAGAACCTGCGGGTCTCGGGCCACCTGGCCGAGCGCGACTGGCAGACCTACCTGGCCCTCTACGAGGGCATTGCACCCGCCCTGCGCAGGCCCGACCTGCTCATCTACGTGCGGGCCTCGGTCGAGACCCTGCAGGCCCACATCGCCCGCCGGGGGCGGGACTACGAGCAGCGCATCCCCCCCACCTACCTGGCCTCGCTCAACCGCCTCTACGAGGCCTGGATTGGGGCCTACGACCTCTCGCCGGTGCTGGTAATTTCCAGCGACAGCGTCAACTACGCCGACGACGAAGAGACCCGCGAGCTGATGTACCGGATGCTCGAGGCCTACGGCCTGAGCACACCGCTGGTATGAAGCTGTTTTGATAAGAACGTGTCCAAGCTCTTATTGCCGAAACAGCGATCGTGACTGGCTTCACTGCCCCCGACGTGACAGGTATTTGGGTACGGTCACGGTTCCTACAAATACCCAGTGCAACGTTTTTTGTTCAACTGGGTAAATTACACCACATGGCATATGGCATAATTGCGGGAACTGCGACGAGGATGTGTTTAGCGTCCTTCACGCGCAGAGTTGGTATAGCACCGGGTATCTGCAGTCGAAAACTTCACCGAGGGGGCGGTTCGCGCACCGTAGAGGACGTAGAGGAGTGGAATCCATACGCGAACCCCCTATCATGGCAGAGTTCAGGCTTTTTTGAAAAGCACTCTATTTCCGCTTACGGCTGGCGGTCTTGGAAGGTTGTTTGACTATGGGTTCCACAGTTGGCTCGAGGATTGCCAAGGGTAGCCGCACTACCGAGAAGTGCTGATGGAAAGTGTCCACCTGCAAATCAAACACTGGAATCACGCCAACCTCGCTTTTGCAAAACGGCGCGAACTTGACGCATTTGGAGGCGCTGATGGCATTACCGGCCTGGTCGTTCACCGTCACCTTGACCAAGAATTCCAGCGCTCTGGGTAATTTCTGGGCTTGCAGGGTCAAGATCAGGTTATCCTGGTCTATCTGGTAGGTAGCTTTATGGCTACCTATATCCACGGTACCCTGTTTTTTCAGCAGGTCGGTTCCAGCCACGTGCCAGTGGTAACGAAGGGTTCCGCTAAAGTTCTCTACTGTAGCCCGGAAATGGCCGGTTCGGGAGGTCTGGCGAATCACCGTTCTTCTCCAGCGCCCCAGCCGTGCCAGGGCTGGGTGAGGGACCTTGGAGGGCTGAAAACGCAGATTGGCGCGTGGGGTCGCTTCGAAGCGGATGTTTTCCAGGTCAGTTACCACCTCGGGGAGCTGCCAGCCATCGCAGGCAAACTCACCGGAGAGTTGCACCGAGGGCATGAGTTTTTCGTAGGTTTTGTAGCGCAAGCGGATGCGGTCATCGAAAACCTCGCTAACCTGTACCACGCTGTAACGACCCTCGGCGGTCTTGAGGGCATAGACCAGGCGGGTCTCGAGGTATTTTTGCGACTCCGGCAAAAAGGGCAGGTCGGGGAAGGGCAGCGGGATGGCTAATTCGTACAAGGGAACTGTGGCATCCGCATAGTGAAGGGGGTACAGTTTCCAGCGCAAAATCCCAGCAAAATCTTGAAGGCCGGTGCGGGCCAACCGCGCTCCACAACGGGTGCGAAGCTGACGACCAAAGCCACTGCCACGCCACTCCAGATCGGCGCTGCCCATGCTTTCCGAACCCACCTGGCCGTTGTCGAGGTCAATCAACTGCCCGTTGCGCACCTCGAGCACCCCCGAGGCCCGAATCGGTACTTTTTCGATGGGCCTAGCATCAAAGTTGATAGCCACATCATCAATAAAAACCCGCTGAAAGATCAGGTTCAGGCCAATGGCGGGAACCTGGAGGTCTTGTCGGAGCTTGTCGGCTAGGTTTCCAGCAATGCCCTCCACCGTTGTTTCGATCACATTTTCGGCGATGGCCAGCAGCACCGGTACCAGGATGCCGATCAGGATGGCCCCCACAATGCCTCCCACCACGACACCGCCCACCACACCCCCCACCACGGCTCCACCCACTGCGCCCACCACGGCCCCCACCAGCACCCCCACCAACCCACCGGCGATGGCCCCGATCACGGCTGCCCCCAGCCAGCAATACCAGGGGATATCAATATCCACATCGGGGTCATCAATCTCGGCCTTGAACACCAGTTCGCCACCCACCACCTCGGCCCGGATGCGGCCTGCAATCTTGCCGGTAGCATCGTAGCAAAAGCCCGACTTGGCAATTTCGCCCTTCAGTTCGATGAAACCATTCCGCAGGCGCAGCTCGAGTTTGGTCAGGTCGGCGGTTTCGCCGCCCCCGGAAACCTGGATGGTGCGGTTGAGCCGCAGAAAATCGTCGCCGATGTCAAAGTTGGCCTGGTCGGTTTGGAGCGCACTGGCCACCCTGGGTCTGAGGATGCGGGCCAGCCAGCGAAAGAAAATGGCAATGGCCCCGGTGTCGCCGGGGTTGATAAAGTGCTGTAGGCTCGCCGCATTGCCTACACTACCTCCGGCAAAAGTCAGCATGATCGCCAGCGCATCGCGATCGGCAGCAGAGGTGTCGTCAATAATGCGAATATCTCCTCGGGTAGGCAAATCTGCCGGGTCGGTAGCAGTACGTTTGACCGGAACCGGAAAGAGCGGGATAGCCCCTACCTGGTTGCGCAAGAAGTTGGCAAACAAATTGGGCAATAGTGGAATTGAAATGCTACCAGCGGTAAATCCTGTAAAGTGCAGCTGGTTGCGGAAATCTACCTCGGCAATATCAAAGTCGTTGGAGGTGGTGCGGTTCACGCGGAGCCCTGCCACCGCCCGCAGCTGCCCCAGGCTTCCATCCGGGCCAATATCAAAGCGCAGGTCAATTATGTTGCTGGCCCCACCAGGCAAGGGCACATCGCTGGGCCGATCAAAAAGCATATCCAGCGAAAAAGCCCCCTCGGCCGAGCCCAGCCCCACTGCATTCAAGAAACTGGACAGCAGGCCGCCCGAGTCGAAAAAAGTGGAGATCACATCGTTCACACTTTGCTCGGTAAACTCCATCACGGCATCGAAGCGTTGGGTTTGATTACCTGGCATCTCAACCCTCCTTGGGCCCCTGGGTGAAGCGCACCCGGATGTGGGCGGTGACGGTCTGGCCATTGGGCAAGGCATAAGTCTGACGGCTCAAGTGCTGTGCCAGGTTGGGGTCGAACTGCTGCAGACGCCGCTTGAGCAAGGTAGGCACCTGAATTCCTCCAGCTTGCAGCATTTGCAGTGGATGGGATAGATACTGCTCGGCCTTGTGGGGATCGCTCAATAGCTTTAGAATCTTGGCTTCCTGTTTGCGGAGTTCCCGCATCTCGCGTTGCAGGCTGGGGCTGAGTTGGGCAATGGACTGATCGAAATGACTCTGCCCGCTCTTCTGAGATTTGGTCTTTGCCATACGCTACTCCTGTTCGGCTTGCATGAAGACAACGACTCCCGGTAAGGCCAGGGTTAAGCAGGACTATGCAGGCTTCACAAGGGTAGCAGGGCTTCCGTTACACCAGCGTTATTTTATCGCGGTGCCCACGCTTACGCTCCGGTGCGGTAGTAGGTGTTGCTGAGCTTTGTGCAGCATCCTTCCGTGCAGTAGCAGGTGTTGCTGAGCCATACAGATTGCAATTGGGCAGAACGGCTTAGGTGCAGCGGCGCTCGAGGCCACGTGACCCAGCGACGGTTTCCCAAGCCATCAGTTGTGCGATTTATTCGAAAACCACCCTAGTCGGCTGCCACCCCCACCTTCTGCCCAATCTCGGGGATGCGGGCCAGGAAGTGCCCGGTGGGGCTTTGGGTCTGGGCCACGTCCTCGGGGGTGCCTTCGGCCACAATCTGGCCGCCCCGCGCACCGCCCTCGGGCCCCAGGTCAATCACCCAGTCAGCGGTCTTGACCACATCCATGTTGTGCTCGATCACCACCACGGTGTTGCCACCATCCACCAGGCGGTGCAGCACGTTGAGCAGTTTGGCAGTGTCCTCGAAGTGCAGGCCGGTGGTGGGCTCGTCCAGGATGTAGAGGGTGCGCCCGGTGGAGCGGCGGCCCAGCTCGGTGGAGAGCTTGATGCGCTGGGCCTCGCCGCCCGAGAGGGTGGGCGAGGGCTGGCCCAGCTTCATGTAGCCCAGGCCCACATCCACCATCAGTTGCAGTTTGCGGGCAATGGTGGGGATGTTCTCGAAAAAGCCCAGGGCCTCCTCCACCGTCATGTCCAGCACATCGGCGATGTTTTTGCCCCGGAGTTTGACCTCGAGGGTCTCCTTGTTGTAGCGCTTGCCCTTGCAGACCTCGCACTGCACGTACAGGTCGGGCAGAAAGAGCATCTCGATCTTCTTGGTGCCGTCGCCGCTGCAGGCCTCGCACCGCCCGCCCTTGACGTTGAAGCTGAAGCGCCCGGCCTCGTAGCCGCGCTTGCGGGCCTCGGGGGTTTTGGAGAAGAGGTCGCGGATCTCGTCGAAGATGCCGGTGTAGGTGGCCGGGTTGGAGCGGGGGGTGCGCCCGATGGGCGACTGGTCAATCTCGATCACCTTGTCGAGGTGCTCGAGGCCCTCGAGGCCCTCAAAGCGCCCCGGAATGGCCTTGGCCCGCATCAGGTCTCGAGCCAGCGCCGAGTAGAGGATGTCGTGGACAAGGGTAGACTTGCCCGACCCCGACGGTCCGGTAATGGTCACGAACTTACCCAGGGGGATTTTGAGGTTGACGTTTTTGAGGTTGTGCTCGCGGGCCCCTTTGACCAGCAGCGATTTACCGTTGCCCTTACGCCGGGTCTTAGGTACCGGGATGTGCTTGGTGCCTTTGAGATAGGCTCCGGTTAGGCTTTCGGGGTGGGCAATGATTTGGTCGAGGGTACCTTCAGCTACCACGTGCCCACCGTGTACGCCAGCGCCCGGCCCCATGTCCACAATCCAGTCGGCCTCGCGCATGGTCTCTTCGTCGTGCTCCACCACCAAGAGGGTGTTGCCCAGGTCGCGCAGCTTCTTGAGGGTGCCCAGCAAGCGCTGGTTGTCGCGGGGGTGCAAGCCAATCGAAGGCTCGTCCAGCACATAAAGCACCCCGGTCAGGCCCGAGCCCACCTGGGTGGCTAGGCGAATGCGCTGGGCCTCGCCGCCCGAGAGGGTGTTGGCCGCACGGTCGAGGGTTAGGTAGTCCAGACCCACATCTTCTAAAAAACCCAACCGGCTGTATATCTCGCGCCAGATGGGGGCCGCTACCTGTACCTGAAACTCGTTGAGATTGCGTTTCTCGACAGGTTCGGCCATATTGTCTAGATGAATGCGGAAGGGCTCGAGTTTTTCCCCTTCCTGCACAATATTGTTGTGGGCTACCGCCTGGAAAAACAGCTTGGCCTCGCGCACTGGCAGGTTGGAAACCTCGGCAATGTTGAACTGCCCCACCCGCACCGAGAGCACCTCGCGCTTGTAGCGCGTACCGCCGCAGGCCGGACAGGCCTTGAGGGTCATGTAGGCTTCCAGGGCCTCGCGCAACCCTTCCGACTCGGTCTCGTGGTAGCGGTTCTCCAGCCAGGGGATTACCCCCTCGTAGCTCACCATAAAGCGCATGGTCTCGCGCCCGTTGCGCCGGAACACCACCTCGAAGGGCTCGGGCAGGCCGTGCAACACCGCCTGCTGGGCCTCTGGCGAGAGCTGCTTGAAGGGGGTTTTCATGTCGAAGCCCAGGTGCTCCGAGAGCGCCCGTAGCCGATCCCACAGGTAGCCCTTGCCGTTGTCGCGGCCCTTGCTCCAGGGGATGATGGCCCCTTCGGCCAGCGAAAGCTCGGGGTTCACAATCAGCTCGGGGTCGAAGACCTGGTTGTACCCCAGGCCCGAGCAGTCCGGGCAGGCCCCGTAGGGCGCGTTGAAGGAGAAGATGCGGGGCTCCAACTCCTCGAGCACGCTCCCGTGCTCCGGGCAGGCGAACTTCTCCGAGAAAAGCTCCTCGGCGCCGCTGTCGGGGTAGAGCACCCGCATCAGCCCCTCGCCCCGTAACAGCGCCAGCTCCACCGACTCGGCAATGCGCGCGCGCTCCTCCGGCTTCAAGACCACCCGGTCTACCACCAGGTCAATGTCGTGTTTCTCGTACTTCTCCAGCTTCAGGCCCAGGGCCTCCTCGATGGTGTAAATCACCCCGTCTACGCGAACACGCGCATAGCCCTCTTTCTGGAGTTGCAAGAACTCCTTGCGGTACTCGCCCTTGCGCCCCCGCACCACCGGGGCCATCAGGATGGCCTTGGTGCCCTCGGGCTGCTTGAACAACCGGTCGGTGATCTCCGTGGCCGACTGCCGCTCGATGGGCCGCCCGCAGTGCGGGCAGTAGGCCGTACCCACACGGGCAAACAGCAGGCGCAGGTAATCGTGCACCTCGGTCACGGTGCCCACCGTGGAGCGCGGGTTGTGCGAGGTGGTTTTCTGGTCAATGGAGATGGCCGGCGAAAGCCCTTCGATGCTCTCCACATCGGGCTTTTCCATCACCCCCAAAAACTGCCGTGCATACGACGACAGCGACTCCACATACCGCCGCTGCCCCTCGGCATAGATGGTATCGAAGGCCAGGGTGCTCTTGCCCGAGCCCGAGACCCCCGTAATGACGATGAACTGCCCCCGGGGCAGTTCAACGGTAATGTTCTTCAGGTTGTGCTCTTTAGCCCCGCGGACGATAATCCTGTCCATCCGTGGAGTATAACACCGGCCCTTGGCTTATGTAAATAACATAGCCACACGCCGCAAATGGTGTATGATTGAGGTTTTATCGCACCATCAGGTCGGCCACCCAGACAATCTCGCAGGCCCCGTTGCCGGTGTCGGCGCGAACGGTGGAGGTGCGCCAGAAAAAGCCGTTGGGGCCGGTCACGTTGACCAGAAAACCTTTGATATGCACGATATTGCCAGGCTTAACGCGCCGGAGACGCTGCTCGAGGCTGGCGTTGGCGGGAATCAGGTGCATATTGGCGCTGTTGGCGACAATCTCGCCAACCGGGATGGGGGGGTCTTGGCGCCAGGCGTAAAAATAAAAGCGATCCGACTGGCGGATGCTAAGTTTGCGGATCACCGCCGTATCGGACATACGGCCCCAACCCAGGGCCAGGTCTACCGGGGAGATGGCGGCGGCGGCATCGTAGCGGTAGAGGCGTTTGGACAGCACCCTGGCTTCAATTTCGAAGTAAGCCACCGGTTTGAACTGGTAACCCGGTTTTTCCAGGCGCACCTCGCTTTCGGGGGTCAGTTGGGCCTGAAAGGGCGCGTGGGGGGCCAGCACCCCCGGTGGACGGGCTACAAGGCGAGCCTGCACATCCCGGATGAACCAGAAGGTTCCACCCGCTAAGATTAGGAGCAACCAAACCAGCCGCACCCTTGCAGTTTATGCGGCGGTGGCCTCGAGGCCGGTTCAAATTTCGTCTTTGGCCAGGTCGTTGAAGCGCACATGCTGGGCGTGGAACTGCAGTTCGGCCACGCCGGTGGGGCCGTTGCGCTGCTTACCCACGATAATCTCGGCAATCCCGGCCTTCTCCGAGTGCGGGTTGTAGTACTCGTCGCGGTAGATGAACATCACCAGGTCGGCGTCCTGCTCGATGGACCCCGACTCCCTCAGGTCGGAGAGCATGGGCCGCTTGTTGGGGCGCGACTCCACCGCACGGGAAAGCTGCGAGAGCGCCACCACCGGAATGTTTAGCTCGCGGGCCAAGCCTTTGAGGCCGCGGGAAATCTGGGCAATTTCCTGCTGGCGGTTCTCACCGCCGTTTTTATTGCTGCTGGGGCCCGACATCAGTTGCAGGTAGTCAATCACGATCAGGCCCAGCCGGTGCTGGGCGTGCAGGCGGCGGGCTCGAGCCCTGAGCTCCATCAGGGTCATGTCGGAAGTATCGTCTATCAGGATCGAGGCCTCGGAGATGCGGCCCGCCACGTCTACCAGCCGGGAGAAATCGCGGTCGGTAAGCTGGCCCTGGCGCAGTCGGTTCATGTCTATGCGGGCCTCGGAGCAAAGCATGCGGGTGACCAGTTGAACTGCTGGCATCTCGAGCGAAAACACTGCCACCGACCCGCCATCACGCAGGGCCACATTCTGCGCCATGCTCAGTGCCAGCGCGGTTTTCCCCATCGAGGGCCGGGCAGCAATGATGTTGAGGGAGCCCGGCGTAAGGCCCCCAATCATGCTATCCAGCTCGCGGAAACCGCTCTTGACCCCGTCTACTTGGCCTTTGTTCTCGTAGAGCAGTTGAATGTGCTCGAAGGTCTCGTGCACGAGCTCCTTCATGCTCTGGAACTCGGACTTAGCCCCCTGGGTGGAGACCTCGAGCACCTTGCGCCCGGCGGTATCGAGAATGTCCTCGAGGCTCCCCTCCTCGTCGTAAGCCATGCGCATGGCCTCGCCCGCCGCAGCAATCAGCTTGCGCAGCGTCCACTTTTCGGCCACGATGCGCCCGTAGTAGTCGGCATAGGCCGCCGTGGGGGTGTGCTCCGAAAGCCCAACCAGATACGAGAGTCCCCCCACGTTCTCGAGCTCTCCCGTCATGCGGAGCTGTTCCGAGAGCGTCACCAGGTCTACCGGGTCGCGCCGGGCCCGCAGCGCCACCATGGCCTCCCAGATTTTGCGGTGGGCTTCTTTGTAGAAGGCATCGGCGGCCAGCAGGCCCTCGAGCCGGTCTAGCACCTCGCTGTCCAGCAGCACCGAGCCCAGCACGCTGGCCTCGGCATCCAGGTTGTGGGGGGGTACGCGGCCCTCGAGCGGTATGGTTGCCATACGAATACTCCTATCCACTTCCGATATATCAGCAGGTTCTTACTGTATTCAATCCGGGGGGGGTTTGGCAAAGGCCATCCAACAATCGTCCGGCCACGCTTGCCAACTCCCCCAAGCTCTGCTATATTCTTACCTGCTATTGGCGAACCGTTCCGCGATAGCTCAGTTGGTAGAGCGTTCGACTGTTAATCGAATGGTCGCAGGTTCGAGCCCTGCTCGCGGAGCCAGCAAACCCAGGGAAACCTGGGTTTTTTACTGTTTTACAGCCGCCCCGCCTCGATGATGCTGGACAGAAACTGCTGGGTGCGCTCGTGCTGGGGGTTGGTAAAAATCTGCTCCGGGGGGCCTTCCTCGTGCACCACTCCACCGTACATGAAGCAGACCTTGCTGGCCACCTCCTTGGCAAAGCCCATCTCGTGGGTAGCCAGAATCATGGTCATGCCCTCGCGGGCCAGCTCGCGCAGCAGGTTGAGCACCTCCGAGACCAGCTCGGGGTCGAGGGCCGAAGTAATCTCATCCAAAAGCAAAAGCATGGGCTCCATGGCCAGTGCCCGCACGATGGCTACGCGCTGCTGCTGCCCGCCCGAGAGCTGGTCGGGGTAGGCCTGGGCTTTGTGCTCGAGGCCAATCCGCTTCAGGAGGGCCAGGGCTTTGGCCTGGGCTTCGGGCTCGGGCATCCGCAGCACCTGGGTGGGGGCCAGGGTGATGTTTTGCAGCACGGTCATGTGGGGGAAGAGGTTAAAGCTCTGGAAGACGATCCCCACATCGCGGCGCAGGGCGTTGAGGTCTACCCCTGGCCCGGTGATGCGGTCGCCGTGCAGGCGAATCTCGCCCGCCTGGATTTCCTCGAGGCCATTGATGCAGCGCAGCAGCGTGGACTTGCCACAGCCCGAAGGCCCAATCAGGCAGACCACCTGGTGCTCCTCCACCGTCAGGTTGATGCCGCGCAGCACCTCGTTGGCGCCAAAGCGCTTGTGCACGTTGCGGATTTTCAAAAAGCTCATAGGTCTTCTCCCTGGGCCAGCAGGCTACCCGGCTACGACCCTTGCCTGAAGCGGGCCCGGTCGCGCTCGACCAGCCGATCTACCAGGCGGGTCTGGGGGATGGTAATCAGGATAAATAGAATGGCCACGGTGGTCACCGCCGACAGGTTGAAGTCGTTGGAGGCGATGATGCGGGCCTGGTTGAAGGCGTCAATCACCCCCACCACGTTCACCAGGGCGGTGTCTTTCTGCATCCCGATAAAGTTGTTGAGCAGGGGCGGGACGATGCGCCGCACCGCCTGGGGCACCACCACAAAGCGCAGGGTCTGCCCGTAGGAAAGGCCCAGGCTGCGGGCCGCCGCCCACTGGCTGGGGTGGATGCTCTCGAGGCCAGCCCGGTAGACCTCGGCCATGTAGGCCCCGTAGGTCAGGGTCAGGGCCAGCACCGCCAGGGCCTCCAAGGGCAGGTTGCGGAAAAAACCAATGCCGGTGAGGGGCAGGCCAAACCCGATCAGGTAGATCACGATGATGGAGGGCAGGCTCAAAAAAGCATCGGTGTAGAAGGTCGCGATAAAACGGATGGGCTGGGCCGGTTTGCCGGGCAGCAGC
The DNA here is from genome assembly GCF_037443965.1 of Meiothermus sp. GTDB lineage: Bacteria > Deinococcota > Deinococci > Deinococcales > Thermaceae > Meiothermus. Next base: position 19,298 of record NZ_JBBINI010000004.1, read on the forward strand.
TTGGCGATGGCCACCACCAGGCCCCAGATCAGGGAAAAAACCCCGGCAAACAAGAAGATGACCACATTCACCCAGAAGGCCTGCAAAATGAGGCCAAAGGAGTTGCGGATGAGCTCGAGCTGGAAGAAGGTGCGCCCAACCGCCACATTGTTGGCGATAAAAAACAGCACAAACAACAAAAACAAGACCAGCGCCCCGGCATAGCCCAGGGTGAACCAGGCCCAGGTATGGGCTTCGGAGCTGTGTACCCTGGCCGCAATCAGGTTTTCGCTCTGCAAGGCCAGCCGGGCCGCGCGCGACTCCTGCAAACTGCGGCTGGCCGGGCGCAGCAACCCCAGCGGAACCAGGGTCAGCAGCACCAGCACGCCATCGGCCCACAGCGCCCGGAAGTTGTTGGCGGTCATGGTCTGCTTGACCCCCCACATAACCGCCGCTGTAGCTACAATCAGCAAAAGCGCCAGTACCAGCGCACCCAACGCAAACCTGAAACCATCCCTGGGGGGTGTGGGGGTACGCCGGCGTGCTTCCCTGGAATTCGAACCCGACTCCATCATGGATATCACCGGATTCAAAAAGACAGTCAAAAAACTTCAGGTGGCTATCTTTTTGAATCCAAGAGCACTCCCTTCGGTCGGGGCAATCCATCACCATTCGGCAACGGATTACCCGAATCTGGTATTAGCGATTGTACCGAAAAAACCAGGGGCGCGTCCTTTTGCGCCCCTGTTGGCAGCCCCCAGAGATCAGGGTTTCCAAACCGGCACGGTGGTGGGGTCAACCCCCCATTCCTTGGCCAGGTAGGTCTGGGCCAGCTTGGTGAGGGTTCCGTCTTTCTCCAGGGCTTCCATGATCTTGTCAATCTGGGCCCGGTTGGCGTTGCCCTTGGCAAAAAGCGCCCCGTAGTTCTCGCCGGTCTTGAACTGGCCCACCACCGCCAGCGCCCCACCCGACTTGGCCGCCTCCGAGAGCACGATGGAGGTATCAATGACGAAGGCATCAATCTGCCCGGCCCGCAGGGCCGTGAAACCCGCAGCCACATCCGGGAAGACCCGGGTCAGGTTCTGGGGGTGCTTGAGGGTCTCGCTCAGGAACTTGGCCGCCGTGGTGGCCTGTTGCACGCCCAAGCGGGCCGTCTTGAGGCTGGCCGGTGCGTTGAACTTGGCTTTGTCGGCTGTCCGCACCAGCACGCCGATATCCGAGGAGAAGTAGGGCCTCGAGAAGTCCACCACCCGCTTGCGGGCCTCGGTGATGGTGATCTGCGAGAGGGCAAAGTCGAAGTTGCGGGTCTGGCCGGCAATCAGGGCATCCCAGGCTACGTTCTGCACCACTACCTTGTCCAGCCCCGCACGGTGGGCGATGTTGGCGGCCAGGCAGTACTCGAAGCCGTCCTTGATGGTGGCGGGGCTGTCACCGTTCCAGAAACCCGGCCCCGGCAGGTTGGTCTGCACCGTGAGCTGGCCGGCCACCGCCGGGCGGATGGGGAACTGGCCCTTGGGGCCGGTGACCTCGCAGTTGCCAATCTTGGTCTGGGCCATCCCCAGCGAGGCCAGAACCGCCAGTCCTAGAATCCCGATTTTTTTCATGGAAACCTCCTTAGCTACCCGGTCTATGCGTTCTGCTCAACTTTACAGAACCCCAAAGGGGGCGTCAATGCAGGGCGAGTATGAACCGCAGGCCGTCGTCCACCTGGGACATCACCTCGAGCGGCACCAGGCCCACATAACCCTCGAGGTCGTTCTTGTCAAGGGTGAGCAACTGCGAGACGTTGATGACCGCGTCCCGGTTCAGGCCCGACTCGCTCGAGGCCAGCAGCACATTGCCCGGAGCCTGGCGCAAAGCCAGGTTGGAGGTTATGACCGCCGCAATGGTGGTGGCCAGGCGGCTTCGATTGGCGGTGTCCCGTTGAACAACCAACACCGGATAGCGCAAACCCGGCCCCGAGCCTTCCGGTTCGCCGAGGTCGGCCCACCAGATCTGACCCCGCCGTACCTCTACCACTCGCTGGCCTCGAGGCGGCGCTTGGCTGCACGCCGCAGGACAGGGTCAAGATGACTGTTCGCCTCGCCGTAAACACGGTTGAAAGCCTCGATCTCGGCCTGTTCAGAGTGTACGCGCAAGAAGTGCTCGAGGGCGCGGGCATACAGCTCGCTGCGCGAAATGCGCAGGCGTCGGGCCAGCTTCTCGGCCTCCTGGAAGGTCTGGTCGGGCAGGGAGATGGCCGTCTTCATGGCATGAGTATAACTTGGTTATACCCCGACTCAAGCGCCCGCTGTGATTACAGACTTTCCCACCGCATCGGCTACAATGGGTAGGCTGTGCAGGAGAGGATTCGCAATTTTTCCATCATCGCGCACGTAGACCACGGCAAGTCTACGCTGGCCGACCGCATTCTCCAGATGACCAAAGCGGTCTCGGATCGCCAGATGCGCGAGCAGTTTTTGGACTCGCTGGAGCTCGAGCGCGAGCGCGGCATCACCATCAAGGCCAGCGCAGTGCGGCTGTTTTACCAGAGCAAAGCCGGGGAGACCTACATCTTCAATCTGATCGATACCCCCGGCCACGTGGACTTCGGCTACGAGGTGAGCCGGGCCCTGGCCGCGGTGGAAGGGGTGTTGCTGGTGGTGGATGCCTCGCAGGGGGTGGAGGCCCAGACCATTGCCAACTTCTACCTGGCCATGGAGCACGAGCACACCATCATCCCGGTGATCAACAAGATTGACCTGCCCGGCGCCCAGCCTTTGGAGGTCGCCCTGGAAGTGGAGGAAGTGCTGGGGATTCCCGCCGATGACTGTGTATTTGCCTCGGGCAAGACCGGGCAGGGGGTGGAAGACATCCTAGAAGCCATCGTGAGGCGCATCCCTGCACCTAAGGGCCGGCCCACCAACCCCACCCAGGCCCTGATCTTCGACTCCATCTTCGATGCCTACCAGGGGGTGATTCCCTACGTGCGGGTGATGGACGGCCGCATCCAGCCCGGCGACAAAATCCGTATCTGGTCTACGGGCAAGGAGTTTGAGGTGGACAAGGTGGGGGTCTTTCGGCCTGGCGCATTGGAACCGGTGACCCAGTTCGGCCCCGGCGAGGTGGGCTGGATTACCGCCGCCATCCGCGAGATTGGCGATGCCCAGGTAGGCGATACCATCACCTCGGCCCAGAACCCCTGCCAGGCCCCCTATCCAGGCTTCCAACCGGCCAAACCGGTGGTGTTTGCTGGCCTCTACCCCACCGACACCCAGGAGTACAACCGGCTGCGCGAGGCCCTGGAGAAGCTCAAGCTCAACGATGCGGCACTTTCGTTTGAGCCCGAGACCTCCGAGGCGCTGGGCTTTGGCTTTCGCTGTGGCTTCCTGGGGCTCTTGCACGCCGAGATTGTGCAGGAGCGGCTCGAGCGCGAGTTCGACCTCGACCTCATCTCCACCGCCCCCAGCGTGATTTATCGGGTCAAGCTCACCAGCGGCGAGGAAATCGAGATTCACAACCCCTCCGAGCTGCCCAACCCCGACAAAATCGAGGCCATCTACGAGCCGTACGTCAAGCTCACGGTCTACACCCCCGAGGAATATGTGGGCTCCATCATGCAGCTTTTGCAGGAAAAGCGCGGCAAGATGGGCAATATGCACTACATCGGCAAACGGGTGGAGCTGGTGTACGAGGTACCCTTCGGCGAAATCTTGTACGACTTCCACGACCGCCTAAAGTCCATCAGCCGGGGCTATGCCTCGATGGATTACGAGCAGATCGGCTACCAGGAGGGCGAGCTGGTCAAGGTGAGCATCCTGGTCAACGAGGAGCCGGTGGACGCTCTGGCTTTTATCTCGCACAAAGACAAAGCCTATGGCATCGGGCGCGAGATTGTGGACAAGCTTGGTGAGGTCATTCCTCGCCAGCAGTTCGCAGTGCCCATCCAGGCGGCCATTGGGGGCAAGATTATTGCCCGTGCCACCGTCAAGGCCTTGCGCAAGGATGTGCTGGCCAAGTGCTACGGTGGCGACATCACCCGCAAGAAAAAGCTATTGGAAAAGCAAAAGGAAGGCAAAAAGCGCATGAAGGCCATCGGCAAGGTGGACGTGCCGCAGGAGGCTTTCCTGGCGGTGCTGTCGGCCGGGCGGGAATAAGGCGTAGGGTTGCTGCTAGTTGCGGGTGATATCTGAAAGCCGTTTGGCCAGGTTGCGGGGCGCGGCCTGGAAGCTCAGGGGATTGGCAGGCACCCGCGAATCGCGTCCGCCCTGGCGGATCTCCCCCTGCAAGGAAAAAACAACCCGAGCAGCGCTACTGGCTGCTTGCAGGGGACTGGGGGGCGCAGCAGGGCAAGCGATCAGGGTGGCGATGCCCTCCTCGTCGAATCCCAGACAGTCGGGGTAGCTGACCACAAAACCGCCCGGCTGCACGTAGTCGGCCAGCAGTCGTCCGCTGGAGTCACCGAATACGGTGGGGATGGTCTGGGGAAGGCCGTTGGGCAGGGCCACACCGCTTGTTGCGAAGGAATCTTCGTATATGTACAGCAGCCACTTGTCGTTGTTCTGCGGATCAAGGCCGGGGTTAGCTGCGCCGCTGGCACGGCTGGTGACCCAGCCCCTGGGTAAGGCATAAACCATAACGAACCTGAACTCTCCCGCACTGGGATTGACGGGCCTCAGCATGGCCACCGCCGGGTCCCGACCAATCTGCCAGGTGTTGTTGTTGGTTCGTTGGTTGCGCACCGTGTAGCCACCGGCGCTGCCGATGGTCAGGGTGGTTCCCGGTGGGTAGACGAAGGCGGCAGTGGATAGATAGTCGCTAACCAGGTTGCCCGCGGCGCGGAGGTCTTCGGTCAGCAGTTGGGAGTTCTGTACGAAGCGCAGGCTGTCTGTACCACTGCGCAGACCGCTAGCAATCAGGGCCAGAATGGCCACGCCGATTAAGGCGGCAATCAGCATCTCGATGAGGGTAATGCCGTGGTTGCGCATGGTACCTCTACAGGGGCGGCAGAGCTACCTCGGTAGCGAAGCGGTAGGTGCGGTTTTGCGGTCCGGTGAACTGGATTGTCACCCGGCGCACCACCACCTGGGTGCCCACGGTTTGAACCGTAGCGAGGGTTGGGGTAGGGTTGCTGAACCCACGGGGAGGGGTTACCGTTGGCAGCACGGCCGCGTTGTAGGCCGCGCGGGTGGACCAACTGGCCCGCACGTTGTCAAAGTAGCTGCGGGCAAAAGCCTGGGCCTGGGTATCTACCTGGGCATTGCGGGTGAGAGTAAAGCTCGAGCCGAAGTAACTCAGGATCACAATGGTGATGGAAAGGATGGCCAGGGCCACCATCACCTCCACAAAAGAGAAACCGCTACGGCGCACGGACTACCACCTTTCCGGTACGGCCCACCACGTACACGTTGAGCCGGCGACCCCCAGGGCCTTCCAGCAAAAAGCCCTGGTCCGACACCAGCACATCCCCGTAGGGCGCGCGAAAGGTTACAGTGCTACCTCCCACCGTTCCTGCGAAGCGCACGTTATCCGGCAGCGTTTTGAAAGGAAGGGTAGCCAGGCTGTCTTCCCGGCCAACACGGTAGGTGTCGCCGCCAGGCGTAGCTTCGAAAGCGAAGTTGAGCGACTGACGACGGGCCTGCTGGCGGATAGTTTGAAGTTCGGTGGCAACCTGCGCCGCCGCCTCGCGGATGACCAGGCTTTGCTGGTAAGAACGCAGCGAGACAAAGCCCACCCCTAGCAGGATGCCCAACACGACCAGCACAATCAAAAACTCCACCAGGCTCACGCCGCGTTTGACCAACCCTTTCACTGCCCCACCACTTCCCAGATGCCCCGGTTGAGCTGGGCCTGCTGCCCTGTGGCAATGCGGGGGCGCAGGCGGTTGTCGTGGTAGATGGTTAGGCCCGAGGTGCCGCCTCCAGGCCCTGGCACAAATATCCCGGTGTCGGCAGCTACCAAAGCCCCGCGCAGATCCCAACGCCCATTGAGCTTGGGGTATTTGCGCTGGGAGAGGCCAAAAATTGCATTGGCGGAGTAGAGCAGCCCATCGGTGCGGAGTGGGCCGGTACCTCGAGCGTTCATGGTGCTAGCCCAGAGGTTTTTGAGGGTGGCGTTGTTGAAGGTGCTCGAGGTCACCTCGTAGCGGGCCGCGCGGGCCAGAATGCTGCTGGCCTGGGCTGCCGTGAGGGCAGTGGTGCTTAGTATCGTGTCACCCCGGCAAAAGGAGACTCGAGCGCCATCCCTTATGGTGCTGTAGCTGGCATAGTTTTGCGGATCGTGGCTGCAGCCGGTGGAGAAATAAATCTCGTTTTCCCCGAAGGTATATAGACGTGGCCGGTAGCTACTGTCGCGCAGGTAGCGTTGCAGCTCCCGCCGGTTGAAGTTGGCAATCTCGGTGAGGGCTAGGTTGGGCCGCTGGCTGGGACCTATTGGGTTACTTGTAACCCAAGGCTGAGAGCGGATCTGGGAGCAGGCCTGGTTGGTGGGGTTGGCCCGGCAAAAGCTCATGGTTTGCTGGTTGCGGCTGGTGCTGAGCATGTCCACATTGTCGCGGCTGGGAATGTTGTTGAAGGTATCAATGGTCATGTAGTCGCCCACCACAGTATTACCGCCCGCAATCACGTTGAGCTGGGGCAAGCGGTTGGGGGTACTGTAATCACAGGCCGCTAGGGTGCTTCCCGTACCGCAATCGTAGGTCAGGTCGCCCATCACGTACACGTTGCCGCGGGCCAGAATGGTGCCGGTGCCGCGCACGCGGCCCCGGATGACCACATCCCCATTGATAAAAACTGTACCGCTCAAGTTGATGGGCGTGACCGAGCCGTCCAGAATCACATTGCTCGGGCTTTGGCCCAGGTTGGCCGAGGTCTGGGTCTGCACCGAGCCCCCGCCCGGCCAGGCGATGCTGCCGCTGGGGTTGATGCTCATGGCCGCCGTGAGGGTGCCCGCACTGTAGCTCTCGTTGGTTCCGGCCAGGCTCGAGCTCACCTCGGCATTCCACTCGGCATCGTCAATGAGCCGGTTGTTGTTGGTGTCGGGAATGGGCAGGGGAAAACGATCGGGCAGTTCGCCGTCGGGGTAGCGGTTGCCAAAAGCCGCCAGGTTGTTGGCATCGGGGTAGTTGTAGTACAGGTTCTGCGGCGTGGTGCAGTTGCTAGGGGTTGAGCAGTCGGCAGGTGTGACACTGATCTGGGTGGTGGAGCGAATACGGGCATCGCCCGGGTTCATGGTGGTGCGGTAGCGATTGGAGGGGCCGATGGTGCCGCTGTATTGCTGGCTGACAGTACCCCTGGCTACCAGCGAGCCGTGCACCACGCCCGCTTCTTCGTCGTCGCGCATGATCAGGCTTTCCAGCACCCCCACCTTGGCCCGCCGCCACCAGGTACTGGGGTCGCTGGGGTTGGGGTTACCCCGCAAAGCATCCAGGCTTTTTACGTCCAGGTGGCAGAAAATGCACTCGGCATTGTTGGTCAGAAGGGCATAGTCGAACGGGAAGAAAGCCCGGTCTACCCGGAAAACCTGCCGCAGACGCCGGGTGGTTCCATCGGCCAGGGTGCCGGTGGAGGTTACGGTCAGCACGATGGCATCGGGGTCGGTGCTGGTATCGTCTTGCCGTAAGACCTGTACCACAAAAGTAGAGCCATCCCCCAGGCTTTGCGGGTCGCCAAACAGGCTGGAAATGGTGGCGCCGTTGGTCAGGCCCATCCGGTCTAACTCGATGCCATAGGCCGTTACGCTGGGAGAGGAAGCACGGGCCAGCACCTGGTGCCATAGCCGACCCACGGCCCGCTCGAGCCCCGCCTCGGCAGCAAACTGGGCCTGGGAGGTGCGCAGGGCATCCTGGGCGTTGCGGCGGTTGGAGAGCGAGGTAAGCGTCGAAATGCTGACCAAAATAATGACGATGAACATGAAAACCAGCGTTGAAACCAGGGTAATTCCTTTGGTATTTGGCATGAAAGTCCCCCAAACCTTATAAACCTACTTGAATAATTTGCAATTACCTCGCATTGTAACACCCCCATTTGGGGGTACTGGGGCGTTTATCCAGCAAGACACATCAAATACTCAGTAGCCCAAGGCTGCGGGCCCGCTCGAGCGCCTCCACACGGTTGCGGGCCTCGAGTTTCTCGTAGAGCCGTACCAGGTGATCCTTGACGGTTTCGGGCGAGATGTGCAGATGGCGGGCGATTTCTTTGGTGGAGAGCCCCTGGGCCATCCACTGCAACACTTCTTGCTCGCGGGCAGTCAGTTTGGGCAGTTCGGGGGCCCGCAAGCGGGGTTCTTGCCCCAGGCTAAGCCTGCGCAGCCGCTCGGCCAGGGCCTCGGGGGGCAGCTCTTTGGACCAGTAGGCGTCGGCCCCAGCCAGGGCAGCCTGCTGCACCAAAACCGGCTCGTTGAAGGTGGTGAGCAGGGTAATCAGGCCCCTATAACGCTGTTCACGCAACAGCCGGGCTGCCGTAATGCCATCCATGTGCGGCATCCGCACATCCAACACCACTACATCCGGTACCAGTTGCAAGCTTAGGCTCAGGGCTTCCTGACCATCGCTGGCCTCCCCCACCACCTCGAAGCCTTCGCGCTCGAGGGCAGCCCGCAGGCCCACACGAAACAGGGGGTGGTCGTCGGCGATAAGGAGTCTCATGGTATCTCATACGCATTTCGGCAGTATCGTTCACTTCGGCAAGCCTAAACGATACTACCGAAATGCTTTTCTACTCCCTTCGGTCGGCTTGCATCCTTCACCTCTAACTGCGTCCAACGGTGAAGGATTCAAGCGGAAATGGTATCACAGGCTCAAGACTAATGCCATTAAGCTGCGCCATAGTCCGTTTGTCAAACTCCGAAGCAAGCCACCAACCCAAAAGCACCTGCTTGCGAACGGTAGCAAGCTGAGTGCGGCTCAGCAACACCTATAATGATTTACAGAAGTGTCAAGTTGGACAATGCTATCAGATCCCCCTATCGCGGCCTTCGCTATTTTTGCCGCCGCACGAAAACGAGATGCGTCTGGGCCTAGACGCATGTTGCGCACCCAAGCCTGGGCCGGGCGCGGCCCACGGGTGCTTGGGGTTCGAGTTTCGAAAATGAGAAGAGACCAGAGACGTGTCTCAGCTCGGTGTGACGCTTTCTTCGCCGCGAAGCGGGGTGGCACGCTGGTCTGCGTAGGTCTGGGCTAGGTTAGCCACATAGTGGCAATGGCTTACGCCACCCCCTGTAGGTTCGCCACATAGTGGCAATAGCTTACGCCATTCCCAAGCAGACGCATTCTCGTTTTCGCCGGGCGGCAGCGTTTGTGAAACGCGCGATAAGCCTGGGAAAGCACTTCTCATGACTAATACGCATTTCGGCAGTATCGTTCACTTCGGCAAGCCTAAACGATACTACCGAAATGCTTTTCTACTCCCTTCGGTCGGCTTGCATCCTTCACCTCTGACTGCGTCCAACGGTGAAGGATTCAAGCGGAAATGGTATAAGATTGTGCCCTTTTTCTGAAGGCCGCTCTAAATACCTTCAACGGTCAATTGCCAGGTGGAACTGCTCTGGGTATTCCCCTGGCCAGAATGTCGGACTGTCGAGTAGCCTGTAGGCCATTGGAATACGCAATGCCGATTCTAACCCGCACCGATCCGATTAGGGCATTGGTACTGTTTAGGCTCACGCTAACGGTGCTGGTCGGGATGGCTAGTATTCGGTCTACTTCGCTTGTTATGCCTGCGAACGCAAGGAGGCTCAGATCGGTATCATTATCGGTCACTGAATCTACCACTACGCCGCGTGAACTAAAGCTCGCCGAGGCCCAGTTGCTGGCCACACTGGAAGGGTTGGTGTTGGCATTCCAAGTCAATCCCCTGGCCTGGTATTCCACCAACACCCACCCGCTGTTGCCGGGGGTATTGCCTAAATCGGTGGCATAGGGCGCACGGGCCTCGAGGCGGTACAGAAAACCACAGTACTGGGTCGTGGTCAGGGGGCAGTAGGCGGTTCGGGGGGGAACCAGAACTGCCAGAGCATCGTCGCCCGTGACCACAGCGGTGGTGGTTGCGCCCGTTTGCACGGTGATGGTGGCATTATTCGGAAAGATATAACTGGCTTGTGAGACCACATCGCTGATGCGCAAGATGGCTAGGCGCGCATCCTCATTGACCCGCCCTGCCAGCACTTGGCGGGTGGTGATGTCCTGGTTTTGAAAGATTAGACGGCTCGACAGGCTCAAAATCAGGGCCAACACCGCCATGGCAACCAATAACTCCACCAAGGAGATACCCTTGGAGTCTAGGTACTTGATGTGCCTTGTATCCATCGAAGACTCCACTTAGCGCAACCCCGTAGACTGCGGGTTGCCGATATCGGTTACTAGACGAGCACGGGTATTGGAGCCCTGCCGCACCTCCACCACAATACGCCGAAGAGGCGGTTGACCGGTGCCGGTAAACGCCGTGCCGTCGGGGTTGATCACCTGTGTAGCGTTGATGGTAGCAGTAAGGTTAGCTGATGCGAGCTTGCTGGCGAGTGCAGCCAAATCGGGCGGCGTCGAACCTGCTGTGTAGTTGGCCGGAATGCTCCAATGAGCACGGTAACGCTCGGCCACGCTTTGCACATACTCCGATGCAAAAGCATTGATACGGCTTTGTCGGCTGATCTGGAGGCTCGAGCCAATACTAGCTGCCACTATCCCCAACACAATGGTCAGAACCGCCAGCGCAACCAATACTTCCACCAGGGTAAAGCCCTTCCACTTGTGGTTAGGTTCCATCAGGGAGTCACCACCTTTCCGGTGGGCAAGAGCACCACCTCCCGTACAGGCCTCGAGCCGAGCTGCAAGCCAATGCGGTACTGGTTGATGGGGAAACCCCGACCTGCATATTGAATGGTCGAACCCGTGGGTGTCAGCGAAACAATCTGAACTCCATTTGGAATAAGCAAACTACCCACGTTCCCATCCGAGTTGGCCCACTCGAGGCGACTGGCTGTGCCGGTGGTGAGGGTTACGGTATACCCCCGGCTTTCAGTCAGTGCACGGTTTCCTACCGCACGCAGAGCTTCGGCCACCTCCTGCCGGGCCTGGTTAAGTCGGCTGCTCTGCACGTAGGCATTCAAGTTGGCTATAGCCAGTACCCCCAGGATGGCCAGCACAGCCAGCACAACCAGCATCTCGAGCAGGGTAAACCCCAGTCTCACGACCCACCCCGTTGATAGCCCATTTGAAACTTTAGCTGCTCGGGTAACTGGTTGATTTCAAATGGATATACTTCGCGCTTGCTGCCATCCTGAAAGCTCAGCACCCATCTACCATTTTGCTGGGTCATATAGCTCACCATCTCGGGTCGGATTTCCTCCAGCGCTAGGCTGCTCATAGGCTTGCCGGCAGTGATTTGCACCGGTAAGGCTTCCTGTATGGTCACGGCGGCAGGGGCGGAAACAGGCCTGGTGGCCTGGCTCCTGGGCCACAGCATCCAGATTAGGTAGCCTCCTATTCCCAGCAGCACAACAGCTATCAGCCAACGGGGCATGGGTCTCACCTTACCCTTTCGCTGGGATCAGCACTCAGTCGCCAGGAAACCGTTTGTCCGGGGTTGCCCACCACTAAATTGAAGCCGTAGCCCCCGTTACGCAAGCGGTAATCATAGTTGACCGTCAGGGCACAGTCCTCGGTATCCGCAACCCAATACACCTGACCTGGGCGATTGCACTCGCGCCTGTCATCGGTAGGGCTGGAAAGGAAGTTATAGCGGCTGCTCTTCCACCACCCCTTGTAGCGTCCAGGGGCCAGGATGCCCAGTTCCTTGGCAATCAAACCCCCGTTCATGGCTGTACCCAGCATGCTGGTCTTGCCGGCGATGCGGTAGTTGCTGTAGAGGAAAGCATCCACACGGGTCACCTGGGTTTCGTAGGAAAGCGGCTGGTCACGCACCACCCGCAAGGTGGTTCCATGTTGAATGTGGAAGTAGCCAATTACGTTGCCCGAGTTGTCTCGAAGATCCTGTCCCCCATTGGCGCCAGGTATGGAGGAGGGGCAGCCATTGCTGGTACCTGAAATCCCCGCCAGCCTGCACGCAATCGCTAAGGCCGCGTTGGAAGGAATCCGGGCTGCGACAAGTTGATTGCGGATGTTGTCCCGGTTGGTTCTGCGCTGCGCGGTAGTTCCACTGGGGCTGGGAAATCCCCAGCGCCAGGTGTTGTAGGTGAGGTTGGTGGTGCCCAGCAAGATGTTCCGATAAAAATCATCGGAAATCCAAGCGTTGAAATTGCCAGAGGTATCCACTGAACCGGGGCGGAAGCTGTACGAATAAGCATCCTGGCTGGGGTTGGATTGGTCGGCGGCACGGGTTACAACACGGCTGGCAGTAATTTCCTCGCCTTCGACATTGTAGTAGCGTCCGCCTCGCAGCACCAGCTCATCGCCGTTCTGGGTGTCGTAGTAGCGGTTGCCACCCCAGAAGCCAAACTGGGCCCGGTAGAAGTCGGAAGATTGGCGCAGGTCGTAGGGCAACAGGTTTCCACTAGCATCACGTTCGGTATAGTCGCCCACAACAGTGTTACCCCGCGCCGCTAAGCGCAGCTCATCCCGCCCGTTGGCAATGTTGAGCCGGGCGCATTGGTTGGGGTCGGTTACGCCGGTACAGATCCCTTGCCCTGGTTTGGAGGGCGGGTTCTGGTAGGTTACGTTGCCCGCAATGTAGAGGTTGCGTCCGGTGTAGATTGCACCACGCCCCCGCACCACCCCCTTGATCACCACATCCCCGCTCACATATATATCTTTGTCCAACACGATGGGATTGCTGGGGGTGCCAATCAGCACCAGGTTGCCGTTGTGGGTTCGGCTAATGTTGCCTACTTGGCCAGCGGTAAGGGTGGTGGAGTTGAGAACCTGGTTGGAGTTCAGCGCCACAATGATGCCACCACTAAGGCTGCCATTGGCACTGGCCAGGGCCACCGCGCGCTTAATGGGGGGGAAATCGGGAATACCGTCTCCATCGGTGTCTTGGGGCAGGGCCGAGTTGGTGGAGTTCGATTCCACATCGCCCGTCACCAGTGAGCCATTGATGCGATAGGCATTGAGCGTACCCGTTCCATTGGCCGAGTGGTTACCACGTGTCAGAGCCCCTTGAGCGTTGCGGGGCGTGTCGTCGTTGGTGATGGTACGAGCGGCATACAGATTGCCCCGAATAACCGAGCCACCCTCGTTAGCACCCGAACCCTGCCCTCTAACTCCCTCGCTTCCCCAGCCAGGTCGGTGGTGGAACAAAGCTCCCACATCTCCGTTGACCCGCAAATGGCAGTACATGCAGTTGGTGGTTTCGGACAGCATGGCCAGTTTGAACACGTCGTTTTGCCCAAAGCTGACCCGTCGCACCACGGTCTGACTCTCATTGCCCCGGCTGGCGGTGGAGGCCACCTCAATCCAGCCATACTCCGCACTCACCCCAGAAACTCCCACCACCCGCCAGCGCCCAGTAATTCCGTTGCCCAGATCCACCGTGGTGGTGGTGGGGTTTTCGCTGACCTGGGCAATATAGGCCGGTACGCCGATACCCCGGCTCCGGTAATCCAGCACCAATTGCAGCCGGGCACGTTCCGAGAGTCCATCGGCAGACTGGGCCAGCTCATCTCGGATGCTTACGGTACGACCATTGCGCAGCTCACTGAGCACACTTGCACTGAGGGTGGTGAAAATCGCAACTACGATCACCACCGCTACCAACACGGTAACAAGCGCGATTCCTTTTGGGGAGAAGGGGTTGGTTTGATCAGGGTTCATGGCAGCTCCTCGCTAATTTCCTGATTAACCAGTGTGCACAGACCCAACCAGTCGCTACACCCCCATTTGGGGGCTTCGGCGTTACGTTAATAAGTTGTTAATACATCGTCTCAGACTGTTGTTAGTGAACATTTATTCGTGTCCGAGAGGGTTATCTGCTTCTTTCCAAGACCCCCGTCGCCCGTGGTCAAATATCACAATCCAATCCTGTTTAGAGCAACCATTTACAAAGAAGGATTCTTGATTCGATCGCAGTTCCCTCCGTTACTCGACCCAACATGCAGCACAATTGATCCAGTGCCATAAAAACTGTTGTAAAGGTGTTCGTGGGAACGGCTCTGGCTTTATGACACCCTAATGCGCAGCCGGGTTCCCTGCCCCGGCAAGGCCAGGCTTTCTAGCTGCCCGCCGTGTACCTCGGCCACCCGCCGGGCCACATATAGCCCCAGCCCCGCACTGCCCGCCCGCACCCCGTGCAGGCGCTGGCTGCGGAAAGGCTGGGAAAGGGCCTCGAGGCGGTCGGGCAACCCCGGCCCGTCGTCTTCAACCTCGAGCCAACCATCTCCTGCCCGCAATACCACCCGGCTTTGGGCATGCCGCAGGGCATTCTCGACCAGGTTGGCCAGCGCCCGCTCGAGCAAGAGTCGCTCGGCGCGGACCTGTCCAGCGCACTCAATCTCCAAGCGCAGGCCGCGCTTCTGGGCTTGCTGGGCGTAGCGCAGGCGGAAGTCTTCCAGAATCGAGCGCAGGTTGAGGTTTTCCGGCTGGATGCGCTGGGCCTCGAGGCGGCTGGCCGTGAGCAGATTCTCTACCAGCAAATAGCTACGGCTCAATTCTTCCTGCAGGGTACGCAACATCTCCTTGCGCTTCTCTGGCCCGATCTTGTCGGCTTCTTCCAGGTATTCCAGCGCCCGCAGGCTGGCCAACAGGGGGGTTTTGAGGTCGTGGGTTAGGGCGGCGTAGGTGGCCTCGCGGGCTTCCAACAGTTCTCGCAGGTGATCGAGCACCTCCTCGAAGCCCTCGCGCAGTTGTCCAATCTCGGCAGGCGGGCGTTGTTTGGGTGAGGGCAGCGATAGTTCGGCCAGGGTGCGATTGGCTCCACGCAAGTAGTACAGGCCACGGGTGAGCTCGTCCATGGGGCGCAGGAGGGTGTTGGCCAAGATGTAACCCACACCGGCGGCAATCAGGGCCAGCACCAGCACCCAGATCAGCAAAAAAAGCGAGGTCTGCAAAGGCTGCTCGCGGGCCGAGACCCAGAAGGTCACCACAATCACCAGGTTTGGAACGAAAGCCAGTAAACCAATGACCCAGGCCAGTTGATGCTTGAGCGGCATGGCCTCAGTCTACCGATCCGCCGACTCGGGTTCTGGTTTTACATTCTCTTCGACCCAAACAAAAACCCCACATTCCAGGTGGGGGTTCAGTTAAACCACAGATTGCACTACCAACCCCAAAAACGATAAGCGCGACCCTCGCTTTAGCGGCGCTCGTAGGACATGATCTTGAAGGAGGCGATGATGGTGTCTTCGGGAATTTGAGCCGCTACCGGGATGTTGCCCATGGTCGGGACGTAGGTTACTTCGGCCCGTTGCCCGGCGTTGCACTGGCTACCACCGGCACTGGTGGTGCAGAACTCGTTGGTCACCACCGTGCCCAGGGTGCGCTGATCGCGCTGGGTGCGGAAGCGGCCCCCCGCGTAGAAGATGCCCATGGTATTGTTGGTGAGTTGCTCGATGTTGTTCTGGGCCAGCAGCCCCAGCACCTGGTTGGGGAAGGTGGCCGAGCTGGCGTCGGGCAGAAGGTCACCGTTTAGGGTAATGCTGCCACCCTCAACAAAGATGGAGGCATTGCGCTCGGTGGGGTCGGTGAAGTCGAAAGCCCGGTAGTTTACGGCATTGCTGAATCTCACGTTAATTCCGCTGGTGTGCAGGGTTCCATAAATCTCCAGCGTACCCGGATTGCCGCTTATGTAACGGAAACCGCCGGTCTTGCCGCTCAGGCTATAGCGGCAGTCCACGCTGGTACTTCCAAAACGCAGCTCACCCCCACTTAGCAGGTTGCCCAACACGCACGACAGCGGGCTGGTTGGAACTGCGCCCGTAGGGAAAAGAACAGCCGCACTGGTAATCCGAAGGCCTCGAGCCGCCGCCTCATCGCGCACGCAGGCCGCCCAGGTTCGGCTGGGGTCGCTGGTGCAGGGGGTGGTGTTGAACTCGGGGAAGCGGGGCGCCAGAGCGGGAGGAAGGTCAAAAGCACCCCGGTCGTCGGTGCAAATACCCCGGTTGGACTGGCAAACATTGGAGGTATTACCGAAGATGTCACTGGCTGCGTCCCCCACATAAGCGCCCAGCAGGGGGTTGCTGGGATCGCCGTACTCGGAGCTGCCGCCCACTTCCACGCGCCCGTACTGCACCCGCAGCGTCGCGCAGAGGTTGGAGAGGCTGCGCATGTCGGTATTGAGGCGGCTGCCGAACACGCTGTCGGTGGTGTAATTGTATTCGTTCTCCATGCGGAAGTTACCGTTGGAGTCAATTACAACCCGGTCGGGGTCGCTGCTCTGGCCTTGCACATAGAGCCCCCCACGTATGAGGGCCCCGCCGTTGAGGTGGCGGTTGGCTGAACCACGCCCACTAAAGATGGCATAGTTCCAGGGGCCGGTGTTGGAGAGGTCGAAGGTGGCCTGGGCAATGGCCTGGGAACCATTGAACCGGCCCACCGAGCGCACCAGCATAAAGCGGGAGCGGGTGGGGTCCTGGGCTACCGTAATGGTATAGGTGCCGGTGCTGGAACCCATGTGTACGCTACCGGTGCGGGTGGTGGGCAGGGTTTCGTTGGTTTCGATGGTTCCGTTGCGGTTCCAGTCCACCCCGCCGGCCAGGACGTTGCCGCACTCGCTGCGGGTGGGAACACGGTTTCCACCCGCATTGCTCACCGTCTGGTAAAGCTGCCAGCGATAAGCCTGGAACAATCGGGTTTTCCACTGTTGCAGGCCGGTTTCGGCCACATAGTAGGCTTCGGTGGCGCCCCGCTCGTTGCGGGCGCTCCACTGGCTGATCATGGTGGTAACCGAGGAGGCAAAAGCCAGCAGCCCCACCGCGACCAGGATGGCCAGCGTAACGACCAGGGCAATTCCTTGGGGTTGTCGCATCACAGCACCTCGTCGGTTTTCAGGTTGCGGATAGGTACCCGCTGGGCGATGGTGTAGGTGTAGGTATTCTGGGGCGAGACCGCCGTAACGGTGACCAGGGCAGCCCGCACAAAACGCTCGGTGGGGTTCGCAACGGTAATGCAGCCACTGGGCAGCCCTACTTCGGTGGCCGCCGAATCGCCGCAGACATAGCGAATATTGAGCTGGGTGATGTGGGTGGCGAACTCACGGTAGCTACTAGCAGCAATGTTGTTGGTGGGCGCCTGGCTACAAGGCACATCCGCCCGGAACAGGGTGGTGCCACTAAAGCTATAGCCGATGGAGCGGCATTCCTGGCCGCTTGGGTAGAGGCTGGTGTGGTAGCGGGTCACAAAGGTGTCGTTGCTGGTGTTGTCGGTGCCCGTGAGGCAGGGGGTTCCGGGTGCACAGGAAACCCAGTTGGCAGCGTCAAAACGCACCTCGTTGTTGCGAATGAAGCGGCTCGAGCCCGCCAGAATCAAATCCTGGCTCACCATCTGCAAGACCAGCCGGGCGCGGTCTTGTACCTCGTTGCGCTCCTGAATAATGCGGGTGTCCTGCGATTGGCCAGCAAAGAAGCGTGTCGCAATGGCCAGCACCGCACTGAAAATTGTCAATACCACCATCAGCTCGAGGATGGATAAACCTTTAGCTCTCATAACCCTCTCCTAGTTGACCTGTGGGCACGGCTCGAGGCTACCGGCCCCGATGGCGGCGGTACGCGAAGCAAAGCTGTCGTAGCACGAAACCTTGGTAGCTAGGTTGATGGTGATGCCCTGGCTGGCTGCCGAAGATTGGATCAAAATTTGCCCTTCGCCATCCAGACCTTCGTCAATACCGCTGTTGATGATGAATCCGGTGCCTGAGCAGACAAAGTTGCTTGCGGTTTCGTTGCCAGTGGGGCAGCCGTTGTAGTAGCGGGTAAAGTTGGCCAGTACCACCCCCACCTGGTTCTCGAGAATCTGGGTAGCGGTATCTTTGACCTGACTCACCACCCCGGCCCTGGCGGTCGCCTGGTAGTTGGTAACTTGCGAAAACACCAGCACCCCAAACGCCACGGCCATCACAGCCAGGGCAATCAGCAGTTCTACCAGTGTGATACCTCGATTCTGCATATGCACTCCTATGGACAGGCCGTGCGAATCTGGGCCCGGCCTTGCTGGTTGATGTTGACAAAACGGCTATAGGAGCCGATGGAAAGTTGCACGCTGCGGCTGGTAGCGAGCTGGTAAACCCCTCGAGCATCGAAAACCACTTCGGCGCTGCTCGAAGCTGCTACGTCGGCAGCGGTACACTGCACCAAGCTGCCCTGTACCCGGCCCCACTCCCCGGCCCCAAACTCGGTACGGCTAATGACAGGGTCGCTGTTGTCGAGGCCGTTTTGGTTTGTGTCGGCCACAATTTCGTAGCGGTTGGTTCCACTGGCAAAACTGAAACGAAGCCCTACCGGCACATTGCGTCGGAGTGCTTCCAGACGGGCTCGAGACACATCGGCACTCAACACCTGGGCCGCTTGATTGACCCGCATCCGATCGGAGCTAAACCACCCGCCCCCCAGGGCAATCAAAATGCCCAGTATCACAGTCACCACGATCAGTTCGATCACGCTCAGGCCGCTGGCTCGTTTCATAAGACCCCTTGCCTGGACATAGCGAGTATGTTTGGGTTATGGGCAGTATTGGCGGAAGATCTCGTACTCTGCACGTCCAGTGTTTGGCTCACTGGGTGCATCGTAGAAGCCAGAGGAAGAGCTTATGGTGACCTATGAACTAGAAACTTGGTTGTATGGTAACGCCAAGTAACGGTCAGATTAATGAAGATTGACTTGTGCAGCAAAGCAACTTTTTTACAACAGGCACATGCGAAATTAATTAAACAACCCCCCATTTAGGGGTGCTGGAGGGCCCGTGAAATAACCGCTTAGCCTGCTGCAAGTTTGACAGGCACCCCCACTCAGCCGCTACGCTAAACCCCATGAACTACGGCGACTGGGCCCTGCTGCAAGACCGGCGGGGCCGGGTGTATATGTTTCGTTTGCAAGAAGGGGGCCTGTTCAACTACCACCGGGGCTCCATCCGCCACGAGGCCATCGTGCAGGCCGGGGCCGGCCAGTTTGTGGCCACCCCCCAAGGCGAACGCTTCAGCATCCACCACCCCACCCTGGAAGACTACGTGCTCCAGATGCCCCGCGAGGCCACCCCCACTTACCCCAAAGACGCCGCCACCATCTGCTTTTTGCTCGACCTGGCCCCAGGGATGCGGGTGCTGGAAGCAGGCTCGGGCTCGGGTGGCCTGACCCTGTACCTGGCGCGGGCGGTGGGGCCCACAGGCCGGGTCTGGAGCTACGAATCCCGCCCTCGACACCTCGAGCGGGCTAAACGCAACCTGAGTGAATTTGAGGATTGGGGCATCGTAAGCTGGGTAGAAGCCGATGTCGGCCAGGCCCAGTTGCAACCCGATTCTTTCGATGGCATCGCGCTGGACCTCATGGAACCCTGGACGGTGCTCCCGGCCCTCACCCCTGCCCTCAAGCCAGACCGCTTCTTAGTCTGCTACCTGCCCAACCTGACTCAAGTAATTACGCTGCTCGAGCAGCTCAAAACCCTACAACTGCCTTTTTTGCTCGAGCGCACCCTGGAGGTGCAGCACCGGGAGTGGGATGTGCGACCCCCCATCGCCCACCCCAAGTTTCAGCAGGTGGGGCACACGGCATTTTTGGTGCAGCTCAGGCGGGTTGGAAAGGAATAACGGTCGGGTTCAGCCGCGCCGCGAAGCGGCGTCGGCTTGGACGAATTGTTAGACCACGCCAAGAAGGATCTCACGAAGCGGGTCACCGCCATCTATGAAGAGCGGGCCACCCTTTCGAAGCGCGGCTCGGATCCGAGCGAGCGCAACCTGTTGCTTCTCCGGGTGCCGTTCATCCAGGACGCCGACGCGCACCGCGAAGGCCAAATCATACAGCCGCTCGCCGGGCTGGAGCACGAAGTCTTCGATTGCGACCTGCCGGAAGCTCAGGACACCTGTTGAAATCAGCGCCTGGGAGCCCGAGATGGCTTGCGCAATAGCCTTCGCAGAGCGATCTATACCCAGCACATGCCCACTGCCAATGCGCTCAGCGACCGCACGAGCCGCGACACCGGGCCCGCAACCAATCTCCAGGACCCTAAGCCCGCGCTTGAGGGGCAGGGACTCCACAACTTCCAGCAGTCTTGGGGAAATGTTGCCAGGCACAAGGTACCTTCAAGCGTGGCCTAACGGTGGGCTTCAGGCGCTCCGCGAAGCGAGCGCAGCGGAGTCGCCTGCAAGCCGTGTTAGGCCGCACCCCCTACACTACAGGGCCGATGCCCCAAAGAACCTTAACTGCAAGCAGCCAACCCGGACTAGGAAGGAACGTAGATCAACCTGATCACATCCTCGTCAATCCGATCATTAGCTACAAGGTGGAGCGGTGGCCGGGGTCCGGCGAAATATGGCTTGCCGTGACCAAGCACGACGGGGTGCAGGTAGATTCGATACTCATCGATCAGGCCAAGTTCGGTGAGGCTTTGCGCCAAGGTCGGGCCAGCAACTTCGATCTCCCCGTCGCGCTTGGCCTTCAGCTCGCGGATCGCGCCCTCAAGATCATCCTCAATAAGCCTGGCGTTGGGGCCAACCGACTTCAACGAGCGCGAGACGACCCATTTCGGCTGGTTCCGCCACGCCGCCGCGAAGGCGTGTTCCTCTGCATCCCATTCCGGGTGATCGTCGTCCCAGTACCGCATGACCTCATACATCCGGCGACCGTAGACACTGCCCGCCTGCCCCTGAGCTTCCTCGATGAAGTAGCGGAAGAGCGTGGGGCTTGGTGCAAACGCCATATGGTCGACGTAGCCGTCCAGGGACTGGTTCATTCCGAACACGAGTTTAGCCATACCACTCCCTTTCCTCACGTAGTTATACCGCTGGTGCGGTATAACACTCTCTTGAGAGGAGTTATGCTGAAGTGACGAATGCTAATAGACCACCAAAGTTTTATTCACCCAAAAACTCCTCCATTCCGAAACTCGGCGCGCGAGGCCACCAGGGTTCGTCATTTAACCCGTAGTTCCAAGTAATCATAATCTACATTACATCTGATCATACGCGGTAGGAGTTTATGGGCATAAAATAGGGCTTCCTGCGGACACAGGAGGCCCGAGATGAATCTACCACGCCCGATGATGAAAGCTGTAGCGGCGATGATGAAGGCGGCAGATGCGCGGAGCTGCTTGGGGATGGCGGAAGGATGCAAGTACGCCCATGACGGCATTTACCGAGCTTTAGAGGTGGGACTTGAGCAGTATTTTGGTTGTTGTCTGCTGGTGCTGAGGTTGCTGGGCGGGCTGGGTCGGGGGAGTCTGGTGATTGACGATGTGGTGATCGCCCCCTGGCAGCCAGGCTTGTTGAACTTGCCCAGGATCAAGGACAGCTCGACGGGGCCGTATGTGCGGGGGTTCAGCGTGGTGGCGTTGCTGTGGACGGACGGGCTGATCCGGCTGCCGCTAGCCTTTCGGGTCTGCTGGGGCGACGATGCGGCCAAAGGTAAGGGGGTTCTAGCCCTGGATTTGCTGGAGTGGGCCGCAAGGCAAGGGTTCAAGCCGGAATACGTGCTGTTTGATGCCTGGTACGCCTCCAGAACGCTTTTGAGCAGGGTTCATGGACTCGGGTGGTCTTTCGTCACCAGACTACGCAAAAACCGACTGCTGGACAGCCGCCAGCTCAAACACCATGGCCCGCCCTTCTGGGCAAACTCAAAGGTCTTGGCTTTCTGGTCAAGGTTCTGCCTCGGGGTAACTTCTACCTTGCTACCAACGCCGTCCGACTCTCCAAGGAGCAGATCCTCGCCGCCTACAAGCTCCGCCCCAACACTGAGGAGCTCTTCCGTGGGCTCCAGCAGGAACTCGGCTGGCAGGGCCACCGCCACCACAAGCGCGACCGGCTCGCCGCCCATCTGGCCCTGGGCTTCCTCGCTTACGCCCTCATCGAGTTCAACCGCACACGACCCAAGCAGACCATGACCTTCTACCAGCACCGCCGTAAGCTCATCTCCTACAGCATCACCCCCGATCTATCCCCTCTAGCACAGATCGCGGCCTGACTGCGTAAAATCAGTCCAAGATCAATGGAAGCAGCATCGAAAAACGGGGAAAAACCTTGAAAAAATCAGCCATTTATAGAGTTAGAGCAACGCGCGTATGAATCTTATTGCAGTATACAGATCACCCGACAAGTGCCATTTCGTGGTTTATTTGTATACTGTATACACCTTATGCTAGAGCAAACAGCCGAGGTCGTGATCTGTGGGGCCGGCATTGCCGGGGTGGCGGCGGCCTATCACCTGGCGGTAAAGCGGGGTCTGAAGGATGTAGTGATCGTTGAGCAGGGCGACCCGCTCTCGCTCACCTCGGACAAGTCCACCGAGGCCTACCGCAACTGGTGGCCCGGCCCCGACGGAGCCATGCTGGCCTATATGAACCGCAGCATCGAGCTGCTGGAGGGGATGGCCCAGCAGTCGGCCAACCGCATCCAGCTCAACCGGCGCGGCTACCTGTACGCCACCGCCGAGGCCAGCAAAATTGAGCGGCTGGCCCAGGCCGCCGAACAGGCCGCCCAGCAGGGTGCGGGGGCCCTGCGGGTGCACAGCCGCCCTTCTGCGGCCTACCCCGGTGGCCCCCAGGACGGGGCCGACCTGATTACCTCGCAAAGCCTGATTCGCCAGCACTTCCCCTACCTGTCCCCCGACACCCAGGCCGTGCTGCACGTGCGGCGGGCGGGGTGGCTCTCGGCCCAGCAGTTGGGGATGTACCTGCTGGAGGAGGCTCGAGGCCACGGGGTGCGGCTGGTGCAGGGCCAGGTGGTGGGGGTCGAGACTGCGGGGGGCGCGGTGCAGGGCGTGCAGGTGCAGCAGAAGGATGGCAGTCTGCTGTTCATCCAGGCTCCGGCCTTCGTCAATGCCGCCGGGCCCATGCAGCGGGAAGTGGCGGCCTTGCTGGGGGTCGAGCTGCCGGTGTTTGCCGAGCTACACCGCAAGATGAGTTTCAGTGAGCACCTGGGCGTGGTGCCCCGCGAGGCCCCCATGCTGATCTGGCTGGACGAAGTGGAACTGCCCTGGAGCCCCCAGGAGCGCGCCCTGCTGGCCGAGGACGCCTCCACCCGATGGCTGCTGGAGCGGCTGCCTTCGGGGGTGCATGGCCGGCCCGACGGCCACGGGGAAAGCACCACCTTAATCGTGCTGTACAACTACCACACCGAGCCCCATACACCCACCTTCCCCATCCCCCCGGAGCCCCACTACGCCGACGTGGCCCTGCGCGGCTTCTCGGTGATGCTGCCCGGCCTGCGGCAGTACTTCGAGAAAGCCCCCAGGCCCTGGATAGACGGCGGTTACTATCTCAAGACCCAGGAAAACCGCCCCCTGATTGGCCCGCTGCCGGTCAAGGGGGCCTATCTGGTGGGGGCTTTGTCGGGCTTTGGGGTCATGGCGGCCTGCGCGGCAGGGGAACTGCTGGCGGCCCATCTGACCGGCGCGCCCCTGCCCAGCTACGCCCCGGCCTTTTTACTGTCGCGCTACCAAGACCCGGCCTACCAGCAACGGCTACGGGACTGGGGCGATACCGGCCAGCTTTAGCCCCGAATCGGCGTTGGCATGGGTGAGGGACGCTCTCCCCCGGACTCGAGCAAGCCCTCTCCAGGCTCCCAGCCCCATGAAGGGGATGTTCTCATCCTAGGCAAGGGTGCGTACTCTAAACCCTCGCTCGCCATTGAGCAGCAGGTCTCTCATACTCCCGGCGATATCATTCGCTCTTACGAGTCTAAACGTCGCCACCGGAACGCACGCCTACTCCCTTCGATCGTCTTGAACCGCTTCACCTTTGATTACACCGCAAGCGAAACTGGTATCAATGCTTGACCATAATATGCCGCGCCACGGTGTAGTCCTCGAGCGCGTACAGGCTCATATCCTTGCCGTAGCCCGACTGCTTGAGCCCGCCGTGGGGCATCTCGTTGACCAGCATGAAGTGGGTGTTGATCCAGGTGCAGCCGTACTGCAAGCGGCTGGCAATGCGCATGGCCTTGCCCACATCCTGCGTCCAGACCGAGCTGGCCAGGCCGTAGTCGGAGTCGTTGGCCCAGGCGATGGCCTCCTCGGGGTCGGAGAAGCGGGTAACCGAGACCACCGGCCCAAACACCTCGCGCCGCACAATTTCGTCGGACTGCAAGGCCCCGGCCACCACCGTGGGCTCGTAGAAGAAGCCCCGGCCCTCCACGGGGTGTCCACCGGCGGTAATCTCGATGTGCTTCTGCATCTTGGCCCGCTCCACGAAGCTGGCCACCCGGGCCCGCTGCCGCTCAGTAATCAGGGGGCCCATCTCCACCCCTTCGTCGGTCTGGGCCCCCACCTTGATGGACTTGACCGCATCGGACAGCTCGGCCACAAACTTATCGTAGATTTTCTTGCCGGCATACACCCGGCAGGCCGCGGTGCAGTCTTGGCCGGCGTTGTAGTAGCCAAAGATTTTGATGCCCTGCACGGCGGCCTCGAGGTCGGCGTCGTCCATCACGATCACCGGGGCCTTGCCGCCGAGCTCGAGGTGGGTGCGCTTGAGGCTGCTGGCGGCGGCCTCAAGCACCCGCTTGCCGGTGGCCACATCACCGGTGAGCGAGATCATCCGCACCGCCGGCTGGTGGGTAAGCGCGGCACCCACCGTCTCCCCTACCCCGGTGATCACATTCACCACTCCCGGCGGGAATATTTCCGCCATAAACTCAGCAAGCTTGAGGGTGGTTAGGGGAGTCTGCTCGCTGGGCTTAATGACCACGGTATTTCCGGCTGCCAGCGCCGGGGCTAGCTTCCAGGCCGCCATCATCAGCGGGTAGTTCCAGGGTGCAATGCTGGCCACCACCCCAATGGGATCACGGCGAATCATGCTGGTATGGCCGGCCAGGTATTCACCAGCCAGCGCACCCGTCATCGAACGAGCAGCCCCCGCAAAGAAACGATAGCAGTCCGAAATGGCCGGGATTTCATCATTCAGCGCCGCCAGGTAGGGTTTGCCACAGTTGAGCGATTCCAGCCGAGCAAACTCCTCGGCCTGCTCGTCAATTTTGTCGGCCAATTTCAAAAGCAACAGTGAACGGTCTTTAGGAGTGGTTTGCGACCATGCATCGAAGGCTTTTTCAGCCGCTGCCACCGCCTGTTTGACCTGCTCTACCGACGCCTCCGGCAGCTTCAGCAATACCTCGCCAGTAGCCGGGTTCAGGATGTCCAAAGGTGTACCTTCCCCAGCCACAAATTCCCCATCAATCAGCATCTTGCTTTGTCCAATCAGTGTTTTGGTTGCCATGGTTGGTTTCCTTTCTTCTGGTAGAACTGGTTGTATCCGGCCTTTCCACAACTAGATTTGACCTCTGCCACAATTCTTGCTTACTGACTCCTCGCATTTTGCGTTTACCGTTGTACCGCATACCCTACACCGACCCTCATGCCGTTTTTCCTCCCCCATGCAGATCGTCTGTATCGCGGGTCAGCCACTGGGCCAACACAATCGGCAAGAAGGTTATGAGCATCACGAAGACCGCCACCACGTTGGTAATGGGGCGTTCACGGATGGCCTGCTCGGCGTTGCGCAGCGCGGCCAGCACCTCGTGGGCGTGGCGCAAAAACTGGTGCCCGGCGTGGGTTAGAATCATCCCACGGGCATGCCGGGTGAAGAGGTCGGTCCCCAGGCTAACTTCTAGCTTCTTGATGGCCTCCGTTACAACTGATTGGGTCACGTTCAGAGAGGTCAAGGCCCTGGATATCGAGCCCGATTCGGCTACCGCAATGAAGTAAACCAACTGCTTGAGCGATATTTGCACCAAAAGCTCCTATTGGCAGAACCGATAGTTTTAGTGTAGTCATTTTAGCAACCCCTGAATAGCTCTTTTGCAAAACTAATCTCGAGGAAGCAAACTAAATATATGCCTTTGATCCAGCAGATGGGTGGCTACGCCCTGATACTCACACTCACGTTCGGAAGTGGTGAAGTCCTAGCGCAAAGCAGCAGAGGCGAGCTCGATACACAGCCTGGAAGTGTATGTAAGCCTCCAACCTGGAACCGTCCCGAGCCTCGCACCGAAGCCGAACGAAAAGAGCGGGAACGCTGGGCGGCCTACCGGGAAAAGCTACAAAGCTATCTGGCGCTGCTGCCCAAAGAGCCCGACCGCCGACTGGCCATGCCGGTGCAAGGTGCACGTGTGCGACAAGTCGCCAACACTTTTGGCGCAGCCCGCAGCGGTTGGCGAACCCATGAAGGGCAGGATATCTTTGCCCCCAGGGGAACCCCCGTCTACTCGGCCACCAGCGGGTTTGTTTGGCGCATCGGTCAGGGGCAGTTGGGCGGGTTGTATGTGTTTGTGGTAGGGCCGGGCGGGCGGCGCTACTATTACGCGCATCTGGAGCGCTACGCAACAGGTCTTATGGAGGGCCAGAAGGTCACGACCCGTACCCTCCTGGGCTATGTGGGCAATACCGGCAATGCCCGCACCACCCCTCCACATCTGCACTTCGGGGTGTACTCGGGTAGTAGGCGCACCTGTGACTACAAGGTCATTGACCCTCTTCCCCTGTTGGCCGATCGTGACTGGCGAACCATTAGCGTAAACCCTGCCCGCAACCCTTAGGGTTTTTATCGCGCGCTTCCCTCGAGCCGTGTCTGTTGAGGAATGGTCTATCCCTACCCTGACGCCATTCATTGCCCATTAACCGGCTAAGCCAATATGAAGAGGGCTCTAATTGCGAGCCTCCCCCTATCACCGGTCTGGTAGCCCAGGAGTATGCTAGGCATTGCTATGGTCAAAGATTTCGATTTTCCAAGTCTCGCGTATGTGGGCGGTCGGTGGCACAAAACCTCCAAAACTTTTACGGTCAAGAGCCCCTACAACGGCCAATTGGTGGCGGACGTGGCCGATTGTGGAGAGGCCGAAGCAAAAATGGCTGCCGACGCCGCTGTGGCAGCTTTTAAGGAGTGGAAAAAGCTGACCGGCTTTGAGCGGGGCAAGATTCTGCGCAAGTGGAACGACCTGCTCGTCGCCCACCAAGAAGAACTGGGGCGGCTAACGGCTTTGGAAATGGGTAAGCCCATTACCGAGGCCAAAGGGGAGGTATTATATGCCGCCAGCTTTGTGGAGTGGTGCGCCGAGGAAGCTACCAGGGTCAACGGTGAGCTGATTCACTCGCGTTTCCCTCACAAGCGCCAGATGGCAGTCTATGAGCCGGTAGGGCCAGTGTATGCCGTCACCCCCTGGAACTTCCCTACCAGCATGATTACCCGCAAGGCCGCACCCGCGCTGGCAGCGGGTTGTACCATCATCGTCAAGCCCGCCGAACAGACCCCCCTCTGCGCGCTCTATCTAGCCAAGCTATGGGAAGAAGCCGGCGGCCCTGCCGGAACCCTGCAAGTGCTACCTGCACTCGATCCGGTGCCGGTTTCTAAGGTCTTGATGGAGGATATGCGCATCCGCAAGATCACCTTCACCGGCTCCACGCCGGTGGGCAAAATCCTCTACCGCCAGGGGGCCGATACCCTCAAGCGGGTCTCGCTCGAGCTCGGCGGCAACGCCCCGTTTATCGTCTTCGAGGACGCCGACCTCGAAAAGGCCGTGCAGTTTACCCTGCTCTCCAAGTACCGCAATGCTGGCCAGACCTGTGTGACCACCAACCGCATCTATGTGCACAAGAAGCTCGAGGCCGACTACGCCAGTGCCCTGGCCGAAGCAGTAAGCAACCTGAAGGTAGGCGATCCCCTCGATGCCAGCACCAATGTAGGGCCACTGGTCGAGCAACAAGGCCTGGATAAAGTAGTGTCCCATGTGGAAGATGCACTCTCCAAAGGAGCCAAGGTAGCTACTGGAGGCAAGGCTCTGGGTGGGCTATTGTATGCCCCTACCGTCCTTACGGGTATCCAGCCCGGAATGCGCATTCTGGAGGAAGAAACCTTTGGGCCAGTAGCCCCCCTGATGCCCTTCGAGGACGAAGACCAAGCCATCGCCTGGGCCAACAACACCGACTACGGGCTGGCCGCGTATGTGTGGACGCGCGACCTCTCCCGGGCCTTCCGGGTGGCCGAGGCCCTGGAATATGGCATTGTGGGCGTGAACGACCCTGTACCCAGCGCGATGGGCTCCAACCTGCCCTTTGGCGGCTACAAGAACTCCGGCCTGGGTCGGGAAGGTGGGCACTGGGGCATGGAAGAGTACCTGGAAACCAAGCTCATCTCTTTCTTGCTGCCCTGAACCCAGCCTTACCGGCCTTCCATCTGTATGTTGCGATACCCCCCGGCTCGATTGACTGCACTAACCTCGAGGCATGAAAGCCATCTGGAACGGCCAGGTAATCGCAGAAAGCAACGATACAGTGGTAGTGGAGGGCAACCACTACTTTCCCGCCGAATCGGTAAAGCGGGAGTTCCTGCGCGACTCCTCCACCCGCACCACCTGCCCCTGGAAGGGCGTAGCCAGCTACTACCACCTCGAGGTAGACGGGCAGACTAACCCGGACGCGGCCTGGTACTACCCTGAACCCAAGGAAGCGGCCAAGCAGATCGTCGGGCGCATTGCGTTCTGGAAGGGCGTTAGCGTTATCGAGTAGCGCTACTGAGACCATAGCCTTCCTTGAGCAGAGGTAACCGTGTCTGATGTATTGGGCGAAAACCGCCTACCCGCGCAACGCTGCCTGGGGACAGGGCGTTGTAGCTGATACTCTGATAAGAAATCTTCAATACTCTTTCCACTAAAGTGGAGCCATGCAACTGGCCCAACGTCAGCGCCGCCCCCGGTTGGAACTCCGACTACAACACCATTTAACCCAGCCAGCGCTTACCCAGGGCTACACCCTATTCCACTGGTGGCCGGGGGATATTAAGGGAATAACTCAAAAGGACTTCTTATGATACGCATTTCGGTAGTATCGTTCACTTCGGCAAGCCTAAACGATACTACCGAAATGCTTTTCTCCTCCCTTCGGTCGGCTTGAATCCTTCACCTCTGACTGCGGCGGGCGGTAAAGGATTCAAGCGGAAACGGTATGAGATGTGGCGGCCATAAAAACCCAGCACCGCCGAAGCCGCTGTGCTGGGTGTATTGCAGGTAGGCCAGTTCAAGGTTGTTTCAGGCTCGAGCCCCCCGGCTGCGCAGTTCTTCGTTGGGCAAGGGCAGGATAAAGGCCATTGAAAGCAGGACGAACAGGGCCGCGTAGAGGAAAATATTTTTCTCCGCGTTGGTAATGCCGTTGCTGAGGGCCTGGTGCAGCTTGAGTTTGGTTTCCTCGAGCTGCGCTACCACCTTGCGGGGCACCTCCTCGAGGGCCTGCTGCTCGGCTTTAGCCAGGTTCTCGTGGGTGGCCCGCACGGCCTGCTCCAGCGCCTGGGCCTGGGCTTTGTGCAGGTTTTCCCGGACTGCCGCGATGGCCGCCGCCTGGGCTTTGGCCTGGGCCTGGGCCAGACCCGCCTTGACCCCGGCGATGGCCTGGGCAAGGGCCTGGGCCTGAGCTTGCTCTAGACCCGCTTTAATCTGGGCTGTTGCCTGCTGGAAAGCGGCTGCCTTGAGCTGAGGTGCCTGGGCCTCGAGGCTAGCCCGCACCTGGGCCAGCACCCCTGCCCGGGCCTCAACCGGCGGCGGGTTGTCGAGCAGGCTCCGCAGGCGGGGGTCGAGCCTGGGGTTCTGGCGCAGGGCTTGTTGTGCGCTTTCATCCCCCTGCCAGGCCGCCTCGATCAAGCGCGTGGTTGCTTGTAGCTGGGCCTCGACCTGCGCAGCCAGGCCGCCCTGCGGAATCTGGCTTTTGAAGGCAGGGGGTATCTGCGGGCTCTGCTGCACCGCTTGATAGGCCTGAGCATCCCCATTCAAGGCCGCCAAAAGCAGCTTCTCTAGCTGCGCAAACTGGGCGGGAATGCCGCCTTTCACCAGCCGGGCCTTCAGGTCGGCCGGAATCTGCGGGTTGTGGATGAGCTGGTTGTAAGCGGCCGCATCCCCCTCGAGGGCCGCAAGCACCAGACCCTGCACCTGAGCAAACTGCGCCGGGATGCCGCCTTTCACCAGCTTGGCTTTGAACTCCGCCGACAGGTTGGGGTTGTTCATCAGAGCCTCGTAGGCTTTGGGGTCGCCTTTGAGCGCTGCTACCATCTGATTTTCTAGCTGCGCAAACTGGGCCGGGATGCCGCCTTTCACCAGCTTGGCTTTGAACTCCGCCGGCAGATTGGGGTCGCGCATTAGAGCCTCGTAGGCCTGGACATCGCCTTTGAGGGCTGCTATTACCTGGCCCTCGAGCTGCTGAAACTGCGCCGGGATACCGCCTTTGATCAGGCCTTCCTTCACCTGGGCAGGCACCTGGGCATCCTGCAGCAGGGTTGCGTAGGCCTGGGTGTCTCCCTTAAGGGCGGCCACGATCTGGGCCTCGAGCTTGGCAAACTGCTCATCAAGATTAAGACCGGTTCCTGCTTCGTTACTCTGCTGCACCAAAGCCCCCGGACGGCAGGCCGCGTCATCGGGGAACACCTTGCAGGTCTCGGCAGTAAGGTTCTTGGCTAAAAGCGTGCCCATCAGGGCGATGCCCACCGTTGAACCAATCTGCCGCATCAACTGGGTAAAAGCCGTGGCCGAGCCCAGGCGCTGGGGCGGTACGTTGTTCTGGGCAGCAATCTGTAGGAGCGACTGAGCAGGACCCAGCGCCAGCCCCAACAGGAAGAAAAACAGCACCGCCAGCCAGAGGGGGGTATCTACCTTAATCAAGAAGTGCAGGGTGAGGAAAATAGCCAGCAGCCAGCCGGTTCCCAGCAGCAAGAGGGGCTTGAAGCGGCCCAGCCGCCCCGAGAGCAGCCCACTGCCGGCGGACCCTAAGACCACCCCCAGCGTGAGGGGCAGCACCGTCACCCCCGAAGCCGAGGCCGAGACCCCCTTAACCACCTGTAAGTACAGGGGCAAGAAAGCCACCGCTCCCAGGAAAGCGGGGCCATAGAAAAAGGTCGCCGCCGAGGCCAGGCTAAAGCTACGCACGCGCAGAATCGAAAGGTCAAAAAGCGGCTGCTGCACACGGTTCTGCGACCAGACCCACAACACCAGGGCCAGCGCGCTCAACCCCAAAAGGCCCAGAATCGGAGCGCTCAGCCAGGGGTAGGTACTGCCCCCCCAGGAAAAGGCCAGCATCAGCGGTACCGTCCAGGCCACCAACAAGGCGGCCCCCAGATAGTCAAAGCGTTCGCGGTGTTCCGGGCTCAGGCGGGGCATATAGCGCAGAATGAACCACAAAGCTACCGCCCCCACGGGCATGTTGATGTAGAACACCCAGTGCCACGAGAAGTGGTCGGTCAGGAGCCCCCCCAGCCAGGGCCCCACCGCACTGCTCACCCCAAAGATGGCTCCGAAGAGCCCCGCCACCCGTCCGCGCTCGCGCGGGGGGAAGAGCACCGCGATGGTGGTCAGGGCGAGGGCAAATAAGGCCCCACCGCCAATCCCCTGAAGCCCACGGAACGCGATTAGCTCTGGCATGTTCTGTGATACACCCGCCAGCGCCGAACCCAGCAGGAAGATGGCTATAGCAATCAGCAAAATAGCCTTACGGCTGAAAAGCTCGGTCAGGCGGCCAAAGATGGGGGCCGAAACGGTAGAGGCCAGCAGGTAAGCGGTGGTCACCCAGGCGTACAGCTCGGCGCCGTTGAGGTCGGCGATAATTTTAGGCAACGCCGTCGAGACGATGGTCTGATCGAGCGCGGCCAGGAAAAGCCCCAGCAGAATCCCGATAAGGGTGAGCCGGTTTTCCCGGGAAGTGCTGCTAGGAGGTGTGTAGGAAGCAGTTTCAGGTGAGGGGTTCATGGTAGCTTACTCCTTTAGAACAGGGGCTTCTTCCCGTGCTAGAATCTCCAGCCATTCGGCAAACTGCCGGCGCTGCTGAGGGTTCAGCCGTTCCAGGCGGCGCTCCAGGGCCTTTAGGATGTGCTGGCGGCTCTCCTCCAGCACGGTTTGGCCTGTCTCGGTCAGCACAAAGCGGTAGCGGCGCAGGTCGGCAGGGTCGAGCGAGCGCACCACCAGCCCAGCCTGCTCGAGCCGCTTCAACATCTGGCTGATGGTAGGGGCTGGCATCTGCATGGCCCGCACGGCCTCGGTGGGGTAATGATGCCGCTCAATTTCGGCCAAGAGCCAGGGGTCGGTCGGGGCTAAACCGAGGTGCTCGAGGTAGGGCACCGCCTCTTCTCGCAAACCACGGGATAGTCGCCATAGGTTGGTCAGTAAGCCCCAGGTCATACTTTTATCAATATACTTCCAAAATAAAGTATTGTCAAGCAAAATATTTGTATAACAACTTTTCATAAATAAAACACCGCCACGGCAAAGGCCGCTTTAGAATGAGGGCATGGAAATTGTTGGCCTTCGCGGCGCTCCCCAAGAAACCCTTCAAGCCCTCAAAGAGGCCCTGAAAGGCTTCGATTTTCCCGAGGCCACCGTAACCTACATCACCGACTGGCAAGACCAGCGGGCCAGAGCCCGCTTTGCCCTCTTTGTGCAACAAGGTAAACACCGCGTCCTGAGCCGGGATGCTTTCGGCCCGCGGTTCGGCCTCGAGGGCGACACGGCCCTCAAAGAGCTAACCCTTTGGTTTATCGAGCGTGGTGTAACCGAGTTTAGGGAGGCTGTGATTCCTCCCTCCGAGTACGCTGCCTTGTTTGAGCTCGAGGCGGATGAAGCACCAAAGCGCATCATGGCCAGCGCCAACCCCACCGACCCCGTGCTCTACGTCAAGCGGGAGTTCACCAGCCGTATGTAGGGCAGGTCGTCAGACGTTAAAGCCAAACATCCGCATCTGGCGCTTGCCGTCCTCGGTCATGCGGGCCGGTGTCCAGGGGGGCGTCCAGACAAAATCCACGTTCACCGCATTGACGCCTTCCAGCCGCATGACTGCAATCTCGGCATCGGCCTTGACGATATCCTGCGCGGGGCAGCCAATGGAGGTGAGGGTCATGGTGATGTCTACCATGCCCCCCTCCTTAACTTCGGCGTCGTAGACCAGCCCCAGGTCCACCACGTTTACCGGAATCTCCGGGTCGCGCACAACCTTGAGGGCCTCCAGCACCTGTTCTTTGGTGGGCAGTGTGGTCTCCATGGCCCCATGGTACTTTAGGCCAGGGTTGCACAAGCTGACCTACGTTCCAAAAAAAGAGCGAGCTTGTGCTCGCTCTTCCCCTTCACATAAAGCGCTTGCGTCGTCGGTAGCTTTTGACATCCTTAAAGCTCTTACGCCCACCCGACTTGGCTACCCCCAGATAGAACTCCTTTACATCCGGGTTGGTCTCCAGGTAGTCCTTGGTGCCTTCCAGGGCAATCCGGCCCGACTCCATGATGTAGCCATAGTGGGCCACCGAGAGGGCCACTCGAGCGTTCTGTTCCACCACCAGCACCGTCACGCCTTCCTCGGCGTTGATCTGGGCTACGATGTCAAAAATTTCCCGCACCAACATGGGGGCCAGCCCCAGGCTGGGTTCATCCAGCAGCAGTAGCCGTGGATTTGCCAACAGTGCCCGCCCGATGGCCAGCATCTGCTGCTCCCCCCCCGAGCAGTAGCCCGCCAGGCGGGTCTTGATCAGGGCCAGCTTGGGGAAGTAGTGGTAGATGCGCTCCAAGTCCTCCTTCACCCTGGCTCCATCCCGCCGGGTGGCCGAACCCACCCGCAGGTTTTCCTCCACCGTCAGGTGCTTGAACACCCGCCGCCCCTCCGGCACCTGCACAATGCCTTTTAGCACAATCTGCTCGGGCGGCTTGTTGGCAATGTTCTCACCCCGGTACAGGATGGAGCCCGAGACCACCTGGCCGTCCTCGGGCACCAGCAGCCCCGAGATGGCCCGCAGGGTGGTAGTTTTTCCGGCGCCGTTGGGGCCCAGCAAGGCGGTGATCTGCCCCTCGGGTACCTTCAGCGACACCCCGCGCAATACCTGGATGATGTCCTTATACACCACCTCGATGTTGTTAACTTCCAGCAAAATAGGGCCCAGGTCTTCAGGGTGCATATAACCTCGCTGGTCACCCATAGCCGGTACCAAGCTACCGGCCATGGGGCATTGGTACTACTGGTTGCGCACCTGACGGAACAGCGCCGAGGTGAAGGGGTCGGTCACCGAAACAAACTTGCCGCCCTTGGCTTCCAGCACCCGCAAACCCTCGGCTCCGGTTTGCTCGCTACGGGTAAAGTCAATCTCGATACCGGCCTTGGTCGAAACCGCAAAGCCGGGCTTGAAGGCGTTGGGGCCGTTCATACCAATCAGGGCCTGGTAGACGGTCTCGTTGTCAATGCGCCCATTAAAACGCTGCCCAGCCCGGCGCATGGCCTCCACCGCGATGGCCGCCGCCAGCATCCCGGCAGTGTAGTTGGTGGAGTTGAGGATATCGGCGCTGCGGTTGTATTTTTGGGCCAGTTGTTTTTGTAGGTTGATGCCCGGTGCGTTCTCGTCCAGGGTGAAGTAGCTGCTGGCCCACAAGAAACCCTCAGCGGCCTCCCCCGCCAGGCGGATCAGATCGGCGCCACCGGTATACACGGCCCCCATTTGTCTAATCTTCTTGTCCAGCCCCAAGCGCTTCGCATCCTTGAGGATGTTGGCCACCGGCCCGGCCACGTTCTGGTGGATGACAAACTGAGCCCCTGCCGCATCCAAGGCCCGCAGCAAAGCGGTATTGTCCAGGTTGCCGCCCCCCACTTCCCGCACATCCACAATGGTCTGCCCCAGTCGCTGGGCGGCCCGGCGGGCATGATCTACCACCGCCCGTCCAAAGGGACTGGGGTTGACCACCAGGGCGATCTTGGCATTCTTCTCGGTGCGGTTGATGTACTCCATCAAGGCCACCACTTGCTCGGAATAACTGCTCACCGGCAAGAACATGTACTGGTTGTTGGGCGGGTCAATCAGTCCGATATGGGCCGAGGCCGGAAGGGTGGGCATCTTCACCTCGTTGATAAGGGGCTTGAGTTGCAGCATGGCCCCGGTGGAGTAGCCCAGGTACATGGCCGGCTTGGCCCGATCCAGGGCTTCTTCAAAGATGCGCTGGGTGTTGGGGTTCTGGTACTGGTCGTCGCGCACCGTGCAGTTCAGGGTTACGTTGGGGATCAGCTTTTGCTCGTTGGCGTACCTGCAGTAGTCCTCCACGCCCGCCCCGTAAGGCCCCCCCACGTCCGAGGTCGGGCCGGTCACAGCCCCCGACCACAGCAGGTTCACCGTGCGCCCCTGGGCCATAGCCAGCCCCAGGCATGCCACCGTTGCTAACACTATTGCTCGCTTCATGTTGCCTCCTCTGCTCTGTTTACTTCAGCTCTGATTGCAACGCGCTTAACGCGGTGTTGCCCTACTTGCAAGGTGGAAAAAGCCTCTCCCATGCCCCCTAGTACTTGAAAGGCCACGTTCGGAAATAACTTCGCAAAAGCCGCCACCAGTTGTAGAGGCCCCTCGGCTCAAAAATCAAAAACAGCACAATCACCAAGCCGAAGGAGAGCGGCAACAGGGCCGAGGCCACATCCACCCCAGCCGGGGTGATGCTTTGGATGAAGGCATTGGACTTCATCCACTCGGAAAGCCGCTCCATGTAAAGCCGCAAGAACTCGATAAAAGCCGGGCCCAGCATACTGCCCACCACGGTTCCCAACCCACCCACAATGGCCATGGCGAGGAGTGCCACCGAGCGGCCTAGGGTAAACTCTTCCACCACCACCGCCCGCTGCATATAGGCCAGCAAACCCCCGGCCACCCCGCCATAAAAAGCCCCCAGGGCAAAGGCTATCAGCTTGGTGCGGCCCGGATCCATGCCCATGGCATCGGCAGCACGGTCGTTGTCGCGTACGGCGATCAGGGCCCGGCCATACTTGCCCCGCAAGAGGTTACGCCAGGCCATCACCATCAGCACCAACACGAACAAAATGACGTAGTACCAGAAGTAGTTATGGTTGCGAAAGCCGATCTCCAGACCCAAAAAGTTGCGCATCTCTACCGGAATGGCCGCCCCCTGGGCCAGGGCCGGGCTACGCCCCACCACCCAGACAAAAATCTCCTGAAAAGCCAGCGTGGCCAGCGCCAGGTAGAGGTGCTTGACCCGGAGGCTGGGGATGCCCACGATAAAGCCGATGATGGCCGCCGCAAAACCCCCCAGGGGAATGGTCAGCCAGAAAGGCAGGCTGGGTGCGCTCAGGGCCACCGTATAGGCCCCTACCCCCATGAACACCGCCTGTCCCACGCTGATCAGGCCCGCGTAGCCGGTGGTGATGTTGAGCCCCAGCACCGCAATGGCGTAAATCAGGATGAAGTTGAGCACCAGCACCTGCGAGCGCTCCAAAAACGTGGGCAGTACACAAAGGGCCACCAGCAGCAACATCACCGAGACAATCTCGCGGTAGTTGGCAAAAATGGTGGTGTCCTGCACGTAGGAGGTGCGGTAGTTGCCGGTCTGGGCCCAGGGGTTACGCATGGGCACCTCCGGTGCGGCAAAGTGCAAGCTTCGATGGTTGGCTCATACCAACTCTGCGCGTCCGAGGGACGTTTTCCCAACCTTTTGAGCCACTCATTACCAGGCTTGGAATCATACCCGCTCGATCTCCTCGGTGCCAAACAGTCCGTGTGGCTTGAACCACAGCATAACCAGCAGCACCACAAAGGGCATCACGTACTGCGAACCACCCCCCACCAGGCCAATCTGACTGAAAAGCCCGTCCAGGTAGGCAGTGGAAAAAGACTGCAGGATACCGATGACAACTCCCCCCACCACCGCCCCCGGTACCGAGTCCAAACCGCCCAGAATTACCGCCGGGAACA
This sequence comes from Meiothermus sp., assembly GCF_037443965.1. Lineage (GTDB taxonomy): Bacteria > Deinococcota > Deinococci > Deinococcales > Thermaceae > Meiothermus. The sequence goes on from NZ_JBBINI010000004.1 coordinate 56,016, forward strand.
CCGCCAGACCAATGGCGATCAGGCCATCCTGGTTCAAGCCCGAGACTGTCCCCACCACAATACCGGCTGCGGCTGCAGTCAGACCGGCCACGGCCCAGGCCAGGGCAAACACCCGCTGCACCGAGACCCCCACGCTCATCGAGGCCATCTGGTCGTCGGCCACGGCCCGCATCGAGACCCCCAGCACTGAGCGCTGGAAGAACCAGCCAAAAAGTAGCAAGAAAACCACGGTAAAGCCAATGGCCAGAAGCTGCGGGTACGAGATGTTGATGGCCCCCAGATTGAGCCCTCCTGCGGGCAAAAAAGCCGGGAAGGTAAAGTTGCCTGAACCAAACGGAGTTAGATACATTAGCCCATCTAGCACGCTGGCCAGGCCGATGGTCACCATGATGACCGAGATAATCGGCTGCCCCACCATCCGGCGCAAAAACACCCGCTCCACCAGAAAACCCAGCCCCGCCGTCAGCAGCATGGAGGCCAGCGCCGCCAGCCATATGGGCAGCTTGACCCACACGGCCAGGGCATAGGCCAAAAAAGCCCCAATGGCGATAAACTGGCCGTTGGCAAAGTTGATAACCCGGCTGGACTTGTAAATTAGCACAAACCCCAGCGCCGCCAGGGCGTAGATGCAGCCCACAGCCACACCGGAAATGAGGTTTTGCACAAAGTCAACCACACTACACCCCCACCAATTCGGGCTTTCCGTCGGCCTCGAGCACCCCTACCTCTACCGAGACCTTTTGCACCGTGCCGTCCTGGTATTTGAACTCGGTATCTACCTGTACTTTGTCGGTGCCGCCATACAGCGCATCCACAATGGGTTGGTAGCGCTGCATGATGAACTTCCGGCGCACCTTGCCGGTGCGGGTTAGCTCGTCGTCGTCGGCATCGAGCAGCTTATACAGCAACACAAACCGCCGGATGCGCAGGGGGTCGGGCAGCCCCTCATTGACAGTCTGGACTTCCTTGCGGATAAGTTCGGCCACCTGCGGTTTTTGCGAGAGGTCAATGTAGGTGGTGTAGGCAATCCGGCGATCCTCGGCCCATTTGCCCACGGTCTGGGGGTCTACGTTGATGAAGGCGGTCAGGAAGGGCTTCTGGTCGCCAAACACCACCGCTTCCTTGATATAGGGGCTGAACTTGAGCTTGTTCTCGATAAACTGCGGGCTGAACATCTGCTGGGCGCTGGTGTGCATCACGTCCGATACCCGGTCAATCACCACCAGGTGCCCCTCGGGCGTAAGGTAGCCAGCGTCGCCGGTGTGCAGCCAGCCCTCGGCGAAGGTCTCAGCGGTGGCCTCGGGGTTCTGCCAGTAGCCCGCCACCACCGCGTCTGAGCGGCACAGAATTTCGCCGCGTTCGCTGATTTTGACCTCGCCGCCAGGAATCGGAAGCCCCACCGTATCGGCCCGCACATCGCCGTCGCGGTGTACAAAGGCAATCCCGATAATCTCGGTCTGGCCGTAGATCTGCTTGAGGTTGACCCCAATGGCGTGGTAAAAGCGGAAGACATCCGGGCCCAGTGCCGCCCCCCCGGTATACGCCCGGCGCAGCCGTAAAAAGCCGAGCTGGTCGCGCAGGGGCTTGAACATGATCTGGTCGGCTAACCAGTAGGCCAGGCGCAGCCCCAAGGGCATGGGTTTACCGTGCATGCGGTAGTCGGCGGCGCGGTAGCCAATTTTGAGCATCTGCTGGTAGACCCAGCGGTTGAAGGGGTAGGTCTCGGAGATGCGCACCCAGATCTGGCTCTGTGTACCCTCCCAGACCCTGGGCGGGCTGAACATCACGTGCGGCCCAATCTCCTTGAGGTCGCTCATGGCGGTTTCCACCGACTCGGGCATGTTGACTGCAAAGCCACCGGCCAGGGCCATCCCCACCGACATCATCTGCTCGCCGATCCAGGCGAAGGGCAGGAACGACAGGTAGTCGTCGGTGGGCTTTAGGGGGTCAATCTCCTGTAGCGCCACCCCCATGTGCAGCAGGTTACGGTGCATCAGCATGGCAGCCTTCGGGCGGCCCGTGGTACCGGAGGTGAGGGAGAGGTGGCAGACCTCCTCGGGCCGGCCCTGGGCGATGCGTTCCTCGACGGCCTGGGGGTGCTTTTGCAGGTATTCTTCGCCGAGCCGCTCCACCTCGTCGAAGCCGACAATCCAGGGGTCGTCCCGGTAGGCCCGCATTCCCCTAGGATCTTCGTAGATGACCTTGCGCACGCTGGGAATTTCGCTGCGGATTTCCAGGAGCTTGTCTACCTGCTCCTGGTCTTCGGCCACCACAAAGGCCGCTCCAGTGTAGGAAAGCACGTAGGCGATCTCGGGCGCTAGCGAGGACTGATAGACCCCCACCGAGATCCCGCCCAGCGACTGGGTTGCCAGTTCAGCGTAGAGCCACTCCGGGATGTTGTCGGCAATCACCGCCAGCCGCTCACCTTTCTGAAAACCCAGCGCGAGCAGCCCGGCAGCAAAACGGGTTACATGGTGGAAGTACTGGGCGTAGGTGATCTCGTTCCAGATGCCCAAGTCCTTCTCGCGGATGGCTACTTGCTTGGGCATGGCTCGAGCCCGCATCTGAAGCACCTGCGGGAGGGTATATTTCTTGAGTTCGTAGCCGGAAGGTATCATGGGCGGCCTCCGGCGGGTTTGTGGCGCAAAAGCCGAAGGCCTGGGTCGCCGGCCTTCGATACATCAGGCCACATGGTCCACCCCCACATAGGCCTCCTGCACCCGCGGGTTCTGGCTAACCTCATCGGGGAGGCCCGAGGCGATTACCTGGCCGAAATCCAGCACATACACCCGGTCGGAGATGTCCATCACCACCCCCAGGTCGTGCTCGATGAGGATGATGGTGGTGCCCCGCTCGGCCCGGATATCCAGGATGAAGCGCACCATGTCCTCTTTTTCTTCCAGGGTCATGCCGGCCATGGGCTCGTCCAGTAGCAAGAGTTTAGGCGAGAGGGCCAGCGCCCGCGCCACCTCGACCCGCTTGCGTACCCCATAGGGCAGGTTGCCTACCAGGGCTTTGCGGTAGGGCTCGAGCTCCATGAAGTCTATGATCTCCTCACAAAAGCGGCGGTTCTCCACCCCGATGGGCATGGCCCTGCCATAGATTAGTACGTTGTCCAGCAGGTTGTAATGACCGAAGGTGTGGCGGGCCATCAGCAGGTTCTCCAGCACCGACATGCCGGTAAAAAGTTCGATGTTCTGGAAGGCACGGGCGATGCCGAATTGGGTGACCTGGTGGGGCGAGGCGTGGGTCAGGTCGTGGCCCTCGAAGGTAATGCGGCCTGCGCTGGGGTGGTAGAAACCGGAGATGCAGTTAAGCAGGCTGGTCTTGCCAGCGCCGTTGGGGCCAATCACCGAAACCAGCTCGCCCTGGGCGACCTCGAGGGAAACATCGCTAAGCGCTTTCACGCCGCCAAAGCTGAGCGTCACATTCTCTACCTTGAGCTGCACCGGGCCTCCTTAACAACATCGGGTTTGCCACCAGCCTCCATCCAAAAGCCAACAAATTTCGTTGCTTGCACTACTTTTGGGTAACTAACAAACGAGCGTTTGGTTGGGCCTGAGTATAACTACGCGCCCCCCGTATGTCAACGTTTTGTGACGGTATTTGCAAAAAAACGTCATATTACAGCTATTGCACAAACAAGCCGTTTTTGGTCGGGCAAGGGGTGGGGATACTTCACCCCGCCAAACCCAATATCTTTTGGCTCGAGGGCAGCTTTTTCGACGGTTCAGCAAAACCTGACTCCCCCGCTACCCGCTTTCGCCTAGTTGTGCTACACTTTTAGGGTTGCCTGGCTCGACCCGGCAGTATATTTATCTGGCTCCTTAGGCCAGTTCTCTGGAGGAAGCGATGAAACGCACTTGGCAACCCAACAAGCGCAAACGGGCTAAAACCCACGGTTTTCGGGCCCGCATGAAGACCGCCGATGGCCGCAAAGTGCTGGCCCGCCGCCGCGCCAAAGGCCGCGCAAAGCTGACCGTCAGCAGCGAGCCCCAGCTCCGCCGTTAGGCCCAGGTTGTTCTCTCGGCTCCCCCTTGCTGGGGAGTTTTTTCCTGCCTCGAGCAGCTTCATTGACTCCTTTAGCGCGCCCATGCCATTCTCTTCCCTTAAAGGTGAAAAGGCCTTCCAGCGCCTTCGCGGGGGGCGTGTGGGGCGCGGGAAGTATCTGACGGTGCGCTGGTTTCCGTTGCGGCCTACCGCCTTCAACCCGGTGCGGGTGGGCATCGTGGTCTCGAATAAAGTCTCCAAAAAGGCCACTGTGCGAAACAAAATCCGCCGTCGCCTGCGGGAAATTCTGCGGAAAATGCATCTTCCACCGTGTGAGATGGTGGTCGTGGCCCAGCCCGAGGCGGTAGAGGCGTCGTACTGGGACTTGCTCAAAGATTTAACCCATGCCCTAAAAAAGAGCGGGCTGGTACAATGACACAGGTTGGTTTGCCCTATCTTGGGATTCTGGAGCGTCGGTCCGAAATGTTGAATCAATTCCTGATGGGAAGTGTGCGTTTCTACCGGCGCTTTATTTCGCCGCTAAAGCCGCCCACCTGCCGCTTTTACCCCACCTGTAGCCATTATGCGCTGGAGGCGCTCGAGCGTCACGGGCCTTTTTGGGGTCTGTACCTGAGCGTCAAGCGCATTCTCAAGTGCCACCCCCTGCACCCCGGTGGGTTGGACTATGTACCCACAGAAAGACCTCGAGTCCGTTGGAATCCCTTGGACTCGGTTAAGTAAACGAAGGAGCAACTGAATGAGACGCTGGTTCTGGATAAGTTTGGCTGTGTTTGCCCTGGCCCCCGCCCTGGCCCTCTCCCCCGAGTGGCGCGATATAGACGTGAACAAAGACGGCAAGCCCGAGAAGGTGGCCGTCACCAACCTGGCCGACATCGCCTTCAACGAGCAGGGACAGATTGTGGGCTGGTACATCAAAACTGTGCGCGCCACCGATTTCAAGGGCAACTACGACCGCGCCCCCAACCTGGTGCGGGCCGGCCAGACCCCGCCCGGAACCCTCGAGGGCTTCACCCCAACCAGCCGCGAGTTTACCCGCCGGGAACCGGGCAGCCCCGACGCCGACTTCATCGCCCGCTTCAGCGACGGCAGCACCACCCTGACCTACACCGTCCACCCCCGTTTCCTGACCATAGACGTAGACGTGCAAAGCCCCACCCCGCGCAAGCTGGTCTGGACGGGCATCGGCGGCACCGACACCCCCATCACCAAGTGGCTGGGGCAGGGCAACAACCAGCCCCTCAATGCGGGGCAGGGCCCGGCGGTGTATGTGGGCTGGCAGACCCAAAGGGGCGCGGGTTTTGCCATGTTTGTGCGCCCACAGACCCCCACCCCCATCACCCTCACCCAGCTCAACGGGGCCGGCATTGCCGAAATTAGCGTTCCAGCAGGTAGCCTCAACCTTAAGGTATACGGCGGGGCCAACGAGCTGGTGCGCCTGAGCGTGGAGAACTTCTACGAGCTGCCGGGGGTTTTCCAGCCCAACATCTGGGGCCAAATTTCGCTGGGCCTGCTGTGGCTGCTGGAGGAAGCCCAGCGCCTGGTGGGGGGTAGCTGGGTACTGGCTATTGTTCTGGTAACCATTTTGATCCGGCTCTTGATGTGGCCCCTGATGCACCAGCAGTTCAAGAGCATGGCCGAAATGCAAAAAATCCAGCCCCTGATCAAGAAAATTCAGGAAAAGTACAAAGACAACAAAGAAAAGCAGCAAGAAGAGATGATGAAGCTCTACCAGGAACACAAAATTAACCCCCTGGGCGGCTGCTTCCCCTTGCTACTCCAGATGCCCATTTTGTTCCTGATGTACAAGATTATGGTGGGCTACGAGTTTGGGCAGGGCTTTTTGTGGATCAGAGACCTTGCACTGCCCGACCCCTTGTATATCCTGCCCTTTTTGTACGTGGTGGTTTTGCTGGCTTCCACCTGGCTTTCAGCAGCGGGCAACAAAGATGCGTTGCGACAAGGCATCCTCATTAACCTGATTTTTGCCTTCCTGCTCTTTAGCTTCCCGGCAGGGGTTACCATATACTGGCTGCTCTCGACGATTATCAGTGTGGGGCAGCAGTGGTTCATCAACAAGCAACTGGGCCTGCCCATGTACCCAGCCAAAAGCTAATCGGGCTGTTCACGCACACCGGTACGGCACATGCGCCGTACCGGTGTGCTTTTTGAAAAATTCTGGACGCCCGCCCGGTTACGGTGTTTCTTATGCCTGGTAAGCTATAATCGGACGATTAGTTATGGATGACAAAAAGCGCGGACTCGACGATCTGTTATCCGACCTGGGGATTGGGGAAAACGAAACCGCCCCCGAGGTCGTGCTGAAGGAGGAGGAGACAGCCCCCATCGTGACCCAGCCCGCCCCGTCGCAAGACCCCAAGAGTGTCCTCGAGCACTTCATGGTAGGGCTTTTGTTGCGCCTCGACCCGGCCTACTCGGTGGATATTGTTCAGGAGGACAACCTTTTCCGGGTAGAGATTCTGGGGGGCGACTCGGGGCGGGTGATTGGGCGCGAGGGCAAAACCCTGCAAAGCCTCGAGTTTATCGCCAACGTGGCCATGGCTAAACACTTTGGCTCGGCCTACCGGGTGGTGCTGGACGCTGCCGGTTACCGCCGCCGCAATGAGGAGCGCATCCGGCGGATGGCCTCCGACGCGGTATTACAGGTGGAGGTGAGCGGCCAGCCCATCGAACTGCCCCCCATGCGCCCCAGCGAACGGCGTATGATTCACGTAATGCTCAAACAGCATCCCAAGGTGACCACCACCTCCATTGGCGAGGGGGAGGAGCGCCACGTGGTGGTGCTGCCTCGCACAGCCACCCCTCCTGCCTCCCCTGAGAATGACCTCGAGTAAAAGCCACCTGGCGCTTTTACAAGCCTTGCAGCAAAAGCTGGTGGCCGCCGGAAAGCCTGCTGTCGAGTCTCGCTGGATTCTAACCCATGCCGCCCGGCTGAACGATGCGCAATTGGCTGCCCGTCTGACACAGCCGGTTCCACCGGACGTAGAAGAGGCGGCCTGGGCCATGCTTGATTTGCGCCTGAGTGGCCACCCCCTGCAACTGCTGCTGGGCGAGACCGAGTTTTATGGGCTCCGGCTCAAAGTAGCGCGGGGGGTTCTGATCCCCAGGCCCGAGACCGAAGGGCTGGTCGAGCGGGCCCTGGCGCATCTGCCGCTGGATGCGCCGGCACGGGTTCTGGACGTCGGCACAGGCAGTGGGGCCATCGCACTGGCCATCAAGGCCATGCGGCCCCAGGCCACAGTCTGGGCCACCGATATTAACCCCAAAGCCCTCGAGCTCGCCAAGGAAAATGCCCTGCGCCTGGGGCTCGAGGTCACCTTCCTCGAGGCCCCCTTTACCGCCAACCTAACGGGGCTCGACCTGGTAATCTCCAACCCGCCCTACCTGCCCGATAGCTACCGTGAGGAGGCCCCGCCCGAGCTGGCCTACGAGGATGCCCGCGCCCTCTACGCCGGCCCCGAGGGGCTCGACGTGGCTCGAGCGCTCCTGCCCCAGGCCTGGGACGCCCTCCAACCCGGCGGCTGGTTGTGGCTGGAACTGGCCCCCGAGAACGTCTACATGCTGCTCGAGGAAGCCACCGCCCATGGCTGGCGCGAAGCCAGGGTATTCCGCGATCTGGCCCAGCAACCCCGCTACCTGGCCTGCCAAAAACCCTCCCATACCCCCTCTGAACCCCAAGACGAGGAGACGGGCTTGCTGGTCTGGGACAACGAATAGCCCATTAAAAACCGCGATAGAATCTGGAATATGGACTTGCGTGCCTTCCTGCAAACCGCGCTCGACGCTGCCCACTTAGCCAAAGGCATTCACCAGTACTACCAGGAAAAAGGCTTTACCCAAAGCACCAAATCCACCCCCACCGATGTCGTAACCCAGGCCGACCACGAGTCGGAGGCGGCCATTCGAGAACTCATCGCCATGCGCCACCCCGACCATGTGGTGCTGGGCGAGGAGCAGGGCCAGGACAAGGAGGGGGCCTTCCGCTGGATTGTAGACCCCCTGGACGGCACCGTAAACTACGCCCATGGTTTTCCTTTTTATGCGGTGAGCATCGGCCTGGAAGTCCACGGCGAGGTAGTGCTGGGGGTGGTTTTGGATACCGCCCGGGGCGAGCTGTTCACCGCTACCAAGGGGGGCGGGGCCTACCTGAATGGTCGTCCCATTCGGGTCTCCAACCGTTCAACCCTGGTGGGCAGCCTTCTGGCCACCGGATTTCCCTACGACGTGAACAAGGACACCGAAAACCTGACCTACTTCCAGCGGGCCTTGACCAAGGGGCTCATGGTGCGGCGGCCCGGTGCTGCCGCCCTCGACCTGGTGTATGTGGCCGCCGGGCGCCTGGATGGCTTCTGGGAGGTGAAACTCAACCCCTGGGATGTGGCCGCGGGCTGGCTCATCGTCAGCGAGGCCGGGGGGCAGGTAACCGGCCTCCAGGGCGAGGCGTATCGGCTGGGCAACCGCTACCTGGTGGCCTCCAACGGTCTAATTCATCAGCCCTTGCTGGACACCATCCACGGGCGATAGGCAGAAGCAGGGGGTTGGTAGGTGAAATCCTCCAAAGATGAGGAAGCTCGAGGGTACACAGTACCCGCTGCCGATGCAGAGGTGTTCCTCGACCCAAACCGGCGCGTCTGCCTGGCCTGCGGGATGGAGCTACCCAAGAATTTTGTAGCAGCCTGCGGGTTGCAGCGGCGCTGCCCCTACTGTGCACACAAATACCCACTGGGCGACTGCGCGGACTGATACCGGCAAGCCATTCAGATTACCTTCCGGCCAATATCCCGCCGGTATATGGCGTGCTCAAACCTGACCGCCCCCACCCCGGTGTAGGCCTGCTCGAGGGCCTCGCGCAAGTCGCGCCCCAAACCCACCACGCTCAGCACCCGGCCCCCGTTGGTGAGCAGACCCTGCGGGCTCTTGCGGGTTCCGGCCTGGAAATATAAAACCCCATCGGGTGAATGCGGTGGCAGGGAGAGCGGCAGACCCTTATGGGGGTCGTTGGGATAGCCCGGCGCGGCCATCACCACACAGGCCGAGGCCTGGGCCCGCCACCTGATCTCCAGTTCGTGCAGGCGGCCTTCCACCACTGCCAGCGCCAGCTCGACCAGATCGGTCTCCAAGAGCGGAAGAATGGCCTGACACTCGGGGTCGCCAAAACGCGCGTTGAACTCCAGAACCTTCGGCCCATCGTCGGTGAGCATCAGCCCGGCATAGATGACACCCTTGTAGAAGATACCCTCGGCCCGCAGCCCATCCACCAGCGGCTGGAGCACCCGCTGCTCAATTTCAGTAAGCACCCCTGGAGCCAGCGGGTAGGGGCATACCGCACCCATCCCACCAGTCATGGGGCCGGTGTCACCATCCAACAGGTGTTTGTGGTCTTGAGAGGGCAATAGGGATCGGATGGTCATTCCATCGGTAACCGCCAGCACCGTCACTTCGGGGCCGCTCAAAAACTCCTCAATCACGATCTCGGCCTGCTCCGGCCCCGAAAGGATGTTGGCCGCTGCCTGCTTGGCCTGCTGCAGGCTGGTTGCCACCGTCACCCCCTTACCGGCTGCCAGGCCCGAGTCCTTGACCACAATGGGCGCCCCCACCGCCTCGAGGTAGGCCAGGGCATCAATGACATCGCTAAAACTTCGGTGCTTGGCGGTGGGAATACCAAAACGCGTCATCAGCCCCTTGGCAAAGGCCTTGGAGCCTTCGATCATGGCGGCCTTCTGGGTCGGCCCAAAAATTTTGAGCCCCCTGGACATAAAGGCATCGGCAATCCCTTCCACCAGCGGCCCCTCCGGCCCCACCAGGGTCAGCTCGATGCCCTCTCGAAGGGCCCAGTCGGCCAGCCACTGCACGTCGCCATCCCAGGGAATACACTCGGCCAGCTCGGCCATGCCGGGGTTGCCCGGCGCGGCATATAGCTCGTGCACCAGCGGCGACTGCGCCACCTTCCAGCAAATCGCGTGTTCCCGCCCACCCGAACCCACAACCAAAACTTTCACGGAGCTAAGAATAACAGGGGGCGGGGTCTAAAGGGATAGGGCCTAGAAGACAACCGGCCCAAAATAGACCCCATCTTACGCACGCCTACTCCCTTCGGTCAGCTCGAGCCCTTCACCTCTGACTGCGTCCAACGGTGAAGGGTTGGAGCGGAACCGGTATCAAACCACTCACATCGGCACATCCCGATGGGCGGGGGGAGGTTGGTTGCCCTAGGGGGCTACATCCCCGAATCTAGCTTCTGGTTCTCCCTCTTGCACTTCGGAAGCTGTTGCCTTACCTTACTTCTCTAAGGAGGAAAAAATGAAAGAGATTAGCCGCAGGTAGCTTCTCCGGGTATCGGCGCTTGTGGGGGCTGCTTCTTTGATGAAGGCCCAGGCCAATGACCGCGTAGAATACAGCCAGTTCAAGAAAGAAACGCCGATGGCCGTGGTCTATCATGTGGACTTTGGCGACCCCGCCCGTTTCGGCCAAATGCTCACAAATATCTCCAACCACCTTTCCGTCTACGACAACGACGCCTTCAAGATCCGGATTGCCGTAGTGGCCCATGGGGCAGGGGTGCATCCGTTTTTGAAGGATCTGGAAGGAACCCCCTGGTCTACCATCCAGTATGACCGGGAAGCCCTTTTTAGCCGTATCAAGCAGCTCGCCCAGCTAAGCATCGAGTTCTACATCTGTGAAATTACCTTTACCCGCAACAACATCCCCAAGGATAAGCTTCGCCCGGATGATTTCATCAAGTGGGTTCCTTCGGGGGTAGGGGCCTTGGGAGAGCTACAGGCCAAAGGCTACGCCTACATCAAGGTGGGGTAGTCTCGAAGGCTACAGTTGACAGACCACGGGCTGCTGGCATCCGCCCGACACGTACCCATATCGTGGCTTACGCCGACTGGCTTCACGACACCTCCCCCTTCAACACCCGCCGCACAGCCTCGGGGTAGGCCAGGTGTTCCTGTTCCAGAATACGAGCGGCCAGGGTTTCTTCGGTATCTCCCGGTAAAACCGGCACCCGGCGCTGCAGCACGATGGGGCCGGTGTCCATCCCGGCGTCCACAAAGTGCACCGTGCAACCCGTCTCGCTTACCCCGGCCTCGAGGGCCTGGCGCTGGGCGTGTAGGCCCGGAAACTGCGGCAAAAGCGAGGGGTGAATGTTGAGGATGCGCCCCTCCCAGGCCTGCACAAACCCCGGTGACAACAGGCGCATAAAGCCTGCCAGCAACACCAGGTCGATGCGGTGGTCGTGTAAAAGCTGGCCGACCACCTGCTCGAACTGCTCGCGCCCGCGGCTTTTAGGCCAGGGCACATATTCGGCTTCTATCTGTGCCTCGACGGCTTTTTGCAAGGCCAGGGCCTCCCGCCTATCGGAGATTACCAGCACGATGTGGCCCAGGGGGTTGTCGTGGGGAAAAGCCTTGAGCAGGGCCTCGAGGTTGCTCCCGCGCCCCGAGGCCATCACCGCGATGCGGGCAGGCCGTCCCAAAGGAAAGTAGCTCATCCGATCACCCTCCAGTTACGCTCTACGGCCAGTACACGCAGCTTCGGTTCGGGGTATACCGCCACCGGCTCTTCGGCCAGCTCGAGCATCGGTACGTCGGGCAGGCTGTCGCCATAGGCCGCAAAGAGCGCCTCACCGCGCAAGAATTTGCGCAGGTGCTCGGCTTTGTGTGTCCCCGAGCGCACCGGCCCCCGCAGCCGACCGGTAAAAACACCCCCTTCGACCTCGAGGGGCGTACCCAGGGCCACCACCCCTGCCCCCATCCGCCGGGCAAAGGCCTCCAGAATGGGCTGGTAGGTAGCCGAGCACAGCACCAGCCGCCGCCCGCCCTGCCGCAGTCCAAGCAGTTCGTCTAGCATGTCCAGGCGCCGCTTGGGCCAGAGTTCGTTGGTCACCACCCACTCGCTCAGCGCGGTCAGCTCGGCCTGCCCCAACCCCGCCAGCAGCCCTGCGGCCCCTTCCATAAAGCGATCCTGAAAGGCCCGTTTATCCTGCAGGCCCAGCCGTGCGGCCACAGCACCCGGCAGGTTCCGATAGAAAAACCGCTGGTACTGCCCTGCCCGCCCGTGCGCCTGCATCCAGGCGGCCATGCCCCGCCAGGTCTCGCCGGTGGTCAGGGTGCCCTCGAGGTCTGCGGCAATGGTGTTCATAGCTCTTTGCTCAACATACCATCTGCGCAGGCCCAGAGTGGTTCCCAAAAATGCCCGGTATCGAAAACCGCTGTACGGGTCAATTGCTTCGGCGGTGCGAAGTGATACCGTTTCCGCTTGAATCCTTCACCGTTGGACGCAGTCAGAGGTGAAGGATTCAAGCCGACCGAAGGGAGTAGAAAAGCATTTCGGTAGTATCGTTTAGGCTTGCCGAAGTGAACGATACTACCGAAATGCGTATGATTGTACGCAGCACGAACAAGACCTCGTTGGAGGCGATGTTCAGGGCATGGAGGACGGGGCAGGTTTTTGGCCTGTGGGCTCATAGGTGGCAATCACCACACCCGTAGTCGAAACCACGCTACTCACCAGCTTCAAACCAACGGGCAGCGTACCCTCGCCAAAAAGCCGCTTGCCCCGGCCCAGTATCACCGGATAGGTCTGCACGATGAGTTTATCCAGAAGGCCCGCTTGCAGCAGTTGGGGGTAGAGCGTCGAGCTTCCCTGCACCAGCAGGTCGGGGCCTTGGGTGGCCTTGAGCTCCCGCACCGCCTCGAGGCCGGGCAGGCGGTGGCTGTTGTGCCAGTGGGGGGTAAGGTCGTGGCTCGAGAGCACGTACTTGGTCGCAGGATTGAACCGGGCCGCAATGGGGTGTTCGGGGGGCATCTGGGGCCAGTATGGGGCGAAAATCTCGTAGGTTTTACGCCCCAGCAAGAGCGCATAGGGTGCACCCAGCAGATAGCCCCGCACGGCCTCGCGGGTAATTTCGTCTGAATACGCCCAGATCCAGCCGCCCAGCGCAAATCCCCCGCTGGGGTCTTCCTCCGGCCAACCGGGGGCTTGCATCACGCCGTCCAGCGATACAAACGCAGCTCCGACAATCTTTCGCATGGGGGAACCTGGCCTAAAAAATTTTCAGATGGTACAAACACCCCGTAGAATTCGTCCCACTTCCCAAGGTTTAGCCAAACCTTAGCTCATCACCTCTTCCGGGTGGTGCTTGTTCCAGTAACGCACCAGCCCATCCACGCTCATCCAGGCGGGGTCGGCAAACTCGTACTCCTGTACCTCTTCCTCGGAAAGCCCTGCAGCTCGGAGGGTAGCGGCCACGTAGGCCTCGAAGGCCTGCACCATCTGTTCGCGGGTGAGGCCGGCCTTGAGTTGTTGTTTGATCCAGTCGGCCCACTCCAGCAAGCGCGCTTCCAGCGCGTCCAGGTGCGGCCCGACTTCCTCGGTCTCGCCAAAGTGGGTCAGGTAAATCCTGTGCAGCTTCAAGGCCCGTATCCGGGCGATGGACGCCCGCCAGGCTTCGATGTGAATTTCCGGCGGGGGGCAGGGGGGCAGCACCGGGCCGCGCCCGATCTTAACTCCGGTTACATCGCCGCCAATCAGCACGTCGCCAATCCGGTAGGCGTGGTGGTGGTAGGCATGGCCGGGGGTCTCGAGGGCCTCGATCTCGGCCTCGCCAATCCGGATCACCTGGCCGTCCTGAACGATCTCGATCTGGCTCTCGGGTACGTGGCCCATCTGGCCCCAGAGTTCTTCCATCCGGTCACCGTAGATGCGGCTGGCCGAGGCCCAGAGCTTGCTAGGGTCTACCAGGTGCGGTGCCCCCTTGGGGTGGACGTAGATGGTCGCGCCCCGCTCAGCCAGGCGCCAGGCCGCACCGGCGTGGTCGAGGTGGATGTGGGTCACGAAGACGTGCTTGACGTCGGAAGCGGCGTAGCCCAGCGCGTTGAGGCCATCCAGCAGCACCGAGAAGCGCGACTCCGGCCCGGTCTCAAAGAGCACCGGCCCCTGGCTGGTTTCCAGCAGAAACGAAGCAATGACCCTGGGCGCCCGGTCGTGAAGGTCGAGGATCTGGATCACAGGCCTATTGTATGCCGCCCTAAAAGATGCCTGCAAAGCCGTCCAGAATGCGGGCGATATGCCGGGCGGCGTTGTGGAAGTCCTGGATGCGGATGTTTTCGTTGGGGGCGTGGGTGCGGTTGGTGATGCCGTAACCCACCCCGGCGTCGATGACCGGGATGCCCAGGGGCCCAGCAAAGGCATACACCGGCGAACTGCCGCCGGTTAGGGGAATGAGCTGGTAGGGTTTTTGGTAGACCTCTTCAGCGGCCCTAGCTGCCAGTTGCACCAAGGGATGGTCGGCCCCCGACTTGGCGGGGAACATGTAGTCGGTATAGGTGATGCGCACATCGGTAAAACCTTCAGCGTCCAAGTGGGCGCGGAGCTTTTTGAGGATGTCGGTGGGGTCTTGATCGGGCACTATGCGGAAGTCGAGCTTAACCGAGGCCTTGGCCGGAATCACGGTCTTGTTGCCCTCGCCCTGGTAGCCAGTGGTAATGCCCTGGATGTTGCAGGTAGGGTTGAAGACGGCCTTCTTCAGCTCGTAGCCGGTCAGCCCATTCACAAAACCCCGCACCCCGAAGGTCTCGCGCAGATACTGCTCACTGTCGGGCAGGCGGCGGAACAGTTCCAGATCGAGTTCGGAAATAGGCTTTACGTCATCGTAAAAGCCTGGAATCAGGATACGCTCGTTTTCGTCCTTCAAAGAAGCCAGCACCCGCACCAGCCGCCAGGCGGCGTTGGGCAAGATGTGTGCACTACCGGAGTGGGCGTCGCGGGAGAGGGTTTGGACTTCCAGCTCTATCGCCAGAATGCCCCGACGGCCCAGCGAACTACCCGGCCGCTCCTCGAAGTCAATGCCCCCCTCTTCCCAAATAGCACCGTCGCATTTCAGCAAGTTGAGATGGTCTTGCACAAATTTTGCAATGCCAGGGCTACCCACCTCCTCGTTGCCCTCCACCACGAAGAGCACCCCGCAGGGCAGCTCGCCCCCATGCGCGGCCCTCACCGCCTCCACTGCGGCCAGGCGGGCCATAAACTCGCCCTTGTCGTCCTTGGCCCCTCGAGCGTAAAGAACCCCCTCGCGGATTTCGGGCTGAAACGGGGGCGAGTCCCACAGCTCGAGCGGCTCAGGCGGCTGCACGTCGTAGTGGTTGTAAAAGAGCAGGGTGCGCTCCGATTTCCCGGCGGCCCGGCCCACCACCACCGGGTTGCCGTAGCCTTCTATTTTCCAGGTCTGAAAACCATGGTTTTGCTGGATTTGCTCCACTAGG
Source organism: Meiothermus sp. (assembly GCF_037443965.1). Lineage (GTDB taxonomy): Bacteria > Deinococcota > Deinococci > Deinococcales > Thermaceae > Meiothermus. The sequence goes on from NZ_JBBINI010000004.1 coordinate 71,312, forward strand.
TTTGCACACGCAACCATCCCCTGGCCCCTGGCCGAGACGCTGGGCTGGGCGCAGAGCTTGATGGTTTCCTGCAGATAGGCCTCGAGGTGCTCTTGCAGGTAGCGGTCTATGGCTTCGGTTCTGGACATGGTTAGACTATACGCCTTCCGCACAATAAGCTGGCCACCTTCTCCAGCCGACAGCAGGCCCACCTGGACGCTGCTACCGCAGCAGCCGAGGGTCGAGCCATAGGGCTTGGGGTTCGCCGACCCTTAACTCAGACATCGCCGGATGTCTGGGGTTGAGCAGCAAATTGAACTCGACAGGCACGACCGCTGAGGGCACTTTGAGCGCCAGCGAACGCAAGCTTTGCGCCCACTCGCTACCCAGTTGCTGGGCGGATACTGGGTAGGGTTCGGGCAGTTGCTGCCAGTCCGGCGGTAGATGCTGCAAGGTCTCTATATGCGCGTCGGGGACTTCAACCTCAATGGCCACAAAAGCGGCCAGATACGACCGTTCGTTGACGTGCACCAGGATTTCCAGAATTCCCGTGGCAAGGCTCCCCGCTAAATACACCACCGGAACCCCACTCTGGTTCCAACGGCCCGGACTTCGCGCCGCTCCCTCGCCGGTGAAAGCCGCATGGGCATACCTGCGCGAGGTGATCCGCCAGGCCCTCATGTCACCAGACCGTCTTCGAGGCGCCCCAACAGATGCTCGACGGCCCTAAAACCGGGCTCGGTATCGAGGTATTGCAGCGGGCTGGCACCATGTAAAAACAGCTTGGGGCTATTCATCCACCCTGCTGCCAGCAGAGCAGAGCCGAAGAGTTCCTCCGCCCTCCGGAGCAGATACATCACCTTGTACAGGCGGTTGGATTGCTCCCGGTTCAGGCGCCCAAACCCCTTATAGCGGTGCGCACTGCTGCGCGGGATACCCGCAGCCTCGAGCACGTCCTGCTGGCTCAGGCCATACCGCTGCGCGATTTCCCCGATGAGTTCAACCGGCAGGCCCTCCCGCACGCGGGCCACCTCATCGGGAGAAAAGTCAAAGCGTAACCCAACGGTCTGTTCCATAAAGAACATAGTAGTGTTCCATATGGATATTGTCAAAGGTGTATGCCCTCATCTGGGGTTGAACGCGGCTGTACGGCCCCCTACTGCGGTACTTGCCGGTAGCTCCTAAACTGCTCGCGCAGCTTGGACTTGAGGAACTTGCCGGTGCTGGTGCGGGGAATCTCGTCCAGGAAGACATAGGCATCCGGCAGCCACCACTTGGCAAACCTGGGCTGCAAAAACTGGGTCAGGTCTTCCGAGGTAGCGCTGGCTCCTTCCTTGAGCACAATGGCAGCCAGCGGGCGCTCGTCCCACTTGGGGTCGGGTATGGCGATCACCGCGGCCTCCTTGACAGCGGGGTGGGCCATCAGGGCGTTCTCCAGGTCAATCGAGCTGATCCACTCGCCGCCGGACTTGATCAGGTCTTTGGTACGATCGGCAATGCGGATATAGCCCTCGGGGTCAATCGCCACCACATCGCCGGTACGAAACCAGCCATCGGGGGTCCATTTGTCGGATTCTTCTTCCAGGTTGTAGTAGCTCGCTGCCACCCAGGGCCCCCGCACCTGCAACTCCCCCAGCGACTGCCCATCCCAGGGCACAATACCCTGCTCGCCCACCGCCCGAATTTCCACCAGGGGCGTGGGCACCCCCTGCTTGGCGCGGTAGCTGTACTCCACTTCGCCGTCTCCCCGCAGGTGGCGTTTGAGGCGGCTGGTAGTGCCCAGCGGGCTCATCTCGGTCATGCCCCAGGCATGCAATACCTTCAAACCAAACTGATCGAAGGCCCGGATCATGGCTTCGGGGGCTGCCGAGCCGCCCACCACCATCTCCATGGGTTCCAGCTTCCAGCGCCCAGGCTCTTTTTGCAGGGCTTGCAAAACCCCCATCCAGATAGTCGGCACACCCGCCGTCTTGGTGACGTGTTCCGATTCGTACAAATCCAGCAAGCTCACCGCATCGAGGTGGGGCCCTGGCATTACCAACTTACTCCCAGCCATAATGCCAGTGAAGGGCAGCCCCCAGGCCAGCACGTGGAACATCGGCACCACTGGCAACATCACATCGCTATTCGCTAGGTTGAGGGCATCCGGCAGGGCCGAGCCCAAGCTGTGCAGCACAATAGAACGGTGCGAATAAACCACCCCCTTGGGCTTGCCGGTGGTGCCGGAGGTGTAGCACATCCCGGCGGCGTCGCGCTCGTCGAGGGCGGGGTAGACAAAATCATCATCGCCGGTGGCCAGGAAGTCCTCATAGCTCATCAGGCCCGCCGGCACCGGCTGGTCCGAGAGGGGCACCACGATTACCCGCTCGAGGTTCACCTGCTCTTTGACCGCTTCATACAGCTTTAGGAGCACGTCATCTACGATCAAAAACCTGTCCTGGGCGTGGTTGATGATGTAAGCGATATCGGAGGGGTGCAGCCGCAGGTTCAGCGGGTGCAGCACTCCCCCGGCCACCGGGATGCCAAAGTAGGCCTCGAGGTGGGCGTAGGTGTTCCAGGAGAGGGTGGCTACGCGGTCGCCTTTTTGCAGCCCGGCCTTTTGCAAGGCCGAGGCCAGCCTGCGCGAACGCTGGTAAAAATCGCCAAAGGTGTAGCGGTGAAGCGACTTGTCGGGCAGCCGGGTCACGATTTCTTCCTCGGGGAACAAGGTGCCGGCCCGCTCGAGCAGGTGGATCAGGGTGAGGGGAAAATCCATCATGGTGGATTGCATCGTCTTCTCCTTTGATTGGCTAGATTGTATGTCAAGCGTCGTAACAAAAGTATAAAACCCTCCCCGGCAGGGAGGGTTTAAGCTGCCGCATAGTAATACCCAATGCGCAACAAAGTGACCCAAAAGTGCTGGAAGAGACCCTCGCTCGCGCCCGATGGTGTGGCAAGTGAGTGGCGCTTTATGCGCCACTCACGCGCAGAGTGGGTATAAGTTTGTCGAACCCTGGAGACCTATCTTTCAGGTTGCATCTTCCAAAGCACAGCACCCCGATGTTTACAAAGCTGGTTACAGCGACAAACGTACCGTGGAAAAACCTCGAGCGGTTTGCTGTCTTCGCACTGCCCTCTGAGCTGGGCCAATGCATGTTGGTCAACCCTATAAAGCCAACCAGCCAAACCGTACACTCACCGGAGCAGTACCCTCACCCTAGAACCGCTCAACCCCTAGCTGAAGGTGAAGAAAGCTGGCACATACTCGTAGGCGTTACCTACCCGGCGCACATTGCCCACTGCCGGCCAGGCGAAGTGGTAGCCCACCACGGTGATGCGATCCGCTGCGGCTGCCTGCCACAGCCGCGCCCGGGTGGCTACAGCCTGTTGGGGGTTGGCGTCAAAGCCTAGGTAGTGATCGGGGAAGCGGAAAGACAGGATATGGTGTCCGCCCGCATCGCCCAGATGCCAGAGGGTCTGGTTGCCCGAGGTAACTTGCACGGCCAAGTGGCCCACCGTGTGGCCTGCAGTATCCACGGCGGTAAGGCCGGGGGCAATCTCGGCTCCTGGGCGAATCAGGGTGAAGCGTTCGCGCAAAGCAGCCAAATTGGCCGGGGGCGTCGCCTGAGACAGCCAAAACTGCATCTCGACCTCACCGATCAGGTGCCGTGCATTGGCGAAGGTCGGCTGGCCATTGGTGACCAAGCCGCCGATATGGTCGCCATGGCCGTGGGTAATGAAGACCGTATTGATGTCAGCTGGCCGGATACCCGCATTGGCCATGTTGGCCAGCAGTTGTCCCGCTTGTCCCCGCCCGGTATCAATAAGGATTTTGGCCCGCCCCGTGTCCACCACCATCGGGTTGAAGTTGTTGATAAAGCGAGTGGGGTCGAGGAAGTTTTCGCGCAAGGCCGCCTCGAACTCGGCTTGCTTGCCGGGGGTTGCACCCCAGTTGGGGAAGGCATTGCCTGGGGGGGTCTGACCATCGCTCAATACCGTGAGGGTGAAATCCCCCAACTTGAACCGATAAAAGCCTCCCCCATTGGTAGCTGGAGCAGCTTGGGCCATAGCAGGTAGTGTACCGGCTGCGGCGACTGCACCTGCGGCACCCACGAGCTTGAGGGCTTCGCGTCGAGAAACTTTACCCATAACAACCTCCTTAGGATCTTCTCATTTTAGTTGACGAAATAAAGTACAAAGAAAACCATAGTGCAAATAGGCCTACAAAACTTGGTTACACTTCACATTCACCCTGCACTTGGAGGGATTCCGATCCAATCAAAGTCGCTTCAGCAAGAAATCGTCTGTATCCGAGCACTGTAAATTCCCGGCTTCCCAGCACCACAAATGTGTTGCTGTTTGGAAGTGTGCACTGGGGGTAAATTGTGTGGATACAACACACTTTCCCTAATGGCTGTGAGGAGAACTGTCAACGTCTATGTAGAGCTGCTTCTTCAACCTGTGGAGGCCAGCTCGATGCGGTTCTTGCCAGCGTTTTTGGCCTGATACTGAGCTTTGTCGGCCAGGGAGAGGATGTCATCAAGCGACTGCATAATGGGCTTGAAGGTCGCGACCCCAATACTGACCGTGACCTTTAGGGGTATACCGTTGACCTCGGCAGGGTTGTGCAAAATAGCAACGCGGATGCGCTCGGCGACCTCGAGGGCCTCCTCCAGGTGGGTATTAGGCAACAACACGATAAATTCCTCCCCGCCATAGCGGGCCAGTAGGTCGTGTTTTCGGATGCTTTTGCGGATGTTCTCGGCCAATTGGCGCAAAACCTCATCGCCTGCCAGATGTCCGTAGCCATCGTTGACCTGTTTGAAATCGTCGGCATCCAAAAGTACCACCGAAAACGGCCCTTTACCCCGCTGGGCCTGCAAAAACACAATCTCGGCAGCCGCCATGAAATGGCGGCGGTTAAAGGTCTGGGTTAGCTCGTCGGTGATGGCGAGGCGCTGCAGTTTTTCGCGGGCCTCCTCGAGCTGATAAACCAGCCGAAGCTGCAACCAACTAAACAGCGGGGCCACAATGGCAGGTACGATAAAAGCAATGGTCATACTGCTCCACCCTACCTGCCCATCCGCCGCATAACTCACGATAAAGTTGACCATCTCCGAAACCAAAATCGAGGCCACGGTCATCAGCAAAATGGTGCGTCCCAACCCATAGGTCAGGAGCAGGCGACGCATTATGCCCATAAATAGTCCAACTATAGCCGCAGCTTCGGCCTCAAGGAGTCAAATTAATCACAAGCAGTCGTTATTTATCGTTAACTACCACCGAGTTTCGCCGGGCTTCCCCAGCTTTTAGGTGTGCAGTGCGCAAAGGCTCTGGCAAGCGGGTCTTGCCCACCAGCGAACGCAAAAAGACCAGGCTTTCTTCCATCCCGACGCGGTGCCCAGGCGAGACAAAGAGCGGTTGCACCCCTTTGCGGCTGCGGTAGACCCAGCCGATTTGCACACTTCCATGCATCAAACGCACTGCCGAACCGGCTTCTTTGGACAGTTCGCGCTCCGGTTTGCCAAACAGCAAGGTCTTGGCTACCCCAATGGCCGGAACATCCAGGTGCACCCCCAGGTGGGCGGCGATACCCAACCTCCTGGGGTGGGCCACGCCCTGCCCATCCACCAACAGCACCTCGGGGAAGCAGGATAGTTTGGCCAGTGCAGCCAGATAGACGGGGGATTCGCGGAAGGATAAAAAACCAGGCACGTAGGGAAAAAGATCGGCCTCGTCCATCCAGGCGGTCGCTACCTCGAGCACCCCCCCGGCCTGCCTGTTCCACAAGACCGCTGCCGCCACCGAAACGCCTTGCACCTTGGAGAAGCGGGTAGGGTGGGAAGCATCCAGGGCGGCCACGTAGCGAGCAGACCCCACATCCCCTTGCAAGATTACAGCCTCCGCCAGCGACTTTTGGATGGCGGCAGCTTCGCGCAGATCTTTGGGCCGGGGAAAGGATTGCAGCATGGGTGGCTCCGGGGTGTGCCTGGGGGGAAGCTTACCAAAATCCACCCACTCACCGGGCCTCGTTCGGTTGGTTTGGGATGCAACCTGGAGCACAGGGGTATCTCCTGACCAATCGCCGGATATGCTACAATCGGCCCTTGGTGTAGGTTCGCTGACACTTAACCCGGGTCTTACCTTATCGGGGTACAAAGAGTTTAGTGGCGCGATGCTACCGGAAAAAGGCCGGGCCAAGCCCGACCATTGAAAGATGGCGCACCCGACAGGACTCGAACCTGTGGCCTTTCGCTCCGGAGGCGAACGCTCTATCCACTGAGCTACGGGTGCAATAGCACACAGAAGGGTAGCACCGCACAGAGGAGGCAGTCAAGTGTTTGGAATCAACAGAAAGGTTGTTGCCGTAATCTTCGGGGTTCTCGCCCTGGCCTTTGTGGCGGGTTCGGTTCTGCTGTTCACCCCCCAGGGCCAGCGTAGTACCCAGGGCAAGACCGAATTCACCGTGAATGGCCGCCCGGTCTATGAGCTCGATCTGGCCAGGGCCCAGCAGAACGACCCCATCTTGAGCACCAATCCCCAGGGTCTTTTGAAGAATCTTGCAGACGTTAACTTTGGTGAGCGCTTTGTCATCACCAACGCGCTGTTGCAAGATACAGCCCGTGTTGGGGTCTCGGGCGGGGAGCTCAAGAAAGAACTGGATACCATCAAAGAACGCTTCGGGCTGCAAAAGAAGGAAGACTACGACCGCTTCCTGACCCAGGTGGGCTATACCGATTCGCAACTGCGCAACGAATTGCGCGACCAGATTCGCATTAACAAGCGCATTGAGGATATCCAGAAGAAAGCGGAGCCGACCGAAGAGGAGATGCGGCTGTACTTTGAGCTGAACCGCGACCAGTACAAAAACGAAGAGCGGGTGCAGGCCCGCCAGATTGTATTGGACGACAAGGCCACCGCCGACAAAATCTACGCCGAGGTGACCGCAGCAGGGGCCGATTTTGCCGCCATCGCCAAAGCCAATTCTAAGCTGAACGCCGAGCAGGGCGGGGCCCTGGGTGCCGAGGCGGGCAAGAGCGAGCCCGGCCCGGTGACCCGTGTGGTCTTCCCCAACGCGGTGGCCGACGCGGTCTTCAAGCTGCGCGATGGGCAGATTAGCAAGCCCATCGAGGCCGGGGGCCGCTTTTACATCGTGAAGGTAGAAAAGTACCTTCCGGCGGGCGACGTGAAGTTTGAGGAAGTCAAAGACCGGGTCAAGGAAGACGCCAAGCGCATCAAGGGCCAGGGCGCCCTGGAAGCCTACATCGAAGAACTGCGGGCCAAGGCCAGCGTGAAGTTTGCCGAAGGGGCCACCTTCAAGTTTGAAAATCCGGTAGTGGCCAAGGTCGGCGGTACCGAAATTAGGCTGGCCGAAGTCACCCAGTCGGTCTTTGCCAACCCCCAGGTGCCCCAATTGCTGCAACAGGGCCTGGGGGAGCTGGCTGTGCAGTTCTTCATGCCCCAGACGTTGGAGCAGCTCATCAGCCGTGAGGTGATCTACCAGGCTGCTAGGTCGCTGGGCCAGCCTTTCTTCGGTTCCAAAAGCGATGTGGCCAACCAGGCCCAGCAGTGGAAAACCCGCGACATTACCGTAACCGATGCCGAGGTGCGCAAGTACTACGACTCCAACCTGGCCAATTTCACCATCCCGGCCTCGGCCAGGGTACAGGCGGTAAACTTCAAAAAGGAAGACAAGGCCAAGGCCGATGCCTTCCGGGCCGCGGCCCTCAAAGGTGGCAAACTCGAGGAGCTGGCCAAGGCCAACAGCGGCACCGTGCAGGACTATGGCGTGGTCAACCCCGGCACCATGCCGCCGGTACCCAACCGCCTGGTTTTCCTGACCCGCGGCAGCTTCCCCAGAGGGCCGCTGGGTGAGGTGAGCGAGGTGGTGAAGCTCGAGGATGGGAGCTTCCAGGTGCTTATTGTGGGCGAACGCAAGGCCGAAGTCCTGCGGCCCTTCGAGGAGGTCAAGGACGAAGCCCGCCAGCAGGTACTCGCCACCCGCCGGGCCGAGGCCGCCCAGAAGTGGGTGGAAGAGGTGCGCAAGGCCGCCAAGGTAGAAAACAACCTGCAAAAGGTTCTAACCGCCCTAACCCCCAAGGAAGAACCCAAGAAAGAAGAACCCAAAACCAACGAGAACCAGCCCAGCGGCAACCAAACCAACCCCGCTACCCCAGCCAACCCTCCGGCCAACCGCTGATGTGGCATGGTTTATGGCCCTCCCCGTTTTGGGGAGGGTTTTTTCGTGCAGCAGGAGTGTACATCCAGAGCTCATCTCGGGGTTGGTCAAGATTTTGCCGTGGTTTCTGGCTGTATTCCAGCTTGAGCATCCTCTATGCTGCCCTTCTGCATTTGACCGGTAGCGTGTAAACTCTAGTGCGGTATGGAACGCACCTACATCATGGTCAAACCCGACGGCGTGCGCCGGGGCCTCACTGGCGAAATTATCAACCGCATCGAGCGCAAGGGCTTCAAGATTGTGGCGATGAAGAAAATGGTCATATCCCGTGAGACCGCCGAGACCCACTACGGCGAGCACAAAGGCAAACCCTTTTTCGAGGGGCTGGTCAACTTCATCACCAGCGGCCCGGTGGTGGCGATGGTGGTGGAGGGGCCGGGGGCCATCGCCGAGATGCGCCGGCTGATGGGGGCCACGCGCCCCTGGGAGGCTGCCCCCGGCACCATCCGCGCCGACTTTGCCACCACCGTAGACGAAAACATCATCCACGGCTCGGACGGTCCGGAGAGCGCTGCCCGCGAGATTGAGATTTTCTTCAAGCCCGAAGAAATTATTGGTTAGCGTCGGCGCCGGCGTTTACCCTTCCCAGCGGTGGTGGGTTCGGGCAGGCCTTTGATGCGGGCCTCGAGGCTTCGCATCTGGTCACGCAGCCCGGCGGCCTTCTCGAAGTCGAGGGCCTCGGAGGCCGCCCACATCTCGGTCTCGAGCTGCTCCAGCAGGCTTTGCAAGAGTGCCGGGTCGTCCAGCGCCACTTCGGCGGCCTCGGCCTCGTAGTCCTCGGGCTTAATCACCTTGCGCACCGACTTCTGGATGGTGGCGGGGGTAATGCCGTGCTCGAGGTTGTAGGCTTCCTGCAAGGCCCGGCGGCGGTTGGTTTCGTCAATGGCGGCCTTCATGGCGTCCGACACAGCGTCGGCGTAGAGAAACACCTCGCCCCCCACGTTACGCGCGGCCCGCCCGATGGTCTGGATGAGGGAGCGTTCGGAGCGCAGGAAGCCCTGCTTGTCGGCGTCCAGGATGGCCACCAGCGAGACCTCGGGCAAGTCGAGGCCCTCGCGCAGCAGGTTGATGCCCACCAGGGCGTCGAAGTGGCCCAGCCGCAGATCGCGCAGCAAGGCCTGGCGCTCGAAGGCATCCAGCTCGTGGTGCAGGTAACGGGCCCGCACCCCGTGCTCCACCAGGTAAGCCGTGAGTTCCTCGGCCATCCGCACCGTCAGCACCGTCACCAGGGTGCGCTCCTTGCGGGCTGCTCGAGTGCGAATGGCCCCCATCAGGTCTTCGATCTGCCCAGTAGCGGGTTTCACCGTTACCTGGGGGTCTAAGAGGCCAGTGGGGCGGATGATCTGCTCGACCACCCGGCCCGAAACTTCCAACTCGTAGGGGCCAGGGGTTGCGGAGACGAACACAAGCTGCCCGGCCCGCTCCAGAAACTCATTGAACTTGAGCGGGCGGTTGTCGAGGGCGCTGGGCAGGCGGAAGCCATAGTCCACCAGCGTCCGCTTGCGCATATAGTCGCCGTTGTACATCCCGCGCAGTTGAGGAGCCGTGACATGCGACTCATCCAGCAGCACCAGATAGTCGTCGGGGAAGTAGTCCATCAGCGTGTAGGGCGCTTCGCCGGGTTCCTTGCCCGACAAAAAGCGGCTGTAGTTCTCGATGCCGGGGCAGGTACCCATCACTTCCAGCATCTCGAGGTCATAAAGGGTGCGCTCCTTGAGCCGCTGGGCCTCCAAGAGTTTGCCCTCCTCCTCGAAAATCTTAAGCCGCTGTTCCAACTCCTTCTTGATCTGTGGGATGGCCTCCTTGAGCCGCCACTCCGGGGTGGCGTAGTGGCTAGCCCCCAGCAGCACAAACCCCGGCAGATCTTTCAGCCGGTCGCCCGTCACCGGATGCACCACCGTCACCCGGTCAATGGTGTCGCCGAACAGCTCAATGCGGATGGGCTCCTGCTCGTAGGCCGGCCAGACCTCGAGCACCTCGCCCCTGGCCCGGAAGCGGCCCGCCTCCAACTGCAAATCGCCCCGCTCGTACTGCAAATCCACCAGCCGCTCGATAATCGCGTCGCGCGGGATCTCCTGCCCCACCTCCACCACCAGGCTCATGTTCTTGTAGTCTTCGGGGCTGCCCAGGCCGTAGATGGCCGAAACCGAGGCCACCACGATCACATCGCGCCGGGTCAGCAGGCTGCGGGTGGTGGAGTGGCGCAGCCGCTCGATCTCGGGGTTGATGGCGGCATCCTTCTCGATGAACAAATCGCGTCCAGGTACGTAGGCCTCGGGCTGGTAGTAGTCGTAGTAGCTGATGAAAAACTCCACCGCGTTCTGGGGGAACAGCTCCCGGAACTCCGCCGCGAGCTGGGCCGCCAGCACCTTGTTGGGGGCCATGACCAGGGCCGGGCGCTGCAACGCTTCGATCACCTTGGCCATGGTCACGGTCTTGCCCGTGCCAGTCGCGCCCAGGAGGGTGACAAAGCGCTCGCCATCGCGCAGGGCTTCGCTGAGGGCGGCAATGGCCTGGGGCTGGTCGCCTTTGGGTTCGGGGCCTTGGTAGCGGAACATCAGGGTAGTTTACCGAAAAACCGGCACGTTCTGCCTACATCAGAATACAATCCCCTTTTGACCGACTTTTACAAGCCTACTCGGTGTGGAAAACATATATGCTAACATAAACATATGAAGCGGACGACCATCTACCTGGATCCCGAGCTCGAGCTCCTACTCAAGCTCGAGGCCCGGCGTTCAAAAAAGCCCGTGGCCGAGATTATCCGCGAGGCGGTTCGGTATAAGCTGTACAAAAAACCCCGAGGGCTCCCCGTTGGGGTGGGTGAATTCGATAGCGGCCACAGCGATGGCGCCGAGCGTTTTGAGGAGATCTTGGACGAACTGGGGTTTGGCAACCCGGAGAATAGCTGATGGCCCTGATCCTGGACAGCGGCGTGCTAACCGCTCTTTACGATCGGCGAGACCAGTGGCATCTTGCAAGCAAAGATTTACTGCTTCGCGAATCAGGCCCGCTCGTTATACCAGCCCCAGCGATCCCAGAGGTGGATTACTTCCTTGGTAAAAGGCTGGGCCTTCCAGCCCAGCTTCGGTTCTACCAGGGCATTACCGAGGGTGCCTATCTGGTAGCCGATCTATCCGAAGCCGGATACCAGCGGGTTTTTGAGCTGAACCAGCAGTACCCAAGCCTCCGCCTGGGCTTCGTGGATGCCGCCGTGATCGCCATCGCCGAGGAGCTGGGCATCGGGCAGATTGCCACCCTCGACCGCCGGCATTTTGGGGCGGTGGAGGCCAGAATCAAGCTCGATCTGCTGCCCTGAAAAAGAACCCCCGCCCAGATGGCGGGGGTTGAAGTGGGTTCGATACTTAGAACTTCACTTTGTAGCTGATCTTGAAGCCCGAGCCATTGCTGACGGTAGCGCCGCTGCCATCCGCCAGGGTGGCCGAGGCCGCCGCCATGGTCAGGTTGCCGTACTTCCACTCGAGGTACAGACCGGTCACGCTACCCGAGTTGGTGCCGAAGCCGGTGGTCAGGTTCCAGGGGAACCGTACTTCGCCGGGGTAGTTGAACACGCGGTCGGTGGTGAGGCTCAGGGGGAAGTTGCCGAAGCCGCGGGCCGGGGCACCACCCACCGGGTTGGGCGATACCACGTTGGTCGCGCTGTAGCTGGCATAGCCCACCTTGAAGACGCTGCCGGTGGCCAGGAACTCGTTGAGGTTCAGGCCCACCCGCCAGTACTGCTCGCTCGAGGAGGTGCTACCCGGTGCAGTCTCGGTGATGGACTGGGTCACGAAGGCACCCTCGAGGCTGGGCTTGAGGAAGATGCCCAGCGGGTCGGTGCTGGCGCCAATGCCGAACTTCAGAGCGCTGGTGGACAGGTTGCCCGGCGCCGGCGCAGAAGCCGCGAAGCTGTGGTAGCGCACGATGGGGTTGAGCGAGATAAAGCCTAGTTTCAGGTTGTAGCCCGCGCTGGCCAGGATATCGGTGCCAGCGTTGGGGCCCGCGAAGGACTGGTACCACAGGTTGAGGTCAAGGCCAGAGATCAGAGCGTTGCTGGCACGGCCGTTGTGGATCAGCTTGACCCCGAAGCCACTCGACCAGCGGGCATCCTGGTTGTTGTAGACGTAGAAGTTGTAGTTGCCGTTCAGGCCCGACTGGCCACCAGTGGCACCGGAGACCTGCACACCGTTCACGTTGGTGTTGTTGAAGAAGCCGTTCAGGCTGAAGCCGGCGAACAGCGGGATGGTAGCACCCACGCTGAAGGTATCGGCGGTCTGGGCGCCGGTGGTGAAGTCGGCGGAGTTATCGTAGAAGCCACGCACCTCGATGCCGCCCAGGATAGGCAGGGTCAGCTTGCCGTCGAGGCCAAACCCACGGTTGTTGGCGCCGTAGGGGGCCTCGCCGTTGCCACCCATCCCGAAGTAGTAGAAGCTAGAGGCCGACGACAGACCAGCCTGACCGTTGTTGTACTGCGGGTCAATGGCGCGGTAGTTGGCATTCAGTTCGATAATGCCCAGCTTCACCCCCAGCTTGGTGTAGAAGGCCTGGTCGGTTACGAGCTGGTTGGAGAAGTCAATGGGGTTACCGAAGGGCGTGGAGGCCACAAAAGCGCCTTCCAGGTTCACAAGCCCAAAGAGGCTGCCTTTATAATCCACCCCAAAGGCCGAGCGGTTGCGGCGGTTCTCAGCGTAGCTAAGGCCGGTGGTGATACCCAGCAGGTTGAGTTCGGCCCGCAGACCACCGTAGGTGGCGTCCGCTCCGAAGACACGGCTTGCAAGAGGAATTGCAGCGCTGTCAATCCCCTCGCCCGCCACAACAGTGAACTTCGGAGACAGCGGGAAGGCTTTGGCATCCAGGGTAGCCACGAAGCCACGGGTGGTGATCAAGTCCCCTACGGTGCTGTTGTTGAAGAGGTAGGGGTTGAAGCTGAAGGTGCTGTCGTCGTTGTTGTAGGTGATGCTAAAGGCCTGGCCGGAGAGGCTGCCCTTGACGCTGGCGCTGTTCAGTTTGATGGCCCGGTCGGGGTCGGTACCGCCATTGAACAGGCCCGCGCCCATACCCAGGGTGACCTCGCTGATGGCGCCGCCGGTGGGCTTGAGACCGAAGTTCAGGCTGGCACCACCACCGGTGAAGGTCTGGTTGAAGTCGCCGCGGCGGAAGGCGTTGCGGATGCGGTTGCCCGTTACATCGTCCGCGCCAGTGCCGGAGCTGAGGGCGTTGCCGGGGAAGAGGCGGTCGAGGTCGAAGTCCCCGCCGGTGTTGGTGGAGTAGCCATAGGTAGCCGAGAGCGAGCCGGTCAGGGTCGGACGGGTGGCTTCAACTGCAGCCAGGCGGCTGTCCAGGGCGCTCACCCGGTCGGACAGGCGCACCAGGTCGCTGCGCAGGGCGGTGGCGAATTCCTGGATGGCGCTGACATCTTCCTTGTTGGCGAAGCTGTCGAAGTCCACGTCACCCAGTTGCTTCTCGAGGGCGGTCACGCGGTCTTGCAGCGCGAGCACGTCCTGGTTCAGCAGCACGGCCAGCTCGTTGAGGGCACGGATGCTGTCGGCATCGGCTTCCACTTGGGTCTTGAGAGCAGCTACGTCGCCTTCAACTGCATCGAGGCGCTCGGCCAGCACCTGGGCCTGGGCCAGGGCGGTGTCGGCGGCCACGCTGGCGGCCTCCACCCGGTCGGCCAGGTCGGCCAGGGCGGCCTCATCCATGCCGGGGGCCGGGGCGGGCGCAGCCTTCAGTTCTTCGATGGCGGCCTCGAGGCGGGCGATGTCGTCCTTGGTAGCGGCATTGTCTTCCAGGGCCGATACGCGCACACCCAGGGCAGCCAGCTCGGCGGCCAGCTCCTGCACCGCGTTGCGGATGGCGGTCATGTCCTCATCGCTCATGCCGCCGCCTTCACCCTTCACGCACTCGCCACCCTGCTGGATCTCGTTCAGCAAGCGCTGGAAGATCAGGGCGGCCTGATAGCGGGTCAGGTTGGTGTTACCACGGTAAGTCCCATCGGGGAAACCCGTGATAAGACCGCAGGCTGCGATGCGCTCGACGGCTTCTTTGGCCCAGTGCCCGGCGGGTACGTCGGAGAACTGTGCCTGACCGAAGCCTAAACCGAGCACGGTCAGCAACCCAGCCAAGTAAACTACTAGCTTCTTCTTCATTCTGCCTCCTCAAACTCTCATGTTATGCCCAGATGGACACCCCACGAGAACCTGATGTTGCGGAGGCGCAGGATTTTTTTTAGGGGGCGAGTTGCCGTGTTTCCTCTCCCAAAAAAACCCCTTACATCCGCAACGGACGCTCGGCAAGAGGCGACCCCTTCAAGGGGCTCAAAAAACTCTCACCTTGCGCATCCGGGGGACATCATACCCGTGTATTTATCGGGCTGTCAAGTATGGACAGGCCCACCAGACGAAAAAACTGTACAATGAACAGGGGTTTATTAAACCCAGAAAGGAGAGCTAAGTCACAAAGCGAGGAGCGCAGGGGGTAAGGTGGGCTAAAGGCGAGCAGTTAGCAAAAGCTAATGGTGCTCCCACCATTTGGCAAGCCACACTTACCTTACGAGGTGGCGGTCTCAAAATAGAGATAAGCAGCAGACCTGCGAAAGATCGAAGATATCCGCGGATGCCGCCAGGGTGTGAACCTCACCCTCTCCGCTGGCCCTAAGCCAGATCAGCCCTACGGGAAAGCCAGTGGCGTGAGCACTGGACAATCAAGGGGCAAGGTTCGCGTGCGATAGAGCATTGATCCGCCCGCAAGCTACAGTCACCCTCTTTACCGACCTAGCTGGGGGTGGCTTTCGAGGTTTGGTGCAAATAGCGGTGGGTCGGCCCGCAATTTGAACTATGGTTTGAAGAAGAGCGAGGTGGGAAAATGTGTGGAATCGTGGGCTATGTGGGTTTTCGGGACGCATCGGACGTAATTTTGGATGGACTCAAACGCCTAGAGTACCGGGGCTACGACTCCGCCGGTATTGCAGTAAAGGTCAATGGGCACCTCGAGGTCGTCAAAAAAGCCGGTAAGCTTCAGGTACTGGCCGATAGCCTCAAAGAGCATCGCTTGAGTGGCCAGTTTGGGGTGGGGCACACCCGCTGGGCGACCCACGGGGCCCCTACCGACCCCAATGCCCACCCTCACCTGACCGAAAAGGGCGATATTGCCGTTATTCACAACGGCATCATCGAAAATTACCTACCCCTCAAGGAGGGGCTCATCGCCCGGGGGCACCTCTTTACCTCCGAGACCGATTCGGAAGTCCTGGCCCACCTGATCGAGGAAAAATACCAGGGAAACCTGGTCGAGGCCATGCGGATGGCCCTCTCGGAAGCCTACGGGGCCTACGCGCTGGTGGTAGCCCATCAGAACCACGATGAGATCGTGGTGGCCCGTACCGTGAGTCCGTTGGTAGTTGGGCTGGGCGAGGGAGAAAACTTTGTGGCCTCGGATGTGCCGGCCCTGCTGCCCTATACCCGTCGGGTGATTTTCCTGCACGACGGCGATATGGCGGTCGTGACCCGCGAGGGCGTGGCCGTGACCGACCTAGCTGGCAACCCGGTAGAGCGCGAGGTGGTGACGGTGGACTGGAGCCTCGAGGCCGCCGAAAAAGGTGGGCATCCCCACTACATGCTCAAGGAAATCTACGAGCAACCCCGGGTGCTGGAGAACACCCTGGGGGGCCGCCTGCACGAGGAAGAAGCAGGGGTGGAACTGGGGCTGAAGCTCGAGCCTGCTAAGTACGACAAGGTGCATATCATCGCCTGCGGAACAGCCTACTACGCCGGTTGGGTGGGGAAGTACCTGATTGAGACCCTGGCCCGCGTACCAGTGGAGATTGATGTGGCTTCCGAGTACCGCTACCGCGACCCGGTGGTGGACGACAAAACCCTGGCCATCTGCATCAGCCAGTCGGGCGAGACCATCGATACCCTGGAGGCCATCCGCGAGGCGGGACGCAAGGGGGCGGGCACCCTGGGGGTCATCAACGCCAAGGGCAGCAGCATCACCCGCGAGGTGGACGACACCCTCTACATCCACGCCGGGCCCGAGATCGGGGTGGCCTCCACCAAGGCCTACATCGCTATGCTGGCCGCGATGGGCATGGTGGCGGTGTGGATGGGACGGGCCAAGGGTACGCTGGACGAGAAAACCGCACGGGAGTTTCTAGGGGAGATGCGCAAGCTGCCCCGGCAGGTCGAAGAGATGCTCGAGCAGCGCCCCCACATTGCCCACATTGCCGAGAAGTACCACCAGGCCCAGGACTACCTGTTCCTGGGGCGGCACATCCAGGCCCCTACCGCCTTTGAGGGGGCCCTCAAGCTCAAGGAGATTAGCTACATCCACGCCGAGGCCTACCCCGCCGGCGAGATGAAGCACGGCCCCATCGCCCTGATTGACGAGCGCCTGCCGGTGGTGGTGCTCACCACCCAGAGCCCCTTCTACGAGAAAACCGTCTCCAACATCCAGGAGGTGCGGGCCCGGGGCGGGCGGGTGATTGCCATAGCGACCGAGGGCGACACCGAGGTGAAGAAGTTTGCCCAGGACGTGATTTATGTCCCCCAAATCCATCATCTGCTGGCTCCGGTGGTGAGCGTGGTGCCCCTGCAACTGTTGGCCTACGAGACGGCGGTGTTTTTGGGGCGGGATGTGGATCAGCCCCGCAACCTAGCCAAGAGCGTGACGGTAGAATAATTTTTCTCTCATTGCCCACGCGCCACCTTCGGGTGGCGCGTTTTTGTTGGGCGAATTGGGCTTGTGCCACAATAGAAAGCGTGGAAATCTATTTGGGCACCGGCGGCTACACCAACGACGACTGGGTAGGTCTTTTGTATCCGCTCGAGGCCAAAAAAGACCAGTGGCTCTCGATATATGCCCGCCACTTCAACGCCGTGGAGCTGAACTCCTCGTTCTACAACCTACCCGGCCTCAAAGCCTTCGCCGGGATGCTCCGGCGCAGCGAAGGGCGGGTGCACTGGGCGGTCAAGATTCACCAAAGCATGACCCACGAGCGCAACGCCAGCGACGAGGATTACCGGCGGCTTTTTGAGTCGGTGGCCCCCCTGCGGGATGCCGGGGTGCTGGGGCCTTTTTTAGCCCAGTTTCCCCAGAGCTTTCACCGCACCCCCGAGAATCGCCGGTATTTTGCGGCGCTGGCCCAGCGTTTCGCCGACAAAACCCTGGCCCCCGGCGGGCTGGCGGTGGAGTTTCGCCATACCTCCTGGGACAACGAGGAGGTGCGCGAAGCCTTCCGAAAAGCAGGCCTGACCTGGGTCAGCACCGACTACCCGCCCCTGCCCGGCCTGCCCAAAAACCAGCTCCACATCACCGGTGAGACCGCCTATATAAGGCTTTCGGGGCGCAACAAGGAAAAGTGGTACGAAGGCAAAGATCAGGCCGAACGGCACGACTACCGCTACAGCGAGGAAGAGCTGCGCTTCTGGGTGCGGTCACTGCAAGCCGCTTTGGAGCACGAGACCCTCACCCAGGTCTGGTTCATCTTCAACAACACCACCAAGGGCCACGCCCTGGTCAATCTGGAAATGCTAAGGCGGTTGCTGGAGGAAGCGGGTCTATTTGGGTAAAAGCCCTACCGCTGGCTGGCCAACTGTGGCCGGGCCAGGAAAAACGCAAGCGCCAGCCCAACCAGGGCAGCCGAAAAGATATAGGGATAGGCCGGGGAGAGCCCGTACAAAGAAGTGCCCACCACCGGCCCCAGCATCCGGCCCAAAGCCTGCACGGCGCTGGACAAGCCCGCAACGGCCCCTTGCTCATCGTCGGAAACCGCCAGCGATTGTGCAGCAGCCAGGCCGGGATTGGTGAGAGAACCCAGACCCAACAGCACCAACGAGAGCGTGAGCCATCCAAAATTGGGGGCAAACACTAGGCCCAGATACCCCAGCAACAAAAGCGGCAATCCCAGGCCAATCAGGGTTCGGGGGGGCCATCTGACCCTGCGCACCCAGACTCCCTGTACCAGCACCCCCACAATCCCAAATATCACCAGGGCAAGGCCCACCGTCTGGGCGGTCTGGGCCGGGCCAAGTGAGAGGCGATCCTGGTAGAGAAAGGCCACGGTTTGTTCCATCGCGATGGACGCCAGGTTGATACTGAGGCCCACCACCAGCAGCGGCAGGATGCGGGGGTCTGTCCAGGAGAGACGGGGCGGCTTTGAGAGGCGGGTCTCGGGCTTGCGCGACTCGGGCAAGGCCCGCCAGACAAAGATGGCATTCAGAAGGGCCAGCCCTGCCGAGAAAAGCACCGGCACCAACAGTCCAAAGTGGGCCAGACCTGCCCCTATGGCTGGGCCAAAAATGATACCCAGACCAAAAGCGGCCCCCAGCACAGCAAAATTCTGGGTGCGCTTATCCCTGGGGGTGATATCGGCCAGGTAGGCCTGGGCAGTGGGCAGGGTCGCGGAGGAAAAAGCCCCGCCTAAAAGCCTGCTTGCCAGCAACGCGCCAAACAGTCCCCCGCCCAAAAGCACCTTCTGGTAGCCCAACCAAGCAAAAAAGGCGAACAGAAAAAAACTGGCAGCAAAACCCACAATTCCCAACAACAGGATAGGTTTGCGCCCCACCGCCTCGCTCTTTTGTCCCCAGTAGGGCGACAGAATAAACTGCATAAGGGCATAGCCGGTAGAGAAAAGCCCGACCTGCACCTCACTCAAACCCAGTTCGCGGGAAAGCGGCCCCAGGATTGGGAACAAGACCGACAGCCCCAGAATGCTGTTGAAAAGAGTCAGAAAAAGTAGCGAGAGCGGACGCACCACCGAATAGTCTATCGCCTCGAGGGAGCAGCAAAAATGGGAGCGTCAAGACTGAACCTGCAACAATTTGCAGTTATGCGCTTAAACCCTGTGCATAAGCTGTGGATAAGTCTGTGGATAACCTGTGGATAACTTGGCCGGTCTTGCCGCGGGGTGCCGGGCCTCGAGGTTGCCGGTAGCATGAATACCCCGTAATACGCATTCCGGCAACATCGCTTGCTTTTGAAAGCCGAAACGATACTGCCGGAATGCTTTTCTACTCCCTTCGGTCGGCTTGAACCCTTCACCTCTGACTACATCTAGCGGTGAAGATTCAAGCGGAAACGGTATAAAAGCCAAGGGGCCAGAGCATTGCTTCTCCGGCCCCTACGACCTGCCTACTACCTTTTGGCGGAGGAGGGGGGATTCGAACCCCCGATAGGGACTTTCGTTCCCTATAACGGTTTAGCAAACCGCCGCCTTCAGCCACTCGGCCACCCCTCCATCGGGTTGTGGGTTTGGGGTGTTTCCCCGAAACCGCAAACGATACTTTAGCACAAAACCAGACTTTTGAAACGCCTATACCCAGATGCGGTTGGTTCGTCACCGAATGGTGGCGAACTAACCCGACCAACGGGTGTGCTCTAGGATTCAAAAAGACAGCCCCTTGAAGTCTTTTTGTTGATGACTGTCTTTTTGAATCCGGTATAACGTACATCTGGCGGAGGGAGAGGGATTCGAACCCCCGGTAGGCTTGCGCCTACAACGGTTTTCAAGACCGCCGCTTTCAACCACTCAGCCATCCCTCCAGGCGAAAGCGCTTCATTACTATGGGACGGGGCCTCGAGCTTGTCAAGCAAAAGCTACCGCACCGAGCGAATCTGCCGAACCAGAAGGGTCCCCAGCACGAAACACACCGCAGCAATCAGGAACAACACCGTATAGCCCGATCCTGCGCTCTGGCGGTTAAAGGTATCGAGCATGGCCCCAAATCCGCCTGCCAGCACCTGCGGCAGCACAATTGAGGTTTGCCAGATGCCCATGTCGGTAGCGTGGGCCTGGGGGTTGGGCAACACGTCCGAGACCAGCGCCCAGTCTACCGCCAGGTAGGCCCCATACAGCAGTCCAAACACCAACGCCAGCACGATGAGCACATCGTAGCGGGGCAGCAGCAGGATGGGCAGCATCAACACTGCCAGCCCCACCCCTGAAATGTAGATGATGGGTTTGCGGCCCTTTTGGTCGGAGATACGCCCTGCCGGAACCGCCGAAATGGCGGCGCCAATCGAAATCAGCAGGCCCAGCAGGGCCACCGCCTGGAAGGCCTCCGTGGCCAGGGTCTGGCCGAAAGCCTGAAAGGTTTGCACTACGTCGGCCAGGTAGTATTGCAGATAGGTCTGTACCATATATTGCGCCAGCATGACCAGGAACCGGGTAAACCAGACCCAGCGAAAATCGGGATTGCGCCAAGGGGCCAGCATACTCTCCATGAGCCCCCGCCGCTGCGGTTGCAACCCCGGCACCTCCCGAATCAGACTCAGAACCATTACAGCGGCCAGCAGATTGACCAGCGCGATGAGGAGGAACTGCCATTGCAGGTTGGCCAGCAAAAAGCCCACCACACCCGCCACCACCTGGCCGCCCACCTGGAGGGTTCCCAGCCACCCCGAAGCCACCCCGCGCTCCCGACGGGCCGTGAGGTCGGGAATCAGGGCCGAATAGGGGCCGGTGGCCATATCATCGGCCAGTTGCAGCAGCAAATAGGCCACAACCAGTTGCCAGTAGCTGCCGGCATAGGCCATCCAGACCAGCGAACCGGCCGTCAGAATAGCCCCTGCTGCCAAAAAGGGCATTCGGCGGCCCACCCGGTCGGAGATGTAGCCCCAGATGGGCGGCCCGATGAAGGCCATCACCGCGCCCAAGGCAAACAGCAATCCCAGCCGGGTGGCCCTTTCGGGCTCGGGTACTAGCTCGGCTACCCTAGCAGGCAGCAGTACCAGGAGAATCAGAAACCACTTGAAGCTGCTGGCAAACCAGTAGGAGGAAAGCACCAGATACCAGGGGTTGGTGTGGGCACGCATCCTGTTCAGTATACGGGGGGCGGACAGGCTGCAAAAAAGCGAACAGCCAGGGGCAGGTCCCTGGCTGGCTTCGTGGCGGGCGCGGCAGGATTCGAACCCACGACCTACTGATCCGTAGTCAGTCGCTCTATCCAACTGAGCTACGCGCCCAAGAGCTGCACTGGTGAGTGCCACCAAATGCGTCCTGTAGGGTAGCACAGGCATACAAAGCTGTCAATCAAGGCTTTTGGCTTGCTGGCTACCCTACGCTGCGGCTTGCAATCTTGGAATCAGGCCCGTGCAGCTTCCAGGCTTCCATAGTGCGTCCACCAGGGCTTCGCACCCTTGGCCAGCACCTCGTTGAGCATCTGGATATTCTTTACGCCCTGGTCACTAAGCCAGGCCTCGAGCGCTTGCCCACCTTGCTTGGCATACACCGGAATCCCGTCTTGCCAGGTAGCCCGCCCACACAGCACGCCGCTGAAGGGCACCCCAGCCTCGGCGGCCATCTCCAAAGACTCGCGGAAGACCGCATCGCTGACCCCCGCCGAGAGGTAGATGAAGGGCTTACCGGCCGCACTGGCGGTATCTTTGAGGAACTGGAGGGCCTGGGTGCGGGTGTAGGCTTCCTCACCCTTAAAGCCCAGGGTGCCGCTGGTATAGGCGATATTGAAGGGCAGCTCCACCTTGAGCACGTCCACCCCGTAGCGGTCTTTGGAAAACTCCTCCATGTACTTGGCTACGTAGCGGGGCTTGGCTTTGGCGAGCTCGAGGCCCTCGCCGAGTTGGTCGTCATAGGCGATGGGCTCCAAAAAGAAGGGCACTTCCAGCGCAGCGCACTCGGCCCCTACTCGCTCGATGAAAGCGTGCTTGATGGTATTGATTTTGGCATCATCTTCGGGGTTGTAGTAAAGCAAAATCTTGACCGCATCCCCTCCCAGCTCCACAATGCGCCGCACGCTGAGCTCGGGCAGCAGGTCGGGCAGGCGGCCTACCGAGCTGGTGTCGTACCCCGATTTTTCATAGGCCAGCAGCACACCGGTGCCAGGGGCTTTGTGTTTGAGTGCCGGCAGCCCATACTCGGTGTCCATCAGAATGGCTGAGGCGTAGGGGGTGAGGATTTTGACCACCGCGGTTTTGAACTCGGTTAGATCGGCGTCGCTCACCTCGGCGCCGCGGGCCTTGGCAATGGCTTTGCGCAAGGAGCCCCGCTGATCCATGGCAGCGGCCGCAATCACACCCCGGTCGTCGGCACAGGCCTGTATCCGCTCAAACTTTCCTTTGCTGAGTCCCATAGTTTTCTCCACCCACAAGTCTACCCTACCGGTGGGCTTTTGCTGGAGGTGCAGAAAGCGTGGGCCTGTTAGACTCTTCATTAAGTTTGGTGGGAGGAAGCATGCTGATTGTTGCCGGTGAAGCGCTGATCGATATGACCCCATAACGCACAACGGCGGTACCGCTTATGTACCACATCCCGGGGGCTCCCCCTACAACGTAGCCATGGGCGCGGGCCGCCTGGGTACGCCCACCGCCTTTCTGGGGCGAATCTCGCAGGATGCCTTTGGGCAGCGCCTGCGAAGCCATCTGGCCGCCAGCGGGGTCAGCCTGGAGTACGTAAAAGAAAGCGAGCACTTGACCACCCTGGCCCTGGTGACCCCTTCCGAGTCGGGCGAGTTTTTCTCGTTTTACTGCGAAAATACCGCCGACCGCTTGCTTTACCCTGAAGACCTGCCGGCTTTGCTGCCAACCAATGCAGCCCTGCACTTTGGCTCCTACTCGTTGGTGCTGGAACCCGGGGCCTCGAGCCTCGAGCTCCTAATGCGACGTGAGGCCCGCCGCCGCCTGATCTCGCTCGACCCCAATGTGCGGCCCTTTTTGATTCCTAACCGGGAGGCCTACCTCGATCGCCTCTTGGGCTGGCTCGAGCAGGTTGATCTGGTCAAGGTGAGCCAGGCCGACCTCGAGTGGCTATATCCGGGGGCAAACTTAGAAACCATCGCCCAGGAGTGGAAGCAGCAAGGCCCCGTGCTGGTGATAGCAACCCAGGGGGTCTGGGGGCTTTGGCTGCGACCGGGCAGGCCATCCTGCGCGTGCAGGCCCCCCGGGTGGAGGTGGTGGATACGGTGGGGGCTGGGGACGCTTTCATGTCGGGTATTTTGAGCTGGCTGTGGCGCTCTGGCGTTTGGTCTCGATCTGCGCTGGAATCGCTAGACACCGAACAGGTAACTTCACTGCTGGGCTTCGCCGCCCGCGTTGCGGCCATCACTTGCACACGGGCTGGGGCCAATCCCCCTTGGCAAGCAGAGATGGGATAATTTGCACGCAATCCCAGTGCCGGATTCGGTTGCTTCGCCAGCAGATGGCGGAGTGTTTTACACCACTATCGCTCTTTTCTAGGTAATGTGTGTATGGCAACTGCTCAAAGTTCACAGCCAGCTCGAGCACTCCACCCCGGACAAACAGAAGTTATATTTATGCGAAAAATGTTGTATGGTATGAGGCAATTTGCTTTGTCAAAGGAGGCAGCTCATGCGTGTTTGGCTTGGTTGGTTGGCTTTGGTTCTCGTTCTGTCGGTAGGTTTGGCGCAACAGCGCACCCTCACGGTCTCGGGTTTTGGCTTGAATCAAAACCTCATTGATAAAAACATCACTCGCCCTTTCGAGGCCCGCTGCAACTGCAAAATCGTCTGGGAGGTGGGCAACAACGCCGACCGCCTCGCCAAGCTGGCCGCCCGCAAGGACAACCCCAACGTGGACGTAGCCCTGCTAGGCGACTACTTTGCCCAATTGGCCGCCAATCAGGGGCTTCTGGAGCGCCTTGATACTTCCAAGCTGAGCAACCTGAACGAGCTTTACGACTTTGCCAAGAACCCCTTGGGTGGCAACTTTGCGGTGGCTTTCACCACCTATGCGATTAGCATCGCCTATCGCACCGACAAGATCACCACCCCCATTACTTCCTGGCGCGACCTCTGGCGTCCCGAGCTCAAAGGCCGTATCGCCCTACCCAATATCACCACCACCCAGGGGCCCCCGGTGGTCTGGCTAGTAAACCGCGCCTTTGGTGGTACCGATACCAACGTGAATCCTGGCTTTGAACGTTTGAGTGCCCTCAAGGCCAACGTGGTGACCTACTACAACCAGTCGGCCCAATTGGCCGGGCTGTTCGCCCAGGAAGAGGTATGGGCCGCTCCCGTCGGGCGCTTCGCCTGGGGCAACTTGCTGGCGACCGGCAAACCTCTGGCCTGGGCCAGGCTCTCCGAAGGCCAGGCTGGGGTTTCCAATGTAGCTGTCCTGGTCAAGGGCAGCCGTAACCAGGAACTGGCCTATCAGTTTATTGACTTCATCATCTCCCGTGAGGTTCAGACTGCGCAGGCCAACGACCTGGTAGATTCTCCTGTCAACCGCAATGTCCGCGTTTCTGCCGACAAAGCCGCCCAGCTCACCTACGGGCTGCAACAGATCGCTTCATTGCGCACTGTAGATCCTGACTACATCATAAAAGTGCGTGATGCGTGGATTCAGCGCTGGAATCGCGAAGTCGCACGATAGAAAATCTAAGAAAGCGGGTTCAGGTTGTGACTTCCTGAACCCGCTTTCAAGGCGCTTCAAACAAAGGAGAACTGCTTGCTGAGTCAATCCCCTGCACGGCTGGCTGCATGGATTCTACTGAGTCCGGCTTTGCTTTTCGTTGCAGTATTTTTTCTACTGCCGGTGGTTGCTTTGCTTTTGGAGAGCTTCCACGTCGGCCAGACTTACGGGCTTAATAACTACCTCGCCTTCTTTGCCGACGATTTCAACCGCGAGGTCTACTGGCGTACGCTGTGGATCTCCTTGCTGGTGACGCTGGTCAGTGCCCTGGTCTGTTATCCGGCGGCCTACGCGGTACTCAAAATCAATCCCCGCTGGCGAGGACTGATCATCGGGTTGATTATCCTCCCCCTCATGACCTCGCCCGTAGCCCGTACCTACACTTGGCTGGTGGTGTTGGGACGCGAGGGGATCGTTAATAAAAGCCTGATCGAAACGGGTTTGTTGCAAGAGCCTTTGCGCATTCTGTTTACAGAGTGGGCCGTGTTTATTGGACTGCTTCAATTGATGATGCCCTTGATGCTTTTATCGCTGGTTAGCGCGATGGAAAACCTGCCCAAAGACGTGGTTCCTGCAGCGCGCAGCCTGGGGGCCTCGGAGGGGCAGGTTTTCTGGCGGGTGATTCTTCCGTTGACCCGCGAGGGCCTGGTGGTGGGTGGAACATTGGTCTTTACCGGCTGCGTAACCGCCTACGTGACCCCCGCACTGCTGGGCGGCCCTCGGGTAACGATGTTGGCCACGTTGCTCTATCAGAAAGCGGGCGTAACAGTGGACTACGCCGCTGCTGCTGTGATCTCGGTGGTGATGCTGCTCACCACCCTACTGGTCAACTTTCTGCTACGCGGCCGAGCCGCCAAAACTGCGAGGGCCGCATGAGGGAGTCACGTTTCCCCATAGTGATGTTGGGGCTGGCACTGCTGTTTCTGGTGGGGCCTTTTGTGGTGGTGTTTATCTCAGCCTTTAGTGGGGATCGTACCCTGGCTTTCCCGCCCAGTTCGTTTTCGCTGCAATGGTTTGCCAAGGTGCTCACGGTAGAGGCTTTTCAGGCCAGCTTTGTGACCAGCTTGTGGCTGGGGGTACTCTCTACCCTGCTGGCGCTGCTGATGGGCATTCCGGTGGCCTATGCCCTAGCCCGCTACCAGGTTCCAGGCGCAGAGGTGATCCGGGTCATTCTGACCAGCCCGCTGATTCTGCCCGCACTGATGGTAGGGTTGGCACTGTTGCGCTACTTTGTGCTGATCGGCAATAACTCCATTAGCATCGGGCTTTTGATTGGACACACTGCCCTGCTGTTGCCCTACGCAGTACGGGTGGTAAGTGCCAGCTTGGCCAATCTGCCACGCGACATCGAGGATGCCGCCATGAGCCTGGGGGCCAACCGTTTGCAAACCTTCTTCAGGGTGGTGCTGCCCAACATTCGCGGTGGCGTTGCAGCAGCCAGCGTACTGGCCTTCATCACCTCTTTCAATCAAGTGCCGGTCTCGCTATTCCTGACTGGGCCAGGGGTCTCGACCCTACCAATTCAGATGCTCTTATACATGGAATATACCTACGACCCCACCATTGCCGCCCTTTCCACCCTGCTGATTTTGTTCTCGATTTTGTTTGTGCTGCTCACCGAGCGACTGCTGGGTATCTCTAAATACGTATGAATATGAGCGACTTTTTGAGCTTGGAAAACCTGACCCTGGCCTATGCCAAGGGTACCGCAGCCGTCGAAGGCCTCCACCTGGGTGTAGCGGAAGGCGAGCTGGTTTCGTTGTTGGGGCCCTCGGGCTGTGGCAAAACCACCACCATGCGGGCTATTGCAGGGCTATTGGTTCCACGGGCAGGGGTGGTGCAGCTAGCCGGGCAAAACATCACCCACCTGCCCACCAACAAGCGCGATATTGGCATGGTGTTTCAGTCGTATGCGCTGTTCCCCCATCTGAGCACCTTTGAGAACGTGGCGTTTGGATTGCGCTTGCGACGGGTCGAGAAAAGCGAGCTAGAGCACCGGGTTATGGAGGCCCTGCGCACGGTGGGGCTGGCCGATTTTGCCGAACGCTTGCCCGCCCAGCTTTCGGGTGGGCAACAACAACGGGTCGCGCTGGCTCGAGCCTTTGTGATTCGTCCGCGCTTGTTGCTTCTGGACGAACCTCTTTCCAACCTGGATGCCAAGTTGCGGCTGGAGATGCGGGCCGAGCTGCGCCGTATCCAGCGTGAACTGGGCATCACCATGCTCTATGTGACCCACGACCAGGGCGAGGCACTGGCCCTTTCGGATCGGATCGTCATCATGCGGCTGGGCAGGATTGAGCAGATGGGCACCCCGGAAGAAGTGTATGCCAAGCCCAAGACCTCCTTCGTGGCCCACTTCATGGGCTGGGATAACTTGTATCCCCTCGAGACCATTGCCGGGGTGGTGGGGCTGCCCGCCAGCACAGGTTACACCCACGCCTCCTGGCGGCCCGAAGCGGTGCTGACCGGTTCAGGGGATTTACAGGGCCGGGTACTGGCCCGCACCTACCAGGGCGAGAGCGTGGAGTATTTGCTGGAAAGCCCCTTTGGCTCCGTCAAGGCCGTGGTAGCTGTAGAACAAGCGCAGTGGCACGAAGGCCAGACCCTGAACTTTGCTTTGCCCGCCGAGAAGGCCGCTCTACTCAAAGGATGAGGTGTGAAAGTAACCGCAGGGTAAACCTTAGCAAAGGGGTTTTGGGTCATGAAGCCGCTGGATCTACTCATACACAACGTCCAGATTGCCGATGTGGTGCGGTTGCGACTCTATTTGGGCTGGGTGGGCATTGCACAAGGACAGTTCCAGTACGTCGAGGAAGGGCCACCTCCCACCCACCTTCAGGCACAGCAAATCCTAGATGGCCAAGGCCAGACCCTCACCCCAGGGCTGATTGATAGCCACATGCATATTGAGTCCAGCCTGGCCACACCGCGCCGCTTTGCGGAGGCGGTGTTGCCGCACGGCACCACATCGGTGCTGGCCGACCCCCACGAAATGGCTAATGTGCTGGGTGCGGCTGGGGTGCGCTACATGGTAGAGGCCGCCCAAGGTTTGCCGTTGCGGGTCTTTACTGCCATCCCGAGTTGCGTTCCGGCTACCGACGAGTTAGAAACGGCCCTGGGTTCCATCACGGCAGAGGATGTGCGAGCACTGACGCAACTCCCCGGTGTAATTGCCCTGGGGGAGTTGATGGATTACCAGGGGTTGGCCCGGGGCTCCCAGCGCCTGAAGCGCCTCATTGAAACCGCCAGGGAAGCGGGCCTCTTGCTGGAAGGACATACCCCCACGCTGGGCGGAACTATTTTGTCTGACTATGCCGCCCACGGCATCACTTCCGACCACACCCTCTCCACCCCCGAGAAATTACTAGAGCAACTGACCAAGGGCTTTACAGTGATGTTACAGGAGAAGTCGCTGAATGCAGCGGTGGTTGAGGCAGTGCGGGGGCTTCCGGATCGCTCCCGCGTGCTGCTCATTACCGACGACGTGATGCCCAATCGTTTGGTCTCGGGGCACCTCTCGCGCATTGTGCAACTGGCAATAAGCCTGGGCTGGCCAGCCATGGATGCCCTTGCATCGGCCACGCTGCGACCTGCCATGTACCTACGAAGACCCGAACTAGGCCTGATCGCACCGGGGCGCAAAGCCGATTTTTTGCTGATGGAAAGCTTAAGCGCGTTCCCGCCTCGAGCCGTCTATGTCGAAGGCGTTGAAGTTGCCAGGAGTGGTCAGTCCACTTTTGCCCTTCCTTCACCTCTTCCTTCACCCACTGGCGGGGAATTGAAGCGGCCTGGGTTCAGGCCAGAAGATTTCCAATTCCCTATCGCAGATGGTTCACACCCCACCAGGGTCATCCGCATGAACCCGCAGAATTCCTTCACCCGTTTGGAAACGCACACCACCACTTTCAAAAGCCGTGAACCCACCGACCCTCCCCTCGCAACCATTGGAGTGTTCCAGCGCCAGGGCCACAGGCCCGGTGCGCTCGGCTTGCTGGCCGGACTGGGCTTGCGCAGCGGGGCCTTTGCCAGCAGCTTGGCGCATGACAGCCACCACCTGCTGGTCGTGGGTCGTTCCACCCAGCGTTTGGCCCAGGCTGCCAATGCGCTGCTGGTTTTGGGCGGCGGGATGGTGTTTGCCGACGCTGAACAAACCCTCACCCTCCCGTTGCCCATCGCGGGCCTGATCTCGGATGCACCCACCTCCGAGGTCGCTGTTGCATTCGATAACATCGAAAATGCGCTGAGGGCCAACGGGGTAAATCACAAAAACCCGGTACTGTTCCTAACCCTATTGGCCCTTACAGTGAGTCCGGAGGTCAAGATGTCCGACCTGGGATTGGTGGACGTGGAAGCCCGGCGCATCATCCCCCTGTTTGAGCAAAGCCCATGAATCCACGGTTGCAAGAAACCCTTCTCAGCGCCGCCCAAGCGGTGTTTCCCCAAGCCCTCGAGCTCTCGCGCAGAATACATGCCCATCCTGAACTGCGCTTTGAGGAGTTCAAGGCCTCCGCCTGGCTGGCCGATGCATTGGAGCAAGCTGGCTTTGTGGTGCAACGCGGCGTGGGCTCACTCCCCACAGCTTTTATCGCTCGGCTGGAACGAGGCCCTGGCCCTCACATCGCCCTGCTGGCCGAGTACGACGCGCTGGAAGGCCTGGGCCATGCCTGCGGCCACAACTTGATTGGCAGCATGAGCGTAGGAGCGGGCCTGGCGCTGGCAAAAGCAAACCTAGACGATCTATCTGGAACCATCTCGGTGATCGGCTGCCCCGCCGAAGAAGGCGGGGGCGGCAAGGCCATCCTGATGGAAGCAGGTGCATTCGTAGGGGTGGATGCCGCTTTCATCATCCATCCCTACGACCAGAACCTGCTACACACCGCCTATCTGGCTCGAGTGGCCTACGACATCACTTATCTGGGCGTTCCGGCCCATGCTGCCGACAGCCCGCATGAGGGTATCAATGCCCTCGATGCGGCCAACCTGTTTTTTGCTGGGCTCAATGCACTGCGCCAGCACGTGACCCCCGATGTACGCATGCACGGCATCATTACCCACGGCGGCGACGCCCCCAACATCATCCCCAAGGAGACCCGTGTGCGGGTCTTGGTGCGGGCGGCCCAGGCAGAGTATCTGCAAAAGCTGATCCCCCGCGTACGGGGGGTCATCGAAGGCGCAGCGATGATGACCGGATGCAAGGTGGAGGTACAAGACTACTCGCCAGCCTATCTGGATATGCGCTCCAACCCGGTACTGATGGAGGTTTTTCGTCAAGCTTCCGAGCCCTTAGGGCGCACCTTCGCCCCCAGCAAAACCGAGGGAGGGGCTTCCACCGATGTGGGCAATGTCTCGCACGCCCTCCCCACCCTGCACCCCACCTACGCTATTGGAGAGGTCAAGCCCCACACTGAAGCCTTTGCACGGGCTGCCATCTCGCCGGAAGGTGAGCGGTGCCTGCGCGATGGAATTGCAGCATTAGCGCTATCGGTGGCAACCCTCTTGGAACAGCCTCAACTGGTACAAGCTGCTTGGGAAGCACACCGGGCCCAGGGCGAAGTGTAGACAGCTACTGCCTTCCTTGCCATTAGAGCGTTTTGATCCTGCCAGATGCTCGAGGATCCACTCTACATCTGGGCAAACGCTGCCATCACCAGCTCCATCACCCTTTCCCCATTGGCCTGGATAGCCACCTGAGCATTGGGTTCGGCTCTGCCAGGTACACGAAACTCACATACAGTCGCTCCCAAGGCATGGGTGCCGCTGGTCTCGACGCTCACGTGGGCCAGTTGTAGGGTGAACAGTTCAGGTGCGATCAAATAGGCCACGGTTACTGGGTCGTGCAGGGGCATCGAGCCCTGGCCGCTGCGATCGCGGATACGCAGGTAGTGATCCATCAGGTCGGCCCAGAGCTGTGCGTTCGGACTGCCACTACTCCGCACCTGTTCGACATGTTGCCAGCGCAGCAGCACCTGCCGGGTCAGGTTGAGGCCAAACATAGCGATATGGGCTCCACTGCCAAACACCACCGCAGCCGCCTCTGGGTCGGCATAGATGTTGAACTCTGCGGCTGCGGTATGGTTGCCCCGGTCGGTGGAACCTCCCATCAGCACAATCTCATGTAAGAGCTTGGGGAGGGCGGGCTCGAGGCGCATGGCCAACGCCACATTGGTCAGCGGCCCAATTGCCACCAACGTGAGCTCACCGGGGTTTTGCTTGGCTGCTTCGATAAGCTTCAAGACTGCATGTCCTGCTGCGGGTTGTCGTGCAGTCTGGGGCAGACTCCGCCCGGAGGTTCCCAGGGCTCCCGTCCCTAGTACTTTCTCCGCTGTTTCCCTAGGGCGTACCAGCGGTCGGTCGCAGCCAGCATAGATGGGGGTGGCTAACTCGATCAGGTCGGTCAGCCGTAGGGTGTTGTCCAGAACGCGCTCGAGCGGGGCGTTCCCCGCCACCACCCCCACCCCTTCAATCTGCAACTCAGGCTGTGCTGCCGCCAGTACAACCGCAGCTAGGTCGTCGAAACCCGGATCGGTGTCAATCCAAATTCGCCTGGCCATATTCAAAGCCGGTATTGCTCATCGGAGACCGGCTCGAGCCATTCGGTGCTCACCCCCTCCACCGCAGCCTGTATGGCCAGGTGAACCATGGCGTGGGTAGCGCTGGCCCCGTGCCAGTGTTTTTCGCCGGGGGCAAAGTAGAGGGTGTCACCGGCTTTCATCTCGCGCACCGGCTCACCCCAGCGCTGGAACCAGCCAATCCCCGCCTCCACGTGCAAAACCTGCCCTTGGGGGTGGGTGTGCCAGGCGGTGCGGGCCCCCGGCGCAAACATCACCCGCAGCACGTGCAGGTGCATGGGGGCGGGCGTGACCACCAGCTCGCTCAGGTACACCGTGCCGGTAAACCACTCAGGCTTGCCCAGGCGGGTGGGGGCCTGGGGTACGAAGGTTTTCCACGGGTTTTCCATGGCTTTAAGTTTACGGCCTCGAGGCCGCCTAAAAAGCCCGCTCATACTGCACCGGCCAGACCTTGGCCCCAAGGGCCTGGGCGGCCCGGTAGGGCCAGTACGGCTCCCGCAGCAAGACCCGGCCCAGAAGCACCAGGTCGGCCTGGTTTTCCTGAAGAATGGCCTCGGCTTGTAAGGGCTCGGTAATGAGACCCACCGCGCCTGTGGATAAGCCTGTGGATAAGCGCACCTGGGCGGCCAAGGGCACCTGGTAGCCGGGGCCCAGTGGTATTTTCACCCCCGGCACAGCCCCGCCCGAGGAGCAGTCCAGCAGATCCACACCGCGCTGCTGCAATTCCCCGGCAAACACCACCGTATCGGTGATGTCCCAGCCGCCTGCTACCCAGTCGCTGGCTGAGACCCGCACCAAAAGCGGCAGCTCGGCGGGCCAGACCTCCCGTACGGTCTCCACGACCTCGAGCGGGAAGCGCATGCGGTTTTCGCGGCTGCCTCCGTAGCGGTCGGTGCGCTGGTTGCTGAGGGGTGACAAAAACGAGTGCAGCAGGTAGCCATGGGCCATGTGCAGCTCGAGCACCTCAAACCCGGCAGCCAGGGCCCGCCGGGCGGCTTGCCCAAAGGCCTGGCGCACCTCCTCCAGGCCCGTTTGGTCGAGGGCCTGGGGTACGGGCCAGCCCTCTTGAAAGGGCAGGGGGCTGGGGGCTACCGGGGCCCAGCGGTGGAGGGGCTTCCCCCCCTGCCAGGGGCTGGCCGTACCCGCCTTGCGCCCGGCGTGGGCAATCTGGAGGCCTGGCACCGCTTCAGCGTAGCGGATGCGCCGGGTGAGCTCTTTTAGCCCGGCGATGTGCTCGTCCGACCAGAGGCCCAGGTCGTCCGGGCTGATCACCCCCCGGGCCTCCACCGCGGTGGCCTCCACGATCACCAGCCCCACCCCCCCGATGGCCCGGGTGGGGTAGTGCAGCAGATGCCAGTCGGTCACGTGGCCGTCTTGGGCCGAGTACTGGCACATGGGTGACATGGCGATACGGTTTTTGAGGGTGACGGAACGTAGCTCGAGAGGGCTAAAGAGCAGGCTCATAGCGCGGATTCTACGCCCTGGGCGGGCCGGGTTTGTGGACTTTTATACATAACGCTTTTTCTTCACCGGGCGCGTGATACGATAGACGAGAGCGAAGGAAAAAAGTTATACTAAGTACAAGAAGTTTTGTAAGGAGGTGAAGAAAAGCTGAATGCCAAAAGCCAGATGCCAAAAACTGTAGCGGCTTTGGGCCTTCTGCTTTCAGCCATGCCCATAGATTTCACCCTGACCGACGAGCAAAAAGAGCTGCAAAAGCTGGCCCGGCGCTTCGCCAAGGAGCAGATCGCGCCGGTGGCCGCCGAGTACGACCGTAAGGAGGAGGTGCCCTGGGGCCTGGCGGAAAAGCTCCACGAGGTGGGCCTGCTGAACGCCATCATCCCCGAGGCCTATGGCGGTTTGGGTTTGGGGATGCTCGAGGAAGTCATCATCGGCGAGGAGCTGGCCTGGGGCTGCATGGGCATCTACACCATCCCCATGGCCTCCGATCTGGGCATCACCCCCATTCTGCTGGCCGGAACCCACGAGCAGAAGCAGCGCTTCTTCAAGAAACTCACCGAAAAGCCGGCCCTGGCGGCTTTTGCCCTCTCCGAACCCGGCAACGGCTCCGACGCCGCGGCCCTGCGCACGCGGGCGGTGCGGGACGGCGACCATTACGTGCTCAACGGCACCAAGACCTGGATCTCCAACGGCGGCGAGGCCGAGACCGTGGTGGTGTTTGCCACCATCGCCCCGGAGCTGCGCCACAAGGGCGTGGTGGCTTTGGTGGTGGAGAAGGGCACGCCCGGCTTCAAGGCCAACAAACTGCACGGCAAGATGGGCCAGCGGGCCAGCGGCACCTACGAGCTGGTCTTCGAGGACTGCCGGGTGCCGGTAGAGAACCTTCTGGGCCAAGAGGGCGACGGCTTCAAGATTGCCATGAACACCCTCGATAAGACCCGCATCCCGGTGGCGGCAGGCTCGGTGGGCATTGCCCGACGGGCGCTGGACGAGTCGGCCAAATACGCCAAGGAACGCGAGGCTTTTGGCAAGCCCATCGCCGAGTTCCAGGCCATCCAGTTCAAGCTGGCCGAGATGCTGATGGGCCTCGAGACCGCCCGCACCTACACCTACTATGCGGCCTGGCTGGTGGACACCCACCAGCCCCACGCCCACGCTGCGGCCATCGCCAAAGCCTACGCCTCGGAGATGGCCTTTGAGGCGGCCAACCAGGCCATTCAGATTCACGGCGGCTATGGCTACATGCACGAGTACCCGGTAGAAAAGCTTCTGCGCGATGTAAAGCTGAACCAGATCTACGAAGGTACCAACGAGATACAGCGCCTCATCATCGCGCGGCATATCCTGAAAGGGTAGGTCGTAGGGACAGTAGGGACAGCCCTGGTGGCTGTCCGGTCGCAGCCAGGGTGTGAAGCTAAGAGTGTTTTGCAGAATATGGAGGAGAGATGAAGTTCGTTGCGGTTATCCGGCAGGTTCCAGACGGTGAGTCCCGCCTCAAGATCGAGGGGGGTAAGGTAGACCTGGGCGGGGTCACCATGATCCTCGACCAGATGGACGAGTGGGCGGTGGAGGAGGTCATCCGGCTACAGGAGAAGCACGGGGGGGAGAGCGTGGTGCTGGCCCTGGGCCTCGAGCGCTTCGAGGAGGCCGTCCGCACCGCGCTGGCCATGGGCATTGACCGGGCCATCCACCTGGTGGCCGAGGGCTACCTCGACCCCATCTCGCAGGCCGAGGCCCTGGCCGAGGTCATCCGGGCCGAGGCTCCCACCCTGGTCTTTACCGGCGGGCAGCAGGCCGACTGGGACTCGCAGGCCCTGGGGCCGGCCCTGGCCGAGGCCCTCTCGTGGCCGGTGGTGAGCTGGACGACCCAGATCGAGCTGGACGGCGAGACCCAGGCCAGAGCCAAGCACGACCTCGACGAAGGCGCCGAGGTGGTGGGGGTGGCCTTGCCGGCGGTCTTTACCAGCCAGCAGGGCCTGAACGAGCCGCGCTACCCCACCCTACCCGGCATCATGAAGGCCAAACGCAAGGAGCTGAAAAAGGTTCCGGTGAGCGCCAGCAGCAAGGTGGAGATTCTGGAACAGACCATCCAGGAGAAAAGCCGCCTGAACATGATGATTGACGGCAAAGACCCGGTGGCCGCTGCCCACGAGCTGGTGCGGCTTTTGCATGAAGAGGCAAAGGTTATCTAAGAGCCGCTTGGAGGATTGCATGATTCTAGTCGTATTGGAACACGACGGCCAGCGCCTGCGCAAAGGCGCTCTGGAAGCCATCAGCCGGGCCCGGCAAATCGGCGCTTTGGGGGCTATTGCCGGGGTGGTGATCGGTGAAAACACCCAGGCCGTAGCCCAGGAGGCGGCCCAGTACCTGCCCACGGTCTATGCCGCCGAGGTGGGCTCTTACACACCCGAGAAGTGGGCCGAGGCGGCCTACGCTGCCGCCCAGAAAAGCGGGGCGAAGGTGGTGGTGGCCAGCGGAGGCCGCCAGAGCCGTACCTGGACGGCCCGCCTGGCCTACAAGATGAAGGCCGGCTTGCTGGAAGACACCCTCGAGACCAGCGCGGACGGCCAGCACATCATCGGCGTGCGCTATAGCTTTTTGAACCGCGTGACCGAGAAGCAAAAAGCGGCGCTGCCGGTGGTGTTTACCGCCAAACCCAACACCACCCCCCTGGCCGAGCCAGCCGGTAGCAGCGGGGTGGTGGAGGCCCTCGAGGTCAGCCTGCCCCCTACGGTGGAGGTGCTCGAGCGCCTGAGCGAGCAGAAGAAGGGTGTCTCGCTCACCGAGGCCACCGTGGTGGTGACCGGCGGGCGCGGGCTAGGCAGCCCCGAGGCTTTTGCGGGCGTGGAGGAGCTGGCAAGCGCACTCGGCGCCGCCGTGGGCGCGACCCGCGCGGTGGTGGACGCGGGCTGGCGGCCCTACGGCGAGCAGGTGGGGCAGACCGGCAAAACCGTCCAGCCCAACGTCTACATCGCCCTGGCGGTTTCGGGCGCGGTGCAGCACCAGGCCGGCATGAACAAGAGCAAGTACATCGTGGCGGTCAACAAAGACGCCGAGGCTCCCATCTTCAAAATTGCCGACTACGGCGTTGTGGGCGACGTACACCAGGTGCTGCCCGCGCTGATAGATGCGGCCAAGAAGCTGAAGGACTAATATGCATTTCGGCAGTATCGTTTACTTTGACTAGCCTAAACGATACTACCGAAATGCTTTTCTACTCCCATCCGTCGGCTTGAATCCTTCACCTCGGACTACGCCCTACGGTGAAGGATTCAAGCGAAACTGGTATGAGGACTCCTTTCTTACATTTTCGTACACCAATCTGTACTACCATTTTGGAGTATGAGCAACACCAAACTCAGTGTCAGTGTGGACAGCCAACTGGCCCAATTCATCGAGCGCTACCAGGCGGCGCACGGTATGCCCACCAAGTCGGAGGTGGTAGAGCGGGCCCTGAGCCTCTTGCAAAAAAACGAGTTACGCCGGCAGTACACCGAAGCCTACCAAGAATGGCTCGAGAGCGGCGAGGCCGAGGTCTGGGAGGTAACCGTAGGGGACGGGCTGGACGAACCCGCCCCCAAATCCAGAAAACGGAGACGCCAGAAATGAGGCGTGGCGACATCTATCTCGCCGATCTGGAACCCACTAGAGGTTCCGAGGCTAACAAACGCCGCCCAGTGGTAATTGTGAGCAACGACGAATCGAACGAAGTGGTGGAGCAGATGGGCGCGGGTATGGTGACCGTAGTGCCGCTCTCCACCAACACCGAGCGCATCTACAACTTTCAGGTGTTTTTACCCGCCGAGGCTACCGGTCTCTCGCAGGACAGCAAAGCCCAGGCCGAGCAAATTCGTGCGATTAGCACCAACCGCATCTCACGGCTGATAGGGCACGTACCAGAACAACACATGCAAGCGTTAGACGCAGCACTCAGGCTTCATCTGGCACTGTAGGCAGTGCTCCGGGCCTGATAGATGCGGCCAAGAAGCTGAAGGACTAAAGCACAACTTCGCGCATCACCCGTTCACGGATGCGTGGTTGGAGGCTGCTGGGTGTCGCCAAATCCACCTTCTGGCCCAGCCATTTTTCCAATGCAAACTGAATGCTCAGAAACTCGAAATAACCCATCGGTCTGCTTAGTTCTACCAGAATGTCCACGTCGCTCCCCGCATGATCTTCGTCACGGGCTACCGAGCCAAACAGATAGGCCGCCGAAACCCCCAGGCTTTCCAGGTCGGCTTTGTGGGCTTTCAGGATGGGAAGAACTTCGGCACGGCACATGGACACCAGTCTAGCACCTGCTTCCAGAGTCACAGGAGCGGCCAAAAATCTAACTCTTTATTTTGAGCTTTGTCGTGACCGACTCTGCCTCGAAGAACAGAGCAGCAGGTAGGCTCTTGGGCCTCGAGGCCTAAACCACCCCGAAAGCCGCCAATAGAAAAACCCACCCCGTGATTGGGGTGGGTTCCGCCCCAGCCCTGCCTACTTCACAAAGTTGAAGTTAGCCCGGTAGGTAACGCCGTTGCTGAAGCGCACCACCACCTGGCGGCAGCTCCCCGCCCAGTTCTGCTCGGTTTTCCAGGGGTAGGTGTAGCGGTCCTGGAGGGGGTCGTAGCTCAGACCGCCTTTGCTGCTGGTGGGGTTGGTGCCATTGACCGCAGCGGTAGACCCACAGGGAATAGCCTGCCACCTGGGGTATCCCGGCGCAAAGATGTTGAGCCCCTGGTTGCCACCCAGGCTAAAGATGAGCGGGATAGACCGGCCCGCATTGGCGGTGTTGAAGGCCGGGAAAGGCGGAACGGGGCCAAAGAACCACGCACGCGGCGCAAACAGGTTCAAGCCCACCACCACCGGGTCGTGGTCGGAGGTGCGGTACTGATCGGGGGCGTAGAGCAGGGCCTGTAGGTTGGGGGTCTTGAAATCGGTGTTGTAGTCGAGCACGTTGGGTTCATCGGCGTTGATGTGGTACTCGGCCACCCCCGACACCTGGGCGTCCAGCGAGGCCGAGGCCAGCGCGTAGTCGAGGTAGCCCCACTGCCCGTCGAACACGTACGAATACGCATCGGGGCCCAGACGGGTCTCGAGTAGGTTGATAAAGCCTGCGTTTTTGAGGGCGGTAATGGGGTCTTCCTGGGCATAGGAGTTGTAGTCGCCAATCAGGAGAATGTCCGGGTCGGCAATGCCGGTGGGGTTCGTGGCCAGCCAAGCCGCCAGTTGCTGGGCGGCCCTGGTACGCACCGCATTACAGTTGCCCTGGCCATCGCCCTGGTCGGGCAGGTCGCAGGCCGAACCCTTGCTCTTGAGGTGGTTCACGTTCACGATAAAAATGGCCCCATTATCGTTTTGCTGGAAGGCTTGGGCCAGCGAGGCCCGGTTGCGCGGGGTCCTGTCGCCGCCGTTGATAAATTCCGGGGTGTTGAGCACCGCGGTCTGTCCCACCGGGGTCACACGGGCCGGCTTGTAAATCAGGCCCACCTTGATGGCGTCGGTACCCAGGGCGTTCACCTGCCCGGTGGCCGCGTCGGCATCAATAAAGGCATAGGTTCCGGGGGCGGTGGCTTCGTTGAGCTTGTTCACCAAAAAGGCAATGGCGCTATCGGGACCGTAGCCGTCGTTTTCCATCTCGTTAAAGCCCAGCACATCGGGGTTCATGACCAGGATGGCCGCCACCGTCTTGGGCCACTGGCGGTTGAACTCGGCCAGGGTATCGGCCCCGCGGCAGTCGGTGGCCGGGCCGCCAACGCCATTGGTGCAGTTGTCCACGGTGTCGGGCAGGCCATCAAAAGTGTTGAAGAAGTTAAGTAGGTTGAACCCCACCACCCGCAGCGTGCCACCCACACTGGGCACGGTGGTGGGGCGCGGGTTGGCCGCCACAAAATTTACCGAGCCATTCAAAGCCCCAATGGGCCGCACCCGGTAGGCATTCCCGCTGGCGGCATTGCCGGCCCAGGTGTAGGTCATCACCCCCACGATGCCGGTAGCGGTGTCGCCCCCGCGAAGGGTGTTGCTGGCGCTCAGGGGCTGGCCGTTCCGCCCAAACAGGATGGGGTCGGGGTTCTGGTTTTGCAGGGCATCGTCCAGGATGATGCGGTTGAGGTTGTTCTGGGCTTGCAGGGCGTTGGCGGCAGCGCCAGGGGTGGTGACATTGGTGGGCTGCTTCAGCCGCCCGCCTGAGGAGAGCACCATCTGTCCAAAGCGCCCAAGCTGGAAGTGCTCGGTTACATAAAGGGTCTGGGGCAGCCGCACCAGCATGCCCTCGTAGCGCTCGGCCTCGGTGGCCGAAGCGAAGGGCAGGGTCACGTCGGTGGGCGTGACGGTTCCGGTTCCGCACTTGGTAATGGAGGTCGCGCTAATCTGGGTCTGGTCCTGGAACTCACCCGCCGTTCCCACCACCCGCACCACATCGCCCAGGCTCACGCTATTGTTGTTGCCGTTGAACACGAAGATGCCATCGGAGGTACTCGCATCCCCGTCACCGCTGGGGTCTTGGATGTAGAAGCCGCGCAAGGTGGGGGAAGAACCTTCATAGTCGCCGACCACCACGCCTTTGGTCACCACATAGCCGGTGATGGCTGCCGACATGCCGCTGCCCTGAATCTGATAGATGGGAGTATGGGGCAGGTCACAGACCGAGACCGGGTTGAAGGCAAGCTCGAGGTTGGCGGTCATGGTGTCGGGGGGGTCGAGGGTATCCACATCCGACACCTGGGCCGCAAACACCGTAAGGGTGCAGCTCTCGCCCGAGGCCAAATCGGTGTTGGGGTTGATGACAAACTGCGTCGAGGTGGCGTTGGCCGTGACCACCGTATCGGCCAAGTTGCGGACACCACTGGTGGAGCAGGTAAGGCCAAACCACGCACCGCTCACGTTCACCGGCTCGCTAAAGGTGAGGGTCAGATTGTCGTCGGGGTTGATGGTGCCGCCCGAGGCCGGAACTGTGGAGACCACACTGGGGGCCGACTCATTGCAAAAGTTGCGGGCCGAGGCGGTGTTGCGGGGGCTGGGGGCGGCTGCTTCAAAATCGGCTGCGTTGTTGTCGGTCTCGGTGCAGCCGTTGCCCTTCCGAAGGGCTGCGGTGGTGTTGGAAAGTGTGGGGGCCGCGCCCGAGCCTTCAAAGAAATTGGCGCCGCCGTATCCCACCAGATCCACAATCTGAGCCAACTTGGCATCGGAGCAAGGGGTGGAACCCCCGTTACAGCCCAGCGGCGTGATGCTCGATACAAGAGCAACCTTCCCAGCCCCCGCCGCCATCGCAATCGGGGTGGAATCCACCAGATCCGGCGTGGGAAGCGGTGCGCCTGTCGTACCCCCTGCCTGCTGCACCAGGTAGTACTGTCCAGGCTGTAGGGTCACGTTGGGCAGTTCGGTAAACTGGGTGCTGCTGGCGCCAAAATTGCCGTTTCCGGTCGCACTGGCGTACTGGATAGACCCGCCGTTCAAAGACACCGGCGTGGTGCCGCGGTTGAACAGCTCTACAAAGTCGTGGGTATAGGGCGCCCCGCTGTTGCCACCCCCGCCGTAGACCTGGCTGATCACCACCCCATTCGAAACCGCCCGGGCGCTGAGCCTGGCTTGGGGTTGCGCGGGCGGAGCCTGCGTACACGCCGCTAGTACGATTAAGACGAGCGATAGAACA
This sequence comes from Meiothermus sp., assembly GCF_037443965.1. Taxonomy (GTDB): domain Bacteria; phylum Deinococcota; class Deinococci; order Deinococcales; family Thermaceae; genus Meiothermus. The sequence continues at coordinate 111,558 of NZ_JBBINI010000004.1, forward strand.
CCCACATGTAGCTTCATTCATCCTCCTGGCCGAACTGTATTGATCCACCGTCAGGGCAGTGTCGCATCCCAGCCCCCATAAAAACGCTTTTGCCTAGCCTAACGCACCGGTGCGTTTCTTTCCTACATTACATGGGCATGTCTTTTGTCAAAAAATACCCCACTCCGGATATGGAGTGGGGTAGCAGAAGAGACGGGGCTATTCCGAGGCGCCAATGCCCTCGAGGCGGGTCAGGAAATCGGCATAGCCGGGGAAGACATCGAGCACCCAGGTCTGAAAGCTGCGATCTAGGCCGAAGAAAAAGCCCACCGCAAAAAGCACCATCACCAGCCCAAAGCCGCGCTGAATACGGGGCAGGTTGTTCATCAATCCGGGGACACGGTTCAGGAGCCTGCGACCCCCCAGCATCACCGCCAGCATCGGGATGGCAGTTCCCAGCGAGAAAGCCAGTGTCACCAGGGCAGCCTGTCCAGTCACGCTGCCACTCAGGGCAAGGGTAATCACGCTGGCCATGATCGGGCCGACGCAGGGTGTCCACAGCACCCCCAGGGTTGCACCCACAGCCATGCCACCCCCGAACCCGTCACCTTGCACCTGCTTCATGCTACTCAGGCTGCGGCTGGTCAGGCCCTCGAAACCTTTGTGTAGGGAAGGAACCAACAGCACCAACCCAAAACCCAGCAGCAGGGCAATCGAGACATGGCGCAGGGTGTCGGGTGGGATGTTCAGCGCGGTGACGATGGCGCTGAGGAACAGCGTGACTACCGTAAAAGACGTGATAAAGCCCAGGATGATGCCGTAGGGCCGCAGACGCCCACCTACCGCGCCCGAGAGCAGGAAGGGCAGCACCGGTAGCACGCAGGGCGAGGCCACCGTGACCATGCCGGACAGAAAGGCGAAGAAGGCGGTCAGCATAAAAAAATCAGGCTTGGGGCTTAGGGTAGGCGCTTTGCACCAAGAGGAAAGGGTGTGGAGCGCAGCTTACCCGGCCCGGCGCTTTTAGCGCGTATTCGTCACAATCTCGGCCAAGTTGCCGCCGCTCCACTTTTTCAAGGCATTGCCTTTGGCATCTACCCACACGAAGGTGTGTTGACGAACGATGCCATACTTGCTTTTGAGGGTGGTTTCTTTGTCGTAATCGGTTTTGAAGATCACCAGTCCTTGGGGGATTTCGCCCAATTTAGCGTTGATGTCGCGGTCGGCGGCTCGGCAGGTGGGGCACCAGCTTGCTGCAAAAAACAACACCCGCTTCTGGTTACTGGCCTCTTCAAAAGCCTGGGCACTGTACTCCATATAAGCGCTGGACTTGGCCATGCTGCCTTGCGCCTGGGTCTGCGCTACCTGCATCCACACCACCGCTGCCACAACACCCACCAATCCCCACAACAGTTTTTTCATGTGATCCTCCTGGGTGGCCCAATTTCGACCACTTGAGGGGCTGTACGTAGGCCCAACAAAAATCGGATACGGAGCAGCTTCGTATGAGTTGCTGTTCCGTGTTCAGAAACGTGTTTGGGGAATTCTTTGACGCCTACGTCAGCCTCTCCCGCAGAGCTTGACAAAATCCGCCCAGAAGCTTCTTTGACACGAATGGGGCGGTTTGCAAATGGCTGAAACCACCCAGGTTTCGTGCATCGGTGTGCCTTCCGCGGCCAGTGCTCTCACGTAGAATGGCCTGGTGTCGTTGTCTTTTCAGTTGCGAGGCGCACTGTACTACTTTGGGTTTTGGGGGGCCAATGGACTGTACCAAGGCTTTTTAGGCGTGCATTTTCGCGAACTCGGATTAAATCCAACGCAGATTGGCATCGCCATCGCCCTCTTTCCTTTGTGCAATTTGCTTTTTAGCCCGCTGGTGGCGGCCTGGGCCGATGCGCGGCAAAAGCGGGTGGCTGTGCTCAGCGTTTCGCTGCTGGCTTTGGCGCTATCGCTGGTAGCGCTCTTTTTTGCCCAGGGCTTTTGGGGGGTGTTGCTGGGTATGGCAGCCTTGGGGCTAAGCCAGGCTTTTGTGTCCCCGCTGGCGGATAGCCTGATTGGTCGAATGGCCAGCCGCAACGGCCTCGAGTATGGACGCATGCGGCTGTGGGGCAGCCTGGGCTTTGCGCTGGCCTCCTCGCTGGCCGGCCTGGCCTGGGCCCGGGTGGGCTACGAGGCCATGTTCATCGTGGCCGCGGTGGCTACCCTGCCGTTGCTGGGCGTGGCCCGCACCTTACCCGAGGTATCGGCGGAGACGGGGGCTCGAGGGGATTTTTTTCAAACCCTGCACGAGCTGTTCCTGCACGACCGGGGCACCCTGCTGCTGCTCCTGGTGGTGCTGTTGATGGGATTTGGGTTGGGGTTGGCGGCCCCTTTTCTGGGGCTGGCCATTCAGGACCGGGGGGGTGCGGCGGCCATGGTGGGATTTTTGTATGGCACCATCGCGCTGGTGGAGATGTTGACCATGCGCTACGAGCGCAGGCTTTCCCGCTGGCTGGGCGACGCAGGGGTGATGATGCTGGCCTCAGGGCTGTATGCCCTGGCCTATCTAGGAATGGCCCTGGCGAACCATCCGGCCCTGATGCTGGCCTGTGGAATGGTAGTCGGGATGGGTTTCGGCCTATTTTTCGTGGGTTCGGTACGCATCATTGACGCCCGCGCCAAGGCCCACCAGGTCAGCACCCTGCAGAGCTTTCGCAATGGGCTGGCGTTTGGTCTGGCCCATTTGATTGCCGGGCCAGCAGGAGGCGCGCTCTACCAGGCCCAGAGCCCCACAGCACTGTTTTTGCTGGTGTCGTTCTTTTTCTCCCTGGCCCTTTGGTTGTTGTGGGGCGCTCGAGGCGCCATCAACACCCTGCCACCCCATTCCCTGCCCCAAAGCAAAACCCTGGCCTAGAGCGGCCAGGACGAGGGAGGAGCAAGTTCAGGTCGCTTTGCCCCTGGTGTTGATCTTAAACGCAGCCCAGATCGGGCAGAAATTGAGGGTCGCGGTTACGGCCATAATCACCCCCAGCAACCCAAACACCCAGGCCCAGATGCCGCTGCTGCCGAAAAAGGCAATCAGGAAAAACACCACCGCCAGGATGTAGCGAATGAGCCGATCCGTGCTGCCTACGTTGGGAATCATAGTTTCCTCCTCGGTGGAAGCAGGCCATGCCTATGGCGCGCGGAAGTCTGCGCATTGGCTATAAACTGGCCCGATTCACCCTACATTTTACATCCCACCCAGTTAAGAACATCTACCCTTCTGTTTACATTTATGGCCTATCCGCATGGCGCTAGGCCTTGCGCTGGGGCACCGGGCAGGTATTGATGCCCAGGAGCGCATACAGCGGGCAGAAGCCGACAACCGACGTCAAAAGCATGACCACACCCAGGCCCGCCGCCACATAGACCCACACCCCTGCAGCCACCGCAAAAGCCAGCAGGAAAAACACCACCGCCAACGCCAGACGGATGATCCGGTCGGTTGTACCTTCGTTGGGTTTCATATTCTCATCCTCGAGCTGGTTTGTTCTACTTTGGGAACAGAACCGTTTCTCTAGTTGTTAAGGTATACTGAGTTTAATGCTATATCAATAGTGAAAATAGCGAAAATATCTATGGCGAACGGGCGGGCGGCTGAACAGCCCATCCGCACGCAGAGTCCGGCACAAAGGTGAACAGGAGCGACCATGAACACCCCCCGCCAACTGATGGAATACCTCAAGCAGCACGGCCCCAGCACCATCAAGGAGCTGATGGCCCACCTGGGCCTGAGCGAGACCGCGGTTCGGCACCAGCTTAGCAGCCTCGAGAAAAGCGGCTGGCTGGCCAAAGAGCAGCGCCGCCTGGGCAAGGGCCGCCCGGCCACGGTCTACAGCCTGACCAAGGCTTCGGAAGGCCTCTTCCCCAAGCGCTATCCCGAGTTGCTGGATGCGGTGCTGGCGGAGGCCGAGCGCGAAGGCCTGATCGAGCGGCTGCTGGAGGGGGTGGCCGAGAGCATGGCCCGGGAATTGCGGCAAAAGCTCGAGGGTCTCGAGGGGCGGGCCAAGCTGGAGGCGCTGCTGGAGTATATGGACTATGGCGACATGCTGGGCACCCTGGAAGAAACCCCGGCTGGCTGGGAGCTCAGAGCCCACAACTGTTTGTACTACGCCACCGGACAGCGTTTCGAGCCGGTGTGCGACCTGCCCCCTAAGGTGATTACCAAAGCCACCGGACTACCCGCCGAGCGCCCTTTCTGTCAGCGCGATGGAAAGCGGGCCTGCCACTTTCTGATTGCCAGAACTTAGCGGAAAGTATCGCAGCGGTTGGGATCGCCGGTCTGGAAACCCCGGTTAAACCAGCCCACCCGCTGCTCCGACGAACCATGGGTAAAGGCTTCGGGCACCACATAGCCTTGCGAGCGGCGCTGGAGGTTATCGTCGCCGATAGCACTGGCTGCGGCGATGGCCCCCTCCACATCGCCAAACTCGAGCAAACCCCGCCGCTGGGCGTAGTGGCCCCAGACCCCGGCCAGACAGTCGGCCTGCAACTCCAAGCGCACCGAAAGCTGGTTGGCCACCGTTTGGCTGCTGCGGGCTTGCTGGGCCCGCACCTTGTCGGAAATGCCCAGCAGGTTTTGGATGTGGTGGCCCACCTCGTGGGCAATCACATAGGCTTTGGCAAAATCGCTGGTCTGCCCCCGGGTCAGGCGCTCCATCTGATCGAAGAAGCTAGTGTCCAGATACACCTTGGCATCGCGGGGGCAATAAAACGGCCCCACCGCGGCATCGGCAAACCCACAAGCCGACTCCACCTGTCCACCGAACAACACCAGTTGCGGGGGCTGATAGCCCTGGATCAGCTGCCCCCAGGTGTCTTCCAGATCCCCCACGATAGAGCGCACAAACTGGCTATCGCGGTCGTTGGCGGGCGCGTTTTGCGGTGCAGGGGCCGTGGTAACGGTTCCTCCCTGGAGTTGCGAGAGGATATCGGCAGGGTTGACCCCAAACAGCAGCCCCCCCAGCAAGGCTAATATCACTGCCCCAATGCCGATGCTAGTGGGGCCGCCCATGCGGGGGCCGCGTCCCCGCCGGTCTTCCACGTTCTGACTCTTGCGCAAATCTTCCCATTTCATGCTTCACTCCTTCAATCGTTCTTGAATTTGCCGCAGGTGGTGTCGCTCGTGGTAGACCAGGGTTTGCAGCCATCCCAGGGCGGTCAGGTCGCCGAAAAAGGGGTGTCCATAGGTAGGTGGGTGGGGTAAGCGTTCGCCGCTCTCGGCCACCTCGGTCAGCACCCGCATACGCATAGCTTGCAAGCGCTCCAACACCTCTGAGCGGGACAATTCCCCTTTAGGGTACATTAGAGGTGGAGCCAGGGGGCGGCCATCGGGGCGGGTCTGTCCAGCCGGCGAGGGTGGAAAGGGGTCGGCCTCGCCCAGTGCCACCTTGCGCAACCGGCGGATGATTTTTCCTGCCGACTCTTCCACCCGCGAGATATGCTCCAACACCTCTGCCGGGCTCCAGACCTCCACGCCAGGCCGATGCAATAGCTGCTCGTCGGACAGGCTCTCCACAAAATGCAGCAATTCGCGCCTCGAGCGCTCCAAATGTTTGAGGCAATTCTCGGCATCGCCAAAGCGACCCAACATCTCCTGGGCTGTTGTCATGCCGGTATTGTACAGAACTCGGGAGGCCGCGCACCAAACAAGGCCAGACCCCAATCGCACGGGACCTCGCAGTACCCAAAAGCGACCCCGCAGGGCCGCTAAAGAACCTTCTTGACCGAATTGGAGCTACACCTTATCGAAGGCTTCGCATAGCTTGCTGCTCGAGGGGAGGGAGATCAGGCCCTTGAGGTAGAGTTCGTGTACGGCATCAATCCCAGCAATTTGCTGCAACTGATCGAGGGTCACTTGCACATCATGGCCTGGCAAGTGCACCTTGACCTGGTTCATGGTACCTGGAACCCACTCACACTGGATGCCTCCCACTGTCGTCACCCCCTGTTGAAGCGTCTGCATACCTGCCTCCCTTGCTGCCGAAAGAGACCTGCACTTTGTTAGACGTTTATAGCCTAATGTGTGTGGATTACAGTAGTGAGAAATGTCCCACCATTGGTAATTATCTAAACAACTTGTTGTAGACAATATTCTATTGGGTTTTTATGAGGATTGGTTCAGAGGCCTGAAACAGCCTGAACAACACTTTGCTAGGAGAAGATTGGAACTATCTCCAATTACTCCACCTAGGCCTTGCCAGGCCTCGAGGGGTATGGGAATTTCCGAGTCTGCGTTTAAGAGACCCTCGAACGCACCCACAGGCGAAGTCGCTTACGCAATTCTGGCGCAAAGCACTGGGCCAAGCCGGAACCTAACCGGCGTGGTAAGTGAGGGGCGCGTTTAGCGTCACTCACGCACGGAGTTGGTATAAGATACGGAGGTTATGGTCTCTATTGACTTATCCGGCAAAAAGGCCCTGGTCATGGGCGTGACCAACGAGCATAGCCTGGGCTGGGCCATCGCCGAGAAATTGTATGCCGCCGGCGCGGAAGTGGCTTTCAGCTATCAAGGGGAGCGGCTAAGGGAGAAGCTAGAAAAACTGACCGCTGGGCGTCCCCATCAACGCCTCTACGAGGTGGATGTGACCAACGAGACCGCGCTCAAGGCCATGTTTGCCGATCTGGGAACTGCCTGGGGAGGGCTGGACTACCTGGTTCACTCCATCGCTTTTGCCCCACGCCCAGCCATGGAAGGGCGGTTTGTGGATACCACCGCCGCCGACTGGAACACCGCCCTGCAGGTCTCGGCATACTCGCTGGTCGCCGTAGCCCGCGAAGCTGAGCCGTTGCTACGGGAAGGGGGTAGCCTGGTCACCCTGACCTACTACGCTTCGGAAAAAGTGGTGCCCAAATACAACGTGATGGGCATTGCCAAGGCCGCTCTGGAAGCCAGCGTGCGCTACCTGGCCTATGAGTTGGGGAAGAAAAACATCCGGGTCAATGCAGTCAGCGCCGGGGCCATCCGCACCGTAGCTGCCATGAGCATCCCTGGCTTTCGCAAGATGGTGGCCAAGTACAACGCCACAGCCCCCCTGGGCCGCATGATTACCCATGAGGAAGTGGGCAACCTGGGCTTGTATCTGCTCTCTCCCCTATCCAGCGGAACCACCGGCCAGACGGTGTATGTGGATGCGGGCTACAACATCATGGGCATGAGCTGGGATGAAGAAGAGATCTGATTAGACCACTTTACAAGCAATGAGACTGTGGTCTCTTACGCCTCAACCCTCCATGCCCAACGACCCATGAGGCCAACATGGATAGCAGAGATTTATTCCTGCACGCTTCCATCACCGAGTTCCACCGCTACAAGACCTTGGCCGATCAAGCCCTGGCACAGGTTTCGCGGCAGGCTTGGTTCTACCTTCCTGCCGAACAGAGCAACACCTTGACACACATCGTCAAGCATGTGGCCGGTAATCTACATTCGCGCTGGACAGATTTTCTGACCAGTGATGGAGAGAAACCCGACCGGCACCGCGACAGCGAATTCGAGTTGGATACAAACGACAACATAGAGAACTTGCAAGCGCGTTGGGAGGCAGGCTGGCAGGCCGTCCTGAATACGCTGGAGGCCTTATCGGTAGATGATCTTGGGCGTACCATCTTCATTCGCGGCCAGCCCCATACGGTAGTCGAGGCCATCCAACGTTCCATCACCCATACGGCCTACCATTACGGCCAGATCGTACAACTGGCCAAGCAAATCCGGGGTGCGGATTTCGAGAGCCTGTCCATCCCTAAAGGGCAATCCGAAGCCTTCTCGCAAGCTCTACAAGAAACATACAAAAACAAGCGGGGCTAACCCCGCTTCCAACACAGCTTATGCAATTACTGCGAACTGGATGCAGTCCCCCTAGGAATGGCCGATCAGCTCATCAGCTAAAACCCCTACGGGAAACATTTAGCGACGCTTGCGCCCACCCTTTCCACCACCCGGCTTTTTGCTGCCACCGCCACCAAAACCACCTGAGCCACGCAAAAAGCTTTTGAGTTTGTTCTCAAACTCGGGGGCCTGGCGGGGCAAGCGCTTGGGCCGGGGGGGCTCCACGGGAGCCGGGGTAAGTTCTTTGATGGAAAGGTCGAGGCGGCCTTTATCGTCACGGCCCAGCACCAGCACCGAGACCACATCCCCTTCGTTCAAGTGATCGCGAATGTTCTTGACAAACTCGTGGGCTACCTGCGAGATATGCACCAGACCCGATTCCCCAGTGGGAAACTCGATAAAAGCCCCAAACTCCATGATTCGCGTGACGCGACCTTCTACGATTGCACCGGCTTCAAGCTCCATTCAGGCGTTCCTCCAAAACGACGCGAAATCCCATAACACAAGTGTACTCGAGCTGTGGGGGATTCACGATGCTTCACTATATCATCTACCGCTCATTTCACCGCAAAAGCATCTCGGGTCTTACACCAACTCTGCAAGTGGGCGGTGCTGGGCACGTCCGGGGTCTCTCCCGTCGCTTTTCGGGTTAGCTACAAGCAGAGACGTTTTTAGGTGATTCCCAAGAGGGGCCTGGGGTATTTTTTGTAACGTATTTCCAACACCAACTAAAAAAAGTGATATATTAGAACCACGGAGGAGTTTCAAATGATCGCTGACCGCCCCAAGGATTTGTGGTTTGAGCTGGATAGCGAGGAGCGCCAGATAATTGGTGCTTTACGGGATTTTTTACAGGCCGAGGTGGCCCCCACCGCCGCCGAACGCGACGAGACCGGAGCCTTTCCGTTTGAAATCGCGAAGAAGCTGGGCGAGATGGGTGTGATGGGAGCCCAGGTACCCGAGCAGTACGGCGGGGCGGGACTATCTACGCGCGTTTTTGCCCGCGTTATCGAAGAAATTGCAGCGGTAGATGGTTCGCTGGCGCTTACCGTGGCCTCGCACAACAGCCTGTGCACCGGCCATATCTTGATTGCTGGCAACGAGCAGCAGAAGCGGCACTATCTACCCCGGCTGGCCTCCGCCGAGGTGCTGGGGGCCTGGGGCCTCACCGAACCCGGCAGCGGTTCGGACGCGGCGGCCATGCGCACCAAAGCCGAAGACACCGGCTCGAGCTGGGTACTGAACGGTTCCAAGCAGTTCATCACCCAGGGGTCGGTGGCTGGAGTGTACGTGGTCAATGCTCGCACCGATGCCGCCCCCAGCGAGGAAAAGAAGCACCTGGGGCTTTCGGCAGTGGTGTTTGAGGCCCCCATTCCGGGCCTGCGGATTGGGCGCAAAGAGAAGAAGCTGGGGCTCAACGCTTCGGACACGGCACAGATTATTTTTGAGGACATTGCCTTGCCCAAAGAAGCCTTGCTGGGCGAGCGGGGCAAGGGCTTCTACGATGTGATGAAGGTGCTGGAGGGCGGGCGCATCGGCATTGCCGCGATGGCGGTGGGGCTAGGGCGGGCCGCCATGGAGTTTGCGGCCAAATATGCCCTACAGCGCGAACAGTTTGGCAAGCCCATTGCCGAGTTCCAGGCGGTCTCGCACAAGCTGGCCGACATGGCCACGCAGCTAGAAGCCGCCCGGCTTTTGTACCTGAAGGCCGCCGAACTGCGCGATGCCGGTAAGCCCTTCGGCCCGGCCGCGGCCCAGGCCAAGCTTTTCGCCTCGGAGGTGGGCGTACAGGCCTGCGACGAGGCCATCCAGATCCTGGGTGGCTACGGCTACATCAAGGAGTATCCGGTCGAGCGCTTCTGGCGCGACGCCCGCCTGACCCGCATCGGAGAAGGGGCCAGTGAAGTTTTGAAGGTCATCATCGCCAAGAATCTGTTGTCGCAATACCGGTGACAAGAGGTAGAACACCCCGGCGGGTTGGCGAGAGGGGGAGGAAAGAGGGACGAGAAAATTGATGGGGGCCTCCCCTCGCTTTCCTCGCTACAAAACGCTTCATCGTAGATAAACCTTCTTCCCTTGTTTCCCCTCCCAGCACAAAGCGTTTCCCTGCTATTCTTGGCCCGTGTACGAACTGCTCAAACCCTGGCTGTTCCGTCAAGACCCCGAGGCCATCCACGAGCGGGTGATGCACGGCCTGGCCTGGCTGGGTCAGCGGGGGCCCAGCCTCGAGCTCATCCGGCAGCTCTTTAGCCTGCGCGACCCGCGCCTCGAGGTCACGGCCTTTGGCCTGCACTTCCCCAACCCCATCGGCCTGGCCGCGGGTTTCGACAAAAACGCGGTGGCCGTGCGAAGCTGGGCCGCCCTGGGCTTCGGGCACGTGGAGATTGGCTCGGTCACAGCCCTACCCCAGCCAGGCAACCCCAAGCCCCGCCTGTTTCGGCTGCCCCAGGATCAGGCGCTAATCAACCGCATGGGTTTCAACAACGAAGGGGCCGAGGCCATCGCCCGCAGGCTAGAACGCTTACAACAAACCTTTGGCCGGCCCCCGCTGCCGCTGGGGATCAACCTGGGCAAGTCCAAAGTCACCCCCCTGGAGGAAGCCCCACAGGACTACCTGCAAAGCCTCTCCCGCCTCTGGCCGTATGGCGACTACTTCGTCATCAACGTAAGCTCCCCCAACACGCCGGGCCTCCGGGCCTTGCAGGACAAAGAGCGGCTGGAAGAGCTGCTGGCCGCCCTTACCAGTTTTGTGCAGGGCCGCAAGCCCCTGCTGCTCAAAATTGCCCCCGACCTCACCTGGGAGCAGATCGACGAGATTCTGGGCCTGGTGGAAGATTACCGGCTCGCCGGCCTGATCGCCACCAATACCACCACCGCCCGCACCGGGCTGCAAACGCCCATAGACGAAGCCGGCGGCCTCTCGGGCAGACCCTTGCGGGCGCGCTCGCTCGAGGTGCTCCGATACCTGCACGCGCGGCTGCAAGGCCGCCTGCCCATCGTCTCGGTGGGGGGTATTTTCGGCCCGGAGGACGTGTGGGAACGGCTGGAGAACGGGGCTGCGCTGGTGCAGGTGTACACCGGCTTGGTCTACCAGGGGCCCTTGATGGTGAAAAAGCTGTGCAGGGGGCTGCTGGAAAGAATGGAGCGAGAAGGTTTGCGCAGCCTGAGAGAGCTCAGTTCGACTCCATAACCAGCCGTTCGCGGATTTTCTCGAGCTCCCCTTCGGTAGCAGACTCGCCATCCCGGATGGCCTGCTCGAGCTGCTGGAAGCTAAAAAGCCCGATGCCCTCGAGCCTGGGCCGCAGCACCAGGTCGGGGCGCGAGACTGCCAGCTTCACCTCGGCCAGCCGAATCTGCATAATCTCCACCGAACGGTACACGTTCTGGATGGGGTTGGCGTCAATGCCCCGGCGGAAAATCTGCTGCCACCAGGTTTTCTTCTGCGGGTGCTCGCGCAGCACCTCCAGCGGGGTCACATCCACCGCAATCACCCGCTCGGCCCCCAGGAAGCGGGCCAGATCCACCGGAATCTGGTTTAAGATGCCGCCGTCGGCCAGCAGTTGTTCCCCCACCCAGATGGGGCTGATCACCCCTGGGTAGGCAATCGAAGCCCGAATGGCCTGAAACACATCGCCCTGGCGAAAATACACCTCGGTTCCGGTAACCAGGTCGGTGGCGGTGATGCCCAGGGGAATGGGAAAATCTTCCATCTGGCGGGGCACATAGGGCTCCAAAAAGCGCACCAGCTCGCTGAAGTTGAGCATATCGCTCAGGGGGTTCAGGTCCAAAAAGCGCCAGAAGGACACCTGAGACAAAATCCGCTCTACCTCGTCGGCAGAGTGGCCGGTGGCAAAAACCGCCGCCATGATGCTGCCCATGCTGGTTCCGGCGATCACGCTAGGGCGGAACCCTTCGCGCTCCAGCACCCGCATTACGCCGATATGGGCATACCCCCGGGCTCCTCCACCGCCTAAGGCCATTCCAAAACGCTTGAAATCCGGCATGCTCTAGCCTAAACCCAAGTCAGCAAGCACCACATTTAGCCATCGAACTGTGTTTTATAGACGACCTCGAGGGCGCTCCCAGAGCGGTCTCAAGAAACATCCAGGAAGCGCTTTTGGAGTTCTGGGGTGGGCACCATGCAGCGCTCGCGCCGACCAAAGAGGCGGTAACGATTTTTAGCAATCAACCGGTAGGCCCAGTCCCGCAGCCGTTTGGGCAAAAACCACAGCACGGCCGGAATGCTCCACACGCCGCCCAGGCGATAGAGGATGTGGAAGGCCGCATCTGATTCCAGCCAGACCTTCTCCCCCTCAATTACCACCACGCTATCGGCCAAGGCTGCCTCGATAGGGATACTGTGCTGCTGCAGGATTCTTTGCCCGGCCTCAGATTGCTGCGAAGCAAACTGGAAACGTCCGGCTTTATCGTGGCGAATAATAAATTGAACGGTGCTGTTGCAAAGGTTGCACACACCATCGAACAGCACGAGGGTCTTCATAGATTTAGCATAGCCCAGTCTCATCCTTGCTTTTGTGGGTTCGGTTGCGAGCCCAAGAAGCCAGACTCAACAGCCCGGCGCTGGATTTCCGGGATATTTGTAACCCACCTTGCGTCTTAGGCTAACCGTGTTGCTAGAATATGCAACACGGGGTCATCACAGTGAAACTACTAGACAACTACGGGCGAATCATCAAAGACCTGCGGCTTTCGGTCACGCCGCGCTGCAACCTGCACTGCCTGTACTGCCATCCACTGGGCTGGGAACAGTCGGAGCCCCCCGGCACCCTCTCGGTTGAAGACACCCGCCACTTCCTGAGGGCCATGCAGTTGCTGGGCCTCGAGTCGGTGCGCTTTACCGGCGGCGAGCCCCTGGTGCGCAAAGAACTGCCCCAGATGATCGCGGTGGCCAGTGAGTTGGGCATCCACGACATCGCCATCACCACCAACGGCCTGCTGTTTGCCCGCAAAGCCAAGGAACTGGTAGCTGCCGGTCTCAAGCGGATCAACCTCTCGATGGACGCCGTGACCCCTGAAGTCTTCAAGACCATGACCCGAGGCGGGCAGGTCGAGAAGGTCTGGGAGGCTATCGAGACCGCCTGGGAACTAGGTCTGGGGCCAGTCAAGATCAACGCGGTCATGATTCGGGGTATGAACGAACAGGAGGTAATTCCGCTGGCCTCGCTCTCGCTGGAAAAGCCCCTCGAGGTGCGTTTCCTGGAGTACATGCACCTCGACAACTCCAACCCCGAGCTATACCAACAGCGCTTTATTGCCGGAGCCGAAACCAAAGCTAAAATTGAAGCCCACTTCGGGCCGCTTGAAAAGGTAGACAACGACCCCACCGCTCCTGCCAGGGTCTATAAAATTCCGGGTGCAGCAGGCAGCATCGGTTTCATCAACCCCGTCGCGGAGCCTTTTTGCTCCAAGTGCTCCCGCCTGCGCCTAACCTCCGACAAAAAAATCCGGCCCTGTTTGCTGACCGATTTGGAGATGGACATCGCCTGGGCCTTCGAGGCCGAGAACCCTGTTGAGGCCCTGGTAGACGCCATTCTGCTGGCCACCGACCGCAAACCAGCTTTCGGCAACACCCTGCCCACCCTGCGCGAACGGGTGATGGTGGGGATTGGGGGATAGTGTTTCACAGCAAACCACCAGCACCAGCGATTACCTAGGACTTCTGACATGCCTCAGATGGGCTAAAACCGGAGACCTCGAGGAAGGCGAGGGATAACCCCCACGAAATGGTCGGAGCGCACCGTTCTCATGACCCCATCGGCCTACACTGGATGCCATGCGGTTTCACGCCTGGCAATTGTTGTTTTGGCTGCCCTTGTTGGGTCTGTTGACCGGCTGCCCAGCGCCGGTGGTAGAAATTGACCCCAAGGGGCCCATGCAGGTTTGGGCGGTTGGTTCACTGGAACGCATCCGCCCCGAGGACCCCGCCCAACCCCTCCAACCAATCGAACTGTTTGCCGCCAGGGGTGAAACCGAATCGTTCCAGATCATCCTGACCGGCGCCAAAGGGGTGAGGGCCGCAAACCTAGAAGTCTCCGACTTGCGCGGGCCGGGCAGCGCAATCATTCGCAAGGACCACCTCCGCCTCTACCGCCAACACTACGTGCGGGTGGGGGAACCCAGCCCCAGCCTGGGGGATGCCAACCGCTCCCAGGGCGCGGGTTGGTATCCCGACGCCCTCATCCCTTTCGACGCGCCCGGTGGAAGGTTCAAGGCCATCCCGGTGGATGTGAACCCTGGGCAAAACCAGCCCTTCTGGGTGGATGTGTCGGTGCCGCGCGATGCAGTTCCAGGCCAGTATAGCGGCACCTATCGCGTCACCGCTCAAAACGGAACTGTAGAGGGTTCGGTTCGCCTAACGGTCTGGAACTTCGAGCTGCCCCAGCGCCCCCGTCTGCTCTCCTTCGTGCCGTTGTGGAATACCAAAACCAAAGCCGCCCGCCTCGAGCTTCTCAAACACCGCCTGATGCCTGGACGGGTCGAGCCAGGCGAAGTGCGCGAGCTGGTGAGCGAGTTTGGCCTCAACAGCATTGACCTGGGCTTCTGGAGTGGGGCCAATGCCCAGACCTGCCGGGCCAAACCTGCACCCCCGGTGGCAGAGTTGGCCGCTGCGCGGGCCGCCCGCCAGTCCGATGTGCCCATCTACAACTTTGCCTTCGACGAGCTCGGTGTATGTCCCAACGACCTGCTGCCCGACATCCGCGCCTGGGTAGGCAATATGCGGGCGGCGGGCGTGCTGCACCTCAGCACCCTGCACCCGCGCCGCGAATTGCTAGACGATGGCAACGGCAAACCGCTAGTGGACATCTTCGCCATTAATGCGGAGATGTTTGAGGAAGCCCAGCGCACCGGCCTCTGGGAAGCTGCCAGGGCCAAGGGCAGTAGCTTCTGGTACTACACCGCCCTGCTCAACCGCGACACGCCCTTCGCCCCACAGTGGCTTCTCGACTACAGCCCGATGAACTGGCGCATTTCCAGCGGCTTCCTGGCCTATAACTTGGGCTTCACCGGTATCCTAGGCTGGGCCGCCGATTTCTACGACACCAGCCGAGACCAAGACCCCTGGACAGATGTGCGCTACTTCAACGCGCGCCGGGCCTTCAACGGCGATGGGCTATGGTTCTACCCCGGCCGAGACGTGGGCCTGCCCGGCAGCATTGTCCCCTCCATCCGGGCCAAGTGGTTGCGCGATGGCATCGAGGACTACGATTACCTGAGCCTGCTGCGGGCGCGTGGCCTGAACCTGCGGGTGGGTACTGTGGCCGAGGAGATGGCCCGTAGTTTTCGGGACTGGCAGAAAGACCCGGCCGTGCTCGAGCGCGCCCGACAGCGCATTGGAGAAGTGCTGGGTCAGAGCCGGTGAGCCCTGCGTTATAGATCAGATAACCCCGTAGTTGTAGGTCTCGTTCCGCCCGTTTTTGTCCACGATGGCCCACCAGCGGTGCTCGGAGAGGGTGGGCATTTCCAGCAGGAATATCCAGAACTTTTGCGGGTTTTCGCCGCCGTCGGGCTGGAGGGGGCTCTCGGGGGTGATCAGGGTGAGTTGGGAGTCACCCGCGTTCATGAAGTCTTTGACCGCATTTTGCAATTCGTCGGTATCGGGCTCGTCGGAAAGGTCGTAGGCCGAGGGGTCGGCCTCAATCAGGCCCAGGGGGCTTTCGTCATCATCGCTGTCTTCGATAAAACTGCGAATAGCGGCTTCCAGGGCCTCGAGGAAGCCCTCCTCGTCGCTCACCTGAGGCACCTCCACGCTGAGGTCAGGCACTTCAAGCGCCTTCAGTAAGGATTCAACTCGCTGCGGCAAGGCCATAGGTAGCTCGAGTGACTACATAACCACAAAAGCCCTTGGGTGGTCAAGCCAATTCAACCAACCCCATACGCCGCCAACACGGAATAAAAATGCAAACGCGCTAGCGATCCTTTACTTCCTTGAACCGCTTGATACAGGCTTGCACCTCAGCCAACGCACCCGCCTTGTCTTTCCAGCCCGAAACCTTGACCCATTTCCCCTTGTGCGCTTCCAGGGCCTTGTAGGTTTCGAAGAAGTTCTGGATTTCCTGCTTGTGGGCGGTGGGTACGTCGTTCAAGTCCTGAATATGATCCCAGCGGGGGTCTTCGGCCACCACCCCGATGATTTTGGCATCGCCGCCTTTTTCGTCCTGCATGTCCACCATCCCCACAATCCGCACATCCACTACCACCCCCGGCAAGAAGGGATGGGTCGAGAGGATGACGCCATCCAGGGGGTCGCCGTCCTCGGCCAGGGTGGAGGGAATGAAACCGTAGTCGCCGGGGTAGAACTGGGCGGTGGGCAGCACCCGGTCGAGCTTGATGGCCTCGAGGTCGGGGTCGTACTCGTACTTGTTGGAAGAGCCGCGCGGCACTTCAATCACCATGTGGACAATTTCAGGGGCTTTTTTCCCAACCGGTAGGTTCTTGAGATTCGCCATAGCGCACCTATTCTGACATCCTCTTGCAAAAGCGGCAAAGGTTTATGGCCCAGGCACGTGGGGAAGCAGTTGCACAGGCAGAGTCTAGGGGTTAGCATGAATGTAAGTATGTACTTACTTTCAAGCTTCGATGAAGCCGACCCCACCCGCGCAGCCCTGATGCGCGCGGGATTGGAGCTTCTGGCCGAAAGAGGCTACAAAGGCTCCACCACCCGCGAAATCGCGGCCAGGGCCGGGGTCTCCGAGGTTACGCTGTTCAGGCAGTTTGGCAGCAAGAAAGCCCTGCTGCAAGCGGCGGTACAAAAGCTACGCCCGCCGGTAGAGCAGATTCTGCCCGGCTCATCCCATAAGGAGATGGCCTCGTCTTCGCTGGAAAACAGCCTGCTGCACCTGGCCCGGGGGTACACGCAGATGCTCGAGGCCAACCAGGGGCTTTTGGTTCGGCTTCTACCCGAGCTGGCCCGCCACCCCGAGCTGCGCGGTGAAACCGGGCCCTTGGGCTTGCGCAAGGCCATGTCGGCGGTTTTTGAGCATTTTGCTGAGCTACAAAAACAGGGCTTGTTGCGCTCCGATGAGCCTCCTTCCCAGGTGGCCGTCGCGCTGCTGGGGCCGCTTTTTGCCAGGGTACTGCTTCTGGGCGCGATGGGGATTCAACCCCCATTCGATTTGAAAGCCCACGTGCGGGGTTTTCTGGAGGGAAGGCGCTATGGTCAGCGTTGAGCAGGTCTCGAGGCGGTTTGGCCCTCTGATGGCCCTTGACAGGGTGAGCCTAGAGGTTCGCCCCGGCGAGGTGTTTGGCCTGCTGGGGCCCAACGGTGCGGGCAAAACCACCCTGATTCGTATCCTGAGTGGGGTTCTGCTGCCCAGCGCAGGCCAGGCCCAGGTGGCCGGACTGGATGTAACCCGCTTCCCCGAGCAGGTCAAGGCCGCCATCGGTTACGCCACCCAGGAGGCCAGTGTCTACCGCGACCTCACGGTGCAGGAAAACCTGGAGTTCCGCGCCCGGCTCTACCTGGAAGCCCGCGCAGTGCCCCCAGCCGTTGAAGCAACTTTGCGGCGGTTTGGCCTGCAGGACTTTGCCCACCAGCTTGCCGGGGCCCTCTCGGGGGGTTGGCGGCAGCGGCTGGCCCTGGCCCAGGCGGTGGTGCATGGGCCCAAGGTGGTGT
This sequence comes from Meiothermus sp., assembly GCF_037443965.1. Lineage (GTDB taxonomy): Bacteria > Deinococcota > Deinococci > Deinococcales > Thermaceae > Meiothermus. Next base: position 129,017 of record NZ_JBBINI010000004.1, read on the forward strand.
TCTTGGACGAGCCCACCACCGGCCTCGACCCGGTTTCGCGCCGCACCATATGGGATCTGATTCACCAGGAAGCCGCTCGAGGCGCGGTGGTACTGGTCACCACCCACTACATGGACGAGGCCGAGCGCTGCCACCGGCTGGCCCTGCTGTATGGCGGCCAGGTGGTGGCCCAGGGCACCCCCCACGAGCTCGAGCAGCTCGCGCTGCAGCAAGCTAGGGTGGCCTACTGCGAGACCGACCTGCCCCTCGAGCACATCCGGGCCCTGCCGGGGGTGCTGGATGCCTGGCCCAGCGGGCGCGGGGTGCGGCTGATTCTGGAACAGCAGGCCTCCCTCAGCCTGCCCCTCCAGACCGTGTACCCCAACCTCGAGGACGTCTTCATCATCCTGACCCGCCGTCAAGGGGGTGCTGCATGAGCCGCATTATGGCCCTGGCGCAAAAGGAGTTCACCCAGATCCGCCGCGATCACGTGCTGTCCCGGCTTATTGTGGGGCTGCCCATCGTCATGACCCTGTTGTTCGGCTACGCCATAAACTTCACCCTCTCGGGCATCCGCCTGGCCGTCTACGACGGCTCGCAAGACCGCATCAGCCAGTACCTGCTGCAGGAGCTGCAAAAGGAAAACCGCTTTACCCTCACCCACATCGCACAAAACCCAGCGGAGGTGCCGCAGGCCATCCAGAAAAACCAGGCCCGGGTCGGCCTGGTAATTCCTTCGGGTGCCCTGCAAACCGTGCGGCAGGATAAAGCCGTACAGCTCGAGGTGTTTGTGGATGGTGCCGACCCCAACTTTGCCTTCCAGGCCCAGGCCGCCCTGCGCAAGGTGCTGGGAGACGTCAACAGCCGCCTGCTGGCCGGCAAGGTGCTGGCCGGAACCGCCACCACCCCGCCCCTCACCCCCAGCCTGCACACCCTCTACAACCCCGACAACAAGACCGCCTGGTTTACCATTCCGGGCATCATCGGCCTGATTATGACCATTTTTACGGTGCTCCTGACCGCGCTTTCGATTGTGCGCGAAAACGAGGGCCGCACCATGGAGGCCCTGATGGCCAGCCCCATCAAACCCCACGAGGTGGTGCTGGGCAAGGTGTTGCCCTATTTTGTGATTGCCACCTTGGTAAGCCTGGTGGTGCTCTCGATTGGGCACTGGGTGTTTGGCGTGCCGCTGCGCGGGAGCCTGCTGCTGCTGTTTGGGCTGATCGTGCTGTTTGTCCTGGGCTCGTTGGGGGTGGGGGTGCTGATTTCCACCCTGGCCCGCACCCAGATTCAGGCCGTGTTTGGTACTTTTGCCTACATCCTGCCCACCATTTTTCTTTCGGGGTTCGTATTTCCGGTGGACGGGATGCCCCTTTTCTTTAGGTGGTTGGCGGCGGTAATCCCGGCCCGCTATCTGATTGATGGCACGCGGGGGGTGATGCTGCGGGGGGCCGGCCTCGAGGCCCTCTGGATCGACCTGGTAGCGCTGGTTATTTTCAGCGTAGTGGTGCTGGGTCTGGCCAGCCTGCGTTTTAGCAAGCGACTGGCGGCATAATATGCTTCGGATGAACGCTTACCCACATCTGCGCATCTTGCACCTCGTCGTGGCGGCCTTCGGCCTTCAGCTTGCAGCCTTTGGTTTTGCACAGTCCCTCTCTTTTGGGCTGTATGGCCGCTTGGCGCCCAACTACCTGACCCCCAGCCTCGAGGCCACCCTCCCGCTGGGCGAGTTTGAACTAAGTGCGCGGTTGCAGCGCGATGCCATCGGGATCGGGTTCGGCGGTGCGCTGGATTTCAGTGCCCTGGGGCGGCTGAGCTACGGCGCACGGGCCAGTCTGGGTTTGGCGGGTTGGGGATTGCAGGCCAGCGCCAGTGGAACCTTGGGCCCGGTGGCCGCCAGCCTGGAAGCCCTGTACAGCAACACCCCGCGCTCGAGCCTGTGGGTGGGCGAGGAGGCCGAAGGCGGGTTGAAGCTGGGGCTCGGGGGACGCTACCGCCTCGAGCCCCGCCAGACCCTGGGCCTGCAACTGGGCTTCAAAAACAGCCTGGCGGGTATCGCCAGCGGTTCGGGGGAGCTGAGCTATGCCCTGCGGCAGGAACAGACCTATACCCTTGGGCTGGGGGTGGACGACTCGCGCCTGTATGGCCTCTTGGGCTGGCGGGGTGAGCTGGACGAGGCCGGGACGCTGCTCGAGGCCACCCTGCGGGCCGGGCAGCTCAACCGGCTGGAAGCGGCCCTAACCACGCCTTTAGACCAGGAGCAACTCAACTATCTTAAGCTGCGCCTAACCGCGGCCTACCCCTGGGCTGCTACCTTGGGGGTGGAGGCCCACGGCTTCCGCGCTGAGGCAAGCTACGATGGTGGATTTTCCCTATGGCTAAGGTACATCCTCGAGTTCGGAGGCAATGAATGAAGAAACTGCTGGCAATCGCCTTTTTATCCCTTGGGCTGGCCATGGCCCAAAGCATCGCCGAAATTACCCGCCAGGTGCAGGCCAACATGGAGCGCTCGCCCTGGGAGGCCACCGTCACGGGCAAGGTGCAGCTACCCGACGGCAGCACCCAGGAGGCCGATTTCCGGCTCCAGGTGATTCCGGGCAAGGAGCAACTGGCCCGGGTCGAGTTCAGAAAACCCGCCGCCCTCGAGGGCAACTTTGTGGTGATCTCGGATAAGGAAGTCTGGAACTACCTGTTCCTGACCAACCAGCTCATCATCCAGCCCCGCGCCAAAGCCCGCATCGAGGGCCTGGGCTTCAACCTGTCCGACCTGGGCGACTTCGAGGAGCTCACCCAGCGGGTCACGCTGCGGCTTCTGGGCGAGCAAAACACCCCCGCCGGCCCGGCCTGGCGCATTGGCGGGGCTCCCAAGGACGCCTCGCTGGGCTTTGCCAGCATGGAAATTCTGGTGCTCAAGTCCGACCCCCGCCCCCTCTCCATCACCCTGCGCGACAACAGCAACAAGGTGCTGGCCGACCTTAATCTCACCAACTTCCGCCGGGCCAACCTAACCCCCCAGGCCCTGCGCAAGCGGCCCGCCGATGCCGAGGTGTTGCGGCGCAACTGAGCACCCCGTGGGAAGCCTGGCCCTTTGGCTCGTTGTAATAAACGGCCCTCTTCCACTTCCTCCGGATGTTGAAAAATGTCGCTATTTGTGCGACAGTTGACGTAGGAGGAAGGCATGGCCTACGCGGCTTATACACCCACTGCCTCGAGGAAAAATCATCCCGTGGCCCGGTTGCTGGGCCTACGGGCCAGAAATCTGGCGGAGTTGACGACCCAGATTGAGAAGGGGCTACCCGCGCAATCGCTGCACACCCTGGGCAGCCTGCTGGGGTTGAGCCAGCCGCAGCTTGCCGAGCTGCTGGGGATCAGTGTTCGCACCCTTCAGCGCAGCAAGGAAACCCTATCTCCCGCGGTGAGCGATCACCTGTACCGCCTGGGCAACCTGCTGGAAACGGCGGTGCGCTTCCACGGCAGCCTCGAGGCCGCCGTTCGCTGGCTCAAGCACCCCAACATCGCGCTGGGCGGGGTGGCCCCCCTCGAGTTCGCCCGCACCGAGGCAGGCAGTCAGGTAATTCTGGATCTGCTGGGTGGCCTCGAGCACGGGGTTGTGCAGTAATGGCCGAGAAGCTAACGCTCTGGCGGGTGTGTGCCAGAGACTACGCTTCCACTGCGTTCAACGGAGAAGGGGCAGCCCTGCATCCGGGCCGCTGGAACGGGCGCGGTACGCGGATGGTGTATCTGAGCGAATGCCTGCCTGGCGCCACCCTCGAGTGGTTCGCCTACGCGCTCAACGCCAAGCCGGGCCGGGAGTATGTGTATTTTGAGGTTTCGGCGCCCCCCGAGGCCGTGCTGGAACTGGAACCTGGGAGCCTGCCCGAAGACTGGAACCTTTACCCACACCCCGTAAGCACCCAAGAAATTGGCGACGAGTGGGTAAAAAGCAACGCCTCGCTGCTGCTGCGGGTGCCCTCGGTGCTGGTTCCCGAGAGCTACAACTTTTTGCTAAACCCACAACACCCCCACTTCCCCCAACTCACCTGGAGTGAGCCCAGGGCGCTGTGGCTGGATGGGCGCTTGCGAAGGCTGGTGGAGCAGGCTCGAGGGCAGAGGTAACTTTCCTCGCTGCGCCAATGCAATGCGTCTTTGCAGTTCCGCACAACGTCTGGGTTCAGCGGCGCGCGGCTTTTCGCGCGTCCGCTGAAACGATTTGTTGGGCGTTTTTCTGATAGCCTGACTACCTCGCATCCGCTAAGGTAGGAAACAGTGCTCCTTGACCTTGAGATTCACCTTTCGGCTTTGCTTTCTTTTTTGGTTCTAATTCGCAGACTGTTTCACCAATAAAGAAGTTGGCATGACTGTCATTCAACTCTCCAAAAACTCGCTTCACGACCTCAGCACTACGACCCTCAAGGAACCAAAATACAGACGAGGCTAAGTACTCCTTGTTCAACTCAAAAGTTAGCCACTTCCGCTTTAGGGCTTCGGCGACAAATCCAGTCGTATTTGATCCACCAAAAATGTCAAGAACAACATCGCCCTCATCAGTCAGCATCTTGATAAAAAATGCAGGGAGTTCCGGAGGAAATCGCGCCGGATGGCGCTCAACTCCAAGTTCCTTACAGAGCCGGAGATAGCTTGAATTGCTGGCGGTGTTCGGTATAGAGAGAAGGTTGGAGGGAATTGCTCCTCCATTATCCTTACCAAACCCAGCGCTAATATCATGACCAGATGGTCGTTTCTTCGGCTTGTAGAAGCTCTTTGGGTCCTTGATCAATTTCTTCATCCGGTCAGAGTACGGGGCCAGCACTTTTCGAACATCGGATTTGGGAAACTCTGTCTTACTAAACCACCATACAGTATTCACGGAATCCTTTGTCCTAATCTTTCGTTTGTTTACCCATTCGATTGGCGAAGGCAATTTCGCTGGATTGAACCAATAGAAATCTTCGGCTAGATGAAATCCGATCTCGTCACAAAAAGCTAAAAGTACGCGAAAGTTATACAGAGAGCGAGACGGCATTCCAGAACGATATGCACCCCCTAAGTCTAGGACGAAGCTCCCACTGTCCTTGAGAACGCGAAAGACTTCCTTGCCAAATGGTTTAATCCATTCCACGTACTCCTTTTCCTCAACATTGCCGTAAATTTTTTGACGCCGAAGTGCGAATGGCGGTGATGTCATGACCAGATCAATGCTAGCGTCGGGTAATTCAGCGAGAAGTCTAAGCGAATCTCCGACATAGGCTTGCCCGTTGGGAGTGCGGTAAAGCGGCTTGCTCTGCATATCAGTATTCCCTTAGGTCGTTGACCCAGCTTGCCACGATCTGCCACAACACACTCGCGGCGAAATAAACTTCCGGGTCTGCATTACAGATCGCCTCAACATCGCTGTGAATAAACTTATCTTTGCCATAGCCAACGATGTAGCTAATCCACTTTCTAAGGTTATCATCCGCTCCGACGATCATGTCTGATGGATTAAATTTACCAGTTCGAGCGAGTACCCATGATATGCCGTCGCGCTTGGAGGGGTCGCTTCTTTTCAGAAGATCAATCAAGTGAGGAATTTGTGGTTCGGCAATACGCAGAAGTGCGCGAGCAGCTTCGACCTTGATCTCCAAAGGGCTTGAATTGAATGTATCAACCAGTGCATTCGCAGAAGTGGTTGTAGCGAATTGCCCAAGCGCCCATGCTGCTCCAGCGCGCAGTTCATCGTCGCATTGTGAGTTCCGCAAAACTTGGATTAGTAGCTGCTCGCTCCGGCTCTTGGGTATTTCGGATGCAACGATAACCGTTTCAAGCTGTGTCTCAAGAGGAACCATCATGGCCGAACTGCACAGCTTTTTCTCAATGAACTCCCAACCTTCCGGGTCGTCATATGCGGCTAGGGCAGCGGCAGCCTCGAGTTGGACATAAATGTCTTCACGCTCATCGGTCATTCTTGATTTGAGCACCGGTTTGGCAGTCGTGTAGCCTCTGTACCGCAGTGCTTTTGCAGCGGCATACCGCTCGCTCAGGTTAACACTCTTGAGCTTTTCCACGAAATAGTCCTCGCTGACCGATGCGGGACACTGAAGCACGGTGCTCACTGGAACGACTGCTGCGACTATCTGATTTGCCTCAACGGTTTCACCAGCTTTGGCCTGTGGCAGCAAAGTTATCTTCCCTTTGCTTCGGCTCAACCAAATGGATTGTCGTCGCCCCCCTGAAATAGGAGCTAGGCTGACTCTTCCCGCTTCCACTGATTCAACAACTGATCGCTGGTGCGCGGCAGCACATGGCCACACCACACGGATTTCAGAACCTTCTTCAACGCCTTTCGGCTTAGTAATGGATACCTGCCCTTCGGCGAATGCCTTTCGCATTTCGCGCACGCTGACGAAGTGAACGGGTGAGGTTGGTTTCAAATCTATCGGAGAATCGTCGCTTTGCTCAAAGACAACGATCGAAACAAAGTCATCGTCACGCATGTCCGCGTCCCAAGCCCGCTTCGGGTCTTTGAGGGAATGAGACATTGATATTTCAAGCTTCGTTTTGCCACGGGACTCGAAACGTATGCCTGTGTTCAAACACAGAATGTCAGGAACCCGTACCCGCTTGATCTTGATCTTTTTCCATATTTTGAAGCCTGTGGAACCACGCTCAAGTTCTATAGGATTGAATCCCATAGCTTTCAGTCTGCTGATTGTTGAATTCGTGCCAGCAGCACCTACAACGAGTTTTCTCAGAAAGCTATCATCGCTCTTAAAGTTATTTGCCACCGCAAAACCACCATGATTTTTTGCGAATGTCTATTATATTCGCGCGCCCCTTCATGACGCCCAACGGACAAAACTCAACCGCGCTGCAAGGCGTCGGTTGCAGTGAGTAGATATGTGGCGACCAAACAGCCTCCGAAAAGCCATTTTCGCAGTTTGATTGTCTGCACAATTCTCCATCAATCCAACCACCTCAACTCAAATTATGTCGCCAAGAACGCCATATCGCCACATATCTAGTAATTATACCGCACCAGCGGTACAACAAAACTCAACAAGCCACTTATACCGCAAGTTTATCTGCTTCCCGATATAGACTTCTTTCATTCAAATATCCCTCCTTTTCTAGCTTGATACAGTTAGGCATTCAGGGTTCGTGTTTCGGCCTAGGGTCATAGGTTGCGGCTACTTTGGAATCAGATTTTATCCCATTTTCCCGCCTTCACAAACCCCAAATGCACCTCAACCCTTGTATCCTGAAGCCATGCGCCTGGGCGAGCGGGGCGAGGGGTATGTGGTGGGGCAGTTTGTCCTGCTGGGCCTGCTGGTGCTGGCTTTGTGGGTTACGCCTTCCTTTAGCCCGCCCTGGCTGGGGGGGCTGGGGCGGGGGCTGGCCTGGGTGGGGCTGGGGGTGCTGCTGCTGGCGGCCTGGCAACTGGGCCGCAACCTGACCGCCCTGCCCAAACCCAGGCCGGGGGGCTACCTGGTGCAGCAGGGGCTCTACCGGGTGGTGCGGCATCCCATCTACTGCGGGGTGCTGCTGTGGGCGCTGGGCAGCAGCCTGGCCCATCTGAACCTCTGGACGCTTCTGTTGTGCGGGCTGCTGTTCATCTGGCTCGACCGCAAGGCCAGCCTCGAGGAAACCTGGCTTCAAGAGCACTTCCCCGAGTACGGCGCCTACCGCCAGCGGGTCAAAAAGCTGATTCCCTGGGTCTACTAGATGCCCCCTGGCAAGCTTCGCCCCATGGCCGGTTGCAGGCCTAGCCCAAAGCCCGCAGCCAGTCCCACAGGCGCGGGTCGGTAAAGTTGGGAATGCACAAAAAAGCCCCCGCCTGGGCCAGGGCGTCGGGCGGGTGGCCGGTGGTGAGGGCCACGGTGGGGAGGCCGGCCCCCACCGCCGAGCGCACCCCGGAGGGCGAATCCTCGAAGACCAGGGCCTCCTGGGGGTTGAGGTTAAACTGCTGTAGAGCCACCCGGTAGGGCAGCGGGTCGGGCTTGCCAGCGGGCAGTTCTTCAGACAAAACGATGTGGTCGAAGGCCAGGCCCAGCCGCTTTAGCAGGTACAGGGCGTTCTCCCGCGGGGCATTGCTAACCAGCGCCCGCCAAAGCCCCCGTTCGCTAGCCCAGTCCCATAGCATCCTCAAGCCCGGTAAAGGCTGTACCGTGGTGGCCAGTTCGCGGAAGCGGGCTTCTTTCTGCTCGATAAAGCGCTGTCCTTCGGCCTCGGAAAGCTGGGGCAGCAGGCGTGCTACAATCTCGGGGTTCAGGCCGCCGCTGATCTGGGTCTGGTAGAAGTGGTGGTCACCCTGGATGCCGTAGCGGGCTAGGCCCTCGAGCCAGGCCTGCTCGTGCAGCCGGTCGGTGTCGGCCAGGGTGCCGTCAAGGTCGAAGAGCAGGGCCCTCAGCTTCACTTTTCCTCCAGAGCAGGTAGGTCATGCCGGCCATCCAGCCCACCACCAAAAGCATACCGGGGGCCAGCGCCGCCTTGGGCAACAGGGCAAATCCCGCCGGGATCAGGTTGCTGCCCACCGCCGCTGCATAAAACAAAAAGGCCAGCCCACCGTAGCCGATGTACTTCTCGGTGAAGGCATAAAGGGTAGGAAAGGTGGGGGCCACCCAGAACCCCACCAGGGGAAATAGCCAGGCCAGCGGGGGCACAAAATAGCACCCCACCAGCAGCAGCGCCCCCAGGTGCAGCCCCACCAGCCGGGCCAGGGGGTTGGCGGCCACAAAGTCGGCCAAGAGCCAGCGGCCCAGGGTCAGGCTCACCCAGTACAGCGAGAGCAGCACCCCCACCCAGTGGGGGTCGTAACCCAGGTGGCGCAAATAGAGGCCGGAGAAGCTCGAGACCACCAGCTCCACCGCCACATACGAGACCGCCGCCAGCAGCACAAAGGGCAGCAGCCCCGACGGGTTGCGGGCCTCCTCGGCCCGGGGGCGTGTGCGCGCCGCCGGGGCTTTCCACAGGAGGCCCGCCGCCACCAGGGCCACCAGCGCCAGCACCCCGTAGCCCACCCGCCAGCCCAGCCCCACCAGCAGCAGAGGGGCCAGCACCGCCCCCACCCCAAAAGCCGTGTTGATGCGGTAGAGCACAGCCAGTTGGCCCCTGGGGTAGAGCTCCAGCGGCAGGGCGTTGCAGTGGAAGTTGACCACCGCCACCCCCAGGCCCAGCAGCAAAGCGGCTGCAAACAACCCGCCCATCCAGGGGGTCAGGGCCATGCACAACAGGCCCAACCCCTCGGCCAACAAGGCCAGGGGCAGCCAGGGATGGCGCCGGCGCAGACGGCTGCCCAGAAAAATGCCCAACAAAGCCCCCACAAAAAACAAGTTGAAGTACCAGGCCAGCTCGGGGCCCACGGCAAACTGGGCTTGCCACTGGGGGATGGCCGCCCCCACCGCTGCCCCAATGGCCCCGGTCATAAACAGCCCCAGGGCGCTGCCCCAGGTCAGGCGTAAACGTTGGGCGTTGTCTACCGGGTTCATGGGTGGGCTCTCAGCCTCTCGACAAAGCTAAAACCCCCGGCACAAACCGAGGGCTGCTGGTGACCCCAAGGGGATTCGAACCCCTGCCGCCGCCTTGAAAGGGCGGTGACCTAACCGCTAGTCGATGGGGCCAGGTTGGGTTTATCCCGGGGGTGCTGCCCTGCGCCTAGGTCAGGGCGCAGCAGGTGGCAGTTCTTCGAGATAAATCTGGCTGGGGCACGTGGATTCGAACCACGATTGACGGAGCCAGAATCCGTAGTCCTGCCGTTAGACGATGCCCCAACAGGGAGCCTGTTCGAGCAGGCAACGGGTATGGTACAAGATGACCCTGGTTTTGACAAGGGCTTCACTATAATCGTCCAAAGGCCCGGCCTGTGTGAGCCCGCCCTTTGGAGGATGTGGTTGAACGATACCGAGCAGAAAATTACCGAGGCCCTCTCAAAGGTGATCTCCCCTGTGGCCGCCGCCAACCTGCTCCGGCGGGCTTTGCGCGGGCAGTCGCCGGACTCGCTGGGGCCCCGCGGCTGGGTAGAGCTTGTGGAGGGGCCGTTGCAGCGTGAGTTGATGGGTATTCTGCCGGTGAGCGGGCTTCTACCCGACCTGCAAAAGCTGATACGGCAACTCAAGGCGCAAACCCCGAGCCTCGAGGTGGTGCGCGACCCTACCCGGCCCACCCTCGAGGCCACCGACCTGAGGGAATATGTAGACCTGGAAAGGGAACCAGACCGCCAAGCCCTGGTGCTGGATTTGGCCCGCCGGGAGGGGGTGCTGGCGGTGGTGCTGGATTCAGTTCACGGGCGGGAATGTCGTCTGGGTGCGCATGACGATAACCTGTTAGGCTTGCTCACCACCGTGCATCGGTTACTTGACCGTAAAGGGAGTTACCGGGTGTTTTACACTGTGTTCAGGGAAGCCCAGCTGGTGCTGCGCCCATTAGACCGTGGCTACCTGGCTGTGCTGACACGCAACGAGACCAATCTGGGGCAATTGCTATATCGAATGAGCAAGATCGAAACCCTCCAGGTGGGCGCCGAGCGATAGGAGGTTATGACGATGAAGCGTTGGTTCGCAATAATCGCTCTGTTGAGCATGGCTTGGGCAGCCCCAGCCATCACCTTATACGACCAGCTCGCACCTACGCTGGATCAGGTGCGTTCGCTGCAGAGCAGCAACCCCGCACGGGCTCTAGAGCTCTTGACCAAGGCCGAGGACGACTTCCGTAAGGGGGCGGGCGACCTGACCCCGGTGCTGCGCGATGGGGTGCTGCAGTCGTTGGCCGATGCCCGCCAGGCCCTGGCCCGCCGCAGCAACACCGACGTCGAGGCCCGCATCCAGATCATCAAGGCCATCATGGGCAAAGCCCTCTACGACAACTACTTCAGCGCCCTTGCGGCGGGCAACAGCGCCGAAGCCAGCCGCCTGCTACCTAAGGTACTTTCGGCCAGCGGATTACCCAGCAGCCTGCAGGCCCAGGTGCAAACCCTGGCAGCCGCCAACAACCTGGATGGGGTACGCCGCCTGTTCGAGCGCACCTTTGCCCAGGGCATTACCAACGCCCTCCAGCGGGCCCAGGCCCAGACCAGCGCCGTGCAGGCCTACCTCGAGGCCACCCGTGCCTATGCGCTATACCTGATCGTGCAGGACTCACCCCGCGCCCGGGGCCTCAGCGCCAAGGGGTTTGTGGATGCGCTGGGTAAACTGTCCAGCGGAAACCTGAACGGTTTCAAGAGCGATGTGCAAGGGCTGGTAGCCCAGGCCCAGAGCTTCCTCAGGGCCGCTTCGACCCCCCAGAGCCAGCGGCGAAGTAACCCCACCACCGCCCAAAACCCCCCCGCTGCTGGGGGGGTTCGCCTACAGGCCCCCTCCACCCCACCCGCCCCCAAGGAAGTAGCCCCGGCCAGGGCTGCCGCAGCCCGACCCCCGGCCCCGCCTGCCGCACGCCCAGCCACCCCCACAACCCCTCAACCAGCCCCTGCCCCACGTCCCGTTCAACGGACGGCCCCTACCCCAACTGCCGTTCAACGCATGGCCCCTCCCCCCACCAATGACTCTTATCAACAACTCCTGGGCGACCTGCGTTTCCTGATCAAGGACAGCCGCAAAGTAGAGCAGGTTGCCGATAGCCTCTCGGGAGCGGGGATCTACAGTATTGACGACTGGAAACGAGCCTTGGTCGAGGTGCGTGGGCGCTTGTTGGAAGCCCAGGTGCAGGCCGAAACCGGCCAGAGCGACGCTGCCCGGCGCACCCTGGCCCAGGTCAACGCCCGTTACAAGATCGCCATTCAACCTGTGGTCGAAGCCCTCAAGCCCGAACTGGCCCAGCGTACCGGTCGGGTCTTTGCCCTGGCCGAAAACGCAGTAGGTCTGCGCACCAGCGACTTCACGGTGCTCTCAGGGGAGATGCTCGAGAACGGTCTGGCCCTCGAGGGCCAAAGCCTGGGCACCTTCCACGATGTGCAGGTCTGGTTGCTGCAAACCATCCTGGGCATCCCCCGTGCCTTCTTGTTCATCCTGGCGGGTATGCTGGCCTTCTTCCCCCTCTACCTCCTGACCCTCACCTTTGGGGGGCGCAACATCTACTGGCGCTTCCTGGGGCTGGCCTTCTTTTTCCTGCTGCTCCCAGCCATGATGGAAGGGCTTTCCTACATTGGCTCGATTCTGTCCGACTCGCGCTATGGGCGGCTGCCCTTCTTTGGTGCGCTCACCAACCTCTCCATCCAACAAAACCTGATGGCCCAGTTGTTCTGGGGATTCACGGTGTTTTTGGTAATTATTTTTGCCACCATCGGTCTGCGCGGCATCGCTGTTCAGTTCGGCCTATTGCAAAACCAGCGTACCCCCTTGCGGCGGGGCCGCAACCCCACCATCCCACAGGCCGCCGCTGCCGCTGCGGGGGTCGGCACGGCAGGTGTGGCGGGCGCGGCCAGCGCCAAGCCCAACCCTGGCCTCACCAGCGAGACCATTGTGGAGTGGGACGAGGAGTTTTAGTTTCTTTGCCAGGGTTCTCCCACTTCTACCCAAAAACCGGTATGCTCTGAAACCTCCAGCCAAAGCTGGAGGGTTCTTTCTTCCAAAGTCAGCCACGCTGCCGTGAAACAAACTCCTGGCACGTAACGCCTGGCTTCGCAACTTTCCACGGTATAATCCACCCATTTCTTCTATGAAGCTGGGTTTCAGCCCCCTCACTGCCGGCCTGAACTACCGCCAGTCTTTCGACCTAGCCGCGGAGCTTGGGCTTTTTCTGGAGATTGCCTACGACCAACACGAGATGGATCCCCGGCTGCCGGGGGCCAAGGAGCTGGCCGAGATGGGCCGCGCCGCCGGGGTGGGCTTTAGCTTGCATCTGCCCTTTGTGGACTGGAACCTAGCCTCGCTGGTGCCGCAGGTGCAGCGGCTCTCGCAGGAGCGCACCCAGCGGGCCATCGCTTTTGGGGCCGAGATTGGCGCAGCTTGCGGGGTGCTGCATACCGGTCTGGTTCCCTTGCGGTGGCCCGAGGCGGTGGCCCATGCCCATCAGCAAGTACACCAAGCGCTCGAGCAATTGGAACTGGCCATTCCGGTAGCCCTGGAAAACCTGGGCCTGAATAGGGCCGATTTGCTGGAAACGCCCGCCGAACTGTTGGCCCTGCTAGACGCCCACCCACAGTACGGCTTCTGCCTGGATGTGGGGCACGCCCTGATCCAACGCGGTTCTGGCGGCCCCCAGGAATACTACCAGTTGCTTCACAACCGCCTAAAGCATTTTCACCTGCACGACAACCAGGGGCATCGGGATGAACACTTGCCCTGCGGAATGGGGTTGGTGGACTGGGCCTGGCTACGCGGGGTGTTGCACCCATTTACCGGAACGGTAGCCCTCGAGGTGACGGGTGGAGTGGAGGGCGTGCGGCAGAGTGTAGCCCTACTCCGGGAAGGTGGGGGGTAAGGGTTGCCCCTCCACCCCGTAGCGTAGTTTCTCAAAACCAGTCCAGATTACTATTGGAACACAAAAGGTTTTTATCGTTACAATCGGAGCTAGGGACATTTGCCCTGGTTGAAAATTTTTATATTCAAATCTAGGGGCATAATGCCCCAATTTCTGGTAGTCTTTGGAACAGTGCCAGACCGATTTGGGAGGCCTGACTAGGAGGAACCCAGCAATGCCGATTGAGCGCATCGAAGTCTATCTGGATGGCGGCACCCAGCCTGTACAGGTGCTCACCCAACCCCCCTTCAAAGTTACCTACGATACCCGCTCGCTAAGCGACGGGGAGCACCTACTGCGGGTGGTCACCCACTACACCAACGGGGCCCGGGAAGTGAAGGAGATCCCCTTTAAGGTCGCCAATACTCCCGGTGTACTGGTGCAGGGCCTCGAGGAGGGCAAGGAGGTCTCGGGCACCCTGGACGTGACCCTGCGGGTGGCCGACCCCGATGTAAAACCCACCCGTGAGCGCTTTCCAGGGCTGGGCGCGGTCATCGCCACCGCGGTAATCCTGGGTGGGGTCTGGCTCTTCTTCGCAGCCACCGGCGTGACCAACAAGACCCTCGAGGAAGTGGCCAAACCCCCCGCCACCAAGGAGGCCGGGGCGCATGGTGAGGCAGCAGGCCCGGTTGCAGCGGTGGACGAGGCCCTCAAAGCCAAAGGGGAACAGGTCTACAGCGCCAACTGCGCCGGCTGCCACCAGCCCACCGGCAAGGGCCTGCCAGGGGTCTTCCCGGCCCTGGATGGCAGCAAAAACGTGGCCGATAAGGCCTATACCATCAACATCCTGCTCAAAGGCAAGGGAGGGATGCCCGGCTTTGCTCAACTTTCCGACGAGGAGCTGGCTGGGGTCGCCACCTATATCAAGAATAGCTGGAGCAACAACTTCGGCGGCGTAACGCCCGATGAGTTCAAGGCGGCCCGCTAAATCCTGGAGGGGACATGTATCGGAATGACACGGTGGTTCCCTACTTCGCCTTGGTTTTCTCGGCGGCGCTGTTTCTGATGGCCTACCTCAACAACCAGATGCGGGTGGTGCACGAGGCCGGGGTGGTGCCCCACCTCACGGTGGGCAACATCGGGCTGATGGCCTTTGCCATGGTGCTGTTTGTCTATGGTTTTATTGGGCTCCTGAGCAACTGGCTCGAGGGCTCCGAGTTGCGCCCCGGCAATCATCACCCCGAACCCAGCAGCCTGCCGATGGTGGCAGGGGTAGTACTCTCAATTCTGTTAGTGCTGCTTTCGGGCTTCTTTGTGCGCACCCTGGTGTTTGCCAACAACCCCGAGATCGGCTACTATAACGCCACCACCCTACAGGCCGGGGTGTTTGCAGCCATGATGCTCATCATGGCCTTGCTGATTGCTATTTATAAAAAGTTTTTCATGCAAGAGGAAGTGCTCGCCGAGGACGAAAAAGGCGACTTCCCTTGGTAGTTGGGAGGAACACACAATGGCCGAACATGAAGCCACAGCCCATCACCACGACCACCACCCCGAAGACCCGCAAGCCCATGCCACCCGCCGGGCGGTGTTGCAGGCAGCCATCGGGGTGAGTGCGGGTGCTGCGGTGCTTTCCACTTTGTGGGTGGGTGCGGGCCTGGTGCCCCGCGAGGAAAAAATTCCCAGTAGAGAGCCTGTCGCCGTGGGCGATACACTGGTCTTCGCCGCTGGCCCCAAGGCCGAGCAAGAGATCACCCTGGACGACCTCCGGGCTGCCCAGGGCACTGCGCTGCCTTTCTTCATCGCTTTTCCCAAAAGCCCCGAGAACGTGGTCAAAAAAGACCTCACCAACAACACCATCATGGTCATCCTGGCCGACCCCAACAAAATGAGCCCGGAGACACGCCAGCACGCCTCCCCCGAAGGGGTACTGGCCTACTCGGCGGTCTGCAAACACCTGGGCTGCACCGTTAGCCAGTGGCAGAACGATACCTGGCTGTGCCCCTGCCACGGAGGCAGGTACGACATCTACAACCAGGCCAGGGTTGTGGGGGGCCCCGTGCCCGCGCCCGTTCCCCAACTGCCCGTCAAGGTAGAAGGGGGCAAGGTGGTAGTCGCGGGCGAGTTTCTGGGCAAGCCGGGCGCGGATGTATAGGGAGGGAGTATGTATCAGTGGTTAGACGATCGCTTGAGCATAGGCAAGCTATATGCCAAGGCCTTCCGCAAGGCCTTCCCGGTGCACCACTCGTTTTTCCTAGGTGAGATCACCCTTTTTTCCTTTGTCACCCTGGTGCTCACCGGCATCTTCCTGACCCTCAACTACGAGCCTTCCATCCGCCCGGTCTCGGGCTCGCTTTCGGGCGGGCAAGAAGTACCGGCGGCCTACTACTCGATTCTCTACATTGACTCACTGCCCTTTGGCGCGGTGATCCGCTCGCTGCACCACTGGGCCGCCCACATCATGATTGCCGCAGCCTTCTTTCACATGCTGCGCATCCACCTGACCGGGGCCTACAAGAACCCCCGCGAGCTGAACTGGATTGTGGGGGTATTTTTGCTGGTGCTTTCTATCATTACCGCCTTCACCGGCTATGCCCTGCCTTTCGACAACTATGCCCTGACCGCAACCAAGATCGGTTACGAGATTGGCGCGGCGGCTCCCTGGGTGGGCAAGCTGCTCTCGGACATTCTCTTCGCCGGCGAGCTCTCCCCCACCAACACCCAGACCATCCCCCGGTTGTTCCCCATTCACGTCTTGTGGCTGCCGCTGGCCTTGATCGGTCTGATTGGTGCCCACCTGGCCATCATGATCAAGCAAAAGCACACCCAGCCCAAGTACGCCGAGAAGGTAGCACCGGGCAAGATTGTGGGCGTGCCGCTGTTCCCGCAGCAGGCCGCGATGATGGGCATTCTGTTTTTGGTCTACATCGCCGTGACCACCTTCATCGCCGGGGCTTTCCTGGCCCACCCGGTGCAGGCCTTTGGCCCCCCCACCGCCAACACCCCGCCGGTCAAACCCGACTGGTACTTCATGTGGATTTACGGGATTTTGCAGATCATCCCAGCCAACTGGCGCTTTGAGTTCCTGGGGGCCACCTTTGGCCCGCAGTTCTGGGGCGGCATCCTGGTGCCCACCGTGATTATTCTGGGAGCCCTGGCCATCCCTTTCCTGGACTATGCCAAAGACAAGCGGCGCTACCTCGAGCTCCCCAGCCAACATCCCTTCCGCACCAGCTTTGTGGTCGGGATGCTGATGTTCTACATCATGAGCACCCTGGCCGGCTACAAGGTAGACCTGAGCCTCTCCAACGGGCTGCTCTGGGTGCTGGTCTTCATCGTGCCCATCATTACCGGGATGGTCTGCTACATCATCATGAAGGCCATCTACGGCAAGGACTGGAACCGGGAGCCCGAAATCAAGTTCATCGGCAAAGGTTCCGCTGCCGAC
Source organism: Meiothermus sp. (assembly GCF_037443965.1). Lineage (GTDB taxonomy): Bacteria > Deinococcota > Deinococci > Deinococcales > Thermaceae > Meiothermus. The sequence goes on from NZ_JBBINI010000004.1 coordinate 145,812, forward strand.
GACTAAACCCTACCCCCTCGTCCAAGCGCTCCCACTGTTGGAGCGCTTTTTTATGCATAATCTAAAGCATGCCCAGGCCGTGCATCCTCCTATGGGGTGTGCGCAGTGCGGCCCATCGGGAATTGAAAAACCTGAGGGCTACGTCCCGCGACGATTATTGGTGGCTGCACCCCCCGCTCGAGCCCGACCTGGAGCATCTGTACCAGCAGCAGGCGGGTTTTGCAGACCACCTTGCCCAGCTTTCCAAGGCGCTCAACTGCACCACCCTGGGGGTGATGAACCTCGAGGACAGCGCCCTGCTCATCTGGGTCTACCACCGGGGCCGGCTGGTTTTCCAGTACGACTCCAACCCCATGTACCTGGGCTGTCCGGTGTGCTCGTACAGCAGCGAGACGGTCGGGGCCTTTGTGCACGGGCTGGACAGGCTGTGTCACTTGCGGGGCGTGTCCCACCATCGGCAAGCCCTGCGTGCCTGGCTGGTGCGCCGCCGGGGGCTGGGGTTTTTGAGTGAGCGGGAGCGGTTGGAAAAGATTCTGGCCCTGCTCGAGCTGCCCCCCTCGAGTGCATACACATCACAGTAGTGACCCGCCCATGCGCATGGCTAATCAACCCGGTGTGCGCTGCTCAACCCGTGGCTTACCCGACTTCAGCCCATTCCCTGTCGCTGGATTCATTTGTATAAATATGCGTTTGCGAAATAAGGCACTATTCTGTTCAGGATTTGATTATCGAAGTCTTGCCGTCACAAAAAATACGGTTTTTGGCCCAATTGTATGTAATCCTTCATCGAGCCCAGGGGGCCTCGAGCTAAACTGAATCTACCCCGCCAAGGGGAAACCAAGCCAGAAAGGAGGTTGATCGAACACCGCAAGGAACTTCCCATTGCTGGTTAGACGTTGATTACAAGCAATACGACGAACTGCCACCACACGGTATGCCACCGTGCGATGGAGCGACTAAGTCGGCAGGGTGATGCCCGAGCATCCAGAACAATTCTCGGGAGAAAGGTTCGCAGAAGTGTAAAAAGGTAGATTTGCATGAAAACGCTCGTTATAGGCGCCGGAGCCGCCGGTCTGGCCGCGGCCCAAGAGCTACAAAAAGCCAAGCATCAGGTAACCGTTCTAGAAGCCCAACACCGCGTCGGAGGACGCATCCGCACCGATAGAAGTTTTGCTGCTGTACCTATCGAGCTGGGCGCGGAATTCATCCACAGCAGCCAGGTTCCCACCTATCCCCTCCCCGCACAGTTTGGCCTGCGCACCCGCTACTTCAACCAGCAGGACGATACGCTGGTACGCCTGCCGGATGGCAGTCTGCGCACCATTGCCGAGGTCGGCTGCGAGGCGCTGGGCTACAACAACATTCGGATGGTGGACTGGCCCCAGGCCATTGGCGAGGAGTCGTTGGCCGCGTACCTCCAGCGCAACCGGCTCGAGGGCCAAAAAATCCCCTACAAGCTGCAAGAGTACATCTCCGACTTCGATGCTCCAGAAACCCTGAGCGCCCAAGCCGCGCTGGAGTTTCTGTGCGACAAGTCCGCCGAGGAGGGGGATTACCGTATCCTCGAGGGCTACGATTAACTAGCGATAAAACTTGCGACCTCGCTGGACATCCGGCTGGGGGCCGTGGTGGAGACGCTCGAGTGGGGCCCTTTTGGCGTCAAGGCCCTCACCACCAACGGGCGGGTCTTCCTGGCCGACCAGGCCGTAGTCACCGTGCCCCTAGGCGTGCTGAAAGCCGGCAAGATCCGTTTTGTGCCCGAGCTGCCCGAGGCTAAGCAAGAGGCGCTGCACCAGCTGGGCATCGCGGACGCGGTTAAGCTCTTCTTTTTATTCGATGGGCCGGTCTTCCCGCCCGGCATTGTGGAGCTCTACGTGCCCGGCCATAACCCCGACGAATGGTGGAGCAGCGCCACCGGCCACGGCGTAAACTTCGAGATTCTGACCGCCCTGGCCACCGGCCCCAGGGCCCGCGAGCTCCTGGCCCTGCCCGAGGAAGAGGCCCTGCAGAACGCCCTGCAAACCCTGCGCCAAGCCCTCGGCCGCCCCGACCTCACCCCCCGCCGGGCCCGGCTGGCCCACTGGCAGGACGACCCCTACACCCTGGGGGCCTACTCCAAGGCCAGCGTGGGGGCCTCCCAGGCCCGCCGCATCCTGGCCCAACCGGTGGGCAACCGGCTCTTCTTTGCCGGCGAGCACACCGCCTCCAACGCCTGGGCCGCCACCGTGCACGGGGCCTATGCCAGCGGACGGCGGGCCGCCCGCGAAGTTCTACAAGCTCGCGCGCTCACCTATGCGATCCCCCGTTCCGAAACCCTGCGACCCGCCCTGCCTATGGGGGCCTGAGCATCACCCCTATTCCGTGTGGGATTGGGGTTTCTACAGTTCACAGTCCATAATCTTATACCAACTCTGCGCATGAGGGGCGCGTTTACGCCCCTCACTTGCCGTGCCAGGAAGGTTCCGGATTTGCTAGTGCTTCGCAATAGAATTGCCTTAGTGCTCCGGTAACTTAATTCCCAGGATGGATTTGGCTCCCTTAATATCTGGGAGTTGCTTTGAGCGCTTCATTTTGGGAACTTCACTGCATATCAATCTTTATCTTACCAAACCACTAGACTAAACCCTCAGAAAAGATAACCAGATTGCTACCAACAAGAATGCGGCTCCAGTAATCACAGAATTCCAAAGGAGAAACGAGGCCATCTCTGGTCGCACCGTGAGCCACTTGGTGGTTGTTCCAAAAAGGGCTTGGATGGTTAGAGTAAGTCCTAGTAAGAAAAGCCCCATTGAAGCCATAATAGATGGGTCAGACCAAGTAAACGGTTTTCCTTTCAATCCATGAAATCCGAGGATTAACAGGATGGTTCCGCTTGCGAGGTAGAAACCTCGAGCGGTAATCAGAAGTGCCTGAAAACGTGCTGGAACCATAAGCTTTCACCCCAAGCAACCAGAAGATCTAGCCTGTTGCAGAATACCATTATAGTTGAGTGCAGCAGCTGCGTAAGCAGCGATAGCAACCCAGCAATTGGGCGCCCACCAAGTAGCCCAACAGTTTGCAAACATAGCATGTGTGGCAAGTGTTAATAACCCAATAGGTGGTAACTTGAATTACTTACCAGACCACTAAGCAAGTGCTAGCAGTGCTGAGTAGTTAAAACCTATGGCGGCAAGAAGGGCTAACAATGCAGCAATCAGCAGCACCCGCGTCCAAAAGGGAGACATTTCGGAATCCGCCGAGAAAACCTTAAATCCAGGGATGAAAAAAGCAAGAAGCAGTTGAGAAGCCCCCATAATCAGCAGGGCCACAGCGAACAACGACCAGGTGTTGTTTCTGAGCCAAATTATGGCTGCCGCCAAAGTGAAGGTTCCGGCAATAGCCATAGTCAACTGCGCAACAATAAGTAGTTTACGAAGCCTGCTTGGCATTTGCTTACCTCCTTTCGAAATCGTGCCTAGAGACAGTGTTTTGCGGCTTCTACAGCAGCAACATAAGCCACCAGCGCAGAAGCATAGTACGTTGCTGCAATCCAGCAAGCGGGGGTCCACCAAGCGAATAAACACGTATTTACCATGTAAGCCGTAGCTGCTGCTAGAGCGGCGGTCGCTGCTGCGGCGTTCGCCAGCAAAATCTGGCAATTTTGCTGGGGCATCACATTTTGTTGGTTTAAGCTTATGGCATCCTCTACTCTTACCTCAAAAAGTTCGCCCAGGGAAGATATGCCTTTCGTAGGAGCTAAAAGCTCATTTCTCATTTTCGGATTTCCTTGCTCAAAGAAGACTGAGGCGGTCAGAGTCATTTTAGAAACGAGATCAGCAACAGCTATCTTGACATCGCCTGTATTTGAGACACGGGAAAGCAGTAATCCACTGACCCGACCATGCCCAACGGTGGCTACCAGTACTACAATACCTTGCTCGTCCCACCAAAGCGGTATTTGAACAACAGTCCTTCCTTCTACGTCCGTAGCTTGGGATGCCCGCGCCCAGGCCACCCGTTTGCCCTCCTGCGCTACCAGCCGTGCTACAAGCTGAAACTCTGGGAAGGCTTCGATTTGTGCGCGAATTTCGGGAGAAACCACACTGGGATCGGGCTGGGTCTCCACCATCCTGGGTGTGCTCGAGCACCCCGCCAATACCAGCAACCCCACCATCAGCCAAGCCAGCGCCTTGCGATTGTGTAGCATAATGCCCCCTTTGGAATGTTTTTTTGCACTTTAGACCAAACCCCCCCCAATGTATAGTACGAGTTACATTTCGTGCTGAATCCACCACACCCCCACCAACAAGCCCGCCACCTCCCCCAGCTCCACCAGCGCTCCGTACACATCGCCGGAAAGCCCGCCGCCCAGCCTTCTGGCAGCCCAGGAGGCCTGCAGTAGCATCACCGCAGCTAAAGCCAGGGCAACCCAGGGGAAGAAGTAGATGGCGGGCAGGGCAAACAGCAAGGCCGGGAGGATTCGACCCTCACGGCTGCGGGCCCCCAGGCCCTCCTTGCGGGCCGCTGGAAAGAGGTTCATGGGCAGGAGCAAAGCGAAGCGCACCAGGGCCGGCAGACACAAGAGCAGCCAGGGCGAGGGGCTCGAGGCCAGCAACTGCCATTTCAGGAGCAGCACCACAAACCCCACCCCAAAGGCAAAGCTGCCCATGTGCACATCGCCCAGGATGCGCAGGCGCTCGCCGGTAGGCTTCATGGAGAGGAGGGCATCGGCGGAGTCCAGCAGGCCATCCAGATGGAGCATGCCGGTACAGGCCAGCCAGACCGCCAGCAGGATGGCCCCTTGCAAGCCGTCGGGCAGGGCGGCGGTAAGCCAGGCCACCAGCGCCAGCACCCCGCCAATCAGGTAGCCCGCCAGCGGGTAGAAAGCTGAGGCGGCCTTCATTTCGCCGTCTTTGACCTCGCCCAGGTTGGGCACGGGAAACGTGGTCAGAAAACCTACAGCCAGCCAGAAAGGGCGCACCTTAAGGTTGTACCAGAACCGCCCCAAAATGCGCCTCGAACTCTTCTTTGGTTTTGATGGGACGGCCCTCGAGCCGCAGTTGCACGGTCTGAGCCTGAATTTCTTTGGGGTAAGGGCAATGGCGACACCTCGAGCCGCAACAGTAGCCGCGCTTGCTATGGTAGACCTCGGTGAAAACGTAGAGCCCGTTTTCGATGTAGTAATCTACGTTTTCTTTGAGTTCTGCTTTCGCCATTCTTTACCCCTGTAATTATTCTACCTTATTTTCTGGATTGAATATCAATCTGGCTTATGTTTGCTGGCTGTTTTCCTAAGCATTGGTAGCACCTGTAGCTCGATTGCAGCCTAAGGCACACGCTCATCCCGTCCCCTGCGGGATTTCTACGGCTCCATAGTTTGCGATACTCCAGCCTGGGAGAATGTAGCCATCCCTGCCATCACGCTAGCCGCCGCCCGCAGGACTGGAAAACTCAAGACCGCTCCTGTCCCCTCCCCCAAGCGCAAGTTCAGTTCCAGAATGGGCCGCAGCCCCAGCGCTTCTAACTGTCGGGTGTGACCCGGCTCCACCGAGCGATGTCCTGCAAACAGATAATCCCGCACATCGGGCTGGATTTGACAAGCCAGCAAAGCCCCCGCCGTCACCGGGAAGCCATCGCAAACCAGCGGCAGACCAGCCTCGGCTCCCGCCAGGAAAACCCCGGCTATCGCTGCAATTTCCAATCCGCCCAACTCGGCCAGCACCTCGAGCGGATCGGCTTGGGCAAGCTCTCCCAGACGGGCTTGGGCGCGGCGCAGCGCAGTAGCAACAACCTGCACCTTTTTTTGGTACCGGGCATCATCTACCCCCGTACCGCGCCCCGTTACAGCCTTCGCATCCAAACCCAACAAAGCCGCCGTGAGTGCCGAGGCAGCGGTGGTGTTGCCGATGCCCATATCACCAGCGGCCAGGACGGTGGCGTCCTGGGCAATGGCCCGGCGGGCCACCTCCGCCCCGGCCCGGATGGCTTGCTCGGCTTCGGCACGGGTCATGGCGGGTTCTCGCAGGATGTTGCCCGTACCGGGGCGAACCCGCACCCCCAGCCCCCCTTCCGCAAGGGGAGGCGCGTTGACACCTACATCGAGCACCCATACATCGGCGCCGGCAACCTCGGCGATCTGGTTAATCGCCGCACCACCCGCCAGAAAATTCAGTACCATTTGCGCAGTCACTTCAGATGGATAAGCCGAGACAGCCTCGGCAGTCACCCCGTGGTCGCCGGCACAGACCACCACCGCCCCCTTGCCCAGCGCGGGCCGCAGGGTCTGTTGGATGGCCGCTAGGCGTACACCAATTTCTTCTAAGAACCCCAGCGAGCCGGGCGGTTTAGTGAGCTGGTCTTGGTGGGCTTGGGCCTGGGTCAGCCATGCTTGGGAGATGGGTTGGATGTCGAAGTGGATCATAGGCTTGTATGTTTTGCAAAATCGAAGGCAACTGGGATTATGCTCAATCTGACTAGAACCAACCCAAACAAGTTGAAGGAGACCCTCGAATACGTCCTTCTTGCAGAGATGGAATCAGGGCGATTTGATCTTCAGCGGAATCCCTGAGACCAGCAGATAAACCACATCGGCCTCCTCGGCAATGCGGCGATTGGCCGCCCCCAGCAGGTCGCGGTAGCGCCGCGCCAGAGGGTTCTCGGGCACGATACCCATACCCACCTCGTTGGTGACGATTAGCAGGGTTTTGTCGGTTTCGGCCCGAATGGCCAGCAGGTTCTCGAGCTCGGGCAACACCTCGCGTTCGGCCAGCATCAGGTTGGAAACCCATAGGGTCAGACAATCCAGCAGCACCACTCCACCCTGGGCCAGCGAGAGCGTGTAGGGCACTTCCAGCGGTTCTTCGAATATCTCCCAAGTGATCGGGCGCTCGGCCTTGTGCTGTTCGATACGCTGGCGCATCTCTTCGTCCAGCGCTTGGGCGGTAGCGATAAAACTGACCTTACCATCCCCCAGCGCGTGGGCCCATTCCTGCGCAAAGGCGCTTTTGCCGGCTCTCGCACCTCCCGTCACCAGAATCAAGCGGGCTCGCATAGACATATTCTGGCCTCTCTTCAGTAGACAAGCGCCCCTACACCCCCTCCAGGGGTACAGGATGGCGCACAAACAACATCTGCTTGTGCTTCCAATCCAGCCCCACCACCGCGCAAGGCGGCAGGAAACGATCCTGATCGAACTGGCGCAGCACCATGCGCAACACCCCTCCGTGGGTGAAGATCAGGTGGCGGCCTGCCGGCAGGCCGTCGAAGAAGCCATAGACCCGGCGCTGCATCTGGGCGGTGGATTCGCCCCCCGGTGCCTGAAAACCCTCGAACCCCATCAGCGCATCTTTGTAGACTTCGGGCAGCTCGGCCCACTTCAAACCTTCCAGTTGGCCGAACTCGAGCTCACGCAGCGCAGCCGAGACTTCCTGGGGTTCGCCGTAGGCCAGCCGGGCGGTCTGGATGGCCCGTTGCAAATCGGAGGCCACTACCCGCTCGAAGCGTTGGGTGGCTAGCCACTCGGACAAGGCCCTGGCTTGCCGCTCCCCCAAAGCCGTGAGCGGCACATCGCTCCAGCCCGTGAGCCGACCTTCCTGGTTCCAGGTGGTCTGTCCGTGGCGCACCAGCCAAAGCTCGCTCATGGCTCCATCCAAGCATAAAAGGGCGTCTCGACGAACTCGGGCGGGCGATCGAGGTAGAGCTTGAGGCCGGGCAGGCGCAAATTAGGGCCTTCGTACTCAAAGTCCAGCGGATCGCCGGGCAGGGTGTAGAGCAGGGTCTGGCTGGACGGAACCCCCAGCCGCAGTAATCCGGAAAGCCCCACACCCCGACCCAGGCGGATACAACGGGCCTGCCCCTCGCGCATCACCGCCACATAGCGGGCCAGGCGAGGGCCATCCTGGGTCATCAGGCGGCGCACCTCGCCTAGGTCGAGCAGCAGCAGTTGGGGGGTCACCTTCAGACTGGCTTGCATTTAGCCTCCCAGCAACACCACAGGTTCGCCTTCCACTTCATGCACCCGCACCCAACCCCCATACGCCGATTGCAGCAGGTGCTGGTTCAACACTTCCCTGGGGGTGCCCAGTGCGGCCAGCTTCCCTGCCGACAAAAAGGCCACCCGATCCGCCGAGCGGGCCAGGTTGGGGTCGTGCAATACCGTCAGGGTGCCGATGCCCTGGGCCCGCAAGCCTGCCAGCAGACAAATGAACTCGGCCTGGTGGTGCAGGTCGAGGTGGTTGGTGGGCTCGTCCAGGAGCAGGTACTGGGGGCGAGCCGCCAGCGCACGGGCCAGCATGACCCGCTGCCGCTCCCCGCCTGAGAGCGTGGGCAGCAGCCGGTCGCGGAACCCGCTCACCTGGGTCTGCTGCAGGGCCCACTCCACCGCCTCCCAGTCGGCCTTGCCCGCCCGCCCCAACAAGCCCAGATGGGGGATGCGCCCCAGCGACACCACTTCCTCTACCGTAAGGTCTTCGGGGTAGCCGCCGTTCTGGGGCAGGAAGGCAATCTGCTGGCCCAGTGTCCAGCTCGAGAGCCGCTCCAGCCGCTCCCCGCCCAGCCGCACCTCGCCCACGCTGGGTTTGAGCAGCCCCGCCATCAAACGCAACAGTGTACTTTTCCCCACCCCATTGGGCCCCAAGAGCGCCAGCCACTCGCCGGGATGAAGTTCCAGGTTGATGTCGTTTAGCACCGCCCGGCCACGATAGGAGAAGGAGAGGCCGAGCACCGAGAGCCCCGAACCGAGGGCCGAATCCACCGCGTTCACACTAGTATATTGCGCTTTGCCGGTCATCCCTTACGCCTCCCTCGCCACAGCAAGTACAAGAAAAAGGGCCCCCCCAAAAGCGTGGTCAGAATGCCCACCGGCAACTCTGCCGGCCTGATCAGGGTGCGGGCCAACAGGTCGGCAAAGACCAGCAAAACCGCCCCGCCCAGGGCTGAGGCCGGCAACAAGTAGCGGTAATCGCCCCCGATCAGACGCCTGAGCGCATGGGGGGCCACCAGGCCCACAAAGCCGATGATGCCCACCTGGGCCACGGCAGCGGCGGTGAGGAGGGTGGCGGCCCCGATGATGAGGAGCTTGAGCTGGCCCAAGGGAAGGCCCAGGCTGCGGGCGGTTTCTTCACCCAGGTTGAGGGCATTGAGGGTGCGCCCCAGCAACCAAAAGATGGGCAGGGTGAGGAGCAGGTACAAGGCCAGCGACCCCACCCCTTGCCAGCTTATGAACGCTAGGTTGCCCAGGGTGTAGGCAAACACCGCCCGCACCCGGTCGGCATCCTGCAACATCAGGTAGCTGGTCAGGCTCACCAGCACACTCCCCACCACCACCCCGGCCAGAATCAGGTCGTGGGTGCGGCTGGCCCCACCCGAGAGCAGCAACACCACAAACACCGCGCCCACCGCGCCCAGAAAACCAAACAAGGTTGCCGAGACCGGCAGAAAATCGAAGACCGCATGCTGGGCAAATGCGCCGGTGAGGCCACCAGCCAAGCTCACCGCCAGCGTGACCCCAAAGGCCGCCCCTGCCGCCGAGCCCATCAGGTAGGGGTCGGCCAGGGGATTGCGAAACAGGCCCTGGAAAGCCGCACCGGAAAGCCCCAGCGCTGCGCCCACCAGCAGGGCGGCCAGCACCCTGGGCAAGCGCATATCGGTGATGATGGGGTTCTCTTGCAACCCCAGCATCGAGCGGATCACCTCGAGCGCCGGAATCTGCACCGCACCCTGCCCCACCCCAAGCGTCAAGCCGACCACTAGCAGTACCAGCAGGCCCAAGAAAACCAGCCCTCGACGAACCGCTAAACCCGCCTTACCTGCTTTGAGCGGGGTGAAGAGGGTGGGATGGGAGGTCTTTTGCATGTTGGCCTTGACGCTCTGCTACCGCAGATTGGGGTGGAAGCAGCCCACCAGCAGTTGCAAACCCTGGGCTACCCTCGGCCCCGGACGCGAGAGCAGGTTGTCCGATTCACCCACGAAGCTGCAAATTCGATTGGCCTGTACCGCCCGCAGGTTGCCCCACCCGGCCCGCTTGCGCAGGTCGGCGGCCCCTGGATGGGTGAGCACAATGATGGCAGGGTTCTTCTGCACCACCAGCTCGGGGCTGATCTGCGGGAAAGACCCCAGTTCCTTGGGGATGATGTTCTGGCCCCGGGCCTTGGCAATCAGCACGCCGATAAAGGACTCGGGCCCCACCGTGTAGGGGGTGGGGTCAATCTCGTAGTAGACCGTGGGGCGCTGGGTGGCCTTGGCGGCGCGGGTCTCCACCGCGTACACCTCGCGCTGAATCTGGGCGACCAGCCGCTCGGCCTGCGCCTCCAGCCCCAGCACCCGGCCCAGCAGGCGGGTGGTGCGGAAGATGTCGTCGTAAGTCTCGGGCTTAACGGCAAAGCTGGCAACCCCGGCCCGCTCGAGCCCCTCATGCAGCTTGCCGTAGACCGAGACGATCACCAGGTCGGGCTTGAGGGCCAGGATGGCCTCGAGGTTGGGGTTGAAATACCCCCCCACCTTGGGCAGCCGCCGAACCTGCTCGGGGAAATCGGAGAAGTCGTCCACCCCCACCAGCCGCCCACAGGCATTCAGGGCGCACACCGTCTCGCTGACCGAGGGCAGCATGGCCACAATGCGCTGGGGCGCGGCCTTGAGCGTAACGCTGCGGCCCAGATCGTCAGTCAGGGTGCGGGGGAACGACTGGGCCAGGCCAGAGGTCAGTAGCGCAAAGCTTAAGGTCAAAAGCAAAAGCCAGATAGATCTCTTCATCGCGTCCCTCCCCAACCCGGTCTCGCTATTGGGCGTAAAAAAACGCCCTCGGGAGTGAGGACGCCAAACAGGTTCCCCGAAACTCCCCCTTCTTGCGAGAGGTGCCTTCCGTATCGGAGTAAGAAGGCGTTTTGGCAGGTATTCGGACTTCGGGCGGTGGCTGGCGACCGCTATGCGGATCGCTTAAGCCCCAATGCACCGTTACCGCTGCGCGACAGTGCCGGACTTTCACCGGACTTCCCCACTTTAAGCCAGGGCTACGCGCCCAGGCACCAAAACTTGACCGGGTTGTCTGGCCCTAGCGGGCCTTGATTCAAGGCTACACCCCCAAGACCCGCCCGACAAGCACCTACCAGTTGGGCCAGGCCGGGGCGGCCTCGAGGCCCTTTTCACCCAGGTAGTTTTGCAAGCCCTCCAGGGCCTCGGGCTTGACCGGCTTTACCCCGTGGGCCAGGATGCTGCTGTGGCGCTGCTGCAACAAGCCCTGTAGCTTGCTCGAGTAGTCGCCGTAGAGCTGCTGGGCCAGGGTTCCGGTGTTGCCCAGCCGGGTGTCAATTTCAAAAGCCAGCCCCAGGGCCTCCTTGAGGCCGGGGGTTTTGCGACCGGCCAGATCCTGTAGCTTGTCGGGGTAGGTTGAATCCCGGCGCAGCTCAATGCCGGTGCGCTCGAACAGGTCGGCCTCGGCGGCCAGCTCCACCGCCCGGTACAGCCGGGCCAAGGCGTCGTCGTAGCGGCCCCTGGAGGCTCGGCGCTGGGCGTTGGCCAAGAGGTCGGCCAGCAGGGCAAGGGTGGGTTTGCCCTCCCGATCCAGGATGGCCCGCAGCCGGGCTTGGGCCTGCTGCAATTCCTGCAACACCCGCACCTTGGTTCCGTGCCCCCAGGCCTCGGCGATAGAAAGGGCGGGCTCGAGGTGTGCTTCCAGCTTCTGCCAGGCCGCCTTGTGGTAGAACAAGTCCCACTCCAGCATGCCCTCGGTAACCCCCTTCAGGTGCTCGTAAAAGCGCTTTTCGGAGGGGGTCAGGGGCCGGGCCAGCAGTTCGTCCAGAAACTCCTGTGCGGCCCGGTAGTCACACTGGTTCCAGGCCCGCCTGAAACCCTCCCACTCGCGCAGGCCGTAGCGGTAGGTGGGGTCTTCCAGCAGCCGCAGCCGCTCGCTGCCGCTTTTCACCCGCCCCTGACCGTCGCGGGCCTCGCCGCCCACGTAGCTAAAGGTAACGCCCTGCCCGGTAAGGGCCAGCACCAGCCCCGCCGACATGGTTTTGGTACCCCCGGTAATATCGGCCACAATGACCCGCGCCTCCCACTCGAGCGCCTTTTGCAGCGCCAAGCGCCCCTTGCGAAACACCTCGCCCAGATCCTCGGGGTCGTCGAGCAGCAGGGTGTGGTAGCGCAGCGATCCTCCATACCGGCGGATAAGCTCTCCCGCCGCCGCCTGCGAACCCTGGCTGGCTACAAACACCACCCCTTGGGGGGTGTGCTCGGCCAGTGCAAACTCGAGGGGCTCCAGGGTCTGCCCCACCCCCAGAATCAAAACTGTGTTTGGTTGCTCCTGCACGCTCCCAATCTACCAAACTTCGCGCGGCCCCCAAAGGGCTTTTGCACGCAGCAACTCAATCTGGATGCTCATGCGAACGCTTGGAAGTAGGTTTCAATCCCCTTACGGGGCTTTTTGTTTGCAACTTGACTACCCGCCTCTTGATTTAGCCGAGCTTGTAGGGTTTCAATCCCCTTACGGGGCTTTTTGTTTGCAACTTTTTTACTGAAATCGCCACAGACCCGCTTACATTCATAGGGTTTCAATCCCCTTACGGGGCTTTTTGTTTGCAACTTATGGAATGGCGCAATTCGCAATCGCTCATTCGTAGCAGTTTCAATCCCCTTACGGGGCTTTTTGTTTGCAACCTGGCCTCCAAGGAGAAGGAGGGGTTGTGTTAAAAATATTCAGTTTCAATCCCCTTACGGGGCTTTTTGTTTGCAACCCTATATCGTGTACAGGAGCAACGCCAACACCCAACATGTTTCAATCCCCTTACGGGGCTTTTTGTTTGCAACGACCGAGATCGAGTTGGGCCGGGGCCCCTATCTGGTGCAGTTTCAATCCCCTTACGGGGCTTTTTGTTTGCAACCGTCTCCTGATCGGGCGGCTACAGCCTGCCACGTTGACTAGTTTCAATCCCCTTACGGGGCTTTTTGTTTGCAACCATGAGCGCAAAACACGAGGCATCGCGGAGCATGTCAATCGTTTCAATCCCCTTACGGGGCTTTTTGTTTGCAACATGGCGACACGCCAGGCCGTGCAGACCCGCGCCCAGTCGCGTTTCAATCCCCTTACGGGGCTTTTTGTTTGCAACCCGGAATGTCTCAAGCGGAACTCGGCGCCGCGCT
>NZ_JBBINI010000005.1:0-143362 GCF_037443965.1 Meiothermus sp.
TGCTGGGATCGGCTGCGGCTGCTACAAACGTGATCGCCGCCGTCAAGGTGGTCTTCCCGTGGTCTACGTGTCCGATCGTTCCCACGTTGACGTGCGGTTTGGTGCGCTCAAATACGCCTTTCGCCATTCGTATTGCCTCCTTTGGCTGCCGCTTTAGTGCTTTTCCTTCTCAGGAACACACCGCCCGCAGCGGTGGACGGGCGGTGTGGGTTTGGAGCTCGGGATCGGGCTTGAACCGACGACCTCACCCTTACCAAGGGTGTGCTCTACCAGCTGAGCTACCCGAGCACCTAAGGTATTCGCGCACGAGGCGCTTCTGGAGCGGGAAACGAGACTCGAACTCGCGACCCTCTGCTTGGGAAGCAGATGCTCTACCGACTGAGCTATTCCCGCGTTTGGCGCTTCCGCGCCGCTTATAGCCGATGGCTCGCAGCTTTTGGCTATCTGCTATCGGTACACCCGAAGGGTGCTTGGTGGGCAGGGGCGGATTCGAACCGCCGTACTCCGGAGAGAACAGATTTACAGTCTGTCGCCTTTAACCACTCGGCCACCTACCCTTGTGGAGCCACCCATCGGAATTGAACCGACAACCTTCCGATTACAAGTCGGGTGCTCTACCAGTTGAGCTAGGGTGGCCCGGCTTGTCGCCCTTCCGATGGCAAGCTATGGACGAAGGGGTCGAACCTCGTCCAAGTCGTAAGGTTACACCACAGCGTAGGGGCTGTCAAGCTGAATAAAGGCCGTGCGAAAGGCAAAAGCATCGTTCTGGGTAGATGTTACTCCGCCCTAGTTGGGTCTGGTACAGTACGTCCATGCAAATAACTCCCTTTGGGGCGGCCCAGACGGTAACCGGCAGTTGCCACCTAGTCGAACACCAAGATTTCAGATTGCTGTTGGATTGTGGAGCCTACCAGGGAGCCGACGAGGAGCGCAACGAGGAACCTTTTGGCTTCGACCCCAAGACCATTGACGCGGTGCTGGTCTCCCATGCCCACAACGACCACATCGGACGCTTGCCCATGCTGGTGCGGCAAGGCTATCCAGGCCGGGTGTATGTGACTGAGCCTACCCGTTTGATTTTGCCGGTGATCCTGGAGGATTCGCTCAGGCTGATGCAAGAGGAGCGGGAGCGTCTGGAGCGCAAGGGCCGTGAAGTGCCCCCGATACCCTGGGATGAGAAAGACCTGGCCGAACTGTATGCCCGCTTAGAGGAGGTCAGCTTTTACCAGACCCGCAACCTGGGGCCTTTCCAGTACCGCTTGCGCGATGCCGGACACCTGCCGGGGAGCGCTTTTATCCAACTGCAGGCCAATGGCAAAACCCTCATTTTTAGCGGCGACCTGGGACACCGGCGGAAGGATGTGCTGCCGGACCCCGACTACCCTGCCCAGGTGGATTTGATGATCTCGGAGGGAACTTACGGCGACCGTTCACACCGCCCCTTTGCCGCGACCCTGGAAGAGTTTGCCGAGGTGTTGAATGAGGTCTTGAGCCGTGAAGGGAAGGTGTTTATCCCCTCGTTTGCCCTCGAGCGCACCCAGGAGGTTTTGTTTTACATCCGCGAGCTCGAGCAGCGCGAGGCGATTCCGGTGGTGCCGGTGTTTGTGGACTCGCCCATGGCCTCCAAAATCAGCGAAATCTACCCCAAGGTGCAGGATTTTTTCAGCACCGAGGTGCAGCATATCTACTCGCACGGGCTCGACCCTTTTCGGCCCCGGAAGCTCGACTACACCCAAAGTGTGGAGGAATCCAAGGCCCTCAACTTGATTAAAGGCCCCCTGATCATCATCGCGGGCAACGGGATGCTCTCGGGTGGTCGCATTTTGCACCACTTGCGCCTGGGTTTGCCCGATGGCAAAAACGCGGTGATTATCTTGGGCTACCAGCCCAGGGGAGGGTTAGGCGAGCAGCTCATCCACGATGCCGAGACGGTGCGGATGTTCGGTGAAACCGTGCGGGTACGGGCCAAAACCCATACCCTGGGCGGCTTTTCGGGCCATGCAGGCCGCGACGAGCTGCTGGACTGGCTGGACAGTGAGAAGCGGGTGGCTCTGGTTCACGGCGAAGCGGACAAACTGCAAAGTCTGGGGCAGGCCCTGCGCGAACGCGGCAAGGTGGCTTTTTTGGCAGAGTGGGGTAAGGCCATTGATGTGTAGGCTGCTTGTATCGGGCGGCATAGGGGGGAGCCCATGCAAAAGGGATTGGTAGGGGCAGGAATGCTTGGAGTGCTGATGGCTTTGGCGCAGGCAAATGTAGGTTCGGTGCCCTGGGCTGTTGGAGGGGTGCAGGAACCTGCGCTTTTGCAGGTGAGCGAACTGAGAAGACTGCTCGAGCCCAAAGGGGCGCGTTTTGCCGAAACCGGCATTTTGGGGCGGTATTTGCTCGAGGTCAGGTTCCCCGAGACCACCAACGGCTTATACTTGCGCATGGTCAGCCAGAACAACATTTCCTACGCAGTTTTTGACGATCTGTTTATCAACCTGGCCCAGGTGGATTTGGGCATCAATACCCCTGTTCGGGTGGAGGGTTGGGCCAACCCCGTCATCACCATCGGCCCGACGGTGTTCCGACTGGGCACCCAGCGCAATCCGGTTAACCCCTATCTGGGTTACATGTACCTGGCCCGCAAGCGGCTCATTGACCGTGACGATGCCCCCCCTTACCTGGCCAAACTGCTCGACGAGGACCCCAGAGCCCGGCGCTGTGTACACGAGTTACGGGTGACCGATCCTGCTGGAACCGTATATGTGGTAGCCAGCCGGGTCTGGGCCGAAGCCAACCTCAAAGCCCCCTACGACAAGATCCCCGACTTTCCCAAGCCGGCTGCATTCCACGTGGGCCCTGTACAGAATGGGCGCATTCGTTTGTTGTTGCCGGGGGAAACGGCCAGTTACGCCAACAGTCTGGAAAACTGGGAAAAAGCTCGAGATAAAGAAACGCTCATTCTGATCAGGCTTTCGGGCCGGATTGTAGACTTACAAACCGAGTTTCAGGTGGTGGTGCCACCACGTGGGCGAAGCCAAGCCCAGCGCTGTGGGCCGTAGCCACAATAGCGGTATGTTGAGCAATCCCCATTTCGGAGCTGCCAACGGTAGGGCACAGGGCATCAAAACGGCAGCTCGGCCCGCACCGTGGTGCCTTTATCTGGAGCCGACTCCACCTCAAAACGCCCCCCTCGAGCCTCCACCCGCTCGCGCATCTGGGTCAGGCCAAACCCGCCCAGACCGTTCGCTGAGGTGCCAGCTTTGAACCCCCGCCCGTTGTCGCTGATCTCCAGCAGGCCGCCCCGTTCACCCAGCGGGGTGAGCTTGACCTGAACCAGCCCCGGTCGGCCATGTTTGGCAGCGTTGGTGAGGGCCTCTTGCAAAACCCGGAAAAACACCAGCTCGGATGCCTGGGATAGTTCAATTTTTTCAGGCAGGCTGAGGCGCACCCGGAAGCCCGCCTGCTCGGCAAAGGCGCTGGCGTAGCGCCGTACCGATTCCAGAAAGCCGTAGCGCTCGAGGTCAATGGGCCGCAGGGCAAAAATGCTGCGCCGTACTTCGCGAATCTGGGCCCGCAGGGTCTCCTTGACCCGGTGCAGTTCTTGCAAGGCCCGTTCGGGGTCGGTTTGCAGCAGGCGCTCGGAGAGGTCGAGCTTGAGGGCCATGAAGGCCAGGGCCTGGGCAATGCCGTCGTGGATCTCGCGGGCGATGCGGTTGCGCTCCTCGGTAAGGGCCAGCTCCTCGGCTCGCAGATAGGCCTGGGCGTTGCGCACCGCCAGGGTAACCTGAGCGGCCAGGAAGCGTAAGAAGGGCAGGCGCTGGCGCAGGTTCTCGGCCTCGCCCTGCACCAGCAAGAGCCCGATGGCCGACTGCTCGCGCAGGGGCACCGCCAGCAGGTTGTCCCGCACAAAAACCGGTGATTCCAGGGCCTCCTTCCAGCGGTGATCGGGCATGAAGGCATGGGGGGGTAGCTCGAGGTTGCGCAGCACCTGGGGCTGTAAAAAATTTTCCTCGTCCAGCAAGAGCACCCCACCCCCCGTGGCCCCCGCCCAGGCCAGGATGCGGTCCATCAGGCGTTCAAGTAGCCGGCCCAGGTTGGCCTCGGCCCGCAGGGCCTGGTCTACCTCGTAAAGGGTGAGCAGGTCGCGGCTACGGGCACGCACCGAGTCCAGCGCCCCGGCTACCTCTGCCACCAGTAGCTCCAGGAAGCTTTGCTCCTCATCCGAGAGCGGGCGGGGCAGAGCCACCTCGAGCTTCCCATCAAGGCCCGGCAGCGCTACTTCGTACAGAGGCCCCGAACCTGCCCTGAAGCCAGGCGAGGTAGCCCGCACCCCCTCCAGGGTTAGAGCGGCCTCCATGCCCAGCGCCTTGGCCACCTCCTGCACCACTGAGGCCAGGGCCTGCTCGAGGTTGTCGGCGACCGAAGCCCGCTTGAGGATGCTCTCAATGGCCTCCAGCCGCCGGTTGGCCACCTCCAGCGCCCGCTGAGCCCGCTCGCGGTCTTGTACCTGCTGGGCAATCCACTCCAGGGTCATCCAGGTAACCAGAGGCCCCACCAGGCCATAAAAACCCATCCGCAGCCAGAAGGCCACCGGCTGTCCCTGGTAGGGCTCGAGGGAGATTTCAAACAACACCACCACCAGCACAATTGCCAGCGGCAAAACCAGCCGGTACAGCTTAATCAGCCGATATAAGCTCGGCGTAGGCTCCATGTCTAACAGGTTATCGGGTTGTGCTTGGGTAGCCAAGCGTTGTCCAGGAAGGTTTTGGCAGCGTTGAGACGCTAGGGCCGCTTGCCGTGTTGGGCATACCAGCGGCTTTGATGTAAAAACCCCCGCAGGAACTGTACCTCGCCAGGGGTTAGGTCGGCTTTGTGGAGCAGCCGACGAAAGCGCCGAATCGCGTAGGGAAGGCGTTTTTCATCAGCAAAACCAATGCGAAAGATGTACTCGCGCAGATCGTCGAAGAACTGTTTTAGGGCTTCTTGCTCGGCGAGTTGGGCTTTGGCAGGTTCGGGGGGGTTGAGCGCAGCGCCATACACCTCGTAGCACAGCAGCAACACGGCCTGGGCTAGGTTCAAGCTGGGCTGTTTGGGCGAGGTGGGGATGCGTACAATCAATTGGGACAGGTCAATCTCGTCGGTGGTCAGGCCCGAGGCCTCGCGTCCAAACACCAGCGCTACCTTGCCTTGTGGGGCCACCTGCGCCACCCGCTGGGCCATCGTGCGGGGGCTTACCATGGCCCCGGTATAAATTTCGCGTTCACGCACGGTGGTACCCACTACTAGGCGGGCATTGGCGATGGCTGCGCCCAGGGTTTCGACCATCTTCAGGTTGTCCAGAATCTCTTCGGCATGTACTGCCAAACGGTAGGCCATTGAGCCGTCGGGATGATGCACTAGATCTTGGCGTACCCGCGGCTCGGGCGCTACCAGCCACAAGTCCGATATGCCAAAGTTCTGCATGGCACGGGCAGCAGCGCCGATGTTCATCGGTTCTTGGCTGCCTACCAGCACCACGCGGATGTTCTCGAGCCAGTTCATCGGCTATAGCCTAATCGCTCAGGCCAGATGCGTCGAGGTTTTGGTAGTCGCCGGTCTAGTTTTCGTCTCGCAGGCGCTCGAGCCCGTCCAACACGATCTCGAGGCCAATATCAAATTCCTTGCCATAATCGTAACCCGCTTTCAAAACATGCTCGGAGGCCATCTCGACCAGGTAGGGATAGTTCCCTTCGGCGACCTCCGCCATGATGTTGTCGACAGCAGGACTTGACTCCTCAAAGCGGTTGAAAGGCAGATTGAGTTCCTGCAAAACGAAGCCGTAGATGTAGCTATCCAGCAGCGAATAGGCGTGGGCGGCTGCCGCAACCGTAAAACCATTTGTGCGGAGGCACTCGAGTACGGTGTTGTGGTGGTGCAGAGTGGCCGGGCCGGGCGAGGTGCGCGACTCCATTAGCCCCAATGCCCAGCGGTGGCGCACAAGGGCCGCTCGAGCAGAGGTGGCTCGAGCTCGAAGCCGGCTTTTCCAGGTACCCCTGGAGGGCAGTTTGATCTCGGCGAATACCAGGTCAATCATCCCGTCCAAGAGCCGATCCTTGTTGGCGAAGTGGTAATAGAGCGACATGGCCTCCACGCCCAGCTCCTGGGCTAGGCGGCGCATGGTAAGGGCGTGGAAGCCCTCTTGGTCGGCGAGCTCGAGGGCTTTCTGAAGCACCCCTTCGCGGCTCAACCTAGCCCTGGGCTGGGGTTTTGCGCTAGACCTTTTAGGGTTGTTTTTGGGCATCGGTCAGTTCCTCTATTGACAATCTTACAACGTAAGGCTAAAGTTGTTCCATTATCTTACGGCGTAAGGTAAAGGAGCGTAAGAATGAAAGCAACGGCCCAGCCGACCCCCATCAAAGCAGATCGCTCGGTTCAGTCAAACACCATGAAGGCTGTCGTGCGCGAAATATACGGCCCGCCCGAGGTTCTAAAACTTGTCGAACTGCCCAAACCGACCCCGAGGGATCATGAGGTACGGGTCAAGATTTACGCCACCACCGTCACTTCTGGAGACTGCCGGGTACGCGGCCTCAACGTGCCTGCGGGCTTTGGGCTGATAATCCGCTTGGCTATGGGGGTGGTGCGCCCAAGGCAGACCGTGCTGGGGAGTGAGTTTGCCGGTGAGGTCGAGGCGGTGGGCAGAAACGTCACCCGCTTCAAGGTCGGCGACCGGGTCTTCGGCATGGATGGCCTCCGGATGGGTGCCCATGCCCAGTACAAGTGCCTGCCGGAGGGCGGGGCGCTGGCTCTGATTCCACCCGGCCTGAGCTACGAGGAGGCCGCCGCCCTCCCCTTCGGTGGCAGCACCATGCTGGACTTCTACCAACGAGCTAGATTGAAGGCCGGGGACAAGGTACTGGTCAACGGGGCCTCGGGGGCGGTGGGGGTGGCCGCCGTGCAGCTTGCCCGACACTTCGGGGCCGAGGTGACCGCCGTGTGCAGCAGCGCGAACGTCGAGCTGGTGCGCTCGTTGGGCGCTCAGCGGGTACTTGACTACACCAAAGAGGACTTCAGCGCCAGCGGCCAAACCTACGACTTGATCGTGGACACCGTGGGCACAGCCCCCTTCGCCCGCAGCAAGAACTCGCTGCGCAAGGGCGGACGACTGCTACTGGTACTGGCTACGTTGTGGCAGATGCTTTCGGCCTCCTGGGAGTCGGCGACGAGCGGTAAGAAGGTGATTGCCGGGCCAACTAGCGAACGAGCCGAATACGTGCAGACGATGGCGAAGCTCGCCCAAGAGGGCCGCCTTCGGCCGGTGATAGACCGCCGCTATGCCCTCGAGCAGATGGCCGAGGCCCACCGCTATGTGGAGACCGGTCGCAAGCGGGGGAGCGTGGTGGTCATGGTAAACCACGGCGGTTGACAGCATTTGAGTGGGGATAGGGTAAAGCTGAGAATAGGCGGGAGGGGATTAAACTGGAAATCACTCGCTTCAAGTTGGCGGCTCTATGGACGGTGGTGATGTTCAACATCACCTTTGCAGACATTATTGGCTTTATCCACCCTGGCACCCTGCAGCGAATCTTGGAGGGCTCCTTCGGCTTCCCGGTCACGTTGGAGTTGCTGCTGGTCTTCTCGATCATTACCCAGGTACCCATTGCCATGATTTTTTTGTCGTTGGTGCTTCCAATGCGAATCAACCGCTGGGCCAATACCTTTGCCGCACTTCTGACCACGCTGTACGTAGTAGGCGGTGGCAGCGCGACCCCCTCGTACTTTTTCTTCGCATCGGTCGAGATTGCCAGTATGGCTGCGATTGTGGGGTATGCCTGGCGAGCGCTGGGCCAGACCGCCGGAGATAAGCTGCATCACCTTTCGTGAACAGCCACCCGATTAGGGGTGTGGATTCTATGATGCAATGGGTTCATCATGACGTCCAACGCCAACCTTTTCCAAACCTATCTGCGCCATTATGCCGACAAAAATCTACCGGCCATTGCCGCCATGCTTGCCGAGGATGTTCACCTGCGTGACTGGAATATCTCGGTTTATGGCAAGGCTGCGGTGCTGCGCGAGACGGCCAAAAACTTTGACGAAGCTGAAAGCCTGGAAATCCGTATGCTTGCTCTCTACGAAAACGCCAGCACGGTTGCTGGAGAGATTCATATTCTAGTGAATGGGACGATCGAACTTCATGTGGTGGATGTGGTGGCTTTTGATGCACACGGCCAAGTCAAAGCCATCCGCTCGTACAAAGGGCGGGGCGATTAAAGTGCGCCAGGGTAGATTTGCAAAACCACTGGAGTCGGCATTTACGTACCTGGCGCAATTTTCCACTGATCTTCCGGGGCAGCACCTCACATTTCAACTATGGAGATACTTAGAAACGATAAACTGCTGGGGCACTTCTCCGAGCGTGGCCACCCTGTAGAGGATGGGGTGTATTCTGTAAAAGGCATAGGGAGTGGTTTCAATACGTTCGTAACCACGGCTCCCCTTGGGAGGGCAATCATGGCCAAGCATCGAATTTTTACAACCGATTTCTCTACCGTCTATCCACTGTATGTGAAGAAAGCGGAGCGCAAACTCCGAACCCAAGCCGAAGTGGATCAGATTATCTGTTGGCTGACCGGCTACAGCCAGGCCGAACCGGAGAGGCAAATTGCCCGCCGCTGTGACTTCGAGACCTTTTTTGCCGAGGCACCCGCTATTCACCCCAATGCCTCGCTCATCAAGGGCGTGGTGTGCGGGGTGCGGGTGGAGGAGATCGAAGACCCCCAATGCAAAAGATCCGCTACTTAGACAAGCTGGTAGACGAGCTGGCCAAGGGCAAAGATATGCAAAAGATCCTGCGTCAGGCCTCGCCAGCTCTGGTAATGCATTAGAGCGCTCTTCACAATTATTGAGCCACCCATAACTTGATTTTTTGTCCTGCTCGGTATAGTTGCCTCCCATCCGGGAGGCAACGTCTGTGAAGAGTGCGACAAGCAGTTTAGCTCACACCTGACATTGCATAAATTTCAAAGGCGTTCTGGCGGTGAGTTGATGACCTCCAAAGCGGCCGTATCGTATACTTATTACGGTTTTTGCATTCCCAAAAGGTGGTGAACCAAAATGAAAGTTTCACCGGCAGTGCCCACTCCTTTTGCGAGGACTACCCCGTGAAGACTCCCCTCAAGACCATAGAGGATTACCTTTCCTCCTTGCCAGTGCCGATTAGAGAGACCCTTCAGGCTCTACGCGCCACCATCAAGTCTGTTGTGCCCGAGATGGAAGAACGCCTTAGCAGTGGCGCTCCTTTCTTTTGGTATCGCGGGAGACGGGCGGTTGGCTTTGGGGTAGCAAAAACCCATCTTTCCTTCTACATCATGCATGGAGACGTCCTCAAAACGCACAGCAAAGACCTGGCAGACTATGACACCTCGCGTACAGTGATTCGTTTCACCCAGGAAAAACCGCTCCCCACGGAGCTGGTTCAGAAGCTGGTGCGCGCACGCCTCGAGGAGATCGAACTTCGTCCCACCTGATTTTTTAATAGCTGCAAGGGCACCAGGTCTTTCAACTTCTGGAGAAGCCCCATGAACCTGATTAAACGCTATATACAAGCCGTCAAAATCGAATTGCCCTCATCCCAGCGCGAGGACACTAGGCGCGAGCTGCAAAGCACCATCCGGGAGGAACTCGAGGCCCTCCACGAGTACGCCGAGGCGGTGTGGACTCGAATGCTGAGCAACCTCGAGCCCAGAGGGTTTGTAAGGAATATTTTCTGTAGAAGTAAGGAATAGCGTATAATCCTGTCTATGATTCAGGAAAAAAGCAAGATCACCAGCAAGGGCCAGATCACCTTGCCTGTCGCCATCCGTCGGCGGCTGGGGCTGAAGGAGGGGGATCAGGTGGTGTTCGATGTGGACGATGCGGGAGTGGTCAAGCTGCGGCCCGACCGTGGCGAGAGCCGCTTCGAGAAGTATCGAGGTAGCGGGGCAGGCGACCTGAAAAGCATGGACGAGGTTCACAAGTGGCTGCGTGAGCTACGTGGGCGCGACGAGGAATGATCACCGCCGTTGACACCAACGTGCTGGTGGGCTTCCTGCTGCCCGATCACGCATTCAATCAAAGGGCCGCTGCGGCCCTGGAAGCTGCCGCTCGGGCGGGCAGTCTGGTAATCGCCCCGCTCGTGTATGTCGAGTTGCTGGCGATTCCCGGTAAGACGCGGCTATGGATGGACGACTTTCTCCAAGATGTCGGCATAGCTGTGGAGTGGGAACTGGAAGAGGCGACATGGCTCGAGGCCGGCGAGGCTTTCGCCGCCTACGCCCGACGACGACGCAAGTCGGGCGAAACGTCCCGCCGAATCGTGGCCGACTTCGTGATCGGTGCCCACGCCCTACGCCAGGCCGACCGACTCCTGACTGCCGATGATTGGTATAAGACGATTTACAAGGGGCTGAGGCTCGAGGTGGTGCGGGTGAAACGAGCTCGAGCGCCATCGGCTTCGGAACCCCTCCACACCCTTCACGGTTGGACTTCCCGGCGCGTAAATCCTATACTAACTAAAACTAATCCAAAACTAGGAGGAGCAGCCATGCTGACGAGCCGCCGCACTCACCCACTTGACCCGCTGAGCGCCGAGGAGATCCTCGCCGCTACGGGCCTGGTAAAGCAAAAGAAAAAGCTGAGCGATCAGGTCCGCTTCCCCGTGGTCACGCTGAAGGAGCCGACCCCCGCGCAGCTCGGTGCCAAAGGCCCGCCCGACCGTGTGGCCCTGGTGGTGGTGCTCGACCGCGGCAGCGGCGAAACCCACGAAGCCCTGGTCAACCTGACCAGGGCCAAGGTGGGCGGCTGGAAGAAGGTGGCGGCGGGGCAGCCGCCGATCATCATCGAGGAGTTCTTCGCGGTGGTGGAGATCGTGAAGAACGACCCCGCCTGGCGCGCCGCCGCCCTGCGACGGGGGCTGAGCGAGGCCGACCTCGAGCTGGTGCAGGTAGACCCCTTCTCGGCTGGGCACTTTGGCTTCAAGGACGAGGAGGGGCGGCGCATGGTGCGGGCGGTGGCCTACTATCGCCAAGACCCTAAGGACAACGCCTACGCCCACCCGCTGGAAGGTCTAGTGGCCTACGTTGATCTCAACCGGCGCGAGGTGTTCAAGCTGGTGGAGGAGGGCGCAATCCCGGTGCCCAGGCGCAAGGGCAACTACCTGCCGCAGTTCCTACAGGCCTTCCGCGATGACCTGAAGGCCCTCGAGATCACCCAGCCCCAAGGCCCCAGCTTCCGGGTCGAGGGCTACAAGGTGGAGTGGCAGCGCTGGAGCTTCAGGGTCGGGTTCACGCCACGTGAGGGCCTGGTGCTGCACCAGGTCGGCTACACCGACGGCGGCAGGCTACGCCCGATCCTGCACCGAGCCAGCGTGTCCGAGATGGTGGTGCCCTACGCCGACCCCGGTGTGAATCACTTCTGGAAGAACGCCTTCGACGCGGGGGAGTACGGGCTGGGCAAGCTCGCCAACAGCCTCGAGCTGGGCTGCGACTGCCTGGGCCACATCCACTACTTCGACGCGGTGGTGGCCGACGACCTGGGGGCTCCCACGGTGATCCCCAACGCCGTCTGCCTGCACGAGGAGGACTACGGCACCCTCTGGAAGCACTACGAGTTCCGCAACGAGACCTTCGAGACCCGCCGCAGCCGCCGCCTGGTGGTAAGCTTCTGGAGCACCGTAGGCAACTACGACTACGGCTTCTTCTGGTACTTCTACCAGGACGGCACGATGCAGTTCGAGGTCAAGCTCAGCGGGATCATCCAGACCGCCGCCCTGGTGCCGGGTCAGGGCTACAGATTCGGGGGAATGGTCACGCCCGAGCTGGGCGGCCCCACCCACCAGCACTTCTTCAACGTGCGGCTGCACATGAACCTCGATGGCGGCCCCAACTCGGTGCAGGAGGTCGAGATGGTGCGGGCCAGGAAGGGCCGGACCGACCCCTACGGCAACACCTTCCGCTACCGGGTGAAGACCCTCAAGACCGAGGGGGAGGCGGCTCGAGTGGGCGACAACCTCAAGGGGCGCTTCTGGAAGGTCATCTGCCCGTCGCGGCGCAACGCGGTGGGCGAGCCGACAGCCTACAAGCTGGTCGGGTCAACCGGCCCCACCCTCCTGGCCGACCCCAAATCGGCCATCTACAAGCGGGGCGCGTTCGCCACCCGGCACCTCTGGGTCACTCCCTTCGACCCCGAGCAGCTCTACGCCGCAGGTGACTACCCCAACCAAAGCCCCGGCGACGACGGACTGGGGGTGTGGACGAAAGCCGACCGCCCCATAGAGAACAAAGACCTCGTGGTGTGGTACAACCTCGGGGTTACCCACATCTGCCGCCCAGAGGACTGGCCGATCATGCCCGTCGAGCACCTGAGCTTTTCGCTCAAACCGGTGGGCTTTTTCGACCAGAACCCCGCCCTGGACGTGCCCTTGCCGAAAGGGGCGCACGGGGGGAAGGGCGAAAGCTGCCACCCATAGCCTCCCGCTATTCCGGCTTCAAAAGCACCGCTCCTTCCCGCGCGCTGCTCACCAGCGCCGCATAGCGCGCAAACAGACCGCTTTTGTAGTGGGGCTTGGGGGCCTTCCAGGCTTTGGCGCGCTTGGCGAGCTCTTTTTCCGAGACTTCCAGGTTCAGAATGCCCTTGTCGCAGTCAATTGAGATGAGGTCGCCCTCCCTGACCAGCGCGATGGGCCCACCCACCTGGGCCTCGGGGGCTACGTGGCCGATCATCAGGCCCTTGGTGCCCCCGCTAAAGCGCCCGTCGGTGACCAACGCTACGCTGGGGCCGAGCCCCTCGCCCACCAGGGCCGAGGTCACCGAGAGCATCTCGGGCATTCCGGGCGCCCCCTTGGGGCCTTCGTAGCGAATCACCACCACGTCGCCGGGCTTGATCTGCTTCTTCAGCACGGCCTTCATCGCGCCCTGCTCGCCGTCGAACACGCGGGCCGGACCGCGATGCACTTTGGTCTCGGTTCCCGCTAGTTTCAGCACCGCGCCGTCCGGGGCCAGCGAACCTTTGAGCACCCGCAAACCGCCCTCCGCTTTGAAGGCTTTCTCGGCTTTCACCACCACTTTTTGGCCCTTGGTTTCTTTGGCCTTGCCCGCTTCTTGCCAGAGGGTCTTGCCGGTGATGGTCATCTGGTCGCCGTCAATCAGCCCGCCTTCAATCAACCGGCGGATGATCAGCGGAATGCCGCCCGCCTCGTAGAGCTCCCAGGCGGTGTACTGGCCCCAGGGGCGCATGTCGGCGATGACGGGAGTCTTGCGGCTGATTCGGTCAAACTCCTCGAGGGTCAGCTTGATCCCGGCCTCCTTGGCAATCGCCAGCAGGTGCAGCACCGCGTTGGTCGAGCCACCGGTGGCCGCCACCGCCGCGATGGCGTTGGTGAAGCTCTTCTTGGTGAGGAAGCTCTTGGGGGTGCGACCGTGTTTGATGGCGTCGGCCAGCACCTTCATGGCCTTGCGCCCGGCTTCTTTTTTCTCGGGCGCGACCGCCGGGATGGCGTTGTAGCCGACGGGGGAGAAGCCCATCACCTCGAGCACCATCGCCATCGTATTCGCCGTGTACTGCCCGCCGCAGGCCCCCGCGCCGGGGATGGCGGTGCGCTCGACGGCCTCGAGCTGTTTATCGTCAATCTTGCCCGCCGCGTGCTGGCCCACCGCCTCGAACACCGAGACCACCGTTTGGGCCTTGCCGTTCAGATAGCCGGGCGCAATCGAACCGCCGTAGAGTACCAGGCTGGGCACGTCGGCCCGAATCACACCCATCATGCCGCCGGGGTTGGTTTTGTCGCAGGCCACCAGCGCTACCATGCCGTCGTAGAGGTAGCCCTGGGCGATCAGTTCAATCGAGTCGGCGATCACCTCGCGGCTCACCAGCGAGGCCCGCATACCTACCGTGCCCATGCTGATACCGTCGGAGATGGCCGGGGCGCCAAACTCGAAGGTCTGGAAACCCGCCTCCTTAGCCCCAATCTTCAGGTCGGCAGCCAGGTCGCGCAGGTGGAAGTTGCAGGGCATCCCCTCGGTCCAGGTATTCACGATGCCCACCCAGGGAATCTTGAACTCTTCGTCGCCAATGCCCACCGCGCGCAGCATAGCCCGGGCAGGGGCTTGTTGAGGGCCTTTTTTGATGATGTCGCTTCGCATAAAAACCTCGCTAATAGCGTATAGTAGCTCATAGCCCGCGTCTGCTATCCGCTATCGGCATGGATCAACAACCGGGGCTATCTTACCGCTAAACCATATGGCTATTCAAAAGCCCTGTAGGCTTCGATCTTTTGGGCTAGGCGCTGGGCCAGGTAGGGGCTGGCTGGGCCAAGTTCGCGCAGGATGATTTCGGCCTCGGCCCGGTAGAGGGCGATCTTCTGGGATGTCCAGAAATGGGGCGGGGTCTGGAGGTTGGTGATGCGATCGGCCAGTTTGACCATCCAGACTTCCTTGGGTTGGGTTTGGATGCGCTGCAAGCTGTCGAGCATGGCCTGATCTTTCGTCAAATGGGTATTCTTGGTCAAAGCCTGCACACCCTCAGCAACCTCGCTGCCGAAGGCCCCTTGCAACTGGGCAAAGGTGGTGGAGGTGTCCTCGAGGGTGTCGTGCAGCAACGCACACTGAATGGCCAGATCAGCCTGCACCATTTCGTCTGAAGCCGCCATCACCTCCATGCACACCTGTACCACATGGATCACATAGGGTAGATCGCTGCCAGGAATGGTTTGCCCCTGGTGCGCCCTGGCCGCGAAAGCGAGCGCGGCCAGGTAAGTATCTTGTGACCAGGTGGGCATACCTTAGCTTACGTTTTTTTGCGCACATCAGCGTATTGGACGATGGTGCCATGGTAGGCGCGTGGGTTGCTGGTAAGCAGTCCGACCAGGGTTTGGGCCACTTCCTGGGGGCTGTGCAGTTCACCGCGCTCGAGGTAGCCCCCAAAGCGCTCGCGCAAGGCAGGGCCGCCGCTTCCCTCGGCGCTGCGGTGGTGGGCCTGCATAGCGGTGTCCACGTGGCCGGGCCGATAGACAAAACAGGTGATGCCAGGGTGCTCTAAGGCCAGTTGCCTGGCCAGGTATTCTTCGCCGGCCTTGGTCGCACCGTACACGCCGGAACCAGGAAAATGGAGTTCTGCTGCCCCAGAGCCCAAAAAAACAGCAAGCCCACCGCCCCGGCGCAACAGGTTGGGGTAGGCATAGCGGGCCAGCAAATAGCTGGCCTTCAGGTTGACTGCGATCAGCTCGTCAAAGTGTGCCTCAGACAACTCGGTCACGAACGGCCCAGAGTGTAGAACCGAGGCGTTGTGGACGAACCCGGCGAAGTTGCCCAGCACCTTGGCGGCCTTCACCATAAACTGTACGGTCTGATCCTGGGCCGCATTGCCGACAATAGCTCGTACCTGCACCCCCAGGGTTTTGCACTCGCTCGCGACCAGTTCCAGGGTTTCGGGGTTTCGCGCGTTCAACACCAGGTTGACCCCAGCGTGGGCTAGCTCGAGCGCCAAGGCTTTGCCGATGCCTCGGCTGGCCCCGGTCAGGATTAGGGTCTGCTTGCGTAGATCCATCAAAGGTCGCTCTGGGTGGCAATTTTGCCGTGAAATTTGCGCGGGCTGCCCTCCAGAATACGAATAAGGGCCTTGGCGGACTGCTCAGGGGTGAGCACACGTCCTTGCGACTTGTAGCCTTTGAACAAAGGCCGTAGGGTCTCGCTGCCACCGCCTTCGGCCTCACGTAGCTGCTTTTGCATGTCGGTTTCGACAATGCCGGGGCGGTAGGTAAAGCAAGTAACCTCGGGGGCCTCCACCGCTAGTTGCCGGGCCAGGTGCTCCTCGGCGGCTTTGGCGATGGCATAGATGCCCATGCCGGGTATGTTGTGCTCCGCCACCCCCGAGCCCAGAAACACCGCCACGCTGCCCGGCTGGCGGATCAGATGGGGGTAGGCAAAGCGGGCTAGCTGATAGCCACCCTTGACGTTGGAGTCCATGATCTCGTCGTACTGGGCCTCGATCAGCTCGTAGGCCAGCGGGCCGGCGTTGAGCACACCGGCGTTGTGGATAAAGCCCACAAAGTTGCCGATCTCGAGCGCGGCCTTGACCATCGCCTCGGCCACCACGGCGCTGGCTGCGCTTCCGGCCACCGCCTCACAGCGCACCCCCAGGCCCTGCACCTTGTCGCGCACGAACTCGAGGGCCTTCTGGTTGCGGGCCCCAATGACCAGGTGGGCCCCGGCGCGGGCCAGCTCCAGGGCCAGGGCCTCGCCAATGCCCCGGCTGGCCCCAGTGACGATAAAGGTCTGTCCTTTTAGTTTCATGCTCTTTGTATACGACCTATTGCTGCAAAAGGCCAGGGGGTATCCGGCTGGCTTCACCCACCATCTCGAAGCCGCAATAGAAGGGGTTGCTTAGGCCGCTACTTTGTGCAACGCTGCTACGACCTGCTGGGTAAAGGCCTGGGTGCTGGCCTGGCCGCCCAGGTCGGGGGTGGGGTTGGTGGCCAGGGCGGCGGCCACCGCCTCCTCGATCCGCCGGGCCACCTCGGGCCGGTTCAGCGCATGGGTGAGTAGCATGGCCGCCGACAAAATGGCCGCGGTGGGGTTGGCGATGCTCTTGCCGGCAATATCGGGGGCGGAGCCGTGCACGGGCTCGAACAGGGGGGTTTTCTCGCCCAGGCTGGCCGAGGGCAGGAGGCCCAGGGAGCCGGGCAGCACGCTGGCCAGGTCGGACAAAATATCGCCAAAGATGTTGCCGGTCACCACCACGTCAAACCGGCTGGGCCGGGTGACCAGGTGCATGGCCATGGCGTCCACGTACTGGTGCTCGAGGGCCACCTCGGGGTAGTGCTGGTGCACCTCGTCCACGGTCTTGCGCCAGAACTCACCGACCTCGAGCACGTTGGCTTTGTCCACGCTGCACACCTGGTTGCGCCGCTTGCGGGCCGCCTCGAAGGCCACCCTGGCGATGCGCTCCACCTCGGGCTTGCTGTAGCGCTCGGTGTTCCAGCCCTCGGCCTCGCTCATGCCGCGCGGCTCGCCAAAGTAGATGCCGCCGGTCAGCTCGCGGATGACCAGCACATCCACCCCTCGAGCGATCTCGGGCTTGAGCGGTGAGAGGGCTTCCAGGCCCGGCAGCACCTTGGCCGGGCGCAGGTTGGCATACAGGTCGTGGGCTTTGCGCAAGGCCAGTAAGCCAGTCTCGGCCCGCAGGTGGCGGGCTACGTTGTCCCACTTAGGCCCGCCGATGGCCCCCAGCAGGATGGCGTCGGCTACCAGGCAACCCTTCTGGGTGACCTCGGGGAAGGGCTCGCCATGCGTGTCAATGGCGTTGCCGCCAAAGGGAAAAGCCTCGAACTCGAGGTTCAGGCCATATGCCTGGTCGGCGGCCTGCAAAACCTCCACCGCCGCATAGGTCACTTCGGGGCCGATACCGTCACCGGGTAGTAGGGCAATTTTGGGCATAGTTCTCCTTGTTAGCTCCTTCTCCTCTTGGGGAAGAAGGCGGGGATGAGAGGGTAAGGCCAATGCCTTTGATCTTTTTTGGTTTTGCCAAAGCTGGTGCTTTCGCCACCCTCACCCTAACCCTCTCCCATAAAGCGGAGAGGGAACCTATTAGCGGGTGGCCTTGGGCAGCCGGGCCGAGGCTTGCTCGAGCAACTCCCCGGCTTCCAGTAGGTCGGCGATGGGATCCCAGCGGCCCTCCACCAGGGCTTTTTGCGCGGTGGCGGGCAGGCCAACCTTGAAGGCGGTGCCCGCGTAGCGCACCTCGAGCCCCTCTACATCCACCGTCACCACCAAACTGGGGTCTTGCTCGATGGCCTGGGCAAGGCTTTCGATATCAGCCTTGGAGGCGGTTACACAGGGCATCGAGAGGGCGGTAGCGTTGCCGAAGAAAATCTCGGCGAAACTCTCACCGATCAAGGCACGGAAGCCCGCGCGGTAGATAGCCTGGGGGGAGTGCTCGCGGCTGCTCCCACAGCCAAAATTGGCCCCTACCAGCATAATTGCGGCCCCTTGGAAGCGGGGGTCGTTGAGGGGGTGCGGCTTCGGTGAGCCGTCGGGGTTGAAGCGCTCGTCGTAGAAAAGGGCCTCGCCTAGCCCGTCAAAAGTGACTACCTTCAGGTAGCGCGCCGGCGTGATGCGGTCGGTGTCAATGTCGTTGCCGGGGACGTATACGGCCCGCCCACGCACTTGTTTGATTGGTTCTAAAGCCATTTACTTGCCCTCCTTGTCTCTAAAAAAACCCAGGATACCCCAGATGCCTGCGATGGCTGTTACCGCACACAGGGCAAACCCCACTACAAAAACCACCCAACTGAGCAACGGGTTGGTTTGTAAATTGCCCAGCCAAAGCCCCAAAGTAGCGATGGATAAAAGCACCGAAACCACTACCAGGGTCACGCCGCGTATGAGCTCCATCGTAGACAAAAGAACCGCTCCTTTAATTGGTTCAGGGACGATACAAGCGTTCGGTATCAAAAAAGCCGTGTGGGTGCGGAGGGGCTAGGGGCCACTAAGCGCCTACCAACTCCCCAACCCCGAAAACTTCCCTCGCGTCGCTCACCTTGCCCGTCACGGCCGCCGCCACCACCATCAATGGCGACATCAACACGGTGCGGCCCGTGGCGCTACCCTGGCGGCCCTTAAAGTTGCGGTTGGAGCTGGAAGCGCATAGCTCATCCCCTACCAGCTTGTCGGGGTTCATAGCCAGGCACATCGAACAGCCCGCCCCGCGCCACTCGAATCCAGCCTCGGTGAAAATTTGGTCAATGCCCTCTTCTGCACAGGCTTTGGCCACCAACTGCGAACCCGGCACCGCAATGGCCCGTACCCCTGGGGCCACCTTGCGGCCTTTGAGGTATTTGGCGGCTTCGCGGAAGTCGGAAATGCGCCCATTGGTGCAGCTTCCCAAAAAAGCCACATCCACCTTGACCCCTTTGATGGGCTGACCAGGCTGGAGTTTCATGTGCTGGAGGGCTTCTTCCAGCCCAGCCCGCTCGGATTCGGGGTAGAGGGCGGGGTCGGGCACCCGGTCGGTAATGGCGCAGCCCTGGCCGGGGTTGATACCCCAGGTCACGGTGGGGGCAATGTCCTCGGCCCGGATGTTCACTACGTCGTCGTAGTGGGCATCGGGGTCGGAGGCCAGGGCCTTCCAGCGTTGTACCGCTTCGTCCCAGGCCGCGCCTTTGGGGGCATAGGGGCGGCCCTTCAGGTAGTCGAAGGTGGTCTGGTCGGGGTTGACGTAGCCACAGCGCGCCCCCCCTTCGATGCTCATATTGCAGACGGTCATGCGCTCTTCCATGCTGAAGTTGTCGAAGACGCTGCCACCGTACTCGTACACGTAGCCGATGCCGCCATTCACGCCCAGCACATTGATGATGTGCAGGATCACGTCCTTGGCGTATACGCCGGGCCGTAGACTCCCGTCTACGTTGATGCGGCGTACCTTCTGCTTGCC
Source organism: Meiothermus sp. (assembly GCF_037443965.1). GTDB lineage: Bacteria > Deinococcota > Deinococci > Deinococcales > Thermaceae > Meiothermus. The sequence goes on from NZ_JBBINI010000005.1 coordinate 19,432, forward strand.
CATGGCCATGGTCTGGGTGGCCAGCACATCGCGTACCTGCGTGGTACCGATGCCAAAGGCAATTGCGCCAAACGCGCCGTGGGTGGCGGTGTGGCTGTCGCCGCAGGCGATGGTCATACCGGGCTGGGTGATGCCGTTCTCGGGGCCGATGATGTGCACGATACCCTGAAGACCCGAGGTCACGTCAAAGAAGGTGATGCCAAAGTCCTGGACGTTCTTGCGGAGCTGACGGATCATCTCGTCGGCCTGGGGGTCTTCGAAAGGTTCTGAGAGTGAGTGGGTCGGCACAATGTGGTCTACGGTGGCAAAGGTGCGTTCGGGAAAGCGAACTTTTAGACCGAGGTCGCGCAGCATGCCAAAGGCCTGCGGGCTGGTAACCTCGTGGATGAGATGGGTATCTATGAATAGCTGGGTTTGTCCGTTTGGGAGGGTTCGAACGGTGTGGCTTTCCCAGACTTTTTGGTACAGACTCTTTCCCATGGGTATGTTTCCTCCTCGCTACCTGGCGATGAAAAACCCCAGAGGCGCAGGCTCCGGGGTCAGGCGTACAAGAGACTAGACCCGCAAAGCTCGAGGGTGTAGCTGGTTTGCCCGACCGCTCACTGGTCTAGAGTATAGAGTTTGGTATACCAAAACGTCAAGTAAAAGGTGATTATTGCACACCCAGGCGGCATAACAGGTTTTTTTACATAAAGCGGCTAGGTTTTTTGTCAGCAGCTTTTTGGGGTGAAGCCAGTATGCTGGGATTGATGTTGCTGACGCAGTTGGGACAAGGGCGGGAGGCCGAGGTGTTTGCCTGGGCCGACGGTTATGTCCTCAAACTGTTCTGGCCCGAGTTCTCTCATGCCGATGCCGATCTGGAAGCCCAACTGACCCAACAGGTCTGGCTGATGGGGGTGCCCTCGGCCAAGGTCGAAGATGTACTGGAGTTCGAGGGACGCTGGGGTGTGGTTTTGCAGTGGATCAAGGGGGTTCCCCTGACCGACTATGTCCAGACCGACCCTACCCGCTTGCGCTTTGCCGCCCAGATGCTGGGGGCCTTGCACCGCCAGCTCCACAGCAAAGCTGCCGGGCAGCTACCCTCCCAGCGCCTGCAGTTGATTCGCCGGATTCAAGCCTGCCGGCTGCCCCTCGAGCTGCGGGTGGCCCTGCTCAATCACCTGGAACAACTTCCCGACGGAACCGCGTTATGTCATGGCGATTTCCACCCCGAAAATGTGCTGGTGGCCGAGGGCGGGGTCTATGTGATTGACTGGCCGGGTGCTACCTGCGGGAACCCTGTGGCCGATATTGCCCGCACCACCTTGCTGGTGCTCTACAGCGAACTCCCACCCGATCTGCCGGGACGAGAAGAGATCATGCAGCAGCGGGAACTGTTTTACCAAACCTACCTCGAGCACTACCAGACCTTCTCGGGCCTGGACATGGCCGAGCTCCAGGCCTGGATGCCCATTGTGGCCGCCGCCCGCTTGCGCGATAACATCGCTTCCGAAGAACCCCGCCTGATGCAACTGATCCAGGAGGGTCTGCAAACCCAAGTGGGGGAGAGGTTGCGCTAACGCCAGGCGACGATATTTTGCTACACTTAGAACCCGTGTGGCCCCGGAATCCCTCCGGTAGGCCCAGAGGCTTACATGAAAACGAACATCATCACCTATGGCTGCCAGATGAACGAGTACGACACCCACCTCGTGCGAAGCGAGCTGGTGTCGCTCGGCGCGGAGTTTGTAGACACCTGGCGGGAAGCCGACTTCGTGCTGGTCAACACCTGCGCGGTGCGGGGCAAGCCCGTGGAGAAGGTGCGCTCGCTTTTGGGCGAGCTGCGCAAGGAAAAGGAAAAGCGCCCCCTATGGGTGGGCATGATGGGCTGCCTGGCCCAGCTCGAGGAAGGCCAGCAGATGGCCCGCAAGTTTGAGGTGGACGTGCTCCTGGGGCCGGGGGCGCTCACCGAGATTGGCAAGGCCCTCGAGGCCAAAAGCCGGTTCTGGGACTTGAGCTTCCGCGAAGAGCTCACCCACCATCTGCCCCCCGCGCCCCAGGGGGCCCTATCGGCCTTCGTGAGCATCATCCGGGGCTGCAACCACCACTGCACCTACTGCATCGTGCCCACCACCCGCGGCCCCGAAGTAAGCCGCCACCCCGACCTGATTCTGCGCGAGGTGGAGCTGCTCAAGTCGGTGGGGGTGCTCGAGGTCACCCTGCTGGGCCAGAACGTCAACTCCTACGGCAAAGACCAGCCAGGCTTCCCCAGCTTCGCCGAGCTGTTGCGCCTGGTCGCCCAGGTAGGGATTCCCCGCATCAAGTTCACCACCAGCCACCCGGTCAACTTCACCGACGACGTGATCGCTGCCATGGCCGAGACCCCCCAGGTCTGCCGCTACATCCACCTACCGGTGCAGTCCGGCTCCAACCGGGTGCTACGCCGCATGGGGCGGGAGTACCGGCGGGAATGGTACCTGGATCGCATCCGGGCCATCCGCGAGGCCATGCCGGACGTGGTGCTCTCCACCGATATCATCGTGGGCTTCCCCGGCGAGACCGAGGAAGACTTCCAGGCCACACTTTCGCTCTACGACGAGGTGCGCTACGACAGCGCCTACATGTTCATCTACTCCCCGCGCCCCGGCACCCCCAGCTTCAAGCACTTCCAGGATCTGCCGCGCGAGGTTAAGGTCGAACGGCTCCAGCGCCTGATTGAGAAGCAAAAAGAGTGGAGCTACCTGCAAAACCAGCGCTGGGTGGGCCAGACCGTCGAGGTGCTGGTGCGCGGCGCTGCCAAAGACGACAGCTTTGTGGAGGGCCACACCCGCGGCAACCACCCCACCCTGCTGCCCGCGGCCCAGGCCCCCCGCCCCGGCCTGTACCAGGCGGTGATCCAGCAGGCCACCCCCCACATGCTTCTGGGCGAGGTGGTGGGGGCCCAGGAACCCGCCACGATTCCGCTGATGATGGTGTGAAAACCCAGGCTGAAATTGTGGTACTTGGGGCCGGCATCGCCGGGCTGTGTGCGGCCCGGGTGTTGCACGAGGCCGGAAAAGAGGTGCTGGTGGTGGCCCGCGAACTCGGCGAGGCCAGCCGGGTGCCGGATGCTCTGCTGAACCCGGTGCGGGGCAAGCGCGGGACGGTGGCACTCGAGGCCGAGGAGGCCCTGGAAGCCCTGTGGGACTTCTATCCCCGCTTTGGGACAGTGCGACAGGGCATCCTGCGGCCCGTGCCCCAAAGGGATAGGCCAGCCTGGCAGCAAAAGCTACAGGGCCGCCGGATTCCGCATCTGTGGCTCGAGGAAGGGTTGTATCTGGAAAACGCGGGGTGGCTAGAGACCACCCCCCTGCTGCACCGCCTGGCCGAGGGCCTGAACATCCTGTACGCCAGCGTGGAACGACTCGAGGCGGGCGCAGCGTGGCTCGAGGACGGACGCAAACTCGCAGGTAAGGTGCTGGTCTACGCCGGCGGGGCCAGTGGGGCGCACCTGGTGGGGCTGGGCGGGCGCTTCACCCCTGGCTCGGTGCTGCTGACCCGGCAACACTTCCAGCAGGCCCGCTCGTATGGGGTGTATGTGGCCGGGCACAGCCTGGGGGGGAGTTATCTGCCCCACCAGAACAGGTATGCACCCCACCAGACCCAGCCGCACGAGGTGGAGTGGCTACTGGCCGAGGCGCAAAAGCTGCTGGGCTACCGGCCCGAGTTCACTGCCTCCTGGGCCGGGGTGCGCTACCGGCTGGATCGCCACTACCTCAAGGAGATTCCGGGCGGCCTGGCCCTCACCGGCTTTGGCTCGGCGGCGTATTTTTATGCCCCTTTGTACGCCCAGCGCCTCCTCAAACGTCTCACCGGCAAATCCTGATAAACTATGCGCCATGCAGCAGTACCACGACCTGATGCGCTATGTGCTCGAGCACGGGGTAGATAAGTCCGACCGCACCGGCGTGGGCACCCGCTCGGTCTTTGGCTACCAGATGCGCTTCGACCTTTCGGAGGGCTTTCCGCTGGTCACCACCAAGAAAGTCCACTGGAAGAGCATCGTCCATGAGCTGCTGTGGTTCTTACAGGGCGATACCAATGTGCGCTACCTCAAAGAACATGGGGTCTCCATTTGGGACGAGTGGGCCGACGAAGCGGGCGAACTGGGGCCGGTCTATGGCAAACAGTGGCGGAGTTGGGAAGGGGCTGATGGTCAGACTGTAGACCAAATTGCCTGGGTTTTGAGTGAAATCCGGCGCAACCCCGACTCGCGCCGCCTGATCGTGAGCGCCTGGAACGTGGCTGACCTGCCCCGCATGGCCCTGGCCCCCTGCCACATCCTGTTTCAGTTCTACGTGGCCCAGGGGCGGCTTTCCTGCCAGCTCTACCAGCGCAGCGCCGACATCTTTCTGGGGGTGCCCTTCAACATCGCCTCCTACGCCCTGCTGACGCACATGGTGGCCCAGGTCACCGGCCTGGCGCCGGGCGAGTTTATCCACACCCTGGGCGATGCACATCTTTATCGGAATCACTTCGAGCAGGCCCGCTTGCAGCTTTCCCGCGAGCCCCGGCCCCTACCCAGGCTGCGCCTCAACCCCGCGGTGAAGGATCTGTTCGCCTTCACCTACGACGATATCGAGCTGCTGAACTACCACCCCCATCCCCGCATTCCCGCCCCGGTGGCGGTCTAGTATGGCCCGGAAGATTGCTTTTGTGGTGGCGATGGACCAGAACCGCGCCATTGGCCGGGCTGGGGCGCTACCCTGGCACCTGCCCGACGACCTCAAGCGCTTCCGTGCGCTGACCCTGGGCAAGACCGTGCTGATGGGCCGCAAGACCTATCAGAGCATTGGGCGGCCCCTGCCCAAACGGCGCAACGTGGTGCTCACCCGCGACCCGGCCTTTACCGCCGGGGGCTTAGAGGTGGTGCACACCCTCGAGGACGCCCTGAAGCTGGACGACGAGCTGATGGTGATTGGGGGGGGCGAGATTTATACCCTGTTCCTGCCCCTCGCTACCCACCTGCACCTGACCCTGGTCGAGACGGTCATCCCCAATGCCGATACCTTTTTTCCCCCGTGGAACGAGGCCCTTTGGCGCGAGACCTACCGGGAGCACCACCCCGCCGACGAACGCCACCAATTTGCCTTTACCTATGTAGATCTCGAGCGCGACGAGTTTCCCACCTAATTCACTATAGACCCGCGTCCTTCGGGCTTCGAGCAGCAGAAGTGATCCACAAAAAACATCCCCACAGGCGGGGAGGCCCGGTGTCGCAGCGCTGCCTAAGCTAAACCCAGGCTCAGTTCTTCTTCTTCGAAGGCGATCTCGCCGTCGCGCAGGGTGACGGAAAGGGTGCGGCCGGGGCGCGAGAGGAGTTCAAGTGACAGCGGATCTTCGATTTTCTCCCGGATCAGGTTGCGCAAAATGCGGGTGCTGCCCTGCTTGGGGGCCTGGCTGACCAGCCAGGAGGCCAGCGAGGGGTCGAAGCGCACGGTCTTCTCGCGGGACTCGAGCTCTTTGGCGATGTCCTCGAGCATAATCTGCGTGACCTGCACCAGCTCGGGCTCGCTCAGGTTGCGGAAGCGGATCACCTCGTCCAAGCGGTCGAGGAACTCGGGCGTGAAGATGGCTTTGAGGGGGCTCTCCGTGTCAATTTCCCGATTGGTGAAACCGATGGCTGGCCCCACGTTGAAACCGGTGTTGGAGGTCATGATCAGGATGACCCGGCGGAAGTCCACCGTGCGGCCCAGGCCGTCGGTCAGGCGGCCTTCGTCCAGCACTTGTAGGAAGGTATTGTAGATGTCAGGGTGGGCTTTCTCGATCTCGTCGAGCAGCACCACGCTAAAGGGCTGACGACGCACGGCTTCGGTTAAGCGGCCTCCCTGTTCGTAGCCCACGTAGCCTGGCGGGGCCCCAATCAGCTTGGAGATAGAGTGCGGCTCCTGGAACTCGCTCATGTCGAAGCGGATGAGCGCCCGCTCCGAGCCAAAGAGCACCTCGGCCAGGGCCTTAGCTAGGTGGGTTTTGCCCACGCCGGAAGAACCCGCAAACAGGAAGCTGGCAGACACGCGCGTCCGTCCGCCCAGCCCCACCCGGCTGCGGCGAAGCGCAGCGGCCAGGGCCTCGACGGCCTCTTTCTGACCAATTACGCGCTTGTTGAGCTCTTCCTCCAAGCCAAACAGCTTGCTGTCGTCCTTGTCGTCCACGTAGACGCCGCCCCAGCTATCCACCACACTCTCAACATCCTCGCGGGCCACCAGGGGGGTGCCGTCCTCGTCCATCGCCACCGGCAAGCCCAGTGAGTCGTTGAGACGCACCCGACTGGCGGCTTCGTCAATCAGATCAATCGCTTTGTCGGGGAAGTTGCGCCCTGGCAGGCTGCGGATCCCGATCTTGACCGAGAGGCCCAAAATCTCATCGGGAATGACCACCCCGTGGTGGGCTTCGTATCTGGGACGAAGCCCTTTAAGGATTTCCAGGGTTTCCTCGGGGCTGGGCTCCAACACGATTACCGGTTGGAAACGGCGCTCTAAGGCCGCATCTTTCTCGATGTAGCGGTGGTACTCGCCGGTGGTGGTCGCGCCGATGACTTGAATCTCACCGCGGCTCAAAGGGGGCTTGAGGATGTTGGCCGCGTCCAGGGTGCCCTCGGCTCCACCCGCCCCAATCAGGGTGTGCAGCTCGTCAATAAAAGCCACCACTTTGGCGTTTTTGAGTTCCTCGATAATCTGCCGCAGGCGCTCCTCGAACTCGCCCCGGTACTTGGTGCCGGCCACCACCCCGGCCAGGTCTACCGAGACGATGCGGGCCCCACGCAGAACCGGAGGTACCCGCCCTTCGGTGATGGCCTGGGCCAACCCCTCCACAATAGCCGTCTTGCCTACACCGGGATCACCCACCAATACCGGGTTGTTCTTGGTGCGGCGGGCCAGAATTTGAATAACCCGGTTGATCTCTTCGGCCCGTCCAATAACGGGATCGAGTTTGCCCTCTCGAGCCTCGCGGGTGAGGTCGCGGCCATACTCGTCCAGGAACGGCGTAGCCACGGCTTTTTCCTTGGTTTGCTCGCCGGCCTGCGAGAGCACCCGCCAGCGGATGGTGTCCACATCCTTGGCGTAATGGGTCATGATGCGGTAGGCGATGCCGTCGCCCTCGCGGATGATGCCCAGCAGGATGTGCTCGGTGCCAATCACCTGGCTGGACATGTTGCGGGCCTCGGCCCCGGCCAGCTCCATTACCCGACGGGCCCGCGGGGTGATGGCCGGCGGCTCGCCGGTGCGGCTGCCCTCACCCCGCCCGACCAGCTCCTCGACCATCCGGCGCATGGCCTCCAAGCTGGCCCCGTACTCCATCAGGATGCGCGCGGCCGTACCTCCTTCGCGCATCAGGCCCAGTAGCAGGTGCTCGGGCCCGATCATGCTATGGCCCAGTCGGCTCCCTTCCTCCCTGGCGTAATGAAACACCAACCTGGCGCGATCGTCGTACCTGTTCAAGCGCGAACCTCCTGGTATGTCGTACTAGTATTCATAGCGCCGCTTTCTTCCTACCTCAATATTACAGTATGACCGACCCGTTTTAGGTGTTTGCGCCACACGTTACGAAGCGTTTCCGGGGCGTTTGCCTGAAGCCTAAAGAAAAGATTAGCTCGACTCAAAAAAATCTGTCAGCGACATTTGTCCTGCGCCAGCCAAAGAACCCGGGTTGGTTGATTACTGTCCGAGTGCCCTTCCACTGATACCCGTGGGGTGCTTCGTATCATACGCATTTCGGTAGTATCGTTCACTTTGACCAGCCCAAACGATACTACCGAAATGCTTTTCTGCTTCCTTCGGTCGGCTTGAATCCTTCACCTCTGACTACGTCCAACGGTGAAGGATTCAAGCGGAAACGGTATCACTGGTGCCGATTAGACCCACAAAGCAATCAATGAGCGAGCTGCTCGGATACACCTCTCCGGCACAGTGCTGGCATGAGTAAAAATGATTGTAGTTGGAACCTTTGCTTTGATTACAGGCCAGCTCGAGCCCTACTCCAGACGGGAATAGATGTCCTCGAGCGCAATCTCCAGGTTTACACAGGGCAGCTTGAGCGGGCCGCTTTCGATGCGCTCGTAGAACCAGCCCCCTCTGCCCGACGGAACACCTCGGCCCGCATGGTGTCTTGCTCGAGCAAAACGTACATTTGCAGGCTGGGTAGGGTCTGGTAGTTGAGCCACTTTTCGCCCCTATCGATGTCGAGTGTGCTATCTGACAAAACTTCCACAATCAGACAGGGTGAGTGCTTGATGTATGGATGGTCGTCGGAGGCATCGCATACCAACATGACGTCGGGATAGTAGATAGCGCCCGTGGGCGTCTGGACTTTGACATCGCTCATCAAAACCCGACAGTCAGTGTCTCTGATGTTCTGAGCGATAGCCATGGCTAGCTCAAAGGCTAGGCGGTTGTGGCGTTCGCTGCTATCGGCCATGGCAAAAACCTGTCCATGGGCATACTCGTGCCGCTCAGAGGAGGTGGCCTCAAAGGCGAGAAACTCCTCTACCGACACCTCGGTTTTGACAGGGGGTTTCGACCTGGGCATCCCCTACAGGATAGCAAAATCCTTGATGGGAAAGGGCCGCTGTGTTACCTTGTAGCTTGCGTTGAACCGCAGGAGTAACCCGGCGTTCCGCTACAGCGAGCCTGGGAGGGTGTGAGCCAGGCAGCCAAGAACCGGGTGAAGGGCGGCGGAGCCAACCTCAACGCAGCTCAAAGGGCCTCGAGCGACCTCGAGGAACTGGGGTGGAACCGCGGAAGAACCAACTTTCGTCCCCAGGCATACGTGCCGGGGGTTTCTTTTTTTCCGGCACAGGCTGGCGAGGGGTAGCTGGCTGTTCTAGTTCATTCAACCGCTGACCCTAAACCGGCCAACAAGGAGAAACCTATGCCTGCTGAAACGATGGAAGAACTAGTAAGCCTGTGCAAGCGCCGGGGGTTTATCTTCCCTGGCTCGGATATCTACGGCGGCCTGCAGGGAACCTACGACTACGGCCCCTTGGGCGTTGAACTCAAGAACAACCTTAAGGCCGCCTGGTGGCGGGCCAGTGTCTACGAGCGCGACGATATGGAAGGGCTGGATGCCAGCATCCTGACCCACCGGCTGGTGCTTTTTTACTCGGGCCACGAGGCCACCTTCTCAGACCCCCTGGTGGACAACCGCGTCTCCAAGAAACGCTACCGCCTCGACCACCTGCTCAAAGAGCAGAAGCCCGCCGTGCTGCAAGCCCTGTTCCAGACCATGGGCCTGCACGAGGATGAGAGCCTGGCGGCCCTGGTCTCACGTCTGCTGGCTGAGCCCGAAAAGGCCGCCCTGGCTATGAATACCGCCCGGGTGGTAGACCCTGCCGACGGGGCACCCGGTGACTGGACGCCCCCGCGGCCTTTCAACATGATGTTCAAAACCCAGATTGGCCCCGTGGCCGATGAGGACTCCTATGGCTACCTGCGCCCCGAGACGGCCCAGGGCATCTTTATCAACTTCAAAAATGTGCTCGATGCCACCAGCCGCCGCCTGCCCTTTGGGGTAGCCCAGATTGGCAAGGCTTTCCGCAACGAGATTACCCCGCGCAACTTCATCTTCCGGGTGCGCGAGTTCGAGCAGATGGAGATCGAATACTTTGTGAAGCCCGGCACCGACGAAGAATGGCACCAGTGCTGGCTCGAGGCCCGCCTGGCCTGGTGGGAAGCCCAGGGCATTCCCCGCGAGCAAATCCGGGTGCTGGACGTGCCCAAGGAAGACCTCTCGCACTACTCCAAGCGCACCTTCGACCTGATGTACAACTACCCCACCCTGGGCTTCGAGGAGATCGAGGGCATCGCCAACCGCAGCGACTACGACCTGGGCAGCCACACCAAGGGCCAGACCGAGCTGAAGATTCAGGCCCGGGTGCTGGAAAACCACGACTCCACCGCCAAGCTGGCCGTGCAAGACCCCGAGACCAAGGAGTGGTTTGTGCCCTTTGTGATCGAGCCTTCGGCGGGGGTTGACCGGGGGGTGTTGGCGGTGCTGTCGCAGGCCTACACCAAGGAGAAGCTGGAAAATGGCGAGGAGCGCATTGTGCTCAAGCTCAGGCCGCACCTGGCCCCCATCAAGGTAGCGGTCATCCCGCTGGCCAAAAACAAAGAGGAGATCACCAGCTACGCCCGCCGCCTCAAGGCCGATTTGCAGGCCCTGGGTTTTGGCCGGGTGCTCTACGAGGACACCGGCAACATCGGCAAGGCCTACCGCCGCCACGACGAGGTGGGCACGCCCTTTTGCGTTACGGTGGACTACGACACCATCGGCAAAAGCCAAGACGGCAGTACCTCCCTACAAGACACCGTGACGGTGCGCGACCGCGACACCATGCAGCAGGAGCGGGTAGCGGTAAATGAACTGCCCCAGTACCTGCTCGAGCGCCTGAAAAGCTGATGCGCCTGGCCATCTGCACCGGCTGCCACGCCCGGGAGGGCGAAAAGCACTTTGCGGGCTGGCTCGAGCTGCTCCAATCCCACCTGGGGATAGGCTACTTTGGCGGGGAGGGCCAGGGGATTGAGGTGGAGTTTGTGTCGTGTCTGTCGCATTGTGAACAAGGCTTCGCGGTGTCGGTAGAGGACGAGGTGCTGGTGCTGGAGAATGCAGAAGATTTTGCGGTTCTTTTAGAGCGGCTAAAGCGGGTGGCCTCGGCTGGATAGCCGGCTGTGTGTGCTTGGAACCCAGGGGATGCATTTGTCACTGGCCCCGCATCACCAAGCCTCTATGATGGAACTGATTAGCAAGGAGGTATCGTGAAAAAGTTTCTCTTACCCCTCGGAGTGGCTGCTCTGGTGCTGGCGGGCTGCGGCACGCCGGCGCAGCCTAACCTAACCCTAACGCCGGGGCAAACCACCCTAAGTGTTGCCCAGGGCAACTCGGTGCAGGTAAACTTAACCTTAGCACCCCAAAACGGCCTTACCGGTACTGTCAACCTAGCTTTGCAGAGCCCACCCCCTGGCGTTACGCTCTCACCGACCTCGGTAAGCCTAAGCGGCACAGCTCCGCAAAACGTGACCCTTACCATTGCGACCACCGGCGCCACCCCCATCCAGGATCACTCCCTAACCCTCCAGGCCAACCAGGGCAGCCTGCAAAAGACCGCGGCTCTCACCCTCAAGGTGACAGGCTTCTCGGTTTCGCTCAACCCCACCAGCGCAACGGTGAACCCCGGCCAGTCAGCCTCCACCACCCTCACCATCACCCCCCAGAACGGCTTTAGCGGCACGGTGAACCTGAGCCTGCAAAGCCCACCCGAGGGGGTTTCGCTCAGCCAGAGCAGCGTGAATGTGACGGGGAGTGGAGCCCAGAACTTCTCCCTAGAAATCCAGACCACCAGCGCGACTCCGGTGCAGACCCACAACCTCACGCTACAGGCCAGCCAGGGCAACTTTAGCGCTTCGGCCAGTTTTGAACTCAACGTTACGGCTGTACCCCAGCCCAACTTTCAGATTGCCCTGAATCCCACCTCCGGAACGGTGGTGCAGAGCAACTCCGTTACCGCCACCCTCACCCTTACACCCCAGAACGGCTTTAGTGGCATGGTGAACCTGAGCCTGCAAAGCCCCCCTGTAGGCGTTACGGTCTCACCTGCCAGTATTAGCGTGAGCGGTGCAGCCGCACAGGACTTCACCGTCACCTTCAACACCACCACCAGCACCCCCACCGGCCCCAGCACCCTTACGCTGGTGGCCACCCAGGGCAGCCTGAGCAAAACCGCCAGCTTTGACCTGACCGTGACCTCGTTCAACATTGCCCTGTCCCGCTCGAGCACCCTGCGGGCCCAGGGCCAGAGCTTCTCGGACTTTGACCTCACCCTCACGCCGGTAGCGGGTTTCAGTGGCACCGTGGCGTTGAGCCTGCAATCGCCCCCCAGCGGCATCAGCCTCAGCCCGGCCAGCCTGAGCGCCTCCGGGCCAGTAACCCTTTCAGTAGACCGCACGGTTCCAGAAGGTGTTTACAACCTCACCGTACAGGCCAGCAGCGACAACCTGACCCGCACCGCCTCCCTTACCCTGCGGGTACTGAAAACGACTACGCTGGCTTCGGGTGGAGAACATGCCCTGGCGATCAAATCCAATGGGGAAATCTGGGCATGGGGTCGTAACCAAAGTGGTCAGCTTGGATATACCACTACTGGATTATTTTCATCAGAGCCTACACAGCTCACGACACCAACAGGCGCCGTCTCGGTAGCTGCTGGTGAGTTCCACTCCCTGGCACTGCTGGCAGATGGTACGGTGCGGGCCTGGGGCGGCGATGGTTTTGGGGAACTGGGCGATGGCCCTACCAATTCTAGTGGCTCCAACAGTGCTGTGACGCCTGTAACCCCTACCGGCCTGAATCGTGTTGTGGCGGTTGCAGCAGGTCGGAATCACTCTCTGGCCCTGCTTTCGGATGGAACCGTGCGCACCTGGGGTCGCAACAACGGGGGACAACTGGGTGATAACACCACCGACAACCGCGATGCCCCTATCAGTGTGGCAACACTGGACAGTGTAGTGGCTCTAGCAGGGGGTACATTTCACTCCCTGGCGCTGCGTTCGGATGGAACCATCCGGGCCTGGGGCGATAACTTCAACGGTCAACTAGGCAACGGCACCAACAACTTCTCTTACACGCCAGTTCCGGTATCGAGCATCAACAATGCAGTCGCTATTGCCGCGGGCGACCTCCACTCACTGGCTTTGTTGGAAGGCGGTACGGTACAATCCTGGGGGAATAATGCCTTTGGACAGTTGGGCAACGGCACCACAAGCAACGAGAATTCGCCGGTGGCTGTTTCTGGTTTGACCGGTGTTCGTAGTATTGCCGCAGGTTTGAACCACAGCATGGCAGTTCTTTCCGATGGCTCGGCCAGGGCTTGGGGTGCCGATGCAAGCTGGCAGTTGGGCAACGGCCCCGATGCCTACGATGACCCTTCCCCTGACCCCAAACGCCAGACCAGCCCAGTCTCGGTGACGGGTTTGCCCATCGGAGGCTCCCCACCCCAGCAAGCCGTCTCGCTCGCGGGAGGTTTCTTACACTCACTGGCTTTACTCAGCGATGGTTCTGTGATGGGATGGGGCAACAACGACGATGGGCAGATTGGAAATAACTCCACCCTGCCTTCCAATATCCCGGTTGTATCGACAATAACAGGGGTGCAGGTGCCCCCCGCCCCCGCGCCTTAGCCTTGAAGGCAAGCGAACCTGCCTAGGCACACCAGGCAGGTTTTTGTGGGCCTTGGGATAAAGCGTTTAATGCCGTTTCCGCTTGAATCCTTCACCGCCCTGCGCAGTCAGAGGTGAAGGATTCAAGCCGACCGAAGGGAGTAGAAAAGCATTTCGGTAGTATCGTTTAGGCTTGCCGAAGTGAACGATACTGCCGAAATGCGTATAACACGAATACCCAGTGCAGTGGTTTTTGCTGTGCTGGGTAAATTAACGTCAGTTCGAAGTTATCCAAACAAGCTGAAAAAGCTGAGCCGAAGGTTGAAAACCCGTCAATCAGCCTACCGGCATCGTAAAGTCCACCCCTACCGCATAGGGGAGGGTCTAGCGTGAGTCTGCCGTGCCACACAGGTTTATTCTGCTTTTCTATCTCCCAACTAACGTCTTATTATTCCGTACCGCGTGTGGCGCAATTGGGGGAAGCGCCATTGGAGTTTGGGCTGGGCCGGTTTGTATTCGGAGCATGGGCCAGACCCGCCAGCCTTGGGGGGCGCAGCACCCCAGCGGGTTCTGGGCCCGCTGCACACGACCTAGCGGGGTGAGAGCCAGTTGGGCAGCAGGCGGGGGGCTCCCAGTGTTTGCAGGCGCTGGACCGAGAGGCTGTTGGGGTTGTAAATGCCCCCGTCGCTGGAAGCGGCAAAGCTAAAGCCATCCAGGTTGATGCCAGCGGGGGGCACACTGCTCTGGGCCAGGGGCAGCCAGTCGCGCAAGGGCAGGCTTACCTGCACGGCACTGAGCGACCAGTCGAGCTCGAGGTTGCTTCGCAAAGCCCAGGCTGCTTGCCAGCCGTTGGCGGGGGCGTTGGCAGGGGAGGGGGCACAGGGGGTCTGGGTGGCCGCACAGGTCTGAGCGAGGTCGGGGACGGTGTAGCTGCTGGTGCTGCCTAGCCAGCCTTGCGAGAGGTGCAGGCGCCACTCGAGGTTGGTGTTGGGGGCCACCGCAAGCTGGGCCAGTTGCAAACTAAACAACCGGGTGCCACTGCCCAGCCAGGTATAACCGGGGCTCCAGGACGCCTGGTACTGGTTGCCCAGCAGGGCCAGGGTGGCCCCCGGCGGGTTCAGGAAGCTGGCGCTCAGGTTCTGGGGGTTGGCAAAGCCCCGCAGCGCCCGCCGGGAACGCAGGTTCAGGTTGCTGAAGGTGGTCTCGCGGGCATAGAAGATATAAAACTCGTTGGGCCTGCGTTGCGCGGCTGGTATGGCCCGGTAGGTCAGGTTGGCGGCGGCTTGCTGGCTGTCGGCCAGATAAAGGGTCTGGGTGGTGGGGGTCAGGTAGGCCAGGTAGCTCAGGCCCTGGGCCGAGGGGTTGGGGTTGGTGAGGGTGGCGGTGTAGGTGCCCTCGAGAGCAAACGAGTTGCCCCCGCTGGTGTCCAGGTTAAGCGTTTGGTTGCCTCCTACGGAATAGTTTCGTTCGAATACGGCCCGATCTGCCTGGAATATGGTGCCAGGTGCGCTGGGGGGCAGGTAGCGCAGGGCCATCAGGTCGGCGGTGCTGTGGCGCACGCCTTGCAGCAGGTAGCCGGGGTAGGCCGGGGTGGGGGGGAAGTCGCCCGTTCGGGCCGGGTCTACAAAGTCGCTGGCGGTGCTGTAGGCTACCTGGCCGTAGCTGCCTGCCAGACCGTTCAACTGCCCGTTCAGGTTCGAGAAGAAACCACTGGCGGCTGCCGGGGGACACTGCAAGACCAGGCGACGCACCTCGCCCAGCGTGAGCTGATAGACATTGACCTGATGGGTGGTGAGGCCAGCCTCGGTTTTGCTGCACACCACCGCCCAGCCATAGCGTTCCGCAGTGTTGCCGATGCGAAGGCGGTAGCTGCCAGCGGTGGGTTGGACTACCTGCCAGGCTCCGCTATCCCCCTGGGCCGCAACCCAGACAGCTCCGGTAGCGGTAAGCTCGGCCTGATCAAACACATTTAGCAGTACCAGAGCGGTGCGCTCGAGCGTGCCTTGCACACCCCGTACCCGTAGCACATAGTCTCCCAGGGGCAGGTCTGGGGCGACGGAAATGGTAAGGGTGGAACTGGTGCCGTCTGTTTCCGCCGGTGCAAAGGTTGCGCTGATGCCTGTGGGTAGAGGGGTGCCGTCGGAGCGCTCGAGGCTCAGGGCAATGGGGCCTGCCAGGTTGCTGCGGAGGATGGTGACGGTTTCGCTCAGGCTACTGCCCCGCTCCAGGCTCAGGTTTTGCGTGAAGCTGAGTTGAAAATCGGAATCGGACGAGGCGGGCAAGACCGTAAGGGTGAAGTTCAGGATGCGCTCGAGGCTTCCCAATTTGGCCCGGATGCGCAGGGGGTATGGGGTAATGCTCGCCGTGGGGGCCACCGAAATCCGCAGGATGGAAAGGGTGCTGTTGGGCAGGGTAGGACTAAAAGTCGCGCTAAGGCCGCTGGGCAAGGGAGCGCCGTTTTGCTGCTCGAGGTACAGCTCCACAGTACCCGCCACATTGACGCGTACCACATTCAACAGCAGGTCTGCGCTCTGTCCCTGGCGGATGCTGGGGTTGAGGTTATCGAGGCTTAGTTGCAAATCGGGTGCGCTGGCTGGTTCTATCTGGAGGGGCAGGTCGGCGGTCTGGGAAAAACCGCCCTGCGATACACGTACCTGCAGGGTGAAGTTGCCGGGGGTGGCATTGCCCAAAGCCTGTACCCGCAGTGTGGTGGTATTGCCGAGAATGCTGTTGGGTTCAAAGATGGCTTTCACTCCAGCGGGTGGAGGGTTTGTCAGGTCGAGCACAACCAATCCAGTCAAGTTGGTTCGCACGAGGGTAAGGGCGACATCCTTGATTTCACCTTGCTTGAGGGTTAGGCTGGTGGGCGCGAAGGTTATTTGCACGCTGGGTTGGGGGTTGGGCCGCGTACAGCCCGCTAGCAACACCAGCGCGGCTACCATCACCCATAACCAATTCTTGAATGTACTCATCCTCACGCTTTGACGATAGCACCCGCCCAAACGATGTCAAGCCAGGCAGCGTTACTTGAGTGACCTACCCTGGGGGCGTAGTATATGAGAAGTTGCTCAAGGGGCCTACATCCCATCCCCACAAGACCCTGATCCATCCGGAGTCGAATGATGCTGCATATGCTGCGCTATCTATGGATGCTGGTTATCGCAATCACGGCTTGTGGAAATACCCCAGATGTGAATGTCCCGAGCCCCACCCCTCCCACCAACCCTTCCCCTCCT
Source organism: Meiothermus sp. (assembly GCF_037443965.1). GTDB lineage: Bacteria > Deinococcota > Deinococci > Deinococcales > Thermaceae > Meiothermus. The sequence continues at coordinate 35,834 of NZ_JBBINI010000005.1, forward strand.
GCTAACCCCGCGCCTCCGGCCCCAGGCAGTTGGTGGAAGCCCGCGGCCAACGCCACCTGGCATATCCAGTACACTGGCACCCTGGACAAAACCCGCCAGGTTGCTGTCTATAACGTGGATTTATTCGATACCCCGGCCAGCGTGGTGCAGGAGCTGGCAGCCAGGGGGGTCAAGGCAGTTTGCTACCTGAGCGCAGGCTCCTGGGAAAACTGGCGGCCCGACAAAAACCACTTTCCCCCCGAGGTACTGGGCCGCAACTACGACGGCTGGCCGGGGGAGCGCTGGCTGGATATCCGCCAGATTGATAAGCTAGCCCCGATTATGCGGGCCCGGCTCGACCTCTGTAAGCAAAAAGGTTTTGTGGGGGTAGACCCCGACAACGTGAACGGTTACCAGAACAACACCGGCTTTCCCCTCACGGCCCAGGATCAGGTTCGCTTCAACCGCTGGCTGGCAGCCGAAGCCCACCAGCGCGGCCTGGCTATCGGTCTCAAAAACACCACCGAACTGCTCTCGCAGCTTATCAACGACTTCGATTTTCTCGTTACCGAGGAGTGCTTTGACCAGGGCTGGTGCAACCAGACCCGGCCCATGGTGCAAGCCGGTAAGCCGGTGCTCAACATCGAATACACCGATACCCGCATCAAAAGCGCCTCGCAGTTCTGCTCCAACAGCACCAGCCTGGGTATTTTTTCCATCCTCAAGCGGCGAGAGCTGGATGCTTGGGTAGAGGAGTGCAGGTAACTCCCCCGTTATGTCGAAATAAAACGCTCTAGACGCAAAAATCCCACCGAGTCTTGGGGGCTCGAGTGGGATTTGCACATACCTTAGCCACTGAGCAAAGGCAGGGCATAACTGCGGTGAAGTGTGTCCCTGGACAGCTCTGCGGTTTTTTGTGAAGCTATAAGCGAGGGTAATTTTGAACCCGTCAACCTTGAAAAAGGGGATCTATCTGTGCTTGATACGCGGTTAATGTAACGAAAGGTAACAAGCTGGTTGTCTCAATGTGTTTTGAAATCTTCCTCTACCCTAAGGTTCAGGGAACCATTGCTTTTCTGCCGTAGTCAACAAGAGGGGCCAAAAAAGAATGAAAAACATCATCCAAACCATCACCCTCATCCTATCGCAGCTTTTGCATCTACCTGGTACGGCGTGTAGGGCAGTACGCCCCCCACAACCCAAGCTGCTGTACCGGGTACTCGTGGCAACAGCCATGGTTGCCCTTCTATTGTTGTCTGGGTGCAACTTGCAAAGGGGCAACGATGTCTCCCAGGCCCCCGAAGCATCCCCCCAGGCCCCCTCGATGCCCCGCTTCGAGGGCGCTCCGGTAGCCTTGCCGCTCCAGAAAGCCGATGCCAACCGCCCTTTGCCCGATGTGCGCATTCCAGGTTCGCTACAGCCCCAGCGCGAGGGGGTGCAAACACAGGCGCTTCCCCAAAACCAGGTAGCGCTGCGCATCCTGGTGATTGGCCCAACCCCCGAAGACCCCGGCGTGCAAGCCTGGCGGGCATTGCTAGACCAACTGGGGGCCAACTACAAGGTCTTGATTGCCTCCACAGAGGAGCTAACCCCAACGGTGCTGGAAGATAGCTCTGGTGGGCGCTTCCAGGCCATTTTGCTGGCCAGCAACAACCTATCTTACGAAGCCTCGCCGGGGTTTTTTGATAGCGCATTTAGCGGGGATGAGTGGCTTCGGTTGTGGGACTACCAACGGCGCTATGCGGTGCGCTCGGTCTCGCTGTATACCTTTCCGGGGCCTGGCACCCCCAATACGCGCGCCGCCGATCCCGAGGATTATTGCATTCGGTCGGTTCGGCCCGCTGGCGATGAAGGGGTGCGTACCGATAACCCGGCCACCAATCCGCCGGGCGACCCACCTCCTTACCCCCCTGTTCGGATGACTCTTACCCCTGAGGGGCGGGGTGTGTTTAGCTACCTCAATCCAAACGCAGAGATTCCCATTCAAAACGCCTATCTTTACCCGGCTCGTCTGGCCACGGCCCAGGAGTCACCCGGCTGTTTGGTGCAGCCGCTTTTGCAGGACACCAACGGTAATGTGTTGGGGGTGTTTAGCAGGTCTTTTGATGAACGTGAGCGCATCGCCCTGACCTTTGCCAGCAACCCCTACCTGCTGCACACCCAACTGCTGGGCTACGGCCTGATTCGCTGGGCTACGCGGGGGCTGTTCATCGGGGAGCGGCGGCATATTCTGGCCGTTGACGTGGACGACTGGGGCCTCGAGTCCGACTGGTGGGATGATGCCCTCCAGCCCGGCGATCCCCTGCGCTACCGGCCCCAGCCCTTTAGGCTTTCGGCACAGGATGCGTGGTCGGTGTACCAGCAACAGCGCCAGCTCAATGCCAGCTACCCGCTCAGCAACGGCTTCATGCTGAACCTGGCCTTCAACGGGCGCGGGGTGAACCTCGGTGTGGCGGCCAGCTGCAACCCAGAGGTGTCCAGTGGCGACCCCCTGTCCAGCCTGGCCAAGTGCCTGGCCAGCCGGATGCGCTGGGTCAACCATACCCGCGACCACCCCTCCATGGACAACATCACCGACCCTGCGGCGCTGCGCTTCCAGATTGCCGAGAACACCCGCTTAGCCAACCAGATGGGCCTTTGGTACAGTCCCAAAACCCTCAAAACCGGTGAACTCTCGGGCCTGGGTTGGTATCGGAGCCCTGCCCCGGCTCCGCTGGTTCCCCCAACCCTACCCTCGGAGTGCCCTGCGGTTTCGGGATCATCCGGCCCTGGTTCGGACGAGCCGCGCAAGGATTTTGGCCTGGTCTGCGCCAATCAGGCCCTCCTGGACCGCGCGGTTGAACTGGGTATTCGCTACATCCACGGCAACTACTCGGTGGGTAGCCACAAACCCCCCTGCCCCATCTGCGGCGTGGCGCTGCGCCCCAGCCTGCTGATGATTCCGGTCTGGCCCACCAACATCGCCTACACCGTGACCACCCGGGCTGAAGCCACCTCGTTCTACAACTACATCTACGCTCCGGGCGGGCAGAACCCGTACTGGCCCAGACCACTTACCTATGAGGAAATCCTCGAGCAGGAAACCAACCTGGCCCTCTACCACCTGCAGGTTAGCGCCAGCTCGCATTATTTCCACCAGGCCAACCTGCGCGAGTATGAGCCAGGGCGCAGCCTGGTGTTCGATTACCTGAACCGCTTGATGCAGAAATACACCAGCTACTACAGCATCCCGGTGCTCAACCCCTCCTGGGACGAGATTGGGGATTATGTGGCCGAACGTACCAACCACACCAACCTGCTGCAAGCAGGCATCACTGCTACCTGGGATCGCAGCACCAATCAGGTTATATTCACTGCGTCTGGGGGGCGTTCGGGTGTACTGTTTTTTACAGGGGCTGCGCAGGGGGTCAGCCAGGTGTATGGGGGGGATACCGTTTCAAAAATCAATCTATCCGCTGGGCAAAGCTGGTCCTTTAGCTATACACCTCCGCCAGAATAAGGGAACCGGTTTACAAAAGTTTTCTCGAGGACGGCCATGAAGATTGCACTAATTACCGAAGGCACCTACCCCTTTGTGGTAGGCGGGGTGAGTGTATGGTGCGATCAGCTCATTCGCGGCCTGCACGATTTTGAGTTTGAGGTGGTAGCCCTCACCGGCAATGGGCTGGAGACCAGTGCCTACCCCCCACCCCCCAACCTGAAAGCAGTGCACAACTTTCCCCTATGGAATATGGAACGGCGAAGCCGTACCAGAAACCGGTCTTCACGTTGGTTCGACCAGGTTCACCACAGCTTTGTGACCGCTCTAACCCAGCCCAACTGGGGTACTACCTACTTTCTGTGGGCACTGCGGGCCATGGCGGGCTATGCCCAGCAGGCCGATTTGGGCGCGGCCCTGCTGAGCGAAGCCTCGCTGGGGCGTCTTATCAAGGCCTGGAAGGAGTACCAGCCGCAAGACCCCGCCAATGGCCCCCTCCCAAATCTGACCCTGCAAGATGCCCTTCTGGCCTCGGAACTGATTGAGCACCTGCTAAGGCCCCTGCGCCTGGTTCCCCCACAAGCCGATGTCTACCATGCAGTCTCCAACGGCCCAGCCGCCCTGGTGGGCATGATGGGCAAATGGCACCATGCCGCCCCCTTTGTCCTGACTGAGCACGGGGTCTATTTGCGGGAGCGCTACCTGAGCTATTTGCAAGCCCCCTACAGCCCGGCGGTACAGACCCTGATTCTCAACTTTTTTCGCTTGCTCTCGAGCACCGCGTACCGGATGGCCGATTTGATTGTGCCGGTGTCGGACTACAACCGCCGCTGGGAAGAGCGCAACGGGGCTTTTCCCTCTTCGATTCGCCCCATTCACAACGGAATTGACCCGGCGCAGTTCCCACCGCCTGCCCAGGAGCCAGAGGTTCCCACGCTAACCTTTGTTGGCCGCATAGACCCGCTCAAAGACCTGCACACCCTGATTGAGTCGTTTGCCTACACCAAGGAGCACGTGCCCAACGCCCGCTTACGGATGTTTGGCCCCACGCCGGCAGGCAATGAGCGTTACCGTGAAAGCTGCGAGAAGCTGATCGAGGACCTGGGATTGCAAGGGGTTGCAACCTTCGAAGGCCGCATCTCCCCGGCTGCGCTGGGCTACCAGGCCGGGCACGTAGCTGTTTTGAGCAGCATCTCGGAGAGTTTCCCCTATGCAGTGATTGAAGCCATGTCTTGTGGGCGGGCCACGGTCTCGACCGATGTGGGAGGGGTAAGCGAAGCCGTGGGTGATGCAGGTATTCTAGTGCCGGCCCGAGACCCGATCGCCATGGGTGAGGCCTGTACGGAGTTGCTCATTGACTCGCACCGCCGCACCGAGATGGGCAAAGCGGCACGGGAAAGGGTGCTTAGATATTTCACCCTCGAGCGCTTCTTGAACGACTATCGCAAGATGTACCACGACGTGATTTTTTTTTCGAGTTCACCCAAGACCCCTACCGAGCCGAAGACACCTACCGAGAGTAATCTACTCGTAGCCTCGGGGAGCTGAGCTGGGCTGGCCTGAGGTTGACCATGACTTTCTCGCTGAGTCATCGCTGTACCGATACCCACCCCACTGTTGCGGGGGGTTCGTTGGCATGAGCCAGCGCACCGAGTTTTTTGAGGATCGCGGGGTTGCCGTACTGCCCAGCTATACCCGGACGGGCAAAGCCCTGCCCTCGCCGTCCAACCGACTGGCCCAGTTGGTGCAGCACCTGGGGCCGGTGTGTGAGACTGCGGTAGATTCACAGCAGATTGCTGCAGCCTTGGAGGCCCACGGCTACAACGACCGGATGGTGCTCGAGCGCTACGGTTACCCCAACGTATTTGAGCTGGCCGAAACCCTTTTTCGCATAGTGCCGCGCAAGACGGCCCCGGCCAAGCGTCGGGTCTACAAGGTCTCCAATACCCTGCGGGAACTATCCCACGGACTGTTCTATGGGATGCCGGGGCTGTTCTACCCAGCCGTTTTTGCCTGGCTTGGCCCCCAGGAAGCCACCTTGGGCCTCATACTATCGGCCATTCTGGGGTGGTCGTGGAGCCAGGGCATGATTCGCCTGGCCTATGTGTTGATGGGCCGGGGCTTTGCCCCAGAGGCCCGCCTGTTGCTGCGAACCATGATGTTCATAGGGTTGGGACTCGCAGCCCTAATTGCCCCCGTCATTCGAGGAAGCCTCGAGCTGGTAGCGCTGGTGGTCCTGCAGATGGCCTACCATATGGCCTCGGGGGTCTTGCTGCTGTATAAACGTGAACTCTGGCTTCTGTTGACAACCTCGCCCGCAGTATTGGCGGGGTTGGTGTTCTTGCTGGCTCCAGACCTACTGGGTGCGGCCCCCACCACCTTGGTGATGATGGGGTCGGTGTTGCTAAGCTTTGCGGCAGCCCTCATCACCCTCCAGGCCAAAGCCACCTACTCCCCCTGGAAGGTTTTGCAGCGGGCCGACTGGCTGGATACCCTTCCCCTCATGCTGTACGGCTTGCTGAGCGCAATTTTTGTGTTTCTAAACCCCTTCTGGCACTGGATTACCAATACCCCCATCGCCTCGGGTCTGGCCGTGGTTCCCCTGGTACTGAGCATGGGGGGGTTGGAGTGGCAGCTGCGGGTCTTCCTGGAGCGCATGAGCCTGCTGTTGGCCAGCACCAACGATCTGGGGGTATTTGCTCGCAACGTCAATCGCATCTTTTTGTCGGTGTTGGCTTCGTATGGGCTGCTATTGCTGGTGCTCAGCCTGCTGGCCTTGGTTTTTTTTGACCTGCGCGATTCGCAGGCCCAGATATTTCTGGTAGCCAATTTTCTCCTTGGCCTGGGATTTTTTGTGGCCTTCACCCTCACTTCCATGAACCGCACCTTGCGGGTATTGCTGGGCATGGTGCTGGCCCTGACGGTGTATGTGGCGGCCTTTGCTCTGTCTCTACAGGGTTTGCTCCCGCTGGATGGGCATCTAAGCTATCTGCTGGGATGTGGGGTCTTTACGATTTATTTGCTGCTGGTTGCCTTACCGGTTTTGCGTGAGCTTCGCAACTATCAGTAGGCATGATCATGGAAACGCTGTCTGGCAAATCCAGGGTGCTGGCCTTCTACTATGGTCAGGGCAAGCTAAAGCAACTCTGTCGCTACCGCAAGGTGGTGCTCCAGCCCTGGGCCTACACCTCCGCCGAGCTGGCCTTTTTGCGAAACAACCGTACCCAGGCTCTGGCCTATTTGAGCCTGGGCGAGGATCAGCCCATCCCATCACCCTGGCACCGCGACGCCCGCAACCTCGACTGGAACACGATATATGTGAATCCCGCTCACCCTGGTTGGGTCAGCAGCCGAATGGAAGAAGCAAAAAAGGCAATAGACCAGGGCTTCAGTGGGTTGTTCCTCGATACCCTCGATACCGTGACCCTGTTTCCCCAGGATCGCTACACGATGTTGAGCCTAATTGGGCAGTTGCGACAAGAGCTGAGTGGTATTTCGATAATTGCCAACCGGGGTTTTACGCTCCTACCCGACCTGGCCACTTTGGTGGACGGGGTGGTGTTGGAGTCGTTTTCTACAACCTGGACGCCCTGGGGCTACCGCATACTGCCTTCCTATGAACTCGAGTACAACCTGAGCTGCCTTTACCGGCTCCAGGGTTCATCGCTCGAGCTATACGCCCTGGATTATGCCGATAACTTTTGGCTCGAGGGTTTTGCCCGTCTGCGCGCGATGTACTACGGCCTTCCCACCTTTGTGAGCAACCGCCAGCTCACGCGTCTGTAGAACCCAGGGCTTCGTCCGGTTTATCCAGATACTGCTTGGTAAAGGCATGGGGCAGAAGCTCACCCAGGGTCAGGTGCAGCTCCGAACCGCTTGCGCTCAGGCAGTGCACCGGTGTCTCCGGGCGGGCAAACTCGCTGAGTACCTGCCGACAACCGCCACAAGGGGTCGCGGGTTTTTCCCCCCGGCTGAGCACCCAGACCTCCACAATCTCGCGCTCTCCGGCAGAAACCATCTGCAAGGTGGCCGACTGCTCCGCACAGCGCGAGAGGGGATAGGCGGCGTTTTCTACGTTTACCCCGCCATACAATCGCCCCGACCTGGACTTGACTACCGCCGCAACCGCGAAGCCGGAGTAGGGGCAGTAGGCGCGGGTCAAGAGAGAGTTTAGTTGATCCAAAACCTCCTGGGGTGGGGTGTGCACGTTCCTAGGCCTCCTCGGATGTGAGTGACTCGCTGGGGGTCTCGTCGTCGCTGGGCTGGGGGGTTTTCTTCTGGGCACGCACCCGCTCGATGCCCCTGGGGTCGGCGGTCTCGACGGTGAACTCAAAGCCGCCGAACTCGAGTTTCTCCCCCACCTCGGGAATATGCCCAAACTCGTTCATCAAGAAGCCGGAAAGGGTGTCGTACTCGCCCTCGGGGAGTTGGATGCCCAGCCTTTCGGAGGCATCCTCCAGCGGAATCGAGGCATCCAGCATGAAGACCCCTTCTGAGACCTCCTGCACGGGGGCGGCCTCCTCCTCGTCGGACTCGTCGTAGATCTCCCCGATGATTTCCTCGATGATGTCTTCCAGCGTAATCAAACCCGCGGTGCCTTTGAACTCGTCCACCACAATGGCCATGTGGGTTTTACGCCGGCGCATCTCGCGCAGCAGCTCCCGTGCCCCCATGGTCTCGGGTACAAAATAGGCCGGGTGGCAGATGCTGCTCACCTTGGAGGTGTCCATCACCGGGCCGCTGTACTCGAGCAGGTCCTTGGCATAGGCCACCCCGATGATGTTATCAATGGTATCGCGGTAGACCGGAACCCTGGAATAGCGGTGTTCGCGGACGGTATTCCAAAACTCGCGCAAGGTGGCATCCGCCGAGATGGCCACCATATCCACCCGAGGAACCATGATCGAGCGCACCGGGGTCTCTTCCAGATCCAGAATCTGGCTGATAATCTCGCCTTCGCTCTCGTCGAGCACCCCTTCTTTGGACGAGGCCTCCACAATCAGCTTGAGTTCCTCTGCCGAGCCCACCATCGAGTGGGAGGGCGCTTCCTTCAAGCCCATCAGCCTCAGGAAGAAGTTGCCGCTGCGGCTAAACAGCCATACCAGGGGGGCGGTGAGGCGCTGAAAGATATTCAGCGGCAGGATGGTGACGCCGGCGACCTGCTCGGTGCGCTGGAGGGCGATGCCCTTGGGGATCAGTTCGCCAAAAAGCACCGTTACAAAAGTGATGACGATAACCGAAATGGCAAAACCAACGGTAGATAGCAGGCTGCTTTCCGCGGCCAGCGAGGCTTGGGTTTGCCCAAAGATAGCGGCGATGCCCGCCATAATCAGCCGGGTCACGTATGGTTCGCCAAAGGCGCCAAGAATCAGGTTGGTAGCGGTGATGCCAAGCTGGGTGGTGGCAATGTAGGTGTCCAGCTTAGCTATGGCTTGCTTGAGCAAGTGGCCTTGCCAAGAGCCGCTTTCGGCCATTTGTTCTACGCGGCTGCGCCGGATCGCGACGAGCGAGAACTCGGCGGCAACAAAAAAAGCATTGATCAGGATGAGGAGAACGATGATTCCAAAACTGCCAGCGATACTTTCCATACGGTTCGCGTCCGGCCTATCCAAAACTAACTCGCCCCGGAGCGCTCCAGGGCAATGCCACGGCTACGTTTGGAAGGGGAGTCCATACGCTACTGAACGGAAGTTTACCACAGCCCCAAGCGGCTCACAAGCGGCGGTAGAAACAATAGAAACCCGATCAGTGCAGCAATTCCGCTGACAACCAGAACCCCCGCTGCCGCAACGTCCTTGGCGGCTTTGGCCAGCGGATGATAGTTGGGTGAGACCAGGTCTACCACGGCCTCGAGGGCGGTGTTGAGCAATTCCAACCCCAATACCAAGGCGATAAGTAGCAAAATCAGCACGAGATTAACCTGCAACCAGAGGGCCAGCGCCAGGGCTAGGGCCCCGATGTAGACCTCGAGCCGAAAGTTTCGCTGGCTTTTCCAGGCCAACCGAACCCCAGCCCAGGCATAGGCAAACGAGGCACGCAGGCCCCGCAGGGGGAGGGGATCGGAACCGGGCTTGGGCGGAGGAGTCAAGGTGGGCATGGTTTCAGGGGGGATCAGGTTGTGTCGCAGGGCCGTTAGGGGAATCCGGCGGCTCTAGACACAAACCCAAGACTTGCAACATACCACAACCTCAGCTTATCCGACCCTAGAGCTCGAGGATTCGCTGCTGAACCCGATGGAACCCCTCCCATTCGGCTTCACTGCGGTGGTCGTGCCCGAGCAGGTGCCATAGGGAATGGGCGGCCAGCACCTTGACCTCGTGTGGCAGGCTGTGGCCTAGTTGCTCGGCTTGGCGCTGGGCGGTCTCGAGGCTGATCACAATATCCCCCAGGTGCGGGGGTATGAAAGAATCGCCCGGCTCGTAGGTCGGAAAAGACAGCACATCGGTGGGGGCGTCCTCGCCCCAGTGCTGCTGTTTGAGCGCCCGAATTTCGGCATCGTCGGTCAGAATGACGGTCAGGGTTTTGTCACTCTGGCCCAGTTCAGCCAGAAGACGTTGCAGAGCCTTGCCCACCTGGGGGCCTAGGCCCCTGGGTACTCGGGTGTGAGTGACCAGATCCACCTGTGCCATGACATACCGGCTCAACGCTCCGAGGGACGTTCGCTCTCGTGCTCGTGGAACTCATAGGCCTTGATGATCCGGGCTACCAGCGGGTGGCGCACCACATCGGACTCTAAAAAACGTTGCTGGGCGATCCCCTGGATGCCCTTGAGAATCCGCATGGCCTCGATCAGTCCGCTTTTTTGCGCTTTGGGCAGGTCAATTTGGGTGATGTCGCCGGTGATGACTACCCGGCTATTGAAGCCCATGCGGGTCAGAAACATCTTCATCTGCTCGGGGGTGGTGTTCTGGGCCTCATCCAGGATGATAAAAGCGTCATTTAAGGTTCTGCCCCTCATAAAGGCCAGTGGGGCCACCTCGATGACCCCCGACTGGATGTACTGATCGAAGCGCTCGGCGTCAATCATGTCGAAAATCGCGTCATAGAGGGGGCGCAGATAGGGGTCAATTTTGGCTTGGAGGTCGCCTGGCAAAAAGCCCAGGCGCTCCCCGGCCTCCACCGCCGGGCGGGTCAGGATGATCCGTTTGATTTTCTTGGCTTTGAGGAAAGCCACCGCCATGGCGACGGCCAGATAGGTCTTACCAGTTCCGGCAGGGCCGATGCCGAAGGTGATGTCATGGCTGCTGATGGCCTCCACATACTGCCGCTGGCCCGGGGTTTTGGGTTTGAGCCTTCCGGGCAAGGTGAGCTCGTGGCCAAGGGCGGGGGTCGCGGTCTCGACCGGCAGCGACTGCCCATTCTCGGCAACCAGGATGACCTGCTCGAGGGTTCCAGCATCAATCTCGGCACCCTGACGAACCAGCGTGACCAGGTCACGCACCACCCGCTCGGCCAGCCGCACTTCGTCGGGGTTGCCCGCAATCTGTACCTCCTGACCGCGTACGACCAACTGAGCCGGGAGCAGCTTGCGCAGGGTTTTGAGGTGTTTGTCACCGTGGCCCAGCAGGGCCAGGGCTTCTTGGGGCGAGCGTAGGGGGATTATCGCTTTGGTTTGCGTACTCTTCTCCAATATTGACTCCTGGGTTCGGCCAACACTTGATGCCAAACCATACCGTTCAGGATAGCACGAGGCGTAGCCGAAAACTCCCACTGCTCTGTGGATTTGGTCTTGGGTTTGGCCGCTGGAGGGGCTGGCCGGGCTGGCTCTTGTGCCGGGCGCGACCCCGCGCGGGCCAGGCGTTCGCGTTCGATCTCCTCGAGGGTTTTGGGGCGCTTTGCCGCGGGGGGTTTGGCCTTGGGTGGCTGACTGGAAGGCTGGCTTACCAGGGGTCGAGGGGGTGGCGTGCTGGTGGGTGGGCGCGGCGGAGGGGCTGAGGATGTAGGCGGGCGGGCGGGCGTAGCCGAAGGTGCGCTGGACTGGGTCGGTGATGTCCTCGTTTGCTGCGCAGGCGGGCGGCGCTCTTCGCCGGGCAGTGGGATTTCATCGGGCTCGAAATCTGGGGGCATTTGTCGTCCCCGCCGCAACAAGCCCTGCAACGCTGGCAGCACAATAAAGAAGAACAAAAACAACAGGCCTAAGAGATCATCTAAACCCATGTGACCCTCCGGGTATGGGCAGGGGTAGCGCCTTGCGCCAAGGTGAGGAGCAAGCGGGGGGCGAAAAATAGTCGTTGGTTTATTTTGATCCCTCCCCGCTGCTTCCCCGCACTACCCCCTGCTGCATCGTCATTTTGGGTTACGCCCTCTAGCGCTGAGTGCCGCTGGGCCCACCCTCGGGGGTGCTACCACCGCTGGCCTTGCTGATGGACTCGCGCATATCTGTGTCGGCTTCAATATTCTTTAGTTGGTAGTAGTCCATAACCCCAAGGCGACCGTTGCGCAGGGCTTCGGCCAAACCCAACGGTACGGCTGCCTGGGCCTCGACCAACTTTGCCCGCATAGCCTCGACCAGAGCGGTGTTTTCTTGTTCGACTGCGACCGCCATGGCGCGGCGCTCTTCAGCCTTGGCCTGGGCAATTTTCTTATCGGCTTCGGCCTGGTCGGTGCGGAGCTGGGCTCCAATGTTTTTACCCACGTCCACTTCGGCGATATCCACCGAGAGGATCTCAAAAGCAGTGCCAGCGTCCAAGCCCTTGGCCAGCACGGTCTTGGAAATGCGGTCGGGCTGCTCCAACACTTGTTTGTGATCCATGCTCTGACCAATGGAGGCCACAATGCCTTCACCCACCCGGGCCACGATGGTTTCTTCCCCAGCACCCCCCACCAGGCGATCTATGTTGGCCCGTACCGTAATGCGGGCCGTAGCCAGCAACTGGATGCCATCCTGGGCCATACCCGCTACCATAGGGCTGGTAATGACCTTGGGGTTAACCGAAAGCCGCACTGCGTCCAGCACATCGCGGCCCGCTAGGTCAATGGCGGCGGCACGGTCGAAGTTGAGCTTGATGCCGGCCTTGTCGGCAGCGATCAGCGCGTCCACTACGCGGTCTACGTTACCGCCAGCCAGAAACTGGGCCTCGAGCTTGGCTGTTTCCACCGGAATACCGGCCTTGAAAGCCTTGATCATCGGGTTGACAATCTTGGCGGGCGGAATTCTTCGGAAACGCATCCCCACCAAGGCTGTGAGCGCCACGTTGACGCCCGAGAACAGCGCTGTAATCCACAGCGGTACGGGCACCAGGTAAAAGAACATGAAGACTGCTAACAAAGCCAAGCCTGCGATGATTAAAGCTCCAAACTCCATGAAGTCCTCCTTGGTATCAACTATTCATTCGCACCTTTGAACCTGCAAACTTGCCCCACAAGCGTACATCCTCGGTACTGTACCAAAAAGAGGTACGCTACGAGAAACTCGCCCCTCAGGATTGGTGGTTTGGCATGATGGGCTGCCATAGATCATGCTTAAGCAAAAATCACATCCACTGCTTTGGGACTGGCACAACCTAAGTCTCAACCTTGCGAACCACCACCCTGGGGCCTTCGACCTCGATAACCCGGATGCTTTGACCCCGATCAATAAACTCACCCGAAGTCACCACATCTACGCGGCGGTCGCCAAACTGTGCTGTGCCCGCGGGACGTAGGTCGGTGAGAGCACTGCCAATGGCTCCGAGCAGGGCTTCTAACTCGTTTTTAGGTGGTGCCACTTCCTCCACGGCGCTGCTGAGTACAAAAGGCCGCGCAACCCGCACCCTGGGCAGAAAACGAAACATCAAGAACAAACCCACTGCCAGTCCGATGATGGCGTATGAACCTACCTGTAAAGCTTCGTCCCCAAAGGTGAAATAGATTGAAGCCCCAATCAGGCCCAGGCCCAACAGGCCGGGAACGCCAAAACCTGGGGTCACAAACAGTTCAAAAACCACCAGCAACAACCCGCCAAAGAGCAAGATGATGGTGAGTGCGCTGGAAAGGCCCGCCAGGTAGCCCCCCAGAAAGAATAGGCCCAGGGAGGTCAGACCGATAATTGCAGGGATAAAGGTTCCGGGGGTGAAAAACTCCAGCACCAGCCCCAGGACACCCACCGCCAGCAGAATGGCCGCAATGGTGGGGTCGGTCAGGAAACGGGCCACCCGTACCTGGGGGCCGGGTTGAAGCTCTTGGGTATCGGTGTTGAAACCGGCTTTCTCGAGGGCGGCCCGTAGGCTGGCCACCTCGGCATCGGCCACCTTGAGCTCCACAGCCTTTTTGGCCGAGAGGGTGAGGGGCTCGCCTTTGGTGGTGATGCCCCGAACTTCCACTTCGGGATCCACCATGGCCTCGGCGATGTTAGCCGGGCGGTTGCGGGCTTCGGCCACAGCCCGAAACTTGCCCTTCAGCGCCGAGATCACCTTGCGGTCGGCTGCCGTGGCGTTGCCCACTACCGGTGTGACCGTGATGGGCAGTGCCGCCCCGATATTGGAGCCGGGGAGCATCATGATCTGCTGGGCTGCCAGGGAAATCAGCGCACCGGCGGAAAAGGCATTTTCGACCACGGCCAGGGTGGGCAGGGTGGAGGCCAGGATACGGTCGGTGATGCGGATGGCGGCATCCACGCGCCCGCCAGGGGTATTGACTTTGAAAACCACCCCACTGGCCCCTTCGCGTTCGGCCTGCTCGAGGGACTGCTCTATGAAAGTAGCCAGCGGCCCATCTATCGTCCCCTCGATGGGGATGATGTAGGTTTTAGCCTGCGCCATGGAGGCGACCAACAGGAGGGCGAAAAGTAAGTTTCTCACCAATATTTATCTTAGCAAGCCGCGCCTCGGGGAGTGTAATGTGAAGGGGGATGGGGTTCCGCAGACTTTTTAGGCTTTGGCGAATAGCCCTGGGGAGCGTAGAATCCGTTCGTGAAACTTGGTTTGATTGGATTTCCAGTAGCGCATTCCCTTTCACCCTTGATGCAGGAAGCCGCCCTGAAGGCGGCAGGGCTCGAGGGCTCGTATAAAGCGCTGGAAACACCCCCCCCGTTTTTGCGGGCGCGTTTGCAGGAAATCAGGCGGGAGTATGCGGGGGTCAATGTGACAATCCCGCATAAAGAGACTGTGCTGCCTTACCTAGACGAACTGAGTCCGGAAGCTCGGGCCATTGGCGCCGTCAATACCATTTTGTGCCATGAGCATCGGCTGATTGGCTATAACACCGACGCTATGGGCTTTATCTCTGGTCTGGACGAAGCGGGCATTTCCTACCGCAACAAGAAAGCCCTGGTACTGGGGGCAGGGGGGGCAGCCAGGGCGATTGCCTATGCCCTGAAAGAAGAAGGGGTGCACGTCGCCATCTACAACCGCACGCTAGAACGGGCCAAAGAGTTGTGTGAGACCTTTGGTTTACACCTGGTTTCGCGCCCTTTGTTGGAAGCGGCCGTGAAAAGTTGCGACCTACTGATCAATACAACCAGTGTAGGCTTAAAAGACCCCCAGAGCTCCCCCTTGCCCGAGGGCCTGCTGCCGCGTGAAGGGGTGGTGGTGGACATTGTCTATGTCCCCTCCAACACCCGATTGATGCAGGACGCGCAGCGGGCGGGACTGCCCACCCTGGGAGGCTTGCCGATGCTGGTCTGGCAGGGGGCGCTGGCTTTCGAGCTCTGGACTGGGGTCAAGGCGGATATAAGGGTCATGTATGAAGCGGCCAGGGCTGGGCTGGGTGAAACAGCCAACCTATGAGCGAGCCGAGGGCTAAAACCACCTTGCAGGGGCCATTTAGCCTTGAGGTGGAGATCAAGCACTCACGCTTTGTGGCCCGCGCTGCGCCGGTCATCAGCCCCGAGCAGGCCCAGACTTTTTTGCAGACGATTCGTGATCTCAACGCCACCCACAACTGCTGGGCCTACAAGATTGGCCCCCTGTACCGCTTTACCGACGATGGTGAACCTGCCGGAACCGCAGGACGTCCCATCCTCAGCGCCATTGAAGGGCAGGGTCTGGAGGGGGTGATGGTGGTGGTTACCCGCTACTTTGGGGGTGTCATACCGTTTCCGCTTGAATCCTTCACCGTTGGACGCAGTCGGAGGTGAAGGATTCAAGCCGACCAAAGGGAGTAGAAAAGCATTTCGGAAGTATCGTTTAGGCTTGTCAAAGTGAACGATACTACCGAAATGCGTTTCAAACTGGGGGCCGGAGGGCTGGTGCGGGCTTATGGGGGGTGGCCTCGGAATGCCTAAGGCAAGCCCCCAAGCGAGCAATTGTCCCCAGGGCGCGTTGTGAACTTCAAGTCCCGTTCGAGTTTAGCAACACTTTGTTTCACTTGATGGAAGGCCTCGAGCGCGAACTGGAGACCTACAACGAAGTCGGGGTGTGTTTTGTGCTCATCTTGGAAGAGGACAGGCTGTCCCGATTTCAAGAACAGGTGCGCGACCTGACTCGAGGCCGTGCAAGCTTACGGGTGCTGGAACACTTCGAGAACTAGGGTAGTTTCAGGAAATACCAAGCTCTTTTGTATGCATGGGCTTGCTCGCAGACCCGAAAAACATCTGTAGAGGGCGCAATGCTCGCATTGACGAGCATCAACCTTCGATCACGATGGGCAGAATAACCGGATTGCGGCCAGTGTTCTTGGCGATGAATTTTTTGACCGGGTAGTAGATGTCGTCGCGGATCTCCTCGAGGCGTCTCTTTTCCCGCACCCCCTTGTAAAGCGATTCCATCGCCATCTTGCGCACCTCGCCCAGCAGGCGCTCCCCGGCTTTGACAAACCCCTTGGAAATGACCTCGACCAGTGGCTCGCGGCTGACCAGCGCGGTAATGATGACCACACCCTCGGCGGCCATGTGGTTGCGGTCTTCCAGGATTTCATCGGTAATATCGCCTACACCCAGTCCATCCACGTAGAGCTGGCCGTGGGGAACCTTGCCATCAAACTCGATGTTGTTGGCGGTGAGCTTGATAACACGGCCATTCTCGGGGATTAGGATTTTTTCGGGCGGTTGGGGGATGCTCTGCGCTAGCCACTTAAAGTTGACCTGGTGACGTATTTCGCCGTGCCAGGGGAGCAAGAATTTCGGTCTGGCCAGGTTCAGCACTGTCTTGAGCTCTTCGTGGCTGGCATGGCCTGAAGCATGCACCCGGTAACGGGGGGGATAGAAAACATAGGCCCCCAGGGCATAAAGCTGGTTGATAACGGTGTTGACCGCCTCTTCGTTGCCCGGAATAGGACTGCTGCTCAAGATGACTGTATCCCCCTCCTGGATGGTCATTTTGGCGTGGTTTCCAGCGGCCAGACGGGCCAGCACGGCTTCGGGCTGTCCCTGCGAGCCGGTGGTGATGACCAGCACCTGCTCGTCGGGCAGGTCCTTTATTTCATCCAAGGTATAGAAGCGGTCTTTTTGCTGGAAGTAGCCCAGCTCGAGTGCGATGCGGGCGTACTTGAGCATCGAGCGCCCCTCCACCGCAATCTTGCGCCCATACTTTTCCCCCGCAGTCACCACCGACTGAATACGGTGAATGTGCGAGGCAAAAGTGGTCACGAAGATACGCCCTCTAGCGGCTCCGATCACCTTGTCCAGCTCCTGGGCTACCTCGGTTTCGGAGGGCGTGATGCCGGGGCGCTCGCCATTGGTGGAGTCGGCAATAAGGCACAACACGCCCTCGGTACCGGCCTGGGCTATTTTTTCCAGGTGGGAGGTCTTGCCATCAATCGGGCGCTCGTCGAGCTTAAAATCGCCAGTATGTACGATTTTACCGATGGGGCTATGGATTACCATGCCGAAATTGTCGGGGATGGAATGGGTCATCCGGAACAAATCGAGCTGGAAGTAACGTCCCATGTTGATGCGATCATCGGGGGAGACCTCTTTGAAATTGTATTCCCCCAAATTGAGCCCGAATTCCTCGAGCTTGCCCTTGACCAGTCCCAGGGTGAGTTTGGCCCCATAGACAGGTATCCGTGGTAACTGGGGAAACAAATAGGGCAAGGCTCCAATATGGTCTTCGTGGCCGTGGGTGAGCACCCAGCCTTTGATGAGGTCTTTGTTTTGTATCAGATAGTCTATGCGCGGAATGACGATGTCCACGCCTAGCATGCGCTCATCTGGAAAGGCTAAGCCCCCGTCAATGATGAACATCTCGTCTTCAAAACGGACAGCGGTGATGTTTTTGCCGATCTCACCCGTACCACCTAAAAAGATGATCTCGACGGCACCATTGGGTTTGCCCAAGATGAGCGGCCCCTTGGGCTTGGGTCGCTCTTGCCGCTTGCGCGGCCCCCTGGGACGGCTAAAGGGTGGGTTGTCGTTCATGGTTACTCCACTCAATGGATATAACGGATTGGGGAACGGGTTTGGCTAGGCCATGGCTCAGTCCGATGGCACCTAACGGCGTAAGCGGTCTGCGGATTTGAGCTCTATCTATACGCAACCCAATATTCGCCAACACGGCTTAGGAAAGTCGGTAAATCAGCGTTTGATCGGAGGTTTACGGGGGGCAACCAGACCCTCGAGTTCTGGACGAATTAGATCTACCCGCCCCTGCTCGTCAATCTTGTTGACCTTGACTTTGATCTTGTCGCCTAGCTTGAGCACGTCTTCGACCCTCTCGACCCGCCCCTGGGCGAGTTGGCTGATGTGCAGCAGGCCATCCTTACCCGGTAGAATTTCGATGAAGGCTCCAAAGTTGGTGATGCGCGTAACTTTGCCCTCGTAGATTTCGCCCAGCTTGGCCTCGGCGGTCTGTCCCAGGATGCGGGCCTTGGCCTCTTCAGCAGCAGCTCCATTGGCACTGTAGAGCCGGATGGTGCCGTCTTGTTCGATGTCAATTTCCACACCCAGCTCTTCCAGGGCACGTATGTTCTTCCCGCCAGGCCCGATGATCCCCCCGATTTTCTCGGGGTTGATTTTGAGCGTCAGGATGCGCGGTACTTGTGGCTTCATCTCCGGGCGGTGCTGGGGCATGGCTGCTTCCATCAAACCCAGGATGTGCAAGCGTGCCTCGCGGGCCTGATACAAAGCAGTCCGCATGATTTCGGGGGTCAGACCCTTAATCTTGATGTCCATCTGGAGGGCCGTCACCCCGTCGCGGGTACCGGTGACCTTGAAGTCCATATCGCCCAGCGCATCTTCCAGTCCCAGGATGTCAGTTAGTACCACCGACTGGTCGCCCTCCTTGACCAGGCCCATCGCCACGCCGGCCACGTGCTTCTTGAGCGGAACCCCAGCATCCAGCAGGGCCAGACAGCCCGCACAGACCGTAGCCATGCTGGAAGAACCGTTGGACTCCAAGACATCCCCCACCACCCGGATGGTATAGGGAAATTCTTCCTTGGAGGGTAGTACGGCCCGCAGGCCACGCTTGGCTAGGTTGCCGTGGCCTACTTCGCGGCGGCTCACCCCGCGCAGGCGTTTGACCTCGCCGGTGGAATAAGGGGGAAAGTTGTAATGCACCAAGAAGGGGTCTTCGGTTTCGATGCCGAGATCATCTACAAGCTGGGCATCGCGCCCGGTGCCCAGCGTGACCACACCCAGCACCTGGGTTTCGCCACGGCTGAAAATGGCCGAGCCGTGGGGTTTTGGCAGCACGTTGCTCTCGATCCAGATGGGCCGAACCTGCTGGGGGGTGCGGCCATCAGCCCGCTTATTGTCTTGCAAAACCAGTCGGCGCAACTCCTTTTTCACCACCTCATCGAAGCCTTCGGCCACTAGTTTGCGCCGCTCGACATCCACTGAGCCATCCTCGCGGCTGGGCACAAACTCGTCAATTATGCCTTCACTAAAAGCCTCTAGGGCTTCCGAGCGCTCGCCCTTGGAAGCGGTTTGCAAGACGCTCGAGAGCCCCTTCTCGATAGCCCGCTGGTACAGGGCAGCTTGGGTATCTGCATCCAGTTTGGCAGGAGGGACATGGGCAAACTTTTCCTTGCCCAGTTCTAAGCGCATCTGCTCTTGCAACTCCAGAATGGGCTGTATGGCCCGGTGGGCAAACTCGAGGGCTTGCACCAACTGGTCTTCCGAGACCTCCTGCGCACCCGCCTCCACCATGATGATGGCGTCTTTGGAGCCAGCCACAACTAGGTCGAGCTGGCTGTCTTCCTGGGCTACCGGGTTGAGCACCAGACGGCCTTCCTGCAAGCCTACCCGCACCGAGGCGATCGGCCCATCCCAGGGGATGTTGGAGAGCATCAGGGCCGCACTGGCAGCAATCGGCCCCAGGATGTCCGGCGTATTTTCTTGGTCAGCGGAAAGCACGGTTAGCAGAACCTGTACCTCGTGCCGGAAGCCCTTGGGGAAAAGGGGCCGGATGGGGCGGTCGGTCAGGCGGGCCGAGAGAATTGCTTTCTCGCCCGGCCTCCCTTCGCGCCGCATGAAACTACCAGGGATGCGCCCTACAGCATAATGCCGTTCTTCAAACTCCACCGTCAGAGGCAAGAAGTCTGCTTGAATAGGGGCCTCGGAGGCTTGGGCAGTCGCCATCACCACCGTCTCGCCATAGCTCACCCAAACCGAGCCAGAGACGTGCTTGGCATATTTTCCAGTCTCAATCGTCAGGGTACGGCCCCCCACGTCCACGCTATAGCGCCTGCCTTGGGGTATCGGATTTTCTTCGTTCATGTTAACTCCTGATGGCCCAGATAAAGCGCTGGGTACGCTGGTAGGCTGGAATTAGAAAGCCCCCACTCCAATTGCAAACCTGCTGGGTTGGAGCTGCGATATTCGAGGCGCTCACTACGGACGCGAAGGGGACAAAGTGCAGATGGATACATATTTAGGATGATGCGCCCCGCAATAAGCGTCTCGAGGCGCTCACTACGGACGCGAAGGGGACGAAGTGCAGATGGATACATATTTAGGATGATGCGCCCCGCAATAAGCGTCTCGAGGCGATTGGGCATATTTACAAACTTTCGGCGGAGCCAAGCCGTAGCCCCAGCTACCGAGTCAAATACATTGTACACGATAGATAATGTCCGGGGTTGCCCCCGGAAGTACTTCATTTTCGTAGCCCAAGCTTTTCGATCAGGGCCTTGTAGCGAGCTTTATCCTTGTTTTCCAGGTAGCTCAGCATTCGCTTACGCTGACCCACCAGGGTCAACAAACCACGCTTGGCTGCCACATCATTGTTGTTGGCGGTCAGGTGGGAGGAAAGGCGGTTGATGCGTTCAGTTAGCAATGCCACCTGCACTTCAGTCGAACCGGTATCACCTGCATTGTGGGCGTGCTTCTCAATAACGCTGGCTTTATCTGCTTTGGTAAAAGGCATTTTGTCTCCTTGTCGGGTGAGCCGCAGTCCGCTGACCGGGGCTTCCTCTTGGCTCAGGATGGAGCCAACTAAGAAGTATAGCCGCGCCTAGACGTTGGGTCAAGCCAAAATAAGATCACGGCTAAGAAGGCAAGGGCGGATGTGGTAAAAAAAGCCACACTGGAGCCAAAATGCTGCCATAAAAAACCAAATAGGGTGCTAGCCGGAAACAGGAGCAAACCCACCAGGGTGTGGTAGAGCCCAATGGCGCTGGCTTTTTCGGTTGTCGGAATAATCTGAGCCAGATAAGCCCGGCTGCTGCCTTCAAAAGCCGCACTATACAGTGCATATAGCAAGAACAAAAGAATGCCCTGCCAGCCGACGCTGCTGAGCCCGAACCCCAGGTACACCAAGGCGTAGGTGGTAAAGCCCAGCATCACCAGGGCTCGAGCCCCCACCCGGTCGGCCAGCGACCCCAACGGATAAGCCATCAGGGCGTAGAGCAGGTTATATGCGGTGTAAACCAAAGTGGCCTGGACAGCACTGAGCCCTAGGTCGTTCAGGCGCAGGATTAGGAAAGCGTTGGAAGAAAGCCCCAGCGTTGCCACGCCCGTTACCAGCAAGAACCAGCGATAGCGAAGGGAAAAAGCCGATAGTCGAAGGGGCGGAAGGGGCCTGGCCTGGCCTCGCTTCTCTCGTAAAAAGAACAGGATGACCAGGGTGGCCAAAAGAGCCGGAATGGCCGAAACCCAGAAAACCCCCCGGAAGTCCAGCAATGGTAGAAGTAAAAAGGCCAGCAGCGGCCCAATGGTTGCCCCCAGGCTGTCCATGGCACGGTGAAACCCGTAGGCCCGCCCATAGCTGTCCTGGTCTACCGTTTCTGCAATCAGGGCATCCCTGGGGGCCGTGCGAAGCCCTTTGCCCACCCGATCCAAGAAGCGGTAAGCCAGCACCTGCCAGGGTGCCATCGCGAGGGCCAGTATGGGTCGTAGCAGGGTCGGGAAGCCATAGCCCAATAGGATTAGTGGTTTCCTGGCTGCTATCCGGTCGGAGATCCGCCCCCCTACCACCTTAAACAGACTGGCTGTGGACTCGGCAATGCCTTCCACCAACCCCACCACCGTAGTGGAAGCACCCAAAACCCCGGTTAGAAACAGCGGGAGCAGCGGGTAGACCATCTCGGAGGCAATGTCCGTAAAAAAACTTACTGCACCCAGAACATATACTGCGGGGGGTAGTTTCTTCATCAGCTACAATCTACGCCTATCGCGGCTCCCTCTATTTTGCCGCCAGGACTAGCGGTAAAAAACGAGTTGAGCACAAGTTTTTTGACTTTTTGAGGATTGCTGGGTTCTTTGCGAGAACCGCTCTAACTCGCACATAACCGAAGAATGCCCCTGGCTATACCCAGGGGCATTCTTCTGAAAAGGGGGAAGCTACCAGAGCCGCTGACCCGGCACGGGATTCATGTTGGTGAACATTTGGAAGAGAACCGGGCCATAAGCCAGCAACACCAGCACCACCGCGATGCCAAACCAGAACCAGACCCGTTCGGTCAGCAAAGCCAAGCTGCTGCCTTCCGGCTTGGAGATGACTTGGGTGAAAGGCACTTCAGCCATTACCTGGCTGGGGTCGCGGCGGTTTTGTAAGGCAGTGGCGAAGATCACGTAGAAGAACAAGATGGCAGCAATTAGCAGAATGATGCCAGATACGATGTTCAAGACCATCCAGGCCGAGCTTTCTTTGTAGGCCTCCATGGCGATGGGGCTGCCTGAAATGTGTGCACGGCGCGGGATAGCATAGAGGAAGCCCATCCAGTGCAAGGCAAAGGTCATGATGAACATGCCGATGAACCACAGCCACTGCGAGGCCAGGGCCATACCACGAGCCACCAGTGGCTTGCCAGTCAGATGGGGAATGAGCCAAAAAGCCGTGCCCATAGCTGCCATGGTGACCAGGGTGCCTACTTGCAGGTGGAAGTGGCCGGGAATCCAGACGGTGTTGTGCACGTTTTGGTTCAGGTTAAAGCTGGCATTGACCATACCGCCGGCCCCGCCTGGGATGAAGGCCAGGAAACCCAGCAAGAAGGCCAGCACGGTGGGGTTGTTCCAGGGTAGGGCCCCGATCCAGCCCAGCAGGCCTTTACCCCCGTTGGCACGCCCCGCGACCTCGAGCGAAGCCGCAATGGTAAAGGCGGTGATCAGGCTGGGAACCGCCACAAACATGGTCAATACGGTGTGGATCATCTTCCAGTAGGGGGCGATGCCAGGGTCGGAGAACTGGTGGTGGAAACCCACCGGCACCGAGAACAGCAGGAAGAGGATGAATACCAGCCTGGAAAGAGGGTCGGAGACCAGCTTGCCCCCGGCCAGCTTGGGCAAGGTTATGTAGGCCAGGGTATAGGCGGGCAGCAGCCAGAAATAGACGATGGGGTGGCCAGTGTACCAGAACAGGGTGCGCATGAGCAGGGGGTCTACCCCGGCCACTAGGCCAAACGACCAGGCGATCAGAAACAGCGCCTCCACCACCAGCCCCAGGCTGGCCAGGAACCACATCAGCCAGAAGGTAACGGCCATGAAGGTGGCCAGGGGGGTGATTTTGCCCGGGTTGGCCTTGCGCCAGCGGGCCCACATCTCCAGCACCAGGTAGATGCTTACGTAGCTCGAGAGCACAAAAATGGCCGCGCCCACATAGAAGGCCCAGTGCGCCTTGAGGGGGGCGTAGAAGGTGTAGAGCACCGAGGCTTCGTTGAGCAGCAGGGGCACGGCGGCCAGGAGCAACCCACCCAGCGCCATCCAGAACGAGACCCAGGCCAGGGTCATGTTGGGCCGTAGACCCAGCTCTCGGGCCGGCAAGTAGACCATGATGGCCTGGGCAAAAAGCTGGGTAAACACAATGGCATTGAGCACCCCGTGGAGGCTCAGACCCTGGTAGTAGTTTTGAAAAACCGGCTTAAGCAGGGGGTACAGATCCAGGCCACCGTAGTTGAAGGCTTGTAAAGGACCAAAAAGCGTGCCCAGGGCCAGAGCTGCAAAGCCTAGCATCATCATGTACAGGGCATACTTCTTTTCGGGTGCACCCGTGTAAACGTCAATTTTGGGAAAGGATTTGACTGCCATCCAAATGCTCCTTTTATGGCTCCACTATGAGCTTGCTGATCATGTTGGCGTGGCCGATGCCGCAGTATTCGTTGCAGATTATGGGATACTCACCGGGTTGCGTGAAGGTAAAACTAACCTTGGCGATCTCTCCGGGAATCACCTGTACGTTGATGTTGGTGTTGTGCACGTGGAAGCTGTGTTGCACGTCCGGCGAGGTGATATAGAAGGTCACCTTCTTGCCTACCTTGAACCGCATCTCCGCCGGCAGGTAGCCAAAGGCAAAGGCCTGCACATAGGCCACGTACTCGTCGCCTACCTGCTCGACACGGGGGTTGGCGAAGTCGCCCTCGGTGCGCACCTTGGTGGCGTCAATCCGGCCGGCACCGACCGGGTTGGTATTGCCCATGGTGAGCATCATGTAGCCAATCAGGATGATGAAAACCGTAATCATGGCCAGGCCGAAGAGGATCCAGGCCCGCTCGTAGCGCTCGATGATGTGTTCCTGGTGTTCCATGTCTTATCCCCTCGCAAGGTGCATGAAAAAATGGAAAAACCAAAAGGCCAGGATAAAGACCGTGACCACGCCGACAACCAACAAAGCTCCAATGGGTCGTTGTTCTTTTTCTTCCATAGGACTGCTTCCCCCTTTGGGAGAGTCTAAGAACTTGATTAGAGGACATGTGTCCTAGGGAAAAATGTCCCCCTGGCCGGATTCAATAAAGACCAAAAACTCGAAGAGATTGTCTTTTTGAAATGTCTTTCGACGGGATGGTTTTGCTAACGCTCGAATCAACGTATGGCAGCAAACGCACCGCGCATACTCGGTAAAAAGACCTCAAAACGGTATGATTGCAGGGTATGACCCAGATACCCCCCGTTGCAAAAGCCTCCATTGATGCCATCCGCATGCTGGCGCTGGACGCGGTCGAGCAGGCCAAATCCGGCCACCCAGGGATGCCGATGGGCATGGCCCCGGCGGCGTATGTGCTGTGGACGGAGTTTTTGAAGCACAACCCCAAAG
The DNA here is from genome assembly GCF_037443965.1 of Meiothermus sp. Classification (GTDB taxonomy): domain Bacteria; phylum Deinococcota; class Deinococci; order Deinococcales; family Thermaceae; genus Meiothermus. The sequence continues at coordinate 60,617 of NZ_JBBINI010000005.1, forward strand.
ACCCCAACTGGCCGGCTCGAGACCGCTTTGTACTCTCGGCAGGGCATGGCTCGATGCTGCTCTATGCCCTGTTGCACCTGACCGGCTACGACCTGCCGATGGAGGAGCTCAAACGTTTCCGCCAGTGGGATTCCAAGACGCCCGGCCACCCCGAGTATCACCATACGGTGGGGGTCGAGACCACTACGGGCCCGCTGGGCCAAGGCATTGCTACTGCGGTCGGGATGGCCATTGCGGAGCGCAAGCTGGTGGCCGAGTTTGGGGATATTGCCGAGCACTATACCTATGTGATCGCTTCCGATGGCGATTTGATGGAGGGGGTGAGCGGGGAGGCCTCTTCGCTGGCCGGGCACCTGCGGCTGGGCAAGCTGATTGTGCTCTACGACGACAACGATGTTTCTATAGATGGAAATACCGAGTTGGCTTTTACTGAAGACCGTCTGAAGCGCTACGAGGCCTACGGCTGGCACGTGGTGCGGGAGGTGCAGGGAGAAGACCTCGAGGCCATCCGGGCCGCCTTGCGCGAAGCCCAGGCCGACCCCCGCCCCAGCCTGATTTCGGTGCGCTCGATTATCGGCTTTGGCTCACCCCTGGCGGGACACCACAAAGCCCACTCCGATGCCATGGGGCCCGAGAAAGTGGCGGCTACCCGGCAGGCCTTGGGCTGGCCCCACGAACCCTTTGTAGTACCTGAGGAGGTCTATGCCGACTATCGGCAAGCCATCTCGAAGGGGGCTCAAGTTCAGGCAGAGTGGCAGAGCAAACTCGAGGCCTACACCCAGACCCACCCCGAGCAAGCTGCCGAGTTCCAGCGCCGCCTGCGCCGTGAGCTCCCGCAGGGCTGGGAAGCCCATCTCCCCAGCTTTAGCGCCGGAGAGAAGCTGGCTACCCGCGCGGCCTCCGGTAAAGTGCTGGAAAAGCTGGTTCCAGTGTTGCCCGAGCTGGTGGGCGGTTCTGCCGACCTCACCCCCTCCAACAACACCCGCACCCCCGATATGACCGACTTTGGCCAGGGCAACCCCGGCGGGCGGTACATCCGCTACGGGGTGCGGGAACACGCTATGGGCGCGGCCATGAACGGCATCGCCCTAAGCCGCGCGCTGCGCCCGTACGGGGGCACCTTTCTGGTTTTTTCGGACTACATGCGCCCGGCCATCCGCATGGCCGCGATTATGGGCATTCCAACTACCTTTGTTTTCACCCACGACTCGATTGCGGTAGGGGAGGACGGCCCCACCCATCAGCCCATCGAGCACGTAATGAGCCTGCGGGCCATCCCCAACCTGTGGGTGATCCGCCCTGCCGATGCGACCGAGACCGCAGTGGCCTGGAAGATGGCTTTGGAGCGCACCGACGGCCCCACGGCCCTGATCCTGACCCGCCAAGCCCTGCCGGTGCTGGCCGAGGTGCGCCCCAAGGGGGTGGAGCGCGGCGGTTACATCCTCTCCAACGTGCAAAACCCCAAAGCTGCGATTGTGGCGACCGGCTCGGAGGTGGCGCTGGCGCTGGAAGCCCAGCAACTGCTGGCCGCCGAGGGGATACCGGTGCGGGTGGTCTCGCTGCCCTGCTGGGAGGCCTTCGAGGCCCAGCTCGAGGACTATCGCCAGGCCATCCTGCCCAAAAGCCTGCCCACCCTGGCCCTCGAGGCCGGTACGACGCTGGGCTGGGAACGCTACGCCCACAAAACGGTGGGGCTCGATCGCTTTGGCGCCAGCGCCCCCTATGCTGATGTGTACAGCAAGCTGGGCTTCACCAAGGAGCGGGTGGCCGCCGAGGTGAAATCTCTGTTGGGGGTTTGAATGGTTCAGACGGTTCTTTCGAACCTGCCCGCGCTGCTTTTTACCCTGGCGCTGGGGGCTGCGCTGCTGGGTTTGCTGGTCTGGGCACTAGCCGCCCAGGGCGCGGCCAGTAAGCGCACAGCGCAGTTTTTGTGGGCCTTGGCGGTGGGCTTGGGGTTGATAGGCCTGATTCGGCTGGTGGCTGCGCCGTGAAGCGCGGATGCGTGGTTTTGAACTGCGATAGTAGACTGTAAGCCATGCCCAAGCGCGTCGTGAGTGTTTCGATAGGTTCGTCCAAGCGCAACTCCAGGGCCGAGGTGTATGTAGAAAGCCTGGGGGAGACTTTTGTGCTCGAGCGCATTGGCACCGATGGGAGCTGGGAGAAGGCCATCGAGCTGGTAAAGGAGCTGGACGGGAAGGTAGACGCCTTTGGGCTGGGCGGGGCCGACCTCTACGTGTACGCAGGTAACCGCCGCTATACCTTTCGTGACGCCGCGCGCATGGCCCAGGCAGCCCGAAAGACCCCCATGCTGGACGGCTCGGGGCTAAAGCACACCCTCGAGCGCAACGCCATCCGGCTGCTCGAGCCCCAGATTGGCTGGAAAGACAAAAAGGTGCTGATTCCCAGTGCCGTGGATCGCTTTGGGCTGGCCGAAGCGCTGGATGCCGCGGGGGCCCGGACGCTCTTTGGCGACCTGATTTTTGGCCTGGGGCTGCCTATCCCGCTCTACCGCCTGTCGCTTCTGCAAAAAATCGCCTACATCCTGCTGCCCATCATCACCCAGCTTCCCTTTCAGTGGCTTTACCCAACCGGTGAAAAACAGGAAAAGCAGGTGCAGGACTGGCGTCAGCGCTATTTCGAGTGGGCCGACGTGGTAGCGGGGGACTGGCATTTCATGCGCCGGTTTATGCCGCCCAACATGCAGGGCAAGGTCATCCTGACCAATACCACCACCCCCGAGGACATCGAGTTCATGCGCGCACGGGGCATTGCCAAGCTCATCACCACCACCCCTCGCCTCGAGGGCCGCAGCTTCGGTACCAACGTGATGGAGGGCTTTATTGTGGCGGTGGCGGGCAAGTATCCCCTGAGCGAAACCGATTACCTCGAGTACATCGAAAAGCTCAACCTCAAGCCACAGATCACAGAGTTGTAGCAAGACTGTAGCGGCGTTTAGCCATTTGCTCCCACAGCGGCGACGCATTTATCGAGGTTTCCGCCATGAGGCCGCACGCCGTGTAGCGTAATTGACCCAGCACCACAAAAACCGTTGTACTGGGTATTCGTGGGAATTGCCCTATTCGCGTCCGGCGGTGAGTTTTTTGGTATAGGCGGCAAAACCCTTTTTGTCGCCCTTTGCGAGATAAGCGGCCTGTTTGGCCCAGGTGCCCAGGCTGGGGGCGAAGCGCAGGTGAGCGGCGGCCAGGGCTGATCGCAGGGTTTCCTCTTTAGACTTGGCGAGCTGGGCAAAAGTGGTAATGCCTGCTGCTTGTAGTGCAGCCGATATCTTGGGGCCTATACCCTCGATGCGGGTCAGGTCGTCTGGGGTTTGGGAGCTCTTGCGGGTGGTTTTTTTGCGCGGGTTTGCGGGTTCAGCAACCTCGGTCTGGGTTAATGGTTTGCGGGTCGCAGTTGTGGCTTTTAGCCTGGATTCGGCTTTACCGGTAACTTTGGTTGGGGTTTTGCTGGCTGACTTGCTTCTGGCGATCTTGGCCTGGGATGTGGTTTTCTTGACTTCGCTTTGGGGAGCCGCCGCTTCAGCGGGTTTGTCCGTCTGAACAGACGATACCTTTCCCGCCGTAGCCCTGCGCGGCCTCTTGGTTTTTTCGGCTTTAGAATCACCCGATAATTTGGTTTTTCCAGGCCTGGCCTTGCGGGCTGTGGTGTTTTTGGGGGCGATTTTCTCCAGGTATTTTTCTACCACGTAGCCAGAGGCTTCGGCGGCTTTGCCCAGTTTCGTTTTGAGGGCTTCCCAAGCTCTGCGCTCCTTTTCTACCTGGGCGGGTCTCTTACCCTCGGCAGCAGCCAGTGCCAGTGAGATCTGGCTCAGGCCCTCGAGCCAGGCCTGGTGGGCCTCGCGATTGAAGTAGACCACCCCACCATAGCGGTTGAACTGCAAGAAGCCCTGCACCTCAGGGTCTTGGGTGAGCTGGGGCATCTGCCGGGTGACCCAAGCGGGGTTTTGGGCCAGCTCGGGGTAGGCAACCAGTAACTTGGTCAAGCCCACCGAGCGCCGCGCTTCGGTTTCACCCAAACCCAACTCGCTGAAGGTCTGCTCCAAAATCCGTCCCAGGCGCCACTCGTCTAGGTGAGCGCGGCTCTCCTCAGCTTTGCCGAGGCCGTGGGTAAAGACCCAGCCCAGCAGCGCCCCGCTGGTCACAAGGTCGTCGCTGTCTTGCGCAACTCCCAAAACGCCTTGCAGGCGCCTCAGGACTTGCTGCACCGGCAGCAGCGAGAGCTGGCTGGCAGAATGCTGGTCAATTCCCTTGTAGAGTTCCAGCAGCTTGCCCTGCACCTCTTCTTTCAGGTTATCGCCCCGCTCACCCCCAGGCTGCAACAACCTGCGGAACATGGCAGGATTCACCAACCCACGGAAGGGCTGGTGGATAGGCTCGAGCCACAATTCCTGCCGGGCTTCGTCCAGGCTCGGCACCCCCCGCCCGCCCAGTTTTTCGGCCAGCCGGGCAAAGGTGCCATCGGCATCGTAGACCTCGCGCCAGTCCAGCAAAACCTGGCGCTTGTAAGGGCCGAGTTCCAGGTAGAGTCCTTCCTCGTGGAGCGCTTGGTTGTTGCGCAAAAACTCCTGCCCGGTGACATGATCGCGGAAGATGCTAAAGGTACGCTGATCGAAGCTCAAATGTAACCCTTCGCCCAGGCCTACCTGGCGGGTTACGCGCCCGCTTCCAGTTTTGAAGGGTTGCTCCACCGAGCGTCGTATCCAAACCCTTGCTTCAGCGTTTTTGTTGTTGAAGGCTACCAGCGAGCGTTCGAGACCGGCACGGTTGGAGTAGACAAACACATCTTCGTTCACCCCATCCCCTGCTTCGGCATCGTAGAGAATAAAATTATCTACCTCGGCAAAAAGGTAGCGCTTCTTCAGCAGCGGGAAAATTTGCTGGTGGTGGTAGTCAACCAGGCCGCGGTCGGGGGTCTCGTCGTAGTAGGCCCGGCGGTACTCCATGCCATAGCGCTCGGTGAAGCCCTCTACCTGACCGTGCCCCAGCATCGGCAGGCCCGGCAGGGTGGCGCAGAGGGTCATGACACCAAAGTACTTCTCGCCCTTGCCAAACTGCTCCACGGCGGTCTTTTCGTCGGGGTTGTTGAGGAAATTAACAAAGCGCTTGAGGATTTCCGGCTCGAACTCGAGGGTATTTTTCATAATCTGCCGGTACTCGGCGTTCTTCTCGTCGCGCAGCATGTTCATGAAGGCCGAGTTATAAACCCGGTGCATGCCCAGGGTGCGGACAAAATAGCCCTCCATCATCCAAAAGGCCTCGGCCAGCAACAGCGTACCCGGAGCCTCTACCGCTGCCCGGTCTACCACCTCGCGCCAGAATTCCACCGGCATGGCAGCATCGAACTGTTCTTTGGTCATGGCGTGCTCGGCCCGGCTGGGAATCGAAGCCCCCCAGGGCGAGCCCCCTGGTTCGGGAAACCACAGCCGCTGGATATGGCGCTTGGCCAGGGTCATGGCGGCGTCGAAGCGGATGATGGGGAACTGACGGGCCACGTGCAGAATGGTCTGGATGACCGCCTCGCGCACCTCGGGCAGCAGGTAGTTGAGCTGGGCCGTGTCGTTCCAGGGCATGGCGGTGCCGTCGTTGCCGTGGTATATGAAGCGGGTATCGCCTGTCCAGCGATCGAGTCGCTTGAACACCACGGCTGCATCGGACTTGTCGTAGTAATGATCTTCCAGAAAGATGCCCACCCGCTCATCCGACGATAAATCCGGCCCGTCAAAGGTGTAGTTGGGGTAGGGTGGGTAGGGCAGACTGATAAACCAGTCGGGGTGCTCAATTACCCAGCGCCCATCAATTCCCACATGGTTGGGCACCATGTCCGAGGCCAGGCGGATGCCGCGCCGGGCGGCTTTTTGCCGCAGCACCTCTACGGCGGCCTCGCCGCCGAGGTCTTGGGCAATTACATAGTCGTAGAGCGAATAAGCCGAGGCCACCGCATCGGGGTTGCCCATCATCTGCTTGATGTGCTTGGAAGCCTTGCTACGCTCCCACAGCCCGATTAGCCACAGTCCGGTCACCCCCCAGCTTTGCAGGATGTCGAGTTCTTCCTCGGGAATTTGGTCGAGGGTTTTGATCTCTCGCCGGTGCTTTTTGGAGAGCTGATCCAGCCAGACAAAAGCGTTCTTAGCGATCAGGACACAGCGCGGCATCCAGTCCAGATCGGGGCTAAACGCTTCGGGCTCGGGTTCTGCTGTCAGGCGCTGGATGTCCAGCATCTCGCTCTCGCCGCCCCCACCAGGCTGGTCGAAGTGAATCGGTACAGCGAATGAGCGCCCTTCCTCGCGGATCACATCGAGGCTGATGAGCATCCGGTAGTAGAAGCGCCCCAAGCTTCCCGCGAAGCGGCGCAGCAAAAACTCGAGCTGGGCTTCCAGCGAGTCGGGGTGCTGTAAGGCGGGTAGCCGCAGGGTTTTGAAGAGGCTCAGGCCGGTCTCGGCAAAAACCGGCTGACCTTCGAAGAAAGCCTCCAGATTCTCGATGATGGGCAGGTAGAGGGTGGTGCGCTCGAGGTTGCTGTCATCGAACAATTCGGCAAATGGGCTAAAGGCCGGGTTGGCATTGGCCATCCACAGCATCAGCATCTCTTCTAGCGTAACTTCACGGTTGGAACGGCCCTCGGTGGTATCTGCTAGATATTCATCCAAGGTGATTTCACGCCGGTAGACCCGGATCGGTGGGAATTCAGTGGCAAACGAACGCAGGGCTTTTTCCAACTCATCGGGGCCTAGGCTGGCCTCGAGGGCAACCAAGGCCTGCTGCATTGCCGTGGGGTGTTGTTCCAGATACTGCCGCACCACAAAGTGCAGCATTTCGTCAATCAGACCCAGGGCGTTAATCTGGCTGGCACTGACCGCCTGCTCGGGATTGCGCACCAGATCGCGCCTGGCATTCATGGCCTCGGCGAAGCGCCGGGCAGCCTGGAAATTGGCAAACACCACATTGCCACTCAGCGAAAACAGCGAGAGATCGAACTGGTAAAAATCGCGTGCGCTAGCGGAAACGTGAAACTCAAAAGTACCCAGGTATGGCTGATAGCAGCTCATATAATCCCTCCGCTCTGCCACAAGTCTATATCACTGCCCAATTCAAAAAGCCAGGCCTCGAGAGAGTCGCGATCAGCCGTCGGTTTACGGTCTCAGTCCACCCACTCGCCCCTTCGCATCAGGGGTTCGACAGAACCACTTGGGGCGATCCCATCCACATCTACTTGTTCAGAGCCAATCATCCAGTCTATGTGAATTAGGCTATCGTTGGCCCCTGCTGCGCGTTTTTGCTCCGGAGTGAAGCTCATGCCTCCTTGTAGACACTCGTCGTAGCTAGCCCCCAGGGCAATGTGGCTGGCGGCATTTTCGTCGTAAAGGGCTTCATAGAACAGCAATCCGCTGGTGGAAATCGGCGAACTATGGGGCACCAAGGCCACTTCACCCAACCGCCGGGCCCCGTCGTCCGTTTCCAGGAGATGTCGCAAAATTTCCTGGCCCTTATCGGCATGAGCCTCGACCACCTGGCCTTGCTTAAAGCGAACCCGGATGCCCTCGAGCAAATTGCCGTGCAGGCTTAGGGGTTTGGTGCTCCGAACCCAGCCATCCACCCGTTCGCGGTGTGGGGTGGTAAAAACCTCCTCGGTGGGCATGTTGGGGACGCACTTCGCGCCGTTTTGCGCCCGTCCGGCCCCGTCGGCCCACAGATGCCCCTCGGCCAGACCAACCCGCAGGTCGGTATCTGGCCCTCTAAAGTGCAAGGCGGCATAGCGTTTGGCGTTGAGCTGTTGGACGCGGCGCTCGAGGTTTTGCACATGGGCCTGCCAGGCAGCCACGGGGTCGTCTTGATCTACCCGGCTCACCTTAAAAATGGCCTCCCAAAGTCGTTCGATTTGCCGTTGGGGCGGTTCATCTGGAAAAACCAGTTGGGCCCAGCGTGGCGATGCCGCGCCAATGATGCACCAGTTGGTGGAAAATCCACTAATACGATCCGAGAAAGGCTTGCTGAACCGGGCGGCTGTCTGTGAAGCCTGACGAATCAGTTCGGGGTCTTGCCCCCGCAGAATTTCGGGATCATCGGCCAGGATGCTTAGCCAGGCGTAGCCTTCATCGAGGGCTTTGAGCCGGGCATCTATCAGAAAGGCCGCATACTCCTGGAAAGAGTCCCGTGGAGCATGACGATAGCGCGTCAGATTGAGTTGCTCGTCGTAAAGTTGGGTGACCACCAGCCTCGAGCCCGCCTTATAGGCTTCCTCCACTACCAGGCGGGTCAGTGGCAAAGCTTCAATATTCGCGTTCACATAAAGCTTCTGGCCGGGCTGGAGTCCCACCCCTACCCTCACCGCGACCGCAGCAAACCTTCGCAGCTTCTCTTCAAAACTGGCAGACATGCTCACTAGCCTACCTAATTTTGGGCTCCATAGAGGTAACAACAAACTGCTGCCCAATGCTGTACCTTCTCTTGTAGACTAGCGCTATGCCTGAAGTCATGTCTGAGCTCTACATTCCCAAACCCCCTAAAGAGGTATATGCTGCTGCGCGCGATCTGGCTGGCCTCAAACCCTACTTGAAGGATGTAGAAACACTGGAAGTTCTAGAAGACCACGGAACCACCTCACGCACTAAGTTTGTTGCGATTGCGATGGGCAAAAAGGTCCACTGGATCGAGGATGAGCAGTGGTTCGATGCCGAGTTTCGCAATGTGTTTGATAGCAAAGAGGGCGATTTCGATGTGTACCGGGGTTCCTGGACTTTCCTGCCCGAGGGCCAGGGAACCAAGGCAGTGCTCCAGCTCGAGTACGAACTCAACATCCCTATTTTTGGGGGCCTGCTGCAAAAACTGGTCAAGAAACTGATGCAGGAAAACATAGACGACCTGTTGCGTGGTCTCAAGGAGCGCTGTACAGCGGCTTGAGGTGCTATACTGTTGGCATGATGTTTGCTCCGCGATGTTGAGTGTGCGATCCCGCCGGGGTCATGGTGTGCCTTTTGCCGCCAGCCCGGCGTTTTTCTTAACCTGGCTTTGCGGCAGAACTACCTGAGGTATTGCGGCTGGGTTTGCGACCACAAGCCTCTATGATCGTTGTCCAACTCAAGGGAGACGCAGATGTCCTTGCAGATTTACAACACCCTCAAACGCGAGAAAGAAACCTTTGTTCCTGGCACACCCGGCTATGTGGGCATTTATGTCTGCGGCCCCACGGTTTATTCTGAGCCTCACTTGGGACATGCGCGCGGCCCCATCGTCTACGACGTTCTGCGGCGCTGGCTGCGGCATCAGGGCTACAAGGTGCGCTTCGTCTCCAACATCACCGATGTGGGCCACCTGACCGACGATGCCGACGAGGGGGAGGACAAAATCTTGCGCCGGGCCAAGCTCGAGCGGCTCGAGCCCATGGAAATAGCTGAGAAGTACATGTGGAGCTACTTCGACGAGATGCAGGCCCTCAATATCCTGCGTCCCGACATCACCCCCCGGGCCGCCGGACACATTCCGGAGCAGATCGAGCTGACCCAGACCCTGATCCAGCGCGGACATGCCTATGAGGCGGGTGGCTCGGTCTATTTCCGGGTCAGGAGCTGGCCCGAGTTTGGCAAGCTTTCTAACCGCGATATTGAAGACCAGGAAGCAGGGGCGCGGGTCGAGGTGCGCGAAGAGAAAGAAGACCCCCGCGACTTTGCCTTGTGGAAAAAAGCTGAACCCGAGCACATCATGCGCTGGAACTCCCCGTGGGGTGTGGGTTTTCCGGGATGGCACATCGAGTGCTCGGCCATGAGCCTGAAATATTTGGGTGATGGCTTCGACATCCATGCCGGGGGGGTGGACTTGCAGTTCCCCCACCACGAGGCCGAAATTGCCCAAGCCGAGGCGGCCGGACATCCCTTTGCCCGCTTCTGGATGCACCACTACCATGTGCTGCTCAACGGGCAGAAGATGGCCAAGAGCACCGGCAATCTGGTTTCGTTGGCCGAGCTGCGGGCCAAATACGAGCCCATGTACATTCGCTTCTACCTGCTGAATAGCCACTACCGCAGCGTGCTCGACTTCACCGATGAAGGCTTGGAAGCCGCCAAAAATGGCTACCTTCGCTTGCTGAATGCCTACCGTGAGGTGCACCGGCTCCAACACACTGCTCCCCACGGCAGGCACCCTGGGCTGGAAGGGGCAGTGGAGGAGCTCGAGCGCGGGTTAGCCGAAGCGCTGGACGACGATCTCAATACCCCTCAGGCTATCGCTGCTTTCTTTAACTTCGTCACCGAGTTAAACAAAGCCCTGGCTGAGCGCCCCGGTAAGGAGAGCCTGGCCAGAGCCGAGCAGGTATTTAAGGAGTTAGGCGAAGGGGTGCTGGGTCTGTTTCCAGCGCGGGTGCTGGAAAACCAATTGGGTGGAGCCTTGCTGGATGGCCTGGTCAAGCTATTGCTCGAAATCCGGGAAGAGGCCCGCCGCAACCGCAACTTTGCTCTTTCCGACCGCATTCGTGAACGACTGACGGAATTGGGGGTAGTGGTCGAAGATACCCGCGAAGGCCCCAAGTGGAAGGTGGGCGTGTAGATGCTGGCCCACCCACTGGACGAAGACAGCGAACTTCGCTTGCTCCAACTTCACCAAGCTGAGGCACTGTTGGCTCTGATTAACACCAATCGCAAGCACCTGCGCCGCTTTTTGCCCTGGGTGGATGGCATCACCACCATCGAAGATATGAAGGCTTTCGTTCAGGGGACATTGGAAGGATTGGCCAGCGGCGAACAACTGCCCCTGACGGTCTGGCACCAGAACCAACTGGCCGGAACACTCACTTTGTTTAATATTAAAGCCTCACACCGCACGGCTGAAATTGGCTACTGGCTTGGAACCGCCTTTGAAGGACGGGGTTTGATGACCCAAGCCGTCAGCGCTCTGGTAGTTTATGCATTTCGAGAGCTGAACCTGAATCGCTTAGAGATTCGAGCCAGCACCAAAAATCTCAAGAGCCGGGCGATTCCAGAGCGTCTAGGCTTTACCTTAGAGGGCATCTTGCGGCAGGAAGTTGTACTCTATAACAAGCCACAGGATATGGCCCTTTATGCCTTGCTAAAGCAAGACTGGCTCCTAAAAAAGCCCCGCAACCAGCGGGGCTGATCTCGGAGAAACCAACTTACTCGCGGTTGGACATCATGATGGTCACGTAATGCAGGATGGTGGCCAGCGAGTTGGCCAGTGCCGCCACGTAGGTCATGGCAGCAGCCGTCAGGACTGCACGGGCGCCTCCCATCTCCGCATTATCGAGAAAGTTCATTTTCTTAAGGATGTTAAGGGCCCGGTTAGAAGCGTCGAACTCCACTGGAAGCGTTACTAGCTGGAATAGCGCGGCGGCTGCGAAGAGCCAGATGCCGATGCTCATTAGCCCGGTCGCGCCCATGAACATCCCGGCAATGAAAATCCAGGGGCCAAACATGCTACCGATGTTGGCTACCGGCAGGATGCTGTGCCGCACCCGCAACCAGGCATAGCTTTTGGCATCCTGGATGGCGTGCCCTACCTCGTGAGCCGCCACCGCGAGTGCGGCTGCCGAGGGGGAGTGAAAATTGGGTTCGGACAAACGAACGGCCTTGGCTATTGGGTCGTAGTGGTCTGTGAGCGCGCCGGGCACCATCTCGACCCGCACATTGTGCAACCCATAAGCATCGAGGATGGAGCGGGCCACTTGTTCTCCCGTCACCCCCCGGCTGTTGGCTACCCGGCTATAGCGGGCGTAGGTACGCTGGAGCCAGAGCTGTATGAACAGAGTTGCTACAAAAACCACAATCATTAGTAAGAACGTAAACGTCATTCTCGCCTCCTACACGTACAAGGTAGCAGAGCCTAGATGAGTGCTCTGAGTGCTGGGTCACTGGATTGGACTGAGTGCAAAAGATCACAATTGAGGGCAGTCTCGAGTGTGGAACACTCTTCTATATGTACCCCTCCCGCTCCCTTTGCCAATGGAAGGGCGGCTTCTGCTTAGTAGCTCTGCAGGCCGGTTTGTGCCACATGGTTTGCATCGGGATAAGCCAACAAACCCGCTCTACAGCTATTAGAGGACATCGAAGGTGTTGGCAAATTTAGGCTTTAGGGTTGCAAGGGCTGGCTGCGTACTGTGAAGCGCAGAGCGGTGCGTTCCTCGCTCTCGAGTTCCAGCTTTACAAAGGCCGGCTTCACAATCAAATCGAGGTTGTCAGGGGCAATGTATCCCCTGGCAATTGCGATGGCTTTGACCGCCTGATTGACGGCCTCGGGGCCAATGGCCTGGACTTCGACTTCGCTCTGGGAGCGCAGCAAAGCGGCGATAGCACCTGCGACGGAGTTGGGACGTGACTTGCCGGATACACGCAGCGTTTCCACAATACCTCCTAGGCGTAACGCTCCCTATTGCATTGTAGGAGCAACGGCAAAGCAATGTCAAGAAAATGCCCTCTTGGTGGGTATTTTATTGATTGATCCTAGGTGCGGCAAGCACTGGACGAGAGAAGTCGGGTATTTTTGTCCTGAACAACAAATAACAAGCTTTCTACACCACCATCCTTATATTGACGCAGCCCAGGGCGATCCGTATACTGCTTCAAATCTTCGCAAACTTATGCGAGGATTTCCCCCCACATGCTTTTTGCTTTGGTTCTGGAGGTCTGCGCAGATGAGATTTAAAGAGGCATATCCTGGTATACCAAATGGACGCGACGCTTGCGGAATTATCGCAATCGCCGAGAAGAGTGCACGCCCAAGCCATGCCAATGTGCAACGTACCATCGAAAGCCTCTACAAAATGGCGCACCGTGCGGGTTTGATCCGGGGGGAAGGCGACGGCACGGGTATCCAGACCGATCTCCCGCGTGAGCTTTGGGCAGGCTACCTTTACGAAGCAGGACTCGATAGCAACCTGGCCCAAAACCCGCGTTTTTTTGTCGGTCACCTGTTTATTCCCAAAACCGAAGGGACGCGGGTTCAAGAGCTCTTCGATCTGTTTCGGGTTGAGGGTTCAAAACGGGGAATCAAACTGCTGCTGGAGCGTAAAGGCGAGACCAACGGCAGTGTGTTGGGGCCGGTAGGCAAGCGCACCGAACCGCTGTTCTATCAGGTGGCAGGGCTCTCTACCGATGGCGATGGGCCCTTATGGGAACTGGGTCTCTTGCTCGAGCAGCGTTTCCCAGTGCATGTAGTCTCGGTTTCGACGGCTACAGTGGTCTATAAGGTGCGGGGGTCGGCTGAAATTCTTAAGCGCTATTTCCCCGAGCTCTCGAGGGCCGAGTACAAGTCCACCATCACCCTGGGCCATAACCGCTATTCCACCAACACCATGTCCACCTTCGAAGCGGTGCAGCCCTTTGGTTTGCTGGGCCACAACGGGGAGATCAACACCATCGAGCGACTTCGCCGTGAAGGGCGTTTCCTGGACATCCCGCTTACGGGGGGTTCTGATTCGCAAGACCTGAACCGTGTCCTCGAGGGTTTACTTTACCGCTTTGGCCTATCTTTACCGGAAGCTATGGATTTGGCGTTTCCGCCCATCTTAGGCGAGATCAAAAACTACTCACCGGCTCTACAAGATCTCTACATGAACCTCCGTCAGCGCTTTGGCCCACTGGCCCAGGGCCCGGCGGCCCTGGTGACGCGCCACCGCGAGGAGGCGGTTTTTGGTACTGATGCGATGGGATTGCGCCCATTGTGGTTTGTCGAGACCGACTCCGAGTATGTCTTTAGCTCGGAGCGGGGGGTCTTTACGGTGGAGGAATTCATCTCCGAACCGCGCCCTTTTGCCCCCGGCGAGAAGATGTACCTGCGCCTGACGGCCGATGGCGCGCGACTCTTTACCTATGACCGCCATCAGCGACAAGTGTTGGAGCGCATCCTGACTAAAACCCATCACCTCGAGGGCTATGCCGCCCACTTGGCCGGGCCCCGTTACACCTCGCCACCGCCTCTCTCTGGTGGTAGCGAAGCCCAAGTCGAAGACAAGCCTGCGCCGCCCTCGCTGAACCTCGAGCGGGCCTATGGCTGGGATCGCTGGGATGCAGGCTACCTCGAGGCCCTTGCCGAAAACGGCAACGAGCCCATCGGCTCTCTGGGCTACGATGGCCCCATCGCGGCCCTCAACCCTGAGAAACCCAACCTCGCGGAGTTCTTCAAGGAAACCGTGGCGGTCGTGACCAACCCGGCCATTGACCGCGAACGCGAGATTGAGCACTTCTCCACCCGTAGCGTCCTGGGTCGGCGGCCTTTGCCCGACGGGCGCGGGGCGGGCCATGTCGAGGAGCTGGTGGTGCCGGTGCTGCTGGAAGAGACCGCCCCTCGCGTGGGGGCCATTGTCCAAGGGCACGGCACCCTGACCTATGAGGAAGCCCTGCGCCGATTCAAGCACGCCGTGTTGCCATTGCAGTTTTCGGTTGAGGAGGGAATTGTAGCTGGACTAAAGCGCCTCCAGGAGGGCGCGGTAGAGGCTGTTCGTGAGGGGGCCGAACTTCTAGTGCTTTCGGATCGGGGAGCTTTTGAGGGTGGGGTCTGGCTGGATGTCTACCTAGCCCTAGCTGCGATTGGTAAATCGTTAGAAGAGGCCCGCGACGAGGAAGGGGTTTCGCTGCGCCGCCGTACCTCGCTCCTGGTGTACTCGGGTGGGGTGCGTAACCTGCACGATGTGGCAGTCTGCCTGGGTCTGGGGGCCGATGCGGTAGCTCCTTGGCTCATGCAACATAAAGCCCACGCTAGCAAGGGTACGCTGGGCTTGCAGAACCTGCTCGAGGGCCTCAAAAAGGGCCTGGAAAAGGTGATCTCTACCATGGGCATTCACGAGGTACGCGGCTATGGGCGTATCTTCAGTGCCATTGGCCTCAAGCCCGAGCTGGCCGAACAATTCGGTATTCGCAACTTCTTGGGCTCGGACAAGGCGGGCTATGGTTTGCTGGAACTCGAGCGCACCCTTTTGGAACGCCTCAACCTGCTCAACGCCGAGAAAGTCCTGCCTGCCAAGGACTTCCGCTTCAACCCCCGCATCTTCAAGGCGGCGATGGAGGTCTCTTCGGGCGAGTCGCCCTACGAGCACTTCCAGGAAAAGGTACGCGGCCTGGAAAACGAATCGCCGGTGGCAGCCCGCCAACTTCTGGGCATCAAGTTCGCCAGCAAATCCGAGGTCAATCCCGACGAAGTAGACCTGAGCGTGGGTGGCCATTCCCTGCCTTTTGTGATTACCGCTATGAGCTTTGGCTCCCAAGGTGAGACCAGTTTCCGCGCCTATGTGGAGGCGGTCAAAAAGCTGAACATGGTATGCATCAACGGCGAGGGCGGTGAAATTCCCGATATGTTGGGAAAATATACCCACTGGCGCGGCCAGCAAGTGGCCTCGGGTCGTTTTGGGGCGCACGCCTACATGCTCAACTCAGCGGGCTTCATCGAGATCAAAATTGGCCAGGGAGCTAAACCGGGAGAAGGGGGTCACCTACCGGGTAAGAAGGTCACAGCCAAAGTGGCGGCAGCCCGCAACGCCGTACCGGGTGTAGACCTGATCAGCCCCTCCAACAACCACGACCTCTACTCCATTGAAGACCTAGCCCAACTGATCGAAGAACTTAAGACCATCAACCCCAAGGCCAAGGTCTCGGTCAAGGTGCCGGTGATCCCTGGTATTGGCACCATCGCGGTGGGTATTGCCAAGGCTGGGGCCGATGTGATCGCACTCTCGGGTTTCGAGGGCGGTACGGGAGCGGCCCGCTGGCATGCCCTCAAATATGCCGGTCTACCGGTAGAAATTGGCGTACGTCGCGCCCACCGGGCGCTGGTGCGGGCTGGGATGCGCGATAAGGTGGAACTCTGGGCCGATGGCGGGCTCAAAACCGCCTACGACACCCTGCGAATGGTACTGCTGGGCGCAGACCGGGTGGGCATGGCTACCATGGCTATGGTAGCCATTGGCTGTACCATTTGCCGCCAATGCCAGATGGATACTTGCCATGTGGGCATCGCCACCCAGATCGAAACGTTGGAGCAAGCCCAAGCTCACGGCCTCAAGCGTTTTGTGCCCCAAGAGTCGAACCGAGCGGTGGAACAACTGGTTCATTTCTTCGCTGCTAAGGGCAACGAATTGCGGCGTTTGGTAGCTGCATTGGGCGAAATGAGCCTACGTGATCTGGTGGGCCGCAGCGACCTGCTCACCCAGGAGGGGCACGGCGAAGAAGTGGATCTGAGTTATTTCTTCGAACCTGTTTCGGCCCCTGAGTGGCTGGGCGAGCGCTCGGCCCATGTGCTGCGCAAGCCCCTAAACCAGCTCACCCGCTCGATTACCGAGGTGGTTACGGGTGCCTATGCTGATGGAGGGCGCGAACTGCTCTTTCAGGAAGGGCCGGTGGGCTCTACCGACCGTGCCCTGGGTACCCACTTGGCCGGAGAGATTGCGCGCCGCCGTCTGTATGGCAAGGGTTGGGACGCCAAGGTGGAAATTCGCTTTGATGCCGGTAGCGTAGCAGGTAACGGCATCGCGGCCTTCAACGTAGAAGGCCTGGATATCGTGGTGGAAGGAGGTGCACAGGATGGCATCGCCAAAAACGCCTACGGTGGCAAGGTGGCGATCCTGAAGGGCCGTAACCCCTTTGGCCAGTATGTGGACGGCTCAGTAGGCAAGTCGTTTGCCTATGGAGCCATTGGGGGCTTGTTGATTGTGGAAGGACAAGCCGACAGCCGCTTCTGCATTCGCCTTTCGGGAGCCGATGTGGTGCTGGCTGGCGAACCCGATCGTCCTGTGCAGGACGAACTGGGCAATATCGCGGCCCGTGCCCAGGCCAAGGGCTTTGCCTTCGAGTATATGACCCGTGGACGTGCAGTGGTGCTGGGCGATCCGGGCCCTTGGATCTGCTCGGGCATGACCGGTGGACGGGTCTACCTGCGCTACTGGCCGGAGATGGGCCTCAAGGAAGAAGCCATGCAGCGGCGGCTGGCCAAAGGAGCCAAAGTGGTGATTCAGAAGCTCGACGAGCGCGGTGTGGCCGACGTGCGCGAGCTAATGACCGCTTACCTTAACGAACTGCGCAGCGCCGAGCGCGACGAGAAAGCTGAACGCTTGATGAAGCTGCTGGTAGATCCCGCCACGCATTTTAGGATGGTAGTTCCTGCCAACCAACAGGTGGCACAAGAAGTCAGCACAGAGTAGATATGTACTTTGTAAGGGCAGCTCATCGTCTGCCCTGTATTGATTTGGGTAGAGCTACTATCAAGTCTGTCTGCGAATGACCCAAATGTTGATGAAAGAGACCCTCGGACGCGGCTTAGGCAGAGCTGCTTACGCAATCCCGGTGCGAAGCGCCAACCAAGTCGAAACCTAACTAGCGCGGCACGTGAGGGGTGCGTCTAGCGCTACTTACGCGCAGAGTTGGTATAAAAACTTATCCTGTTTATTGCTGCCGAGCGCAGACTGGTGTGCTACGCCTCGAAAAGTAGGTCTGCTGGTCAGGCGGGCTGTATGCGGCCCGTGTACGCGAAGGTCGGGGATTAGGTGCGGCGGGCTAATTCCAGTGGTTATGCAAGGAACCTTTTAGTCGTCATAAAACGGTAGAAAAGGCTTTTAGTAGCTAGTGCTCCGGTAACTTAATTCCCGGGATGGATCTGGCTCCCCTAATATCCGGTAGTTGCTTTGAGCGCTTCATTTTGGGAACTTCACTGCATATCAATCTCTAACTTACCAAACCACTAGAGAAAAGCTTTGACCCTACTGCTTATTCAAATATAAGGTGGAATGTGTCCATGGCTCATTCTGTATTTGGATTCAGTCTGTGTAACCAGGGCTTCTCGTTAATTTTAAGTCAAGGTACAATTGTCCCAGATGGAAGCCAAAGCGCTGCTGAATAAGCTGATATGTCGTACTGGACTGCTTGAACAGCACGTCCAGATTTTACGCAAGCTCGAGCCGCTGATGTCGCCGATGGCTTCGGAAATTGCGCTGGCCTTTTACGATTACCTGGGTAGGGATGAAGAAATGCGTGCCATTCTGTGGAACTCCCCTGGGAGGGTGGAGCGGCTTCATATGAGTTTCTCCAACTGGTATCGGGGGCTTTTTTGCGGCTCATATGATGGTGAATATGCCGAAAAACGTGCGCGTATCGGCTTGGTACATGCAGCTATTGGGGTTAAGCCCAGCTTCATTATGCCGGCTTTCGGCATTGTACAGGAGCTGTCGCTCGAGCACCTGCGCAACACCATTCGCTCGGCAGAAATTTTTAGTGCGGTAGAGGCTTTCCAGAAGATCATGGCGATCGAGGCTGCCATTATGCAAGACAGCTACATGCAGGCGATGGAGTTTGGCTACCGCCTGGGCGTTGCAACTGATCAAGAGAAGGCGTTGGTGATGGGGGCTAGGGCCATGTTGGAAAAAGCCAGTTGACCTTGTGGAGCCGTTTTGGCTTGATGCGTTACTGGTATTCGAGCCATAAATACGCTGTAAAAAACATCTAAACGTGTATAGGCTAGAAAATCAGATTGCGCTGGTTCAGCACCAACCGTTTTCGTGGTGAATTAGCCGCACATATGCTCCAAAAATCATACTTTTTTGAATCCGGGTCAACGTTTTGCAGTACAATCCCAGAGATGGAGCCTGAGAAACTGTTGCCAACCCTAATTCGACGAACAGGGTTCATGCAACAGCATGCACAAGCTTTGCGGAACCTCGAGCCCATTGCCGGCCCGCTGGCGCCCGAGGTAGCCCTGGCGTTCTACGACTACCTGGGCCGCGACCCCGAGATGCACGAAATTCTCTGGAGCGTGCCGGGCCGGGTGGAGCGGTTGTATCGGTCGTTTGCGGCATGGTACCGCGAGCTTTTTTCTGGTCAGTACGATGCCATTTACGCTGAGCGGCGGATGCACATTGGGCTGGTGCATGCCTGGGTAGGGGTACGCCCCAGCCATTACATTCCGGCGGTGGGCATTGTGCAGGAGCTGACCCTTGAGCATCTACGCAACGCCCTGCGTGGGACTGAAATATTCGTTGCCATTTCTGCCTTTGAAAAAATCATGGCGATTGAAATTGCACTCATGCAGGAGAGCTACTTTAGTGCGCTTTGGGAGGGTCTGAAACGAACCCAGAATGAAGATGAGGCGCTGGTTGAAGGAGCTCGAGTATTGCTTGAAAAGGCTCGCTGAGACTCTACTTACCCAACGCCTAGATGAGCTAATAATTTCCGATGCCTGAAAGCATATGTTGTTGTGGCAAGCACGATAAGATTAAGGCGTGATTCAGGCCATTCTGTTTGATCTGGACGAAACCTTGATCCTCGACCACCCAGTCTCGCTGCATACCTTGCGAAGCTGTGCCTTTTATGCAGCCTCCTGGTACAGCCTGGACATCCCCCGGCTCATTCAGGATGCCGAGGAGGTCGCGGTGCGGCTGTGGAAGGCCTCGCCGGTGTTTGACTATACCCAGCGCATCGGTCATAGCGCCGGGGAAGGGCTGTGGGCGCGCTACGAGGTGCAGACCCATCCGGCCCTGAAGACCCTGCACGACTGGGCGCCTTCCTTTCGCGCGGCCGTCTGGAACGAAACGCTGGCTCGACAAAACATTTACGACGAAGCCCTTTGCGAAGCCCTGGCCCACCGCTACTTTAGTGAGCGGCGGTTGTATCCGCGCTATCCCGAGATTGATGAATTGTTGAAGGCCCTTTCTGGCTACAAGCTGGGCATCGTCACCAACGGGGTACCCGATTTGCAGCGCGACAAGCTCGAGGGCTTCGGCCTCAAGGATCGCTTTCAGGCCACTGCAGTATCGGGTGAGCTAGACATCGGTAAACCCCAGCGTGGTATTTTCGACCATATCTGCAGGGCGTTGGATGTGGAACCTTCGGTTTGTGTGATGGTGGGCGATAATCCCGAGCGCGATGTAGCGGGTGCCGCGGCCGCGGGGATGAAATCGGTCTGGGTCGAGCGTGGCTTCAAGGCCAAAGACCCCAACCACCCAGCGGATCTCGAGGTGTCCAATCTACTCCAGATGCTCCCCTGGTTGGAGGCGTTATGACCTACCATGAGGCCCACCAGCACGCCAGCCGCCACCGCGCCGAGATACTGCAAAGCGAGCAGTGCGGCTGCTTTTACTGCCTGCGCATCTTCCCACCAAGCGAGATTGAAGAGTGGATAGACGAAGGCCAGACCGCACTCTGCCCTTACTGTGGCATAGATGCGGTGCTGGGCTCGGCCTCGGGCGCCCAGATCACCGAGGATTTTTTGGGCCAGATGCGCGAGCGCTATTTCTAGCGCAGGGCTTTCAGCGCCAGCTTGATGAGTTCTTGGGTGCCGGCCTCGGGGTTTTTCTGGGCGATCTCGGCCACTATGCTGCGCACCTGGCTTTCACGAAAGCCCAGGGTGATGAGGGCCAGCTCGGCCTCCTCGGTCTGGCTGCTGCGCACCAGGTGGCCCCCTTCGCCCATCAGGTGGGCCGGCACCTTGCCGCGCAGCTCGAGCGCAATTCGTTCCGCCAGCTTTTTGCCGATCCCCTGGGCCGCCGTGAGCAAGCGTAAATCGCCCTCGGCCAGTGCCCGCGCCAGCAGCGCAGGGGTTTGCGAGGAAAGCAGGTTGAGGGCAACCCTGGGCCCCACCCCCGAAACCAAGAGTAGGAGTTCAAATAGTTCTAGACTGCGCTCGTCCGCAAAGCCAAAAAGCGATAGGTCATCTTCGCGGACAATTAGCTTGGTGTACAGGGTGGCCTCTTGCCCTTCGGTCAGCCCAGCGAGCGTAGAGGCTGGGCAGCCGACCTCGAGGCCCACGCCGCTCACTAATAAGACCGCAGTGTTCAGACCCCTCTTAAGTACCGTTCCTTTGAGGTAACGAATCACATGAACAGTTTACTTTCCGCTGTAGTTGGGTGGTCGCTTCTCGTAGAAGGCTTGCACTCCCTCTTTATGATCCTCAGTACGCCCCGCGACTTCTTGCAGCAGAGCCTCGTATTCCAACATCTCTTCCAGCGTCGCGCTGGCACTGCGCCGCAAGGCCCGCTTAATCAGGCCAAAGGTCTTGGTCGGCCCCTGGGCCAGTTCGGCTGCAAGCTGCGCCACGGCACTATCAAAAGATTCCGCCAACACCACCTGGTTAACCAGGCCCATCGCCAGGGCCTCCTCGGCCTTGATGCGCCTGGACAAGGCTTCCAGCTCAAAAGCTTTGGCGTGTCCCACGATGCGGGGTAAGTGGTAGTTCATGCCTGCATCGGGAATCAACCCGATCTTGCTGAAACCCGTGGTGAACACCGCATCTTCAGCGGCAATCCGCAGGTCGCAAGCCAGCACCAGCGACATGCCCGCCCCGGCAGCAGCCCCATGAATGGCAGCAATGACCGGCTTTTCCAAATTGACGATGTTCTCGACCACTGCCTGGTAGTTGCGCAGATGGGACTTGTAGGAGAGGGTCTTGCCTTCAAACTCGCGCAAATCCTGTCCAGAGCAAAAACCCCGCCCAGCGCCTCGCAAAACCACCACCCGAATTTCGGGCTGGGCAGCTTCTTTGCCAAAAGCCTTGCTAAGCTCGCGCAGCATCTCGGTGGTAAGGGCATTAATGGCCTCGGGCCGGTTCATGGTTAGGGTTAGGATGCCCTCCTGAAGATCGCTCAACAGCACGCTCATGCTCCCTCCATGCTTATGTTTTCCTGCATTCTTCTCAAGAGGCGAATTTGCCCTGCGTGGTAGATATCGTGGTTGGCGGCCCCGAAAGCATGTTCGGCCAGCGTCCATCGTCCCGATTTTTGGTTCAAGTCTTGGGGCTTCAAAGCGCTCACGGCTTGGCGCAGCTCGAGGTGAACTTCATGCAGCAAGTGCAGGTCTTCTTTCCAGGCGCTGGTGCTGGGTTTTTCGGGTACCGATGGGAAGTTGGCGGGTTTGCGGGGAAACTTGCCCCGGCTGAGGTCGCCCTTTAGGTGACGCACGGCCATGAACTTCCAGTAGGCGCAGTGCAAAGCATATTCCCAGATACAGTGCCGCCCTTCAGCGGGCCGCCAGAGGGCTTGTGCTGGGGTCAGACCCCGCAGTGAATTGTGCAGGTTTGGCCCGTGCCAGGTGGGTTGCTCGTAGGCTTGGTCGAGCAATATCAAAAGCAGTTGGACTTTCGATTCCGTCATAACTCCTCCAGAGCATGCGCTAGGCTATTTGCCGATAGCCAGCGATCCGAACCCAAGCCTCTAGATGACCGTTCTCCTATCCTCCCTACCTTCCTTTCCACTCCGGCCTCCGCTTTTCTACAAAGGCCGTCGTACCCTCCGCCTTGTCCTCGCTGCCAAAGGCGATTAAAAAGTTGCTGCGCTCGAGGCCCAGCCCGTGCTCCAGGCTCATATCCTGGGCCCGATTGACAGCATCCTTGGCTAGCCGTGCGGCCAGGGGCGCTCGAGCGGCGATGGTTTGGGCGAGCTCGAGGGCCTCCTCCAGATAAAGCTCCACCGGCACCACCTTGTTCACCAGGCCATGCTGCAAAGCCTCCCAGGCCGAGAGCACCCGCCCGGCCAGAATCACCTCCATGGCCAGGTACTTGCCCACCTGCCGGGTGAGGCGCTGGGTGCCCCCGCCGCCGGGGATGATCCCCAGATTGATTTCCGGCTGGGCGAACTTAGCGGTATCGGAAGCCACAATCAGGTCACAGAGCATGGCCAGCTCACAGCCGCCCCCATAGGCAAAGCCCGAGACCGCGGCCACCAGCGGCTTGCGCACCTTGCGCAACACCTCGTACTGGTCGGCCCGCAGGCCTTTCATCAGCTCGGCCAGGCTGGTTTGCTGGAACTCGGCGATATCGGCCCCGGCGGCAAAAGCCCGCTCGCTGCCGGTAATGACCATGGCCCCGATGGCGGCATCCTGCTCGAACGCAGCAATGGCGGTAGCCAGCTCGCGCAGGGTGGCGCTGTTGAGGGCGTTGAGTTGCTTGGGGCGGTTGAGCCGCACCAGCCCGACGGCCCCGTAGGTCTCCACCAGAATGTTCTCGTACATAAAACCCCTGAAGCCTACTTGAGGCGGTCTGCCGGGAAGCGCTCGTTTTCCCAAACGTCAATAAAGGCCGTGCCCGCTGCCAGCCGGGCGCTGTGCGGAACGCCGGCGGGAATGTGGTAGTAGTCGCCCTTGCGGAACACCCGGGTCTCGCCGCCGATTACGAACTCGACCTGGCCTTCCAGCACCACCCCCCACTGGCCGTCGTGGGCGTGTTCAGGTACGAAGGTTTCTTCGGCGACCTGGGCAAACCCCACCTGCCCCTTGTGGCCCGAAAGCACCGCCATATCCATGCCGGGCCAGATTTCCACCTGCTTAAAGACCTTAAACCACTCGGGAAAGACGTCCATAGCGTGTGACCTCGCTGATAGCTTATCGCCTTTGGCATTGCGCGAACAGCGTCCTGGTTTTTGCTATTGGCTATCGGTCTCCCTCGTGTTAGCATTTTCACGTTTATGGCCTTGATCGTGCAAAAATACGGCGGAACCAGCGTGGGCGACCTCGAGCGCATCCACAAGGTGGCCCAGCGCATCCACCACTACCTCGAGAAGGGACACCGTATTGCCGTGGTGGTCTCGGCCATGGGCCGCATGACCGACGAGCTGATCGCCCTGGCCAAGCGGGTCAACAAACGCCCACCCCAGCGCGAGCTCGACATGCTCACCACCATCGGCGAGCAGCAGTCGGTGGCCCTGCTCTCGATGCAACTCCACGCCATGGGCATCCCCGCGCGGGGTTTTACCCAGCACCAGATCGGCATCACCACCGACGGGCGCTATGGCGATGCCCGAATCCTGCGGGTGGAACCCACCCTCATCCAGCAAGCCCTGGATAGGGGGGAGGTGGCGGTGGTGGCGGGCTTTATGGGCACCACTCCCGAAGGCGAGCTGACCACCTTGGGTCGGGGCGGTTCCGATACCACCGCCGTAGCCCTGGCCGCGGCCCTGGGGGCGCAGGAGTGCGAGATTTTTACCGATACCGAAGGGGTCTACACCACCGATCCCCATGCCATTCCCGAGGCCCAGAAACTGAGCCGCATCGGCTACGATCAGATGCTGGAGATGGCCGCCCTGGGGGCGCGGGTGCTGCACCCCCGGTCGGTCTACTACGGTAAGCGCTACGGGGTCAAAATCCACGTGCGCAGCAGCTTTTCCTACAATCCTGGAACCATTGTTACGGAGGATGGAATGGAACTCGATCGCCCAGTGACGGGGGTAGCCCTCGACGATGAAATCGCCCAGATTGGCCTCATAGGTATCCCCGATCGGCCCGGTATCGCCGCGCGGGTTTTCGAGGCCCTGGCCCGCAAGGGGGTGGCGGTGGACATGATTATCCAGGGCGTGCCCGGCCACGAGGCCAGCCGCACCCAGATGGCCTTCACGGTCAACCAGGACTTCGCTGAGGAAGCCATGGAGGCCCTCGAGCCCGTTCTGGCCGAGATAGGCGGCGAGGCCCAGCTACGCCGGGACATCTGCAAAATCTCCATCGTAGGCGTGGCCCTGGCCTCGACCCCCGGCATTCCAGCCCGCATGTTCCAGGCCCTCTCGAGCGTGGGGGCCAACATTGATATGATCGCCACCAGCGAGGTGCGCATCTCCGCCATTATTCCCCTGCAGTCCGCCGAGGCTGCCCTGCGCGCCGTGCACAGCGCCTTCGAGCTGGATAAGCCAGTGGAAAAGTAAAAGGCGAGGAAAGATAAAAGGGTAAAGAAGAAAGCAAAGTCAAAACACTGGGTTTTTCTCTTCTCTTTCCTCTTTCCCTTTCCCTCGCCTTTGGGGGTCATATGAGTGAAACCGCCAACTACTCTGGCAAGCAGTACCTGACCTGGCAGGATATCACCAACCTGGTCTCCAAGCTGCTGGGCCAGCTCAACCCCAACGACTTCGACTGCATTCTGGCGGTTACGCGGGGCGGCATGATTCCGGCCTGTCTGGTCTCGGAAGCCACCGACCAGCGCAACATCCTGACCGCCGCGGTGATGTTTTACACCGATGTGGGCGAGACCATCAAAGACCCGGTGTTTTTGCAGTTTCCCTCGGATAGCTTGCTCTATGGCAAACGGGTCTTAATTGTGGACGATGTGTGGGACTCGGGCAAAACCGCCGTAGCGGTACGGGAGCGCATCAAGATGGCGGGAGGGCATCCCCAGGTAGCAGTTTTGCACTACAAACCCCAAAAAAGCCAGTTCCCTGGCGACGCCCCCGACTACTACGCAGCCGAGACCGACGCCTGGATTGTGTACCCCTGGGATCCGGCACAGGGCTGGACCACCTTGGGTCAGGGGGCCGGCCAGGCCTAATCTAGGCCGACCTGAGGTTTTCCAGTCGCTTCCAACCAAATCCTGAAGCGCTGAATAAAGGCAGCTCGAGGGCCTGTGGTGGGCCCTCGAGCGCAATTTTGTAAAGCCCTACTTGATGAGCCCCAATTGCAACACCGCGTCGCGCTCCTCGGCCAGCTCCTTGGCGGTGGCGTCCATTTTGCTGCGGCTGAACTCGTTGATCTCGAGGCCCTGCACGATTTCAAAGTCGCCGTCTTTGCAGACGCAGGGGTAGCTGTATACCAGCCCCTCGGGAATCCCGTAGGAGCCGTCGGAGGGGATGGCCATGCTCACCCAGTCGCCTGCCGGGGTGCCCAGGGCCCAGTCGCGCATGTGGTCAATGGCCGCACTGGCCGCCGAGGCCGCCGAGGAAGCCCCGCGGGCTTCGATAATCTCGGCGCCGCGCTTGGCTACTTTGGGAATATAGGTATTGGCGTACCAGTCGTGGTCGCCCACCAGCTCGTAGGCGCTTTTGCCGCCCACCTCGCAGTGGAATAGGTCGGGGTACTGGGTGACGGAGTGGTTGCCCCAGATGGTCATTTTCTTGATCTCGGTGACCGGCACCTGGAGCCGGGCGGCCAACTGCGAGATGGCCCGGTTGTGGTCGAGGCGGGTCATGGCGTGAATCTGACGGTGCGAGAGGTTGGGGGCGTTTTTGTAGGTGATGAGGGCGTTGGTGTTGGCAGGGTTGCCCACCACCAGCACCTTAACGTGCTTGCGGGCGTTCTCGGAGAGGGCGCGGCCCTGGGCGGTGAAGATGGCGCCGTTGGCCTGGAGCAGGTCGGCGCGCTCCATGCCCTGTTTGCGGGGCATGGCCCCGACCAGCAGGGCATAATCGGCATCGGCAAAAGCGACGTTGGGGTCGTCGGTGGGAACGATGCCGGCCAGGGTAGGGAAGGCGCAGTCCTCGAGCTCCATAATTACCCCATTGAGGGCCTTGAGGGCCGGGGTAATCTCCAGCAGTTGCAGAATCACCGGCTGATCTTTGCCAAGCATTTCGCCCGAAGCAATGCGAAACAGCAGGCTGTAGCCAATCTGACCGGCAGCGCCGGTAACCGCCACACGTACAGGGGATTTCATCTGAAAACTCCTTTCGTTGGGCCGTAGCCCATCTCTACCGCTCACGATAATAACGCGGCAAAAGCCGAATGTCGAAGGACAAAGGTTGGGGGTAGTTACACCGGTTGGGGAAGGGGTTTTATACCGGTTCCGCTCGAACCCTTCACCTTTGGGTGTAATCAGTAGGTAAAGGGTTCGAGCCGACCGAAGGGAGTAGGGGTGCGTATAACCAAATCCAACGCTCTAGACCACAAATACCCTATGGGCGTAACATTGCCTACATGACCGTCAGCCGCTACTACGACGTGAAACGTGATGAGCGAGGCAAGCGCTACCTCGAGCCTTTCATCGAGGGATCGCTCTTGTTGGGGCTGCCCCTGTTGAACAAGGGCACCGCTTTCACCCACGAAGAACGCAAAGCCCTCAAGCTCGAGGGCCTTTTGCCGCCCCACGTGACCAGCCTCGAGGAGCAAAAGCAGCGCAACTACCGGCGCTACTGCCTGATTGAAAACGACCTGGAAAAGCACATCTTTTTGCGCAATCTGCAAGACCGCAACGAGGTGCTTTTTTTCGCCCTTTTCGCCGACCACATGAGCGAGATGCTGCCCATCCTCTACACCCCCACGGTGGGCGAGGCGGTCAAGCAGTTCTCGCACATCTACCGTTACCCGCGGGGCTTTACCGCCTCCACCGACAACATCCACGAGATCGCCCAAGCCCTGGCCAATGTGCCCCTCAACGACGTGCGCCTGGCCGTGGCCACCGATTCCTCGGCCATTCTGGGCATCGGCGACCAGGGTTTTGGGGGCATGGCCATCTCCATCGGTAAGCTCTCCATCTACACCGCCGCGGGCGGCTTGGGCCCCGACAAGGCCCTGCCCGTCGAGCTGGACGTGGGTACCAACCGCGCCGATCTCATCAACGACCCGCTTTACCTGGGGGTGCGTCACCGTCGGCTCTCGGGCGAAGAGTACTACGCCTTTATGGATCGTTTTGTGGAGGCTTTCTGCAAGCGCTATCCCAACGCGGTCATGCAGTGGGAAGACTTCGGCAAGGACACGGCTTTTACCGTGCTCGAGCGCTACCGCAAGGTGCTCCCCTCCTTCAACGACGACATCCAGGGCACCGGCGCGGTTACGCTGGCCGGGGTGCTCTCGGCTTGCCGGATCAAGGGCCAGAACCTTTCCGACCAGCGCATCCTGGTCTACGGGGCCGGGGCCGGGGGCATTGGGGTGGCCCAGGCCCTGCTCGATGGCCTGATGCGCGAGGGTCTGACCGAGGCCGAGGCCCTGGAAGGCCTGTTTGTGCTGGACTCCAAGGGCCTGCTGCTCAGCAACCGGAGCATGGAAGCCTACAAGCAGAAGTTCGCCAAAGACCCGGCCACAGTGCAGGACTGGCCCATTGTGGGCGATGCCCCCAATCTGTACGAGACCGTGGTACACGGCAAGATTACCGTTTTGCTGGGGCTTTCGGGCCAGGCGGGCTCGTTTACCGAACCCATCGTGCAGGCGGTACAGGCCAACACCGAGCGTCCGGTTATCTTCCCCCTCTCCAACCCCACCAGCTCATCGGAGGCCATCCCCGCGGAAATTCTGCGCTGGACGAGCGGTAAGGCCCTGGTGGCTGCCGGAAGTCCCTTTGCGCCGGTGGAGCTGGGCGGTCAGGTTTACCCAATCGGCCAGGGAAACAACGCTTTTGTGTTCCCTGGGCTGGGCTTCGGTACGGTGCTTGCTAAAGCCAAAGAAGTCTCCGATGCCATGGTGCTCGAGGCGGCCTACGCTCTCTACGACTACACCCGCCAGCACCACCCCGACCGCATATACCCCCCCACCTCGGAACTGCGCGAGGTGAGCCAGTTGGTGGCCTCGAGGGTGATCCGCCAGGCCATGAAGGAGGGTCTGGCCCGCGAGGAGCGCCTGAATGGGCTGGGTATGGAGGCCATCCAGGCCTATGTGGCCGAGCGCTTCTGGCAGCCCCGGTATCTGCCCTACAAGCCCGCCGCCGACAACAGATAATACCCTTTCCGCTTGAATCCTTCACCGCCCGCCGCAGTTAGAGGTGAAGGATTCAAGCCGACCGAAGGGAGTAGAAAAGCATTTCGGTAGTATCGTTTAGGCTTGCCAAAGTGAACGATACTGCCGAAATGCGTATGACCTCAGTCCACCACCCTAAAACCCAGCGCCTCGGCCCGCTCCACGAAAAACTGGATATTTTCGCTCTTGGTCTCGCCGCCCAGGCTTTTGCGCTCATAGGCTTGTTCGGCGGCCAGAATCATGGTCTCGGCCAGGCAGGCCGGCACCGCCCCCTCGCCAAAGTGCAGGTCGAGGTTGCCGGTCATGGCCCCCGGCGGCCGCACCACCCCCCCCGGAATCACCCGCACCCCCGGCATCTGCTTCACCGAGGCGTCCACGTCGGGGGGCACGCCCTCGTCGTAGATCCAGGCGCCGGACTTGACGTGCTGGGGGAAGATGACCGGGTTGGGGTCGGAGGTGGCGGTGAAGATGAGGTCGGCCTCGCGGATGGCCGGTATATCGGTGCTCACGATGAGCTGGGGGACGGGCTGACCTTTGCGCTCGAGGTTCTGCTTTAAGGTGGCGGCGCTTTTTTCCAGGCGCCCTTGGTTGCGCCCCACCAGAATCAACCTTCCAACCAAAGGCGCAATCTGCCGGGCAATCCCAAAGGCCACCACCCCGTTGGCCCCCACCACCGCTGCGGTGGCCTCCTGAAGGCGGCGCCCGGACTGCTCGAAGTGGGCCAGGATGCCCGGTATGGCGGCCTTGACGGTTCCGGCGGTGTAGGCCCCGCCGTTGGTGACCTCGATCTCCGGTACGGCCTCCTGTACCATCCGGCCTTTCTCGCCCACCACGCTCCAGAAGGCCCCCAGGCCCACCACCGTGCAGCCCAGCTCTCTGGCCAGCCGGGCCCCCTGGATGGCCCGCTGGGTGGCCAGCTCGGGCTTGCCGGTAATCTGGTGGGGCAAAAGGGGGGCCGAGATCAGGTGGCATCGAATCTCCCGCCCGTCGGTGGTTCTGACCCCGCGCAACTCCCCCACCTTCATGGGCCGGATGGCCTCGGCGAGGTTCTCCACCAGGCTTTGGGAGATAAGACCCCGCTCCACCAGCGGTCGGGCCCAGCGGAAGCGGGGGCTCTGGAACAGGTCGTCTACCGTGAGGGGATGAATCATGAAAGCGCAGACCACCTGCCGCTCGGAGGGCAGCGGCGGTGGTTCGCCCAGGCGGGGCTCGGTGCCTTCCAGCATCCGCCCGATGTTTTCCTTGTAGCGCCAGAGCGCGGCCAGAAGCAGCCCCCAGGCCGCCAGCTTGGCCCAGCCAGTGATAGGCTCGAAGGTGAGCAGAATAGCCAGCGCGCCAGGGATGGTCAGGGCGGCCAGCGAGGCATAGCGGCTGAATACCAGGCCAAGGGCCGCTACCAGCAAGACCACCAGGGTAAGCAGGTAGGAGAGGCCGCTCAGGTGCAGGCCCAGCACCATTCCCACCAGCACGCCCGCACCCCGTCCGCGCAGTAGGGTTCCCTGAGCCAAAAACCGGGGAGGGTAGAGGTGGCCCAGATAGACCAGGAACGCGAAAATTACTGCCCAGGAGAGCCCAAACTGCCCTCCCATCCAGACTGCCAGTAGCCCCTTGAGAAAGTCCAGCCCCCAGGCCAGGAGCACCGGGCCTGGACCCAGGCGTTCCAGGGTGTTCTCGAGGCCCAGGTTGTAGGCCGAGGCCAGGCGCGGGTCTTGCCCGGTGAGGCGCCGGATGGCCCAGTAGCCGAGGGGCAGCGCGCCCAGCAGATAGGCCAGGATTGCCAGTACAAAAACCATCGGCACAACCTTACCAGATTTTGGGCATATCGGGCATGGGCTTTTATCGGTGCTCGAGCGGCTCTTGAGGTGCTCGAGGCTTCTGGCTCATGGCCCAGAGGGTTCCCAGTACCAGAACGACCAGAATAAAGAGCGAGAACTGGGTTTTATCAATCCCCGTGACCCATTCCGGGCGGCTCAGGACTTCCTTGGCGAACTTGTCCCAGCCGCCGATGGCCAGCTTGACCCCGGCAAAGCCCACCACTGCGAAGGCCACCGCCTCGAAGCGGGGGTATTTTTCCAGCAGGCCCACAAACAGCACCGCCACAAAGCGAAGGGCCAGGATGCCGATAAACACACCGGTGAAGATGATCCACAGGTTGTCCGAAAGCGCCACCGCCACCAAGACCGAGTCCACTGCGAAGGCCAGGTCGGCCAGCTCAATCTGGGCTACGGTGGTCCAGAACTGGCGGGGAGTGACGGTCTGTAGGGTCTGGACGGCCTTAAGGTGAACCTCTTCCTTTTCCTTGGGCTTGGGTTTGCTGAAGTGCCGGATGGCAATATAGAGCAGATAAACCGCACCCAGGGCCTGAATCCACCAGAACTGGATCAGGTACACCGCAAAGACCAGGGCCAGGCCGCGCAGGATATAAGCCCCAGCAATGCCGTAAAACAAGGCCCGCTGCCGCCAGGGTGGGGGCAGTTGTTTGACCATCACCCCCAGCACCATGGCGTTGTCGGCCGAGAGCACCGCCTCCAAGACAATCAGGATTCCAATAACAATCAGCGCCTGTCCAAGTTGTTCCATGGGCACCCCTGACCGTGGCTAGACCAAAAACACAAAGCCACCACGGCCTCTGCGTGTCGTGGTGGTCTCACCTGGGCAACAAACCCTGATTAACCGGAAGCGTCCGCTTCGTATTGACGATTAATCAAACCCAAAACTGGGTGGTTACTCCCCAACCAGCCTGTAGGGTAGCAGAGTTTACAGGATGAAAAGCGAATGAGACCACCATTTAGCAGGGCTGTTGCCACACCGCCCAGGTGCGGTGGTGTCCGTTCATCCAACCCTCGGCCCAGGCCCGCAGATGGAGACCCTGGGACGGGTGCAGGAGTTCGCCTTCCTGCCAGTAATGTGCGGCCTGGCTGCCGCGGCGCTGGGCTTCCACCACGGTGAAGCCCTCGAGGAGCACCAGACCGTCGGGCATTAGCCGCGGGGCGAACAGTTCCAGCAGGGGGCGGTGCAGGAAGTACGACTTGATGATACCAGCCAGCGGGCCCGGGGGCAGGCTGGGGGAGGGGGCTTCCAGGTTGGCCTCGAGGGCCCAGACCGGGAGCTGCTGGCGGGCGGCCTCGCTTTGCACGAACTCCAGGGCCACCTGGCTGTGCTCGAGCAGAATCACCGGATGCCCCCGCCGAGCTAGAAAAAAGGCGTTGCGGCCCAGGCCGCCGGCCAGGTCGAGCACCGGCCCTGCCGGAAGCCGGTGGGCGTAGGCCGCTACCACCGTTGCGGGCTGGCTATGGGGCGGCTGGCTAAGGTAGTGGGCGTCCCAGTCTTTGGGCATAGTCAGGACGAGCGGCGGAAGGCCCACAGGCTGCCCAAGACCAGAATGGCGAAGGTGACGCTGAGGAAAAAGGCCTGGGGCAGGTGCAAAGCCAGCTCGGGGCGGTGCAGCCAGACCTCGCTGCCGTGGCCCCAGCCCTCGAGCATCAGCTTGAGCCCAGCCCAGCCCACCACCGCGTAGGCCACCGACTCGAGCCTAGGGTAGCGCTCGATGATGGTGACCATGATGCCAGCAGCCAGCCGGATGAGCAGAATCCCAATAGCCACCCCGGTGAATATCACCCAGAACTCCCGGCTGAAGGCGATCACCACCAGTACCGAGTCCACCGCGAAGGCCAGGTCTACCACATTGATCATCACCACAACACGCCAGAAGCTGGCGGCGGCGGCCCGTTGCAGCCGGGCCTGCTCCGACTCGGAGGCCTGGGGGGGCTTGTGTCTAAAGAGGTGATTCACGGCCAGATACACCAAATAAAGCCCACCCAGCAACTGAATCCACCAGATCTGGATGATGATGGTGGCAAAGAGCAGGGCCAGCCCGCGCAGCACGTAGGCCCCAATGATGCCGTAGAGCAGGGCCCTCGAGCGCAGGTGCTCGGGCAGGGGCCGCACCATCACGGCCAGCACCATGGCGTTGTCTACAGATAAAACAGCCTCGAGCGCAACAATAATCAGAATGGCTACAAGTGCCGATCCAAAGTCCATAAGCTCTAGCCTATCATCCCGTTTCAGTTTCCGAACAGGTAGACCAAAGCCGGGGCCAGCCCCTGCCGCCAGGTCATCCAGTTGTGGCCGGAGGGGCGCTCGAGGTAGGCGTGAGTGTAGCCCTTATCGGCCAGCATGGCGGCAAAACGGCGGTTGGGGGCCAAGAGCCACTCGATCAGCCCAGTTTCGCAGTAGAAGCGCAAAGGGAGGGTTTTAGAAGCCAGGTACTGCTCGGTGAGCCACTCGGGGTCGGTGAAGGAGTCGCCCCCCTCGGGCGAGGCGGTTAGACAGGCCGACTGGGTGGCGACCTTTTGAAAGAGCTCAGGGTGGCGCAAGGCCAGCCAGCTCGAGACCAGACCGCCCAGGCTGGCCCCCAGCAAGCCCTTTTCCGCAGTGGGGCCGTACTGGGCCTCCACGGCAGGGATAATCTCCTCCAGCACGTGCTGTTCGTAAGCAGTGCTGAACCAGTACTCGCTACGGCGATCCTCGGGCTCGATGAACACAATCCGCACCGGGTTTATTTCCCCCTGCTCCAACAGCCCCTGGGCCACCTCGGCCAGCTTGGCGGTGCGGTAGTAGGCCACCCCGTCGTGGACGTAGAGGGTAGCCTGGGCCGGCCGGGTGGGGTTGTAGACGTAGTAGCGGCGGGTGCTGCCAAAGGCCCGCGACTCCAGCCGGTGCCGGTGCACCTCTACTGCGCGGGAAGGCTGGGGCGGCGCGGTGTAGTGAAAGCCGGGCAGCTCAATGGCCCTGGGGTAGCTCCACCAGGGGTTCTGGGCTTTGTGGGGGTTGTCGGGGTCGGGGAAGGGCTGGTGGTTTTCGTCCAGAAAGGCGTACTCCACGTAGGCCCCGGCGGGGAACTCGAGGGTCAGGGGCTCGTGGATAGGGATGGGCTTTCGGTTCCAATCGGTGAAATCCCCAATAAGGTATTTCGCGTTCTTAGCAGGATGAAAGGTTGCAGAACGGGTGTGTACCTCGACCATACCCTCCCAGTCTACCCAAACCCACCGTGTGCTAAACCCCAGCCCATCGGCAACGATGTTCCCATACTCGCTGCAACGGCCGTACTCTTCGCTGTTGCCTTGCAGAGCCCAGGGGAGCCTGCGCGATGACGGGAACTATGATGGGTTCATGCACGACGATTTTGGTGCAGTTAGCCTCTCGTTGGAAAATCAGCCACACGTGGCCAGCGGGCCTCTGCAGGGCCTATCGTTTGCAGCCAAGGATTTGTTCGATGTGGCCGGACTGCCGACCACGGCAGGCAACCCCGATTTTCCCGAGCAGTGGGGCCTCCCACGCCAGGATGCCTGGGCGGTGGCGGCCCTCAAGAAAGCGGGCGCAAGACTCATCGCCAAGACCCACACCCACGAGCTGGCCTATGGCATGACCGGCATCAACCCCCATTTCGGCACGCCCCAGAACCCAAAGGTGCCGGGTGGGATTCCTGGCGGCTCGTCCTCAGGTTCGGCGGTCGCGGTTGCGGCGGGGTTGGTTCCGGTGGCTTTGGGTAGCGACACCGCCGGTTCGGTGCGGATACCGGCCTCGCTTTGTGGTACCTATGCCTACCGCCCCACCCACGGCCTGATTCCCGCTACCGGGGTGGTTCCGCTGGCCCCCAGCTACGACACCGTGGGGTTGCTGGCAGCGCACCCTGAGCTGATGCTGCGGTTTGCCCAGGTTCTGCTGGCCGATGCCTTGCCCACGGTTCGGTTTGAGCGTGCAGTGGTCGTGCGCGATGCCCTCGAGCTTTGTACCCCAGAGGCCCAGGTGGCTACCCTCGGAGTAGCCGAAAAACTCGAGTCCCTGGGCCTCAGAATCGAGGAAAAATCGCTCGGCTTGCTGCAAGAGGCGCGCGAGGCCCAGCGGGTCTTGCAGGGAGCGCAAGCCTGGGGGTTTCATCAGAAGTGGCTCGAGGAAAAGCAACCCCGACTGGGCGCGGATGTGCGGCGGCTCCTGGAGATGGCCTCGAGTTACAGCCCCGGCGAAATCGGGCGAGCCCTGAGCGAGCAGGTGCGCCTGCGCAGCGAGATGGGCGCCTGGCTCGAGCCTGGAACGCTGGTGCTGCTGCCCGCAACCCCCAGCTCGGCGCCCCAACAGGCCGATATGCAGAACACCGAGAAGGCCCTCGAGTTCCGCTGGCGCACCCTCAGCCTGACCTGCTATGCCAGCCTACTGGGCGCCCCGGTGGTTACCGTGCCTGCTGCCAGGCCCGGTGATAAACCCATCGGGGTGCAGCTTGTCGGTGCCTGGGGTGGCGATATGGGCTTGCTCGAGCTGGCCCGGCGGGGCTGGAAGTAAACCTGTGCTACCTGCTCCGGGGGTCCAGCACCTCGGCCAGTGCATCCCCAAACAGGTTGATGCCCAGTACCAGCAAGCTGATGGCCACGCCGGGGAAGGTGGCCACCCACCAGCCGCCGAAAAACAGCACCTCACGCCCATCGGCCAGCATCTGACCCCAGCTTGGAATTTCGGGGGGTACGCCAGAAAGCCCCAGGAACGATAGGGCTGCTTCAGTCACAATCAAACGTGCTAGCTCCAAGGTGGCCACCACAATCAGCGGCCCGGCTGCATTGGGCAACAGGTGCTTGAGCATGATGCGTTGCCCCGATGCCCCCAGGGCGTGTGCGGCCTGCACAAACTCCCGCTCCTTGAGCGACAAAACCTCGCCCCGTACCACCCTGGCGTACAACACCCAACTGGTAATTCCCAGCACCAGGATGGTGTTGGTCAGGCTGGGCCCCAGCGCCGCGATAATAGCAATGACCAGCAAGATAAACGGCAGCGAGAGCTGGATATCGCCCAGACGCATCAGGAAATCGTCCACCCGCCCCCCCAGGTAGCCCGAAAGCAATCCCAAGGGAATCCCCACCAGAGCGCCAATCAGCACCCCCGCCAAGGCCACCACCAACGACAGACGTGCGCCGTGGAAGATACGCGAGAGCATGTCGCGCCCCAGACGGTCGGTGCCCAACAGGTGGCCTTCGGTGCCGGGGGGTTTGGTGATGGCTTGCAGGTCTTGCCGGGTGGGGTTGTGCGGACTGATGAGTGGGGCAAAAATCGCCATCAGCACGAATAGAACCATCAGGCTGATGCCGACCAAGGCGGAGGGCGCGCGAAGGATTCTACGCATAACGCACCCTGGGGTCGAGCACCCCATAGAGCAGGTCCACCACCAGGTTAATAACCGCCAGCAACACCGCAAACACGATGACCGCGGCCTGTACCACCGGGAAATCCTGCTGGGTAACGGCGGTGAGCACCAGCCGGCCCACGCCTGGCCAGGCAAAAATGGTCTCGGTGATGACCGCGCCCGAAAGCAGGTTGCCCAGTTGCAACCCAATCACCGTGACTACCGGGATGGCTGCGTTGCGCAGCGCGTGCTTATAGATGATTACCCGTTCGCTCAAGCCCTTGGCCCGGGCGGTGCGCACATGGTCGCTGCGCAGTTCGCGCAGCACGCCCCCCCGGGTCAGTCGGGTGATGGCGGCCATCGAAAAGGTGCCTACCGCAATGGCCGGGAGCACCAGATTGGCCAGGGCGGGCAGGCCCGGGATGGGCCCCACCCCATAGCCCGAGATGGGCAGCAAGCGCAGCTCGAGGCCAAATACCAGAATCAGCATCAGGGCCAGCCAGAACACCGGCAAAGACTGACCCAGCAGGGCAAAAAACAGCACCACAAATTCCAGCGTGGTTCCCTTGCGCACTGCCGCAATCACGCCCGCCAGTACCCCAAAGATAACCGCAAACAACAAAGCAGCACCGGCCAGTACCATACTGGCCGGCATCCGCTCCAACACCAGCCCCAGTGCAGGGGTCTGGTTGCGCAGCGAGATGCCCAGGTCGCCCTGCAGGGCCCGGCCCATGTAGCTCAGGTATTGCTGCCAGACCGGGCGGTCAAAACCGTTGGCCTTGCGGAACTGCTCCCTTACTTCGGGTGTTGCATCCAGGGGTAGCAGCAGGTTGACCGGGTCGCCCGAGAGAAACAGCAGGAAAAAAGCCAGCGTGGCGGTACCCCAGACGACCACTAGAACCAGGAGCAGGCGACGGACAAGGTAGGTCAGCATCTGGAGGGTTGGAAGGGGAGGGGAAAGCAGGGCCAAACTGGCCTACGATGGGCTTGGTTGATACCCTAACCTTCCCCTCTCCGCCTCTATGGAATGGGTTACTTGAAGGCCATCTCGGCAACGAACAGGCGTTCGTCGGGACGGGGTTTCCAGTCTACCCGCTTGGCCACGCCGTAGATGTCTTCTTGCTGGTGCAGGAAGATCCAGGGCGACTCGGCCCGCAAGACCCGCAGCGCATCGAGGTAGAGCTTCTTGCGCTGTTCGGGATCGGTGGTGCGCTGGGCTTGCAGCAGGGCGTTGTCGAGGGGAACCGAGCGGATATAACTAAAGGCCACCTGGCGGGGGCCGCCGCGCACCGTGCCACCATAGAACAAGCTGTACAGGGAGTTGTCGGCGTCAAACTCGTTGTTGCCCCAACCCAGCAGCACTGCGTCGGTAGGGATGCGGCGCTCCAGAATTTGCCCCACATAGGTGCTCCACTCCTGCACCCGCAACTCGGCCCGCACGCCGACCTGTGCCAGTTGCCCCACCACGGCTTCGGCTACCTGGCGGTCGTTGAGGTAGCGTCCATTGGGCGAGCCCAGGGTCATGGTGAATCCATTGGGGTAGCCGGCCTCGGCCAGCAGTTGTTTGGCGCGGGCGGGGTTGTACTCGTAGGCTTGGCAGCTCCTTGCATCGTAACCAAAGATGTAGCTGTTGAGCGAACAGCCGGTGGGCTGCCCAAGGCCGCCCAGCACGTTTTTAACGATGGTTCGCTTGTCCACCGCATAGTTGAGCGCGAGACGCACCTTGGGGTTGGCCAGGGGGCTATCGGCTTTGCCGCTGGTGTTAAGCATGATGAAGATGTTGCGGATGCTGGGTACACTTCGCACCTCAGCAGCACCCGAGGCGCGTACCGCGTTCACGGGTTCGGGTACCAGGTTGGTGATAATGTCTACCCCGCCCGAGACCAGTTCGGCCACACGGCTGCTGGCTTCGGGGATGGGCCGGAAGATGACCCGGCGGATTTTGGGAGCGCCAGCCCAGTAGTTGGGGTTGGCCTCGAGCTCAAACTGCTGGTCGCGCACCCAGCGCACAAACTTGTAGGGGCCCGTGCCCACCGGCTCTTGCAGATAGCGGTTGCCTCCTTCGGTAACGTACTTCTGCGGGAGGATATAGAAACCCGTGAGGCGCGTCACAAACACCGGGAAAGGGTTCTTGGTGATGAAGCGCAGGGTGGTGGGGTTGACCACCTGCACGCTGGCCAGGTTGGCCCAGGAGTTGGAGATGCGCAAGGGCCTTTGAGGATCAATGACCCGGTCGAAGTTCCACTTGACCGTTTCAGCGGTGAGGTCTTCGCCGTTGTGGAACTTGACCCCCTGGCGGATGGTCATCTCCCAGGTGGTAGGGTTAACGGCCCGCACAGCGGTGGCTAGCCATGGCCGGGCTGTTCCGTCGGGCATGCGCATGTAAAGGGTGTCGAAGATGTTTGCCAAAACATTGGCGGTGGGGGTCTCGAGCTGGTTGTTGGGGTCAAGCACCGTTACGTCCACTCCCTGCGCAATCACGATGGTGTCGGGGCGTTGGGCCCATGCCATCCCGACCAGGGCCAGGCTTGCTAGAAAACCGATCCAACTCCTCTTCATCCCTTACCTCCTCGAAGAATAATTGACGCCCATCTTATCGGATTGGCCGATTTATGCAAATTGGCGAACAAGCCTGCTTTAGCCCGCATTGCGCAGTCCTGCCGCGATACCCAGCAAGGAGAGCATCAGAGCGCGCTCGAGGCCCGTGCGTTCGGGGGCCTCGGGGGGGGTGCGCCGGTAGCGTTCCAAGAGCTCCACCTGCACCAGCGAGATGGGGTCTACGTAGGGGTTGCGCAGCTCGGTCTGGCGGGCCAGCACGGGGTGTTTGAAGAGCAGGGTGTTCTGAAAGGTTTTCTCCAGGATGGCTTTGGTCTGCTCGAACGAGCGGGCGATATCGGGGAAGAAGCGCTCGGCCAGCTCGGGCTTAACCAGCCGCAGGTACTCGCGGGCGATGCCCAGGTCGGCTTTGGCTAAAGCGATGGCCGCACTGTCCAGGGTGGTGGCAAAAAAGGGCCACTGCTCGAACATCTCCTGGCGCAGTGCCAGCGGAATTTCCTGCAATCCTTCGGCCAGCCCATACCAGCCGGGCAACAGTAAGCGAACCTGCGTCCAGGACATCACCCACGGGATGGCCCGTAAATCCTTGATCTCGCGCACCCGCCCCGA
This sequence comes from Meiothermus sp., assembly GCF_037443965.1. GTDB lineage: Bacteria > Deinococcota > Deinococci > Deinococcales > Thermaceae > Meiothermus. The sequence continues at coordinate 99,298 of NZ_JBBINI010000005.1, forward strand.
GCGGTAGACCGGGCGGCTGGCGATGTTGAGCGCCCCGATCTCGCGGATGGGGGTGAGCTGTTCGTAGAACTCGAAGAAACCGGGACGCCCCAAGAGTTCCCTGTAGGCTTGGGTGGAGCGTTCGGCAGCTCGGTTCATGGCCTCGAGCCACTCGGGTTTGAGCGGCAGGGCCTGCCCATAGAGATCGCGGGCCGAGGCCAGGGCCATGTGGTAGAGCATCTGCTCGAGGTTGCGGTAGGCCAGCTCGGGGTGGGCGTAGCGGTCGGCCAGGGCCTCGCCCTGCTCGGTCAGCCGCATCCGGCTGCCCACCGTGCCGGGCGGCAGGCTGGCGATGGCCCGCCCTGCCGTGCCCCCGCCGCGGGCGGTGGAGGTGCCCCGTCCGTGAAAGTAGTAGACCGGTATTCTGCGCTCTCTGGCTACTTTGGTGATGGCCTCCTGGGCCTGATACAGCGCCCAGTTGGCCGCCAAAAAGCCCGCGTCCTTGTTGGAGTCGGAGTAGCCGATCATCACCTCGAGGCCCCCCCGCCCCTGCACATGGGCCCTGAAAACCGGATTATCCAGCAGCCGTGCCACCACTTCGGGCGCGTTTTGCAGGTCGCCCAGGGTCTCGAAGAGCGGCACCACATCGAAAGGCAGGGCCCGTCCGGGGCGGAAGAGCCCCACCTCCCGCGCCAGCAACATCACCTCGAGCAGGTCGCTGGGGTAATGGGTCATCGAGACCACGTGGGCCCCGCGGGCTTTCCATTGGCGCAGGGCCTCGAGGGCGGTTTGCAACGGCTTGGTCTGGGGACGATACCCCACCGGGGCCAGCGGCCGGGCCGTGGCCAGCTCCTGGGTCAGTAAGGCCTCGCGTGCCTGGGGCTCCAGCGCAGCGTACTGCTCGTGTACCCCGCCAACTTTGAGCAGCTCGGCAGCGGCCTCGGTCAGGGCGCGCGACTCCTCGCGCAGATCCAGGTTCACCAGATCCAGCCCGAAGGCCTCGGCATTCAGGCGCAGAGGCCGCACGATGGCTCTGGAAATTTGCTCGAGGCCCAGTTGGTTGAGGCTGGTCTCGGCTTTGCGCACATCCGCCACGAACTCGGGCGTTCCGCTGTAACCAGGGCCCGGCTGCTCGCCCAGCAGCGCCCGCAGCTTGTAGCGCAGTCCCATGCCAAACTGCCGGTAGGGCTCGCCCTGAAAACGTTCGGGCAGTTGCAGGTGCCTGGCGTGGTCTTCCAGGGCCAGCCGCAGCTCGCGGGTAATGGTAATTCGGTCGTCGCTGAGCGATAGGTCGCGTATCAGGCCGTCCACATCGTCCACAAACTTGCGCAGGGCGGTTTCGCGGGCGTAGGCCTGGGCCCAGCCCGTCACCTCGGGCAGCACATTGGGGTTGCCATCCCGGTCGCCGCCAATCCAACTGCGGAACACCAGCGGGGGTGAAAGCTCGGGGCGCTGGCCATAGTGGGCCTCCACGGCGCTCTCGAGCCCATCCACCAGCTTGGGAATGGTTTGCCACAGGGTCGAGGTGGTGTAGAAAAGCCCGCCCTTGACCTCGTCCATCACGGTGGGCCGGGATTTGCGGAGTTCCGAGGTGCCCCACAGCAGGGCCACGCGGGGTTCCAGGGGCAGCTCCTGGCCCTGCTCGAGCAGCTTCTCGATCTCGTGGATGTGGTAGCGCTGGGTACGGCGGCGGGTCTCGGTGGGGTGGGCGGTAAAGGTCAGGTGCAGCCGCAGTCGGGAGAGCACATCCACCGTCTGCTCGTAGCTCAGACCCAGGCGCTTGAGCTCCCCTACCAGCGCCAGAAACGACTCGCTGCGCGGGGCATCGCGGGTGCTTCGTTTCTCCCGTTCCCGGTTGACCCGCACCCGGTGGCGTTCCTCGGCTAGATTGACCAGGTGAAAATATGTGGAGAAGGCCCGAATCATGTTTTCGGCCTCGAGGAGCGTGAGACCCTGCACCGTTTGCAGCAGCTGCCTATGAATGGCCTCGCTATGGTTTTGCCGCAGGGTCTTGGTTCGTTCGCGCACCTGTTCTTCCAGTTCGAATATGCGTTCGCCCGAAAGGGTGCGGATGGCCTTGCCCAGAGCGCGGCCCAGCAGATCTACTTCGCGCTTGAGCTGTTCAAACAGCCGGTCTTCGCTCATCGAGCGATAGTGTATCGGTTTTGGAAGCGATTCCCAAGGTTCTGTGAAACGAGAACAGTCTTCTGCGTCACCCATCGCCCTTTTCAAGGGATGCCATCAAAAATCACCGGAAAGCGCACCCGGTTGTCAAAAGCCAGTGGAACCAGCCAACGCACACTGGGTACCACAGGGCCGGCAAAAAGTTCGTTCACGGCAAAAATACCCAATTCGTCGTCGCCCTGGCTCTGGACTTCGAGGGCCAGCTCCGAGACCGCAGCAAAGAAGTACACCTGAAAGGTGTAACCCTCGAGGCGGGCCAGGGCCATCCATTCCTTGGGGGGGATGCCAATGCGGGTTTCTTCCTTGAAGACCCTCGACATGGCAGCCTTGGGCAGCTCATCTGCCCCCATCTTGCCACCGACGCCATTGAACAGCCGCGCATCGGGGTCGGCGCGATGCTTTCGAATCAGTACCACCCGGGTTTTGTCTGGGGTAAAGAGGAAACCGGCAACATACTGGGTCAGCGGGGTCATGGCAAGGCTCCGTGGGCTTTCCTATAGTTTATCGGGTTGACCGGATGGATTTCTTCATGGTTTGACGTAGGTTTCTCTACCCGTTAGCTTGGGGACATGCCCGAACGGCAGTACCTATACAAAGGCCGCATTCTTAATCTGGCCCTCGAGGGCCGCTACGAGATCGTCGAGCACGCCGACGCGGTGGCGGTACTGGTCGAACGGGGCGGCAAACTGCTTTTTGTGCGCCAGTATCGCCCGGCCATCGGCAGCGAGACCCTCGAGATCCCGGCGGGCCTCGTTGACCCCGGCGAAACCCCCCAGCAAGCCGCCCTGCGTGAGCTGGCCGAGGAAGCCCAACTGACTGGTGAGCTGCATTATCTGACCGGCTTCTACCTTTCACCAGGCTTTTGCGACGAGAAGCTACACGTTTTTAGGGCCACCCATACCCGCCCAGCCTACGCAGAGCCCGACGACGACGAGGCCATCACGGTAGAATGGCACTACCCGCGCCAGGTTTTGCGGGATGCCCGTGACGGCAGGGTTCAGATATCCGCCTCGGCCCTGGCGGGGATTCTCTTCTACCTGAGCGAGAAGGCGCTCGAGGACGACACGGGTTACGAATAGCGCTGGCCAGTAGTGTGCTTTGCTCGTGTACCGTAGCTTCTGTTGCCGATACCCTGTGCGCTAGGCTATAACCGCCATGCTGCTCATCAACGACCCCTCCGACGCACCGGCTGGCCCCAAGGTGGTGGCGATTGGCAGCTTCGATGGCCTGCACCTCGGGCACCAGCACCTAATTCACCAGGCCCAGCAGGCGGCCAATCGTCTGCATATTCCCTTGCTGGTCTACACCTTCGACCCCCCCAGCAAGGTGTTCATGAAAGGGGAGGGCTTCCTGACCGATCTGTCGGAGAAGCTCGAGCTCCTGAGGGGCCTGGGGGTCGAGATTGCCCTGATTGTGCCCTTTACCGAGGCTTTCTCTAGGCGCAGCAAGGACGATTTCCTGGGCGACCTGCGTACCCTGGAGGCCCAGCGCATTTATGTGGGGGCCGATTTCCGCTTTGGGCAGGGGCGGGCCGGGGGTCTAGAGGATTTGAATGCCGTGGCGCCTACCCAGATTCTGCCCTTACTCGAGCTGGGCGGGGGGCCGGTCAAGTCCAGCCGCATCCGCGACCTGCTGCGTGTAGGGGAGGTTGACGAGGTCAAGCTGCTCTTAGGAAGAGCCTATACGGCCAAGGGCATTGTGCGTGAGGGTGACCAACTGGGGCGGCAGTTGGGTTTCCCTACCGCCAATATTGAGGTGGCCCACCTCAAAATTTTGCCAATGGGGGTGTTTGCTGTGCGGGTGCAGACCCCACAGGGCAAGTTCGGCGGCATGGCCAATGTCGGCTATCGCCCAACCGTCTCGGGTCATACCCTGCGCTTCGAGGTACACCTTTTTGGTTTTGTCGGCGATTTGTACGGCCAGGAACTCAGCGTGGAATTCCTCACCAAGCTGCGCGGCGAGATGAAGTTTGAAAGCCTGGAAGCTCTAAAAGCCCAGCTCGCCCAAGACGCCGAGACCGCCCGCCGGGTGCTGGGCATCTAGCGGGGGATGTCCTCGGCGGTCATGAAGCGGGGCCGTACCCAGCGCACCTCTTCGAAGGTACCGTCGTAGCGCAGGATGGCAGCGATTCGGGCCCTCGAGTAGACCTGGTGTGGCTTTTTGGGGATGAAGGCGGTGACGATATCCACCCAGCGCTGTTCACGGTATTCCAACACCACATGCAGCGGAAGCTTGAGCTGTGGTGGGAAGACCATGTAGCCCAGCACCAGCATGCGCTGGTCCTCGGGGTAGACAGCCATCTCGCGGCCCCACTCCACCGCCTGCAAAACATCATGTTCAATAAAGCCCTCTTGCAGCATGTGCTTAGCCACATGGGGGCCAATGCGGTAGCGGCCTTCGCGGATGTAGGGGAGGAGTTCTTCGAGCCTGCGAATGCGTGGTCGTCTGAGCATCCATCCCCCCTTTGTCAATCAACCCCACGCTCTGGCAGAGGTAGGGTTGGGTGTGGTGCCTCTAAGAACCCCGGTGCGTCGTTGGAGTTCTATAATTTCGATTATAGGGAATATCTGGATAATTCATGTGGGCTCTTGACCGCAATTGCCGCACCGTAGACCCGGGCTGCGCCGGCCTCGAGCAGGGCTTTGCGTGCGCGCTCGAAGGTCGTTCCAGTGGTTACCACATCGTCCACCAGCAGCCAGATTCCTTTCACCCGGCTGGCGGGCTGAAAGGTGGCCTCGGAGAGTTGCAAACGCCGGAGCAGGGTTTTCTCGGTTTGCGATTTGTCCACCGCTGTGCGCGAGAGCACGCTTTTATAAGGGATGCGCAGCTCCTTAGCTGCTGCTTGGGCCAGTAGTTCGGCCTGGTTGTACCCCCGTGCGATCTTGCGCTGCAGCAGGGTGGGTACGGCAGTTACGCCATCCAGTCCCCATTCAGCCTGTCGCACCCCGAGGGCCATCCTCTGGCCTAGCAATACGGCTAGGTTGCGCCGACCGTGGTATTTGAGGGCACGTGAAAGATTGCCGAAGCGCTGGTAGCTGCCCAGATACACAAATCCCGGTACGTGCCTTGGAACCAGTGCACTCCGACATTCGGTACATATGGTTGGCTCTTGCAGTGGCTTGCCACAACCCGGGCAGGTCGCACCCGTCAGTTGTTCCCACCAGCCCATCATCGCGGCCATTGCTCACCCAATCTGCAGCACTTCCCGGAGCGACTCCTCGAAAGGGGGGTAGAGTACGCCCCTCTCTGTCACAATGCCGGTAATCAGGTGATGGGGGGTTACGTCGAAGCCGGGGTGGGCTGCCGGAAACCCCTCGGGTGCGATGGGCTGGCCCCGAATCACCGTTACTTCCTGCGATGAACGCTGTTCGATGGGGATACTATTGCCGTTTTCCAGCCGGGGGTCTACCGAGGAGAGCGGCAGGGCCGGATAGAACGGAATGCCGTGGTACTGGGCTAGAATGGCCAGGCCATAGGTGCCGATTTTGTTGGCAAAGTCGCCGTTAAGGGCCATGCGGTCGGTGCCCAGGATAACCGCGTCCACCTGGCCTTGGCCCATCAGGTAGGCGGCCATGTTATCTGTGATGAGGGTGGCGGGCACCCCGGCTTTTTGCAGCTCGTAGGCGGTGAGGCGGGCTCCTTGCAGGTAGGGGCGGGTCTCGTCTACCCAGACGTGGGTGACCCGGCCCTGCCGGTACGCCTCGATGATGGCCCCCAGGGCGGTGCCGTAGCCCCCGGTGGCCAGCGGGCCGGTGTTGCAGTGGGTGAGCACCTGGCCTTTCAGCACCCTGGCCCCGTGCTGGCTAATCGCCCGCTCGGTCTCCTGGACTTCGTCCCAGATGGCCTGGGCTTCCCTGAGCGAGGCCTCGAGGCTGCCCCAGTGTGGTTTCATGCGATCCAGGGCGTAAAACAGGTTGACCGCGGTGGGGCGGCTCTGGCGCAGCAGGGCGTCGGCCTCGGCCAGGTCTTCGCCCGATAGGTGGGCCAGCACCATGCCGTAGGCCGCGGTCACCCCGATGGCGGGGGCTCCGCGCACCACCATCTCGCGGATGCCAGCGGCGATCTCCCGGGCGGTTTGGCAGGGCACCCAGACCTCCTCGAAGGGCAGCTTACGCTGATCCAAGAGCCAGAAGGTGTTGTTCTCGAAGCGAAAGGGCACTGCGCGCATGGGGTCAGTCTACTTCAAGCTGTTTAGCAGGCTGGTATAGAGCAAGAAGAACTGGTTCTCGTCCAGCCGGGCCTGGGGGTTGTTCCAGGTGGCCGAGACGCAGTACTGCTTGCCATCCTTGGCGGTGAGCCAGGTGGTCAGGTTCAGGACGCCCGGCTCGGAGCCCCCTTTGTAGGCCACGCGCTGCCAGTCGGCGGGGTTGGCCAGGCCGGGGTTGAGCGACATCAGGGGCAGGGCCTGTACCCGGCCCATCAGCGCGCAAAGCTCGCGGGTGCTGAAAAACCACTCCACGTCCAGCGCCACCGGCCCCCCGGCAAACACGCTCACGTCGGGCAGGGGCAGGCGGGCCAGTTGGGGGAGCAGGGCGGCCCGCTCGGAGGGGTTGGAGCGGTAGCGCTCGAGCCACTCGCGGTTTTGCGGGTTCTTGAGCACGAAGGCTTCGCGGGTGGTGAGGAAGGGCTGGTTGCGGGGGGAGAGCTTTTCCACCTCGGCCCGCCCGACAATGCTTATTAGCGCGTCGGTGGCGGTGTTGTCGGAGATGGAGATCATCTGGGTGGCGTACTGCTCGAGGCTCAGGGGGGTTCCGTCGGGCAGGTTTTGCAGGGTGCCGCTGGGCAGGCTTTTCCACTCCGGGCGCAGCGGCACGGTATCGCTCCAGCGGCGCTGTCCGGCCTCGATCTGCTGGCGCAGGGCTTCCAGCACAGCCAGTTTGAAGCTCGAGCCCACCGCCAGCGCGCGGTCGGCGTTCAGGCCGAGGCGCTCCTGGGGGCCTTCCAGCACCAGCACGCTGACCTGCCCCGGTAGCTTGCGGTACTCGGCCAGGAGCTGCTCGGGGGTCAGGGCCGCCTTGGGCTGGGGCGGGCGGAAGAACAGCCCCTGGATGCGCCCCTCGCTGTCCAGCGAGATCTGCGCGGGCACCAGGCCGCGCTCGAAGTTCACCCGGAAGTTGGGGCCGTCCGGCTCCACGCCCTCGTAGCGCCCCAGACTCCCCAGTAATTGTTGGAGAATGGCCTCCACCTGGGCCAGCGGCACCTGCTGCAAGAAGGCCGGGGCAAACCACTCGGCCCTGGCCGGGCGCTCGGTAAAGAGACGCTCGAGGGCCGCCTTGGGGGTAAGGCTGACCTGGGCTAAAGCCAGCCCGAGCAACAAAGTTCCTACAGTTATCCAGAGTTTCATCCCTACCTCCTTACTGTTCTGTTTGCTCTATCTGAGCTGCAAGAGCCTCGCCCCCAGCGGCGCTTAGTATCACCAACACGGGGATGATTTGCTCTGACGGTACCGTGTAAGAGCCTCGCTTGCCCACTTTTAGCCAGCCTGCGCTTTGCAGCTCTTTGAGGTGGTGGTATAGCTGACCGGTAGTGCCGATGTCCGCAAGGTGCTGTAGGTCTTGAGAGCTGCTCTTGCCATTTAGCACGGCGCGGAGAATTTCTAGTCGCAAAGGATGTGCCAAGGCCGCGAGGCTTTGGGCTACCTCCGACCAAGGGGTTTTCAGTAGAGGGCCTACCGGCAATCCCCACTGCCAACCCCAGGTGCCTGAGGCCAAATCGGCTTGACCGGCGAACACTACCTCACCGCCGGGTTTAGCGGCCTGGCGCAGATAGTCCAGCGCCCAAAAGAGGCCTTCTGGCGGCTTCGACGGTACACTCGAGGCTTGCTCCAAGGCAGCAATTCGGGCCTCGAGTAGATTAAGGCGGGTCTCTATATCCACACGAATACGTTATTACGGTATTGCGTAATAAATATGAGAAACAGAAGTATGCGGTAAAACAGAGTGTTTGCTGGCAGGAGCTACACCTTCACCGGCTCTTCCACCACCGTTCCAGCCCACTTTACGAAAGCAACCTCGCGGGGGCTCGAGAGTTCGGGGTGGGCGGCCACCACCCGCACGCCGTATTCATAGCTGCCTGGGCGGGCGGGGAGGTAGGTGCCGGTGTAGAGCAGGGCTTCCCGCTCCTGCCCGGCGGCCTTGAGCAACACCACCTCCAAGTCACCGCTGCTGCGCCGCACCACCAGTTCGACCCGCAGGGTCTCGGTGGGGATGCCATAGGCCTGCACAAATGCCCGCAACTGCAAGGGCTGGTTGGCGGCGGCATGGGGGGCCTCCACCCAGACTTTCACATTGTTCCAGGCACCTTGTACTTGCGTCTTCCAGCGGGCCACTTCTTTCAGGGCGGCGGCGTTTTTCTCCATCAGGTGAGCCGACCGCTGGGCCAGCGGAGTATAGAACTTTCGGTGGTAATCGTCCACCATGCGCTGGGCCGAATAAGCGGGGCCGCAGGTGCGGATGCTGTCGCGCACCATGGCCAGCCAGCCGCTGGGGGTGCCCACCGCGCCCCTGGCGTAGAACAGCGGGATGATCTCGTATTGCAGGGTGTCGTAGAAGCTCTGGGCGTCGGCGTGGTCCTGGGCCTCCTCGGTGGCGTAGGTGCGCTCGTCGCCAATGGCCCAGCCGTTGGTGGTGTTGAAAGCCTCGGCCCACCAGCCGTCCAGAATGGAGAAATTCAAGGCTCCGTTGAGCGCTGCTTTCATGCCCGAGGTGCCTGAGGCTTCCATAGGACGGCGGGGGGTGTTGAGCCAGACATCTACCCCCTGCACCAGGCTGCGGGCCAGGCTCATATCGTAGTTCTCGAGCAGAATCATCTTGTCCTCGAGGCCCAGTGTCTTGATGCGTTCGGCCAGCTTTTTGATGAACTCCTTGCCGGGCTCGTCCTTGGGGTGGGCTTTACCGGCAAACACAAACTGCACCGGCAGGGGGCCATTCAAAATGGAGACCAGCCGCTCGGGGTCGGTGAACATTAGAATAGCCCGCTTGTAGGTAGCAAAGCGGCGGGCAAAGCCGATGGTCAGCACGCTGGGGTCGAGCACTTTTTCGGCCGCCCGCAGGCTGGCCGGAAGGTCGCCGTTGCGTCGGCGCTGTTCAAACAACCGCACCCGCACTTCCTCCACCAGCTTGGTACGCAGCTTGTTGCGGATGTGCCAGAGTTCGTCCTCCTCCAGCTTGTCAACGGCCCACTGGCTCTGGTCATGCAGTTGCTCAGCCCAGGTTTTGGGGAAAGTACGTTCGTAGAGACTGTGCATCTCGGGGTGCAGGAAGGTGAAGGTATGGACGCCGTTGGTGATGTGCCCGATGGGCACTTCCTCCGCCTCAAAACCCTTCCAGCGCTCCTTGAACATCTCACGCGAGACCTCGCCGTGCAGGGCCGAGACCCCCCCGGCGGCGCGGGAGGTGTGGAGGGCCAGGTTGGACATGCTGAAAACCGAGCCATAGCTCTTTTCCTCACGGCCCAGGGCGATAAAATCTTCTTTACTAATACCTAGTTTGTTCCACCAGCCGTCCAGGTAACGTTCGACCAGATCCAGCGGAAAGCTGTCGTGGCCGGCGGGTACGGGGGTATGGGTAGTAAAGAGAGCCCCTGCCGAGGTAGCTTCCAGGGCCTCGCTGAAGGAACTCCCTGCCGCAACCATCTCGCGCATGCGTTCCAGACCTAAGAAGGCCGCGTGGCCCTCGTTCATGTGCCAGACTTCGGGTTCTAAGCCCAAGGCCCGCACCAACCGCACCCCCCCGACCCCCAGAATCAGCTCCTGCTCGATGCGGATTTCCTGCCCAGGAGCATAGAGCCTAGCGGTGAGGGCGCGGTCTTCTGGCCGGTTTTCGGGCAGGTTGGTGCTCATCAGGTAGACCGGAATCGCCCCCACCTCGGCCTTATAGGCCATTACATATACGGTGCGTCCGGGAAACTCCACGCCTACCTTGAGGGGTTTGCCGTCCTTATGGGTGACCGTGGCCAGGGGCAACTCTTCGGCCAACAAATCTTCGTAGACCTCGCGCTGCTGGCCCTCGGGGGTGAGTTGCTGGCGGAAATAGCCTTCGTGATAGAACATTCCGATCCCGGTAAGGCTTAGCCCCAGATCGGAAGCCGACTTAATGTGATCGCCGGCCAAGATACCCAACCCGCCGGAGTAGATCGGCAGCGACTCGTGGAAGCCGTACTCCATCGAGAAGTAGGCAATGCGCGGGGTTTTCTTGGGGCGGGTTTGCAGGTAGTGACGGAAGTTGGCCACGGTAGCTTCCACCGCACCCACATAGCCTGCATTTTCGGCCAGGACCATCAAACGCGTAGGATCGGCTTCTAGCAAGGCCCGCACGGGGTTAGACCGGAAGCGCTTCCACTGCGAAGGATTGATTTGTTCGAAGAGGTGCTGAGCCTCGGGATTCCAACTCCACCAGAGGTTGTAGGCCACCTCGCGCAGGCCCCTCAGGGGCTCGGGCAGGGTGGGCATGGCGGTGATACGTCCAATGACATTCATAACCAAGCAAAGATTGTACCATTTGTGACTTTGTGAACCATCAAGAATCGAACAATCAAGTCTCCTACGGCTTTTTCTGGTGTGTGGGAGGTGACTCGTACCAGTATGATAAGAGCGATGGATCCGACCTTGCGACAAGTGGTGGCTCGAGCGCACCTCGGTCTGGAAGCTCGCACCGAAAACTACCTGACGCAGCGGCACCTCGAGGTGAGCTGCTGTAGGGGGTGTTTCTCTTGTTGCCTGGCCTGGGTAATGGTGGGTTTGGCGGAGGCCGAATACCTGCGCGAACAGCTCGAGGTCCATCAACCCGAGGTGTTGGCCCGTGCCGAGGCCGAGGGCCAACAAAGGCTGAAGCGCATCGGGCGGGAAAAACACCGGCCCGACTTTCCCACCGTGTATTTTTTGGAGGCGAACCGCTGCCCCTTGCTCACGTTGGATGGAGCCTGCTCGGTGCACCTCCACCGGCCCCTGGCCTGCCGGGGGGTGCTGACCAATTTGGCGGCTACCTACTGCGCCCCCGGCATGGTTCCCAAACTACAGGGCCCAGAGCGAACCCAGTACCAGGCCCAGCTCAAACCCTGGCATGGCCCCGAGCACTATCTTCGCGTGCCCTGGCAGCTTTCCGAGCGCACCGCCCAGCAGCTATGGGCCACCGAACGGCAAGTGCGCGGTTTTACGGTGATTGGAGAGCTGGCGAGCATGATTTATCTCCTGGGACAGCGGGACTTCCAGGAGGCCTTGCGGGGGGGTGTAGAAGACGCTCGGCAGGCCTTGGAAAAGCGCCGGCTGCTGGGGGGTGAATATGGTTTTTGGGTGGGTTAGGGCCTGTTCATACCGTTTCCGCTTGAATCCTTCACCGCCATGCGCAGTTAAAGGTGAAGGATTCAAGCCGACCGAAGGGAGTAGAAAAGCATTTCGGCAGTATCGTTTAGACTTTCAAAAGTGAACGATACTGCCGGAATGCGTATCAAATCTACTCTACCAGGCTGGCATCAATCATGCGCATGTAGGAGAAAAAAAGCGTAACCTGATCGCCAAAATCGCGTATAAAGGCGTGAATCGCCTCGGGCGTGACCCCCTCCAGGCGCAGGTCGCTTTCAATGACCGGGTCGTTGTCGGCATCGAGATAAGACTTGGAGAAACGGTAGCGGCGGTTCCAGTTGAGGAGGTGGCGGGGTTCCACCCGGTCGAAACCCGAGAACCCAGCCCGCAGTTGCAGGCTGCTCACGTGCGGTTCGCCATAGGTGATGAGATGGCCCCGTAGGCCGCTGGGAAACTCCAGGTTGAACAGATCTTCCTTGACCTGTTCGGCATTGGCACCGAGTTGCTCGAGCAAAATTCGCACTTCTTCGGTGGTGACTTCACGCAGAATGGTATCCATTGCTCTTTAGGTTAAACCCAAAACTTTTTTTTGGCAGTGAAGGCTAAACAGAAGGACGTCGGCAAAGGTGTACCACCCCTTACGTTTCTGGGCAGTGAGCGGTGAAACACCATTGTTGGTTCAGAAACTGTTTCGATGCCTAAAGCCTTTAGCCATTCATACCGTTTCCGCTTGAATCCTTCACCGCCCGCCGCAGTCAGAGGTGAAGGATTCAAGCCGACCGAAGGGAGTAGAAAAGCATTTCGGTAGTATCGTTTAGGCTTGCCGAAGTGAACGATACTACCGAAATGCGTATCAGGCTATTTGGCGGAGGGGGAGGGATTCGAACCCTCGATAGGGGGAACCCCCTATACCGGTTTTCGAGACCGGCCCGTTCAACCACTCCGGCACCCCTCCACTCACTTTGTTGTGGCTGACTGCAATCAGCCGAGCCGAATAGAGACTCTAGCACAACTTGGCCGCAAAGTCACGGGTAGATGGTGCAGCCTTCGGCTGATATGGCTACGCTCGACCAAGCTTAACAGGGGAATCCTGCACGGTGATTTTTCCTCTCATCGTGTTTCCACAATCACTCCGCACACGGCGCGGAGTGATTTACCTGGTACAGCGGTTTTTGCTCTACTGAGTATTCGTAGGAACCACTCTAGGATGCCGAACGTTTCTGGGCGAAGAAGTCCCGCAGCAGCTTGGCCGATTCGCGCTCGAGCCAGCCGCCTTCCCACTCGAAGGGGGGCTTAAGGCGATGCACCGTGACCGCCCCGGCCTTGAGGTTTTCTACCGCATAGATCACCCGTCGAACCTGGGCTTCCATCAGCGCTCCAAAGCACATCGCACAGGGCTCCAAGGTGATGTAGACGGTGGCTCCGGGCAACACCTTGGCTTGCTGCTTGAGCAGCGCCTTTTGCAGCGCGATCAACTCGGCGTGAGCGGTGGCATCGCGGCTTTGTTCGACCTGGTTGTGGGCAACGGCCAGTTCCTCGCCGTCCCAGACCACCACCGCTCCGATGGGCACTTCGCCGTTTTGCAAGGCCAGCCGGGCTTGCTCGAGGGCGGTACGCATGTGCTCGAGGTCTTCTGATTCAGGCCAAAGGTTCCAGACTTCTTGTACGCTATCGCCAACAGCCCGCACCGGCCAGACCTGTTTGAGTTCGGTGGGGACACTATGTTCGGTAAAGAAATCCACCAGCCGGACCCGGCCATCGGGCAGGTCAATCTGGTCGCCTGGCTGGGGAAGCCTCGAGCCCCGCCAGGGTGGAAAGGCATCCACTACTGGGGGAATCAGAAATAGGGCGCCGTCGCGGCGGCGCACCTGCCAGCCTTCGGGGAGGGTGAAGGCTTCTCCTTGTAAGGCCCGCTCGAGCTGGGTAATCCAGCTTGCTTCGGGCCGCAGCTTGATCTGCTCGAGCATCTGCCGCAAGGCCCGGCGACGCAATCCAGCTGGGGCCTGTACCAGCGGTGCGATCCTGTAAGCCGGGCAAGGCCAGCGACCATCGCGCAACAGCAGTTGTTCGGCCAGGGGGTCGAGGGCTTCGTCGTCGAGCTGGGAGATGGCGGCGAAGCGGGCAAGGGCGGTCTGGGTCTGGGGAAAACGCGCTTTGAGCCGGGGGAAAATTTCGTGACGTAGAAAGTTCCGATCCAGCGAGGTATCGGCGTTGGAGACGTCCTCGAGCCAGCCTTGGTTTTTGCTGCGTAAGTAGGTTCGTAATGTGCTGCGGCTTACCTCCAAGAGCGGACGTACCACCTTGCCACGTTTGGGTCGCATCCCAAGGCCCCGCCCGGTGCCTTGCAACAGTTGTAGCAACACCGTTTCGGCCTGGTCATCCTCAGTGTGGGCGGTTAGGATGGCCTGGGCTCGGTGTTTCTTGGCAACCTTAGCCAGAAAGCCATAGCGTAAATCGCGGGCGGTGGCTTCCAGATTCTCCCCGCGTTCACCTGCAATCTGGGCCACATCCAGTTTTTCCGACTCGTAGGGATATCCCAGGCGTTCGGCCAGTGCCTTGACCCATTGGGCGTCGCCGGCCGAATCGGAACGCAAGGAATGGTCGAGATGGGCCACCACCACCTTGCGAGGGGTGGAAGTGAGCAACAGCAGCAATGCAACCGAGTCACCACCGCCCGAGACCGCCGCTACCAGGCTGCCCTCGGGAACCATGCGGGTCAGATGGTTGGCGAACTGGGCTTCTAGTTGGCCAGAATCTACTGAATCCACCCCTATATGCTATAGGGTATGTCCCCAAATCCCAATGTTCGTTTTGATTTTAATGCCTATCCTTACCTCACGCCGCACCTGCCGGGGCTGGACGGAACCATTCGGCATCGGCCAGCGGATTTTCAGGTCTTCGAGGTGCCGGCCTATAGCCCCACAGGCCAGGGGGAACACCTGTTCGTACGGATCGAAAAAGAGGGTCTGACCACCCGCGCCGTGTTCGAGTTTTTACGAGACCGACTGCATATTAACGAGGCCCATATCGGGGTAGCGGGACTCAAGGACAAACATGCCCGAACGCAGCAATGGTTCAGCATTCCGGCGCGCCACGAAGGAAGGCTGGAAACCCTGGCCGAACTGGAAGGGGTTCGGGTGCTGGAACGTGCTTTGCATCCTCACAAACTGCGGGTAGGTCACCTAAGGGGCAACCGCTTTCGCATCCTGATTCGTCCCATCCAGGAGCGCTCTGGGGAGCTGGTGAGTAGGGGAGATGGGACGGATATTGATCCATCGCTGCAGCGGGTCGAGGCTATTCTGCGTGCGCTCGAGCGTCAGGGGGTGCCCAACTACTACGGCCCCCAGCGCTTTGGTATCGGAGGATTAAACCCGCTCAAGGGCTATGAGCTGGTCAAGAAGGGTAAGGTGCATACGCCTTCCTGGCTGAAGAAATTTCTGGTCTCGAGCCTGCAAAGCCTGCTCTTCAACGACTGGCTGGCCCTGCGCTTGCAGATGGGACTCTTTGGGCAGGTGATTGAAGGGGATGTGGCCAAAAAACACGACACGGGGGGAGAGTTCGTCGTGCAGGACGCCAAGGCCGAGAACCCTCGAGCCCTGCGCTTTCAAATCAGCGCAACTGGGCCCCTCTACGGCAAAAAATACCGCGAGGCCCAGGGGCCGGCCCGCGCCCTGGAAGACCAGGTACTGCAGAAATACGAGCTCGAGCGCAGCCACTTTGCCTTGCGCCGAGGGGATCGCCGCCTGATCCGCTTTCCCCTTACCGAATGGAGCGTGGAAGAAACCGCGGAAGGGCTCTGGGTGAGCTTTTTTCTGCCCAAGGGGGCCTACGCTACTGCGGTGTTGCGCGAGGTGATGAAGAGAAACCCCGAAGAAGGCGAACTCGAAAGCGAGGCGGAAGAACTGGAGGACTGACGCGAGGGCCGCTCGGGAAAATTGCCTGTACCCTGAGAGGGTCGGCTTGAATCCTTCACCTCTGACTGCGTCCTACGGTGAAGGATTCAAGCGGAAACGGTATCAGAGAGCGAAATCCAATCGGACGAGGATTACCCCAGCCCAAGCCGCTTGGCATCGGCTTTCATGGCCTCGAGCACAAAAGCCATGTGCTCGTCGAGGTCTACGCCGAGTTCCTGGGCACCGCGCGAAATGCCTTCGCGGTCTACCCGCGCGGCGAAAGCCTTGTCCTTGAACTTCTTTTTCAGGCTGTCGAGTTCCAAGCTCTGGATGCTCTTGTCGGGCCGGACGTAGACGGCTGCCGTAATCAGCCCCACCAGCTCGTCCACTGCGAACAGCACTTTGGCCATCAGGGTGTTACGGGGGTGCTCGGGTACGTCGGCGTGGCCGAGAATGGCCTCGAGCACATCCTCCGGATACCCCATCTCGCGCAACATCTCCACACCCTTGTACGGGTGGGTTTCGGGTAATTTCTCGTAGTCGAAATCGTGCAGGATTGCGGTAATGGCCCACTTTTCCTCTGGTTCGCCATATTTCCGGGCATAGGCCCGCATGGCGGTTTCGACGGCGAGCATATGTTTTTGCAGGCTTTCCGAGGGGGTCCAGCGCTTCATCAGGGCCAATGCGTCTTCATAAACCATGTAGATTGCCATATGCCTCATTCTCAAAGTGTTCGGCCACAGGGTCAAGGGCAGGTTTGCCAGTCAAGGTGAGGGTAGAATGTCCCTTGCCCAAAATAACCGGACCCCAAAGAGGGCAGACTTCGACAGGCCTCGCTGACGCCGGCACCGAATGGGGACTAAATGTGGGAGCCGCCTCGTACCGCAAAGGTTTGTGCGCTTTGACCGCTATGGGCCTCGTAGCCCATACCTGCACAAGGCAGGATAGGATAAGGGCGTGGCAGAGAGAATTACCAATCCTTTGTCTCAGTTGCTAATTGGCTACGGCGAGGATTCGCACCGCCTGGGCGAGGGACGTGAACTTTGGCTGGGCGGGGTTCGAATCGAGAGCGAGCGCGGGGCCATCGCCCATTCGGATGGAGATGTTATTTTACACGCCCTATCCGATGCTTTGCTATCGGCTTTTGCGCTGGGGGATATCGGCAGTTTTTTTCCCGACCATGACCCCAAGTGGCGGGGCCTCGAGAGCCGGGTGATTCTCGAAGTGGTGCTGCAAAAAGTACGCGACAACGGCTACCGCCTGGGGCAGGTTTCGGTGGTGGTGATGCTGGATAGGCCCAAGCTGGGCCCCTACCGCACGCTCATCCAGCAAAACCTGGCCCTCCTGACCGGACTGCCGGAAAAGCGGGTGGGCCTCACCTTCAAGACCTCCGAGGGTCTGGCCCCCGACCATGCGCAGTGCCGGGCCATGGTCTACCTCGAGCCCCTTCCAGAACCAGCTCCCCAACGAACGCCTTAGAGTGGAACCCAAAAACAGCCTTCTGACCCGCCCTTGTTTTTAGGCTTTAAGCCAAAACGCCCTGGCCCTTCCTAGGCCCAAGTATCATTTTTGTGCGTAAGGGAAGCATTCGGATCCGGAGTTATATGCAGCACTGGCAATTCCTCGACCTCCTGTCCTGGGCTGGCATCCTGGCCTTTGGCGCCTCGGGTGCGCTGGTGGCGGTGCAAAAACGCTTCGACCTGGTGGGCATCATCGTGTTGACCGGTGTGACCGCTATTGGCGGCGGGGCCATTCGGGATGTGCTGGTGGGCACCCTACCGCCGCAATCGCTGCGCAACGAGGCCATCCTATGGGTGGTTTTTCTGATTGCCCTGGGGGTGTGGCGGTTTTATAGCCGGATGGGAAGGCTCGAGCGCCCCATTTACTATTTCGACACCCTGGGGCTGGGCCTCTTTGCGGCCCTGGGCGCCGAGCGGGCCCTGGCCTTTGGGCTGGGGTTCTGGGGCTGTGTGTTTGTGGGCACGGTCTCGGGGGTGGGTGGGGGCGTGCTTCGCGACGTGCTGGCAGGCGAGATTCCAGGAATCTTCTACCGCAACCGCGACCTCTACGCCTCGGCCGCGACCGCAGGGGCCGCGGTGGTTTTTCTGATCTACACCTTTATCCCTGCCTATTCCGCCCTGGCCATTGTGCTGGGGGCGCTGGTGACGATAGGACTGCGGCTCTCGAGCCGCTGGTTGGGCTTGCGGCTCCCCACGCCTGGAGATTGAAAAACGGTTGGAGTTTGCGCTGAACCAGGGGCCTCTGGCTGAAATTGGCCTTGGGCCTTCAGGGCTGAATTGCCTGGAGTGATAGATTGGGCAGGTGCGTGGACTATTGAGTTTTGCCTTGTGGTTGATTCCGCTGGCCTGGGGTCAGGGCAACCCCGTTGCCGTACCCAAAGGTTCCGACCTGGCCAAAGCGGTGGCCGAAGCTCCGGCGGGGTCGGTGTTGCGGCTCGAGGCTGGGGAGTACCGTTTGTCGAGGGGCTTGGAGATTGGCAAGCCCCTCACCTTGCAAGGTGAGGGTCGGGACAAAACCCGCATTCGCTCCGACGCTGCCGATTTTGTGCTTTCCATCAACGTGCGGGGCCGCTTTAGCGCAACTGGCATCAGCTTCGAGCACCTGGGTTCACGCATCGCCAATGTGGTGGTGGTGGGCGGTGGCGAGGCCGTGTTCGAGAAATGCCGCTTCCAGGGGGGTCGGCTCGACCTGGAATCGGGCCAGGGGGGCGATGGCATTTGGATACGGGGTAGCTCGAGGGCCATTCTGCGCAGCAATGAGTTTTTGGGCAACGAACTGCACGGCGTGGACGTGAGCGAGGAAGCCCAGGTTTTGCTACAAGGCAACCTGGTTCGGGGCAACCGCGATGCCGGGGTGGCCTTCTACGACGAGGCCAGGGGCGAGGCACGGGGCAATACCATCGAGGCCAACAACGCCCACGGCATTTATGTCTCGGGGCAGGCCAGGCCTTTGATTGAAGGCAACACCCTTCGGCTCAACCGGCTCTGGGGCCTCTATGTCGAATCCACCGCCAACCCCACCCTGCGTAACAACACTTTTTCGGGCAACCGCCGGGGAACCTCGCAGTTTCTAGGCCAGCCCTTCACCCCCAACCCCAAGCCGGGAGCCGACCTGACCTCTATCCTGGCCCGGGCACCCGAGGGCAGCACCATTACCCTGGCGGCGGGAGAGTATGCCCTGCCCAGGGGCCTGGAAGTAGCGAACAGCGTCACGCTGGTGGGGCAGGGGCGCGAGCAAACCCGCCTGGTTTCCTCTGCAGGTGGGTTCGTGCTGCGCTACGCGGGGCGGGGTAAGTTGAGCGTACAAAACCTTTCCATCGTATACCGTGGGCAGGCGGCCTCGGATGTGGTGCAGGTGCGGCGCGGGGAGCTCGAGCTTTCCAATGTGGCCGTGCGCGGGGGACGCACCAGCCGCCAGGAGGCCGGGCTGGGCGTGGGTATTTTCGTCTCCGGTAGTGGTCGGCTAACCATACGGGGTGGGCAGATCAGCCAGAACCAGTTGCGCGGCATCGAGGCTGCTGGGGAAGCTCGGCTTGTGCTCGAGCGGGTCTTCATCGAAACCAATGAAAGCGCGGGGCTTTCACTGTACGGACAAAGCCAAGGAATCCTCCGGGAGGTCACCCTGCGGGCCAACAGGAGCCATGGCCTAGAAGTTGACGAAAACGCCCAGCTCACGGCTGAAAATCTGGCCCTCCGAGAAAACCAGGGCGCGGGCTTGCTGCTCTCGGGGCAGGCTGAACTGGAAATGAGCAACAGTGTCCTGGAGGCCAGCGCCGAAGGGGCACTGCTGGCATTGGGGCAGGCTAAAGTGCACCTCTACAATAACCAGATTCGGGGAAACCGGGGGGCAGGTTTGGTTTTTCGCAACCGAACCAGCGGAACCCTGACCGGTAACACCGTAGAAGGTCAGAGCCTCCAGGGCATGCTGCTGCTGGGGGAGAGCAACCTGCTCATCGAAGGCAATACCGTGCGGGAGAATGGGCGGGGTGGCCTGGTCTACCTGGAGCGTTCGGCTGGCGAGGCCCGCCAGAATCTGCTGGAGCGAAATTCACCCTCCGGTATTGTGCTGGGCCAATCGGCGCAACCCGTGCTCAGCAATAACCGCCTTTCCGATCAACCCGAGTATGGCCTCTTCTATAGCGAAGAGGCTGCCGGAAGCGCCAACGGTAATACCATCGAGCAGAGCGGCATCTACGGAATCGTTCTCGCCGGACGGAGCAAACCGGTGCTGGAGAACAACACCGTGCAGGGCAGTGGCATGGCCGGCCTGGCCTATCTGGAGCAGTCGTCGGGTACGGCCAGGGCCAATACCCTCGAGGCCAACCAGACCCACGGCATTCTGGTGGATCACCGGGCTACGCCCTTGCTCGAGGCCAATCAAGTCCTGCGCAACCTTTTGTGCGGCGTTGTGGTGCGCAGCCTAAGCGAGGCGGTGGTGCTGAGCAATACCCTGGCTGAGAACGGCTTGCATGGCCTCGAGGTGCAGGATAAGGCCAAGGTTCGACTCGAAGGCAACCAGATCACCGCCAACAAAGGTGCTGCGGTACGCATTGCCCGTTTTGCCCAGGTTGAGGTGGGGCAAAACACCCTCTCGGGTAATGCTGCCGAGGTGCAACGAGACCCGTGAAAATACCAATCGCTCGC
This sequence comes from Meiothermus sp., assembly GCF_037443965.1. Lineage (GTDB taxonomy): Bacteria > Deinococcota > Deinococci > Deinococcales > Thermaceae > Meiothermus. Next base: position 119,316 of record NZ_JBBINI010000005.1, read on the forward strand.
TATAGAGACACTTGAGCAGAGCTATCCAAACTGGGCTGCCTCACCAAAGCCCCGCTCCTGCTTCAACCAGGCCATCGAGCCTCGAGCAAATTTCCCCGATGGCCCGCAGGTTGTCGGGGGTTCGCTCGAGGCCCGGACGTACTGCTTGAGCGGTGCGAATAAACAGTTCCACAGAGGGAACCTGCTCGAGTGCCTCCCGCGCTGTCGCCGAGGGGGGCAGTGCCAGCCCAACCAGCACGACCTCCTGCTCCCCTCGCAGCCGCAGCGTGGAACGGCTGGTAACCAAGATACACAACTCGGGTGCGGCCTCGAGCAGTCGGGCCACCACCGGGGCGGCTTCCAACAGGTGCTCGAAGTTGTCCAGCGCCAGCAGCATCCCCCTCGCTCAGCACAACTTCCCCGCCCAGAAGCGCGTAGATGCGGGTCATCTCGACCCGCAGGCTGCGGCGGGTTTGGGTCTCGTCGCTGTCCGGCCACAACACCGCGCAAAGTTCGCTGCGGGTGGCCCCGGAGGGTTGTAGTGCAAGATAGGCAAGCACCGCCAGGGCCTTGCGTGTGCCCAGTCGCAGCAGCAACCCGCCTGACCAAAGGCCACACACCCCGAGTACCCGAAGCTTGAAGGGGGCAACCTCCGTCACTGAGTCAGAGGATTGAATCATATTTTTGCCTTTCATGCTGCCAAGAACATCAAAACCACCGCGATGAGCTTACCTCGAAAGCGTAAAATTTCCGCAACAAACGCGGAGCTTCACAGAAGGTATTTGGTTTTCAGTGCTATTGAAAGCCTCGAGCTCCCCTTTCATAGCAGATTCGGCTGTTTCGTCACCGAAGGGTGATGAAGAAACCGACCGAAGTTATCCGCGTAGCGGAGGGCGATACCGCCCCTTGGAAGTTATCCGCGTAGCGGAGGGCAGTACTGCCCCTTGGAAGGGCGACGCTTGCTTCACCGAGCAGCGCGAGGGATGTGTTCTGCTTCGGCAAGACTTCGGCGTGAGCTCGGTCGAACGCTCAGCAACCAAAGGATTCGAAAAGACGGCCTGTTGAAGTGTTTTGTTTGATGACTATCTTTTTGAATCCGGTATCATACCGGACACTTGCGAACAACTTCCCGCTCGTGTCCATTGCGGTTTTCGCCTATTTGCCTACATACGACCACAACCAGAAGCCAATAAAGCCCATTCCCAGGAGTAAAAACCCAATCGGCAGCAGGAAGGAAAAATCGCGGTGTGGCTTTTTGGGTTCTCCGGGTAGGGTGGGGTTCTTGGCTTTGAAGGCCCGCTTGATGGCACTGGCATCGGCTTCGTTAAACAGGGGCTTGCCCGAACGCCAGTCCTTGGCGGTTTTCCAGTCGTCACGGGCCTGGGGGGGTAGGTCGGGGATGGTTTGAACAGGCCTTGGCCGGGCGGTTGGGGGTTCTTCGGGCCGTCGATCGAGCCATAGCTCGAGGGCGTCGGCCAGACTTTGCAGCTCGAGGTTGTGTGGGGCCAGCCGTATGGCATGCATGAGGGCATACTGGGCTTTATCCAGTTCGCCCAATTCCACCAGTGCTTTGATGTGCAACAAGAGCAAGGGTTGATTATCAGGGTCTTCGACCAGACCTTCTTTGGCACTGCTGGCAGCCTGTTTATGGTCACCCAGCAGTAAGAAAGCCTCGGCCCGAACCCGCCAGTAGTCCGGCCAGCCCAGATCAATCCAGGAAACCCGATCCAGTACCCGCAAAGCCAGTAAAGGCTCTCCGTTGGAAATGTGTTGAAGCGCACGCTCAATTCCGGTGGCAGCATCCAGTTGGGTCATGATTGCCAGTTAAATCCTCTCCCCATCCCTACCTTAGCAAGGTCTGATGGGAATTCCGGTGATTTCTAAACGCCGGGCAGACTACGCCAGTTAACGATGCGGGCCACACGAAGGGGTCGGTATTGGTTTGACCATGCTCATCTGGGGTGGTTTTTCGCAAGGCATTTCGGCATCACCCCAAAAACGCAATGCCCAGATCCTAGGGGGTTAAATCCCAAGGGCTTTAGGTTACCAGAGTATGAGTGGGTAATGATGGCTCCTGTAAGTCGCAGTAAATGGAGTCCCCGCAAGGCCGGCAAACGTGAAAACCAGGCACCCATAGACCCATTCCGATGCCGCCTAGGTGCAACGCCCCCCAATGGGTGCAAGAAACCATAGCTAAATCTGCTGATACCGTTTCCGCTTGAATCCTTCACCGCCCGCCGCAGTCAGAGGTGAAGGATTCAAGCCGACCGAAGGGAGTAGAAAAGCATTCGGTAGTATCGTTTAGGCTTGCCGAAGTAAACGATACTACCGAAATGCGTATGAGAGGCTTTTTACCGGTATGAGCAAGAGCGACTAAAAAGATGCCAAGTGTGGCACAGCTCCATAACCACCAGAACTTCATCAGAAAACCTCCTAATGCTCCGGTAACTTAATTTCTGGGATGGATTTGGCCCCTTACTATCTCGGAGTTGCTTTGAGCGCTTCATTTTGGGAACTTCACTGCGTAGCAATACTTAACTTACCAGACCACTAACAACGTATAGCAGTCCTGTTAGTGATCAAGCCAAGGTCAGATGTCCAACTGCAGGTAGCATAGGCGAAAGGACTTATGCCCCGTTGTCACTACAGACTCCGAATGCCAGGCTCTGGCCTGAACATGTATATGTTAGGATTAGCATAATTCTAAGGAGGCTGCTGCCGTGTGTCTTGCCATTCCCGGTAAGATCGTCCAGTTTCAAGATGAGTTCCGCCACTTCGCCACGGTCGAGGTCTCGGGGGTGCGCCGCCAGGTCAACATGGATCTGCTGTCCGAGGAGCCCCTGAAGCCCGGCGACTGGGTGCTCATTCACGTGGGTTTTGCCATGAGCAAGATTAGCGAGCAGGAGGCCCAGGATCAACTCAAATTCATGACCATGTTGGGTGAAGCCGAGGCTGCCCTCGAGGAGCTGGAAGGCTACCAGTTTGCCGACGAAACCCCCGGACCCCAGGAGCGAAGTGCTCATGCCGAAAACTGACCTGTCGCATTACGGTAGCTGCACCCTGGACCAAGACGGCTGCACCACCTGTGGCGATGTGGCGGTGCCGGTGCGGATCGTCGAGCTTATCGGCAGCGAGGCGCTGGTGGAAGACCGGGTGGGTCAGCGAGCCACAGTGGCCATTGACCTTTTCCCCGAAGCAAAAGCAGGGGACGCGCTCCTGGTTCACATGGGCGTTGCCATCTCGCGCCTGGAGGAGCCGACATGAAGTATGTGGATGAGTTCCGCGACCCCAAGCTAATCGAGCGGGCCGCCGAGGAAATCAGGCGGTTGGCCAACCCCAGCCGCCAGTACCGCATCATGGAGGTCTGTGGGGGTCATACCCACTCCATCTACCGCTTTGGCTTGCAGGACTTGCTGCCGGAGAACATCGAACTCATCCACGGCCCCGGCTGCCCGGTCTGCGTACTGCCGATGGGCCGGGTTGATGATGGCCTCCAACTGGCCCAAGACCCGAACGTGATCCTTACTGCCTTCGGGGACATGATGCGGGTACCGGGCCGCATGGGAACACCCCTGGAGATAAAGGCCAAAGGTGCGGACATCCGCATGGTCTACTCGCCCCTGGATGCCCTCAAGCTGGCGGAAAAGAACCCCGGACGTCAGGTGGTGTTTTTTGCCATTGGCTTCGAAACCACTGCACCTTCCACGGCCCTTACGCTGATGCGGGCGAAAAAGCTGGGGATCGAGAACTTCACCGTGTTCTGCAACCACGTTACCATCGTTCCGGCTATGCGGGCCATTCTGGACTCGCCAGATATGCGGCTGGATGGTTTTATCGGCCCTGGGCACGTTTCTACCGTGATTGGTTGCCGGCCCTACGAGTTCGTGGCTAAGGAGTACGGTAAGCCGGTGGTCACCTCGGGCTTTGAGCCGCTCGACCTGCTCCAAAGCATGGTGATGTTGCTCCGCCAGATGAACGAAGGCCGGGCTCAGGTGGAGAACCAGTACGAGCGGGTGGTGCCCTGGGAGGGCAACCGCGCTGCCCTGGGGGCCATGGCCCAGGTTTTCGAGTTGCGCCCCTACTTCGAGTGGCGCGGGCTGGGCTTCATCTCGCAGTCGGCGCTCAAACTGCGCCCGGAGTATGCCCCCTGGGACGCCGAGGCCCGCTTTGCGGTTGAAGGGGTGCGGGTCACCGACCCCAAAGCGGCCCAGTGTGGTGAGGTGCTGAAGGGGGTCCTCAAGCCACAGCAGTGCAAGCTTTTCGGCAAGGAATGCACCCCCGAACGGCCGGTGGGTGCTTTGATGGTTTCTTCGGAAGGGGCCTGCGCTGCTTACTACAACTACGTCCACCGCGCCGAGTTGGTACCGGGGGACTGAGAATGATTCAACCGTGTATTGGCCACCTTCCCCCTCGGCGGGTTAGGCTTGGGAAGGGGTACGGTTCTTCAGCCGCCAGCCGGTTTTGTCTGGTACGGCATCCTAGCCCGGCCTCCCACAGCGGGCTGCGCCTTCAAGGGAAAGAGAAGACCCTATGACCGAACCACCTATTATCCGCTTCAAGGATACCCAGATCGAACTTGCACACGGTGCGGGCGGCAAGGCCAGCCGCCGTCTGGTGGAGGGGCTGATTGCACCCATCCTGGGCAACCCCCGCCTAGACGATGCGGCCCTGCTCGGCCTAGGCGGCCTGGCGCTGGCCTTTACCGCCGATAGCTTCGTGGTCAAGCCGTTGCGTTTTCCGGGGGGCTCCATCGGAGAACTGGCGGTCAACGGCACCGTCAACGATCTAGCGGTCTCGGGGGCGAGGCCGGTAGCGCTTCTTTCAACCCTGATTCTGGAGGCCGGCCTCCCGGCTCAGGTATTGCAGGAAGAACTCGAGGCCATCCAGCGAGCCGCCCAGGCGGCGGGTGTGCAGGTGGTAGGTGGCGACACCAAGGTGGTGGAGCATGGCAAGGCCGATGGGCTTTATATCAGTACCAGCGGGATCGGCTTGGTGGATTCGCGGGTGAACCTCGCGGCCTCGTCGGTGCGACCGGGGGATTTGGTGCTGCTCTCGGGGCCCATCGGCGATCACGGCGTCACCATTCTGTTGGCCAGGGGAGAGCTCGACCTCGAGGCCAGTCTCGAGTCCGACACCCGCTCGGTCTGGCCACTGGTAGAGGCTTTGATTGGGGTGGCCGCCCCCGGCCTGCGCTGGATGCGCGACCCCACCCGGGGCGGTGTGGCCACCGCACTGAACGAGCTGGCCAGGGAGACCAGACTGGCCACCCGGCTTTACGAGGATCAGATTCCCATCCGCGACGAAGTGCGCGGAGCCTGCGAGATTCTGGGTCTCGACCCGCTGCACATCGCCAACGAAGGTCAATTCATTGCCATCGTTGCGCCCGAGTACGCCGAGACTGCGCTGGAGGCGGTGCGGGCAGTACCTGGGGGCGCTGAAGCCAGGTGGGTGGGGGAAGTGGTGGAAAGCCCAGCCGGGGTGGTCTACAGCCAGACCGGCTATGGCTCGAGCCGCATCGTGGATATGCTGGTAGGAGACCCGCTGCCGAGGATTTGCTGAGGGGGAGTTTGGTCGGCAGCGTACGGGTAGAAGAGCAGGAGAAACCCCCTTCCTGGTTGCCATTGGTATGACCGTTTCCCTCTCCCAAACAATTGAGGCGGCTTTGCTCGAGCGAAATGCTACAGCCAGGTCTTTTTTCGAGCAAGAAGCCAGCCGTCTGGCTGAAGTCTGCCGCCAGATGGCGGAGCGGTTTGTGGCCGGGGGACGGCTGTTGGCCTTTGGGCGGGGGCCCTATGCGACCGACGCACAGCACGTCTCGGTAGAATTTGTGCATCCGGTAATTGTGGGCAAGCAGGCCCTACCTGCCCTCGACCTCTCGATGGCGTTTGAGAGTTGGCTCGAGGCCTTGCTAAGGCCCGAGGACATGGTGATGGGCTTCGCGGCGCCCGGGGGAGATGCGGCGGTCTCGGCGGCGTTGAGGGCGGCTCGAGCCAGAGGTGCGTTTACCCTGGCCCTCACCGGGACGGAGGGCGACTATGCGGTCGAGGTGCCCTCGAGCCATCCCTTTATCCACCAAGAAATGATCGAGATTCTCTACCACGTTCTTTGGGAAACCTTGCACGTGTTTTTCGAACACCGCAAAGGCAGCTATCAGCTTGGCGAGTCGGCGTTCTTGTATCCGTTTTTGAGTGGAGCAAAGCAGGATACCAAAACTGTGATCGCCGAGGTTGCAGACTCGATCCGGACAAAGGTCGAGGAAGACGCGAAGCTGCGGCTGGCCCTGCTCGAGCAGAGCGAGGCATTTGCTCGAGCCGTCTACAGCATCGCCGAGCGCCTGAACCAAGGCGGAAAGCTCATCTTATTTGGCAACGGTGGCTCGGCTACCGATGCCAACGACCTGGCGCTCGACTGTGTGGAACCGCCGCTGGGCTGGAAGCCGGTTCCTTCCTTTTCGTTGGCGCTCGAACCCGCTAATATCTCTGCTATTGCCAATGACGTTGGCACCGAAGTTGTTTTCTCGCGCCAGTTGATTGCCCAAGCCCGTCCGGAAGATACTGCCTTGGCCTTCTCGACCAGCGGAGGCTCCAAAAACATCGTCATGGCTTTGCAAGAGGCCCGCAAGCGAGGAATGCTCACCATCGCGTTGCTGGGCTACGATGGGGGAGAAGTGGTGCGCCGTAACCTCGCCGATGTTGCCATCGTGGTACCTTCCGATCATATCCCGCGTATCCAGGAGGTGCAGGCCTCGGCCTATCACATCATCCGGGAGCTGTTGGGGAAGGTATGGCGCTAGAACTCTTCGGGAGCAAGAACTGCCCCTTCACCGCCGAACTGCGGGAGGATTTGGAGTGGCGCGGGATAGAATTTGTCGAGTACGACGTGGAGACCGATGCCAAAGCCCTGGAGCGGATGCTGTGCCTTACCAACGGCGGGCGAACCGTGCCGGTGCTGGCTGAGGATGGTCAGGTGAGGCAAATTGGCTGGCAGGGAAGAGGTTGCGTGATAGGGCACGGGCAGCCGTAAAATGCAGTAGTGCCCTGGAACCCCGACCAGTACAACAAGTTTCGGGCCGAGCGTGCGGCCCCTTTTTTCGATCTACTGGCCCTGGTGGACGTACGCCCTGAACTGAAGGTGGTGGATTTGGGCTGTGGAACCGGGGAGCTGACCCGGCAACTGGCCGACCAACTGCCCGGCTCCGACGTGTTGGGGTTGGATCGCTCGAGGGAGATGCTGTCCAAATCGGTCGCCTTTGTCCGACCAGGCTTGCGCTTCGAGCAGGGCCAGATAGAAGAATTGCAGGGCCAGTGGGACTTGATTTTCTCCAACGCCGCGTTGCAATGGCTGGACCACCACGAAACCCGGATTCCTGCGTTCTGGAATCACCTCAACCCCGGCGGGCAACTGGTAGTGCAGATGCCTGCCAACCACGATCACCCCTCGCACCTGCTGGCTCGAGAACTGGCCGAGGGCGAGCCCTTCCGTGCCTTCTTCCCCGAAGGCGGGCGGAAGCCTCCGGTGCTTCCTGTCGAAGACTACGCGGAGATGCTCTACGACCTTGGCGCAGTTCAGATCACGGCGCTGATGAAGGTTTACCCGCACGTTCTGGAGGATGCAAGTTCCATTGTCGAGTGGGTCAAGGGAACCCTGCTGGTGCCCTATCTCGAGCGATTGCCGGCAGAATATGGGTCGCAGTTCTTGAGCCTGTACACACAGCAGTTGAGCAGGCAATTGCCTCAAAAACCGGTTTTCTATGGTTTTAAGCGGATTCTTTTTGCCGCCACCAGGCCGTGACCCTACCGCCACCCCTACTCAATCGGCAAACAGGGGGGTCGAGAGGTATTTCATCCCAGAGTCGCAGGCAATCGTCACCACCCGCTTGCCGGGTCCAAGCTCGCGGGCCACTTGAAGGGCAGCCCAGATCATGCCGCAGGCACTCATCCCCACGAAAAGCCCTTCCTCGCGGGCCAGCGGTTTGGCGAGCGGGAAGGCATCTTCCTCCAAAACCTGAATTACCCTGTCCAGCATCTTCACGTCCAGGTTGGGCGGAATGAACCCCGGCCCCATCCCCTGGAACTGGTGCGAGCCCATCTGACCGCCCGATAGTACGTTGCTGCGGCGGGGCTCGCAGGCGATGATTTGCACCCTGGGCAGGCGTTCACGCAGGTACTTCCCCACGCCCATAATCGTCCCGCCCGTGCCCGAACCGTAGACAAAGGCGTCTATCCGGCCCTCCATCTGCTCGAAAATCTCGGGGCCGGTGGTTTCGTAATGCGCCCTGGGATTGGCGGCGTTGTCGAACTGGTTGGGCAAGAAGGCCCCCGTCTCGGCCACGATGCGGTTGGCCTCCTCAATGGCGGCCAGCATGCGCCGGCTGGGGTCGGTTAGTATCAGTTCGGCTCCATACGCCCGCAGGATTCGCTTGCGTTCTTCCGACATCTGGGCGGGCATGGTCAGAATCAGCTTGTAACCACGGCTGGCCGCTACCATGGCCAAACCGATGCCGGTGTTGCCGCTGGTGGGCTCTACAATCACCTGCCCAGAACCCGGCTTCAGGAGGCCGCGTTCTTCAGCATCCTTGATCAGATACCAGGCGGTGCGGTCTTTGATGGAGCCACCGGGGTTGTCGCCCTCGAGCTTTACCCAGACCTCGGCCATGCCGGGCTCTACTAAGCGCTTGAGTTGAACGACCGGGGTTTTTCCAATAACCTGCTCGATAAACATGCTTATAAGCATATGACATTGTGCTGGCTGGTTACGGCATCGGTTTACGATTGTTTCATCTGGATGTTTTATACTCAATTGTCTCGCGGAAATGCGGTATGGTTTCTGTGAATGGAGGTAGTCTCTATGACCGCAAGCAAAGGCCACGTTGTGACCATACGTTATACGTTGCACGTCGAAGATGAGCTAATTGACCAGGGTGAATTGGATTATCTGCACGGGCATCGCAATATTGTGATGGGGCTTGAAGAAGCGCTGGAAGGCAAAGCTGCCGGTGAACGGGTGATGGTTTCGGTGTCTCCCGAAAAAGGTTATGGCCTCTACGATCCTGAAGGCGTGCAAGTCGTTGAGCGGGATGCTTTCCCGGCGGATGCCGAGCTGGCCGAAGGAGCAATGTTCTATGCGGAAGATCCCCAAGGCAACCCCATGCCCTTCACAGTTTTGAATGTAGATGGCAAAGATGTGACCATTGACTTCAACCATGCCCTGGCAGGCGAGACCCTGAATTTCGACGTCACCCTAACCGCCATCCGGCCTGCGACTCCGGAGGAGCTCGAGCACGGCCACGCCCACAGCGCACATGGGCATCACCATTAGTTCAAAGCGAGCAAGGTAAGGGGCAGGGGGGTCGGCCTGGCCCTCTGCTACAATTTTCCAATGCGGCAATTTGCGACCAGCCAGCCCAACCGCGGTGAAGATAGCTTTGTGGTCGGTCTGTACCACAAATCTAAGCGTAACTTCTGGAATCCCCAGGACCTCGACTTTACCCACGACAAGCACGACTGGGCCGCATTGAGCCAGGCCCAGCAGAAGGTGCTGCTGCACCTTTCCGCACTGTTTGTCGGTGGAGAGGAGGCGGTCACGCTGGATCTGGCCCCCTATCTACTCCACGTGAGCCAGCAAGGTCGCTATGAAGACGCGCTTTACGTAGCGACCTGGACGTTCGAAGAGGCCAAGCACGCCGAGTTCTTCGACCGCTTTCACCGCGAGGTGGTGGGCGGAAGCCCGGAGCTGGCGTTGCTGCATGTGGAGTCCTGGCAGCAAATTTTCTACCAGGCGCTGCCCCAGGCCATGGGTGCGCTCCAGACCGACCCCTCGCCGGCCTCGGAAGTCCGGGCGCTGGGCACCTACAACCTCATTGTGGAAGGGGTACTGGCCGAAACAGGGTATCGGGCTTACAAGGAGGTGCTGGAAAAAGAGAACTTGATGCCAGGTTTGCGCAGGGGACTGGGCTATGTGCAGGCCGATGAGGGTCGTCATATTGCCTTTGGCCTGCATAGCTTGAGTAAACTTTTGCACCATTACCCGCAAACCCAAGAGGTGCTGGAAGATGTGTTGGCCGAGCTGATTCCGGCGGCGGTGGGCGTTGTGCAGGAGGTTTTCGCGGCCCACCACCCTATGCCCTTTGACATTACCGAAGAGAATTTTGTGGATTATGCCCTACGACAGATACAACACCGCACCGAGGTTTTGCAGCGGCCGTTCTCAAGTGAATGAGCGGAACAAGACCCTGGTGCTGATTTTCCACAGATAAGCCTTTGGCTTTTTCCATACGCTACGCCAAAATCAAGATGGTTACCAGGCATAGTGAACCTCGAGCTCTGGGGATCGGGTACGAGTCATTGGCCGGGCACAAACCATGCCCCTCGTAACCCAGTAACGGCCATCACGCACAGGTGCGTATAAGAGGGGTGGCCTCAGGCGGAAAGCCCCCCCAGAACGGGCTGGCCCTTGGGAACCTTGAAGGCCAGGTATTCGTCTTGCACGCGAAACAAAACCAGCAGATATTCGGAAGCCCTAAAGCGCATAAACAAAGGCAGGGCATAGCGGGCCTCGCCCCGTTCAATGCGGGAATTGCCCAGTGTGTAGGCCATGAAGAAGTCCTGGTCGCTTTGCATCAGGTTGGCGCTGTAGAAAAGTGTCAGATCGGCCTGGTCTTTATCGGCTCGTGTCAAAGCCTCCCAGACCAGTTCCCGGGCTTGGCCTGTGGTCAGGTACTCTCCCTGTACCAAGCCCAGGCGCCCGTAAAAGGCAGCGGGAAACTCCTTGAACTCGTAGTAAAAGCCACCTGGGCCGTGCCACCAGCGAACAATTTCGTTTTCGCCAGGGCTTCCCTGGGCGCGCTCGAGCGCGTATTCACGGGCCAGCGCAAGGGCCTCGAGATCCGGAAACTCGCCTGATTCCATGCCCTCGAGGAGGAGCCGTTGGGGGTCTATTTCAATAGAAAGATGCTTGCTACTCATGGAGGTCATACTCCCCGGTGCGGAGGCCTAAAGCCGGGCTATTTTTTTCCGGCTTGTCCCCGATGTGTAGCGCAGTAATGCCTCCGGTAAAAAGTTGGTAGCGGGTGTCAAAACCGGCCAGACCCATCATGGAAGCAAGGGTGGGAGGGTCTGGAAAGCGCTCCACCGATTCTGGCAGATAGCGATAGGCCGAGGCACTGCCCGAGACCAGCCCCCCGATCAGAGGTAGGATACGGGTGAAGTAGAAACGGTACAGCACGCCCAGGCCACTTTTGGGGGGAGGCGGAAACTCCAAAATGCACAGTCTGCCGCCGGGTGCAATCACCCGGTGCAGCTCGGCCAGGGCTTTGGTGTAGTCGGCGAAGTTGCGGAATCCAAAAGCAATGGTCACGGCATCGAAGTGGTTGTCGGGGAAGGGCAGCCTGAGGGCGTCGGCCTCGATAAAGGGAATGTTCAGCCCCGCTTTTTGGGCTTTTTGACGGGCCAGCTCGAGCATGGGGGGGGCAAAGTCACCACCAATCACCTCGGCCTGGGGGGCAACTTTCTTAAGCAACAGGGCAATATCGCCGGTGCCAGTTGCCAGGTCGAGGATGCGCCCTGGGTTGTTTTCCAGTGCGGCCTTTACAGCCGCCACACGCCAACTCCGGTCCACACCTGCCGAAAGCACCCGGTTGAGCAAGTCGTAGCGCGGGGCGATCTCGGAGAACATTTTTTGAATGGCCTGGGCTTTGGCCTCTGTAGTGTCTTGCACCCGCAGAGTTTAGCACTCTAGAGGGTTGGGAGGTTAGGGCACAATGCAGTGTCTGGCCATTCCCCACGCCTCAAAGCCGAAGGTGACCGCAACAGACCGAAGGTGTCTACCCACCTCGCCGATTCGCCCAGGGACGTTTCTGAAAATAACCTGCACACCGGTCAAGGTCGGCTTCGACAGGCTTAGCCGACGCGCTTACTAAACAGGCAAGCGCTGTTAGGTTACTTTTCATGGATTGTCGCTGTAAACCGCAGTAAGGCAGCCATCCGCTGGGTGTGCCCTGGCGGAATTATTTCAAACAGAAATGACCATTGCTTCCCTGTGAAATGCTATTCAATTCCAGCTTGCGTTGTAGAATCCGCTCTGAGGAATCTATGAGCCGGTATTTTTTTCTGATCGTCAGCGTGCTGGTCTTGTTGATCATGACTCTAGCACCTTGGGCTGTTCCGATGCGGGAGTTCGATGGCACCGGCTACCTGCTCAATCCCATAGGAGTCATCAATCCACAAGGACTCAAGCTGCCAGAAGGCTTGACATTCAACTGGCTGGGGGCTGCTTTTGGCCTTTGGATACTGCTGCTGCTAGCAGCCAGCGTCGCCTTGTTCTTACCCAATGCCGAAACTCGAGCCCGGCTGCTGTACATCCTGGGGGGGGTGGGCATTGCCATCTTTGCCATTGAAGCTCTGCTTTTTTACCAGGCCGTCGGTGCCGCGAATGACGCGGCCGTGGCTGCGGGGGCACGTCGCCCGCCCCTGCGCCGATTTGCGCTCTCGCTGGGTTTATATGCCGGCTTTTTCTACTCCCTGGGGCTCTTGTTGTTAGCCCGGATGCAACTGCCCGCTGGCCTGGCCTTCCTGGTGCGCTTTCGGGGTGTGGTGGTGCCCATCGTCTCGCTGTTGTTGGCTGTGGTGGTGGGCGCTGTGGTGGTGGCCATCTTGCGGCCTGGCCTCGGTACTCAAGAAGTGGAAGGGCTGGGACTTCGTGAGCTAATTGCGGGAAAACTCGACCTGGTGACCTATACTTTCCAAATTCTTTTTAGCCCCATCCTCAGTTTGACCGGCCTCTTCACCAGCCTGGGTTTTGCCACGCCGCTCATTTTTACCGGCCTTGCCGTGGCCTTTGGATTCCGCGCTGGGATGTTTAATATCGGCGCCCCCGGACAACTCACCATGGGCGCGCTGTTCGCCATGCTGGCTGGCGTGTACCTACCGCTGCCCGGCTGGTTGCTGTTGCCAGTTGCAATTGCAGCGGCTGCCCTGGGTGGAGCCTTGTGGGGGGGAATTGTGGGCTGGCTCAAGGCCCGTTTTGGGGCCAACGAGGTTATCAACACCATCATGATGAACTACATCGCGGCCTCGGTGCTGCTGTTCATGATTGCCGCCAACGAGTACCGCTTTTTTGGTCAGACCGTGCGATTGCCTTTCAAGGCAGAAGGTTTCGAGGGCCGTAGCGAAGAGATGCAGCCGGGGGCTCGGATTCCCCTGATGATCAACATCATTGCGCCCGATAGCACGTTTTCCTGGGCCCTGCCGCTGGCGGTGGTGGCAGGTTTGGGGGTTTACTACGGCCTGCGGCGCTTGGATTTAGGGAGACGCCTGTTGTTTTCGCTGGGTGCGATGGTGCTGGGGTTCGTGGTGGGGGGGTTCTTGCCGGGTTTCCCGGTCACTATCAGTTCGGCGCTGGCTTCTCAGTTGCTCAATGGTTCATTTCTAATCGCAATACTCGCCCTGCTGTTCTACAACTTCTATCTCTTCCGTACTTCTGCCGGTTACGAGCTTCGGGCCACGGGCCTAGCACCCAAGGCTGCCGAGTATGCCGGGGTCAACCTCAGACGAAAGATGATTTTGGCTATGGTGATTGCCGGGGCTCTGGCGGGACTGGCCGCTACGCATTATGTGTTGGGGGCGGGCATGGATGGCACCTACCGGCTCAAGACGGCCATCCCGGCCAGCGTGGGCTTTGATGGGATTGCGGTCGCCTTGATGGGGCAAAACATGCCCCTGGGTATCTTTCTTTCGGCCACCCTGTTTGGGGTGTTGCTGGCGGGGGGGGTCTCGCTGAACGCCCAACTGGGCATTTCCAACCAGATCATCCAGGTGTTGCAGGCCCTAATCATCCTCTTTATCGCGGTGGGGGGCTTGCTGCCCCGCTACTTTACCGATCCGCTTCGTGCGGCCCAGGTCGAAACCGAGGCCAAGGCCGAGCAGGAGGCCCGGCAGGCCAAGTCCGTGGCAGCGGGGGGAGATTGATCTATGGAAATTGTCATCGCCTTGTTCTTTTCGACCCTCCGGCAGGCCGCCACATTGTTGCTAACCTCGTTGGGCGGTTTATTCTCGGAACGGAGCGGGGTGGTTAATATCGCCCTCGAGGGCATGATTCTGTTTGGAGCGGCAGCTGCCGCGATTACGGTTAACCGCATCGAGGTGGCCACCGGGGGCCTCGAGGCCTTCTGGATTCCCTGGGTGGGTTTGCTGGCCGGGGCCTTGGTGGGTGGCCTGATAGGCTTGATCCACGCTATCACCTCCATCAAGTACCGGGCCGACCAGATTGTCTCGGGTACGGCCATCAATATTGCTGCACTGGGTGCCCCCTCCATTGTGCTTCAGGTGCTATACAACAATACTTCCACCTCACAGGAGGTTCAAAACCGCCTGCCAAACGTAGATCTGGGGGCCGGCAGTGTTTCCATCCTGGTCATCTTCGCCTTTTTGCTAGTTCCCGTGGTCTGGTGGGTGCTGTTCAAAACCCCCTGGGGCCTGCGCCTGCGGGCGGTGGGCGAGCACCCCGAAGCAGCCGAGACCATGGGCGTCAACGTAATCCGTATGCGCTACACGGCGGTCATTCTGTCTGGGGTGCTGGCAGGGATTGCCGGCGCGTACCTCTCGATTGGCTTCCTGAACCAGTTCATCCGGGCCATGAGTGCCGGAGCCGGCTTTATTGCCCTGGCTGCGCTCATCTTCGGCAAGTGGCATCCGTTTGGGGTTTTGGGGGCCACCTTGTTGTTTGGGTTTGCCCAGGCCTTGGCCATCCAGCTTCAGGGCGGGGATATTTTGCCAGCGACCATCGTGCAAGCCCTGCCCTTTATCCTGACCATGCTGGTACTGGCCGGCTTCATTGGACGCAGCCGTCCGCCTGCGGCGGTTGGCAAGCCGTATGACAAGTAGGCCACAGGTAGCTACCGGCACGGCAGACTCATGCTAAAGCCTCCCCTACGCGGTAGGGGAGGTACTGGCTGTCCTTCGGCCAGCTAGGAGGGGTGGGTTCCGAGGTCGTTCATGCAATCTGTGATTGCATGGACTGGTGCGGAACAAACCCCGCCCTTCCCAGTAGGGGTGGACTTTACGATGCTGTCCGGCTGATTGACGGGTTTTCAACCTTCGGCTCAGCTTTTTCAGCTTGTTGCATAACTTCGAACTGACGTTAGGGTACGAGTTAACCAAATGGCTTGGGGTGGCGTTAGCCACCCCAGGTTGCCCCACTAAAACCGGCGCTGCTTGATAAGAAAGGATGCTTCAAAAGTTATAACGGCGTCCGTTTTGCACTACACATTACTGGCACTCTGGGCAGACACCGCGCAGCTCTAGGCGGGCTTCTTCCACAAACCAGCCATTTTTGGCTTCCACCGCCTTCTTAATCGGCTCGGGATCGAACTCTGACAAATCTTTGAACAGCACATCCTCTATGTTGCCGCATTGCAGGCAGAAAAGATGGTGGTGCCGTTCGTTGAAGCCATCGTAGCGGGTGTTGCCTTTCTGGTCTTTGAACTCCCACAAAAGACCCGAATCGCGCAGCACTTGAAGGTTCAAATATACTGTCGAGAGGCCAATATTGTAGCCTTTCTTCTTTAAGCCATGATACAACTCTTCTGGAGTAGGGTGGGTGCTCTTGCGGTCGAGGTGGGCCAGTATCCTTTCTCTGGGCAAGGTGTGGCGCAAACCCACTGCTTTTAACCGCGACCTATAGCTTTCTCGCTCCTTGGTCTTTGCCATCTTAAACCCCCTTGTACAACTTTCACTACTATAAAACATTTTCAGAAAAAAATCACTATTGCGATAGCTATGCTGTAATTCAGAGTCTGGAGGCTGTTTCGCCAACAGGTCCAAAATGGGCCAGCAGCAAAAGTCTACAGCTTGATGTAGAACCTCCACCTAAGTTGAATGAAGAAAATTATGAGTCGGGTATTTGAAATTCATATCGGCGTTGCGTGACAAATAACACCAGCACGCAACGGTGTGTGGTGATATAATGATTATGTTGTGGAGAGGCCAATTCATCGCTTTTTACATTTGATTTTTGCGCTTGGAACGCTGCATCTGCTGGTTTTGCTAACCCTCGAGGCACAGCGTTACTTTCAAATTCGCCATAATGCCGCCGTTGCGCAGGTTCGCCTAGAGCAGCTCGAGCAACGCAACCAAAAACTAAGTGATGCACTTCAAGTGGCTGCCGATCCCCATTACCGTGAAGGCTTGGTTCGCCAGATGGGCTATGTGCACAAGGATGAACTGCTCTTCTTGCGCACCCCTCCAACTGCCGCTCCTCCCAATCCCTGACGAGTACCTTTCAATACAGCTTATAGCAAAACCCTGAGACCTATTTGCTAAGCCCGGTCGAAAGACGCAGCAACCGGGTGTGTGCCCTGCTGCATGGAGCGACTCAGATGCTATGGAGGTGCTTACCTTCGGTTATCTCTGCTATGCTTTGCCCATAGCGAAGGCTGGGCACTGATCTACGCATATCCAGGAGCCCAGCGGGAGGTTTGCCGTGGCAGAAACATTTGAACTCGAGGTGCCCGAATTTGAGTTGTTGACCTACCGGGTTGAGGAAAACCTGGGCATCGTTACCATCCGCCGGCCCCAGGCCCTCAACGCCCTGAACCAGGATTTGCTCATAGAGCTGGCAGCAGTGACCGAGGTCATCACCCAGGACCCCGAGGTCAAGGTGGCGATTTTCACCGGGGAGGGCAAGGCCTTTGTTGCCGGGGCCGACATCTCGCAAATTGCCGACCTTCAGGACGTGTTCGCCGCGCGGGAGTTCGCCATTGTGGGCCAGTCGGTCTTCAACGAGATTGCGGCCCTGCCGGTTCCCAGCATTGCCGCCATCAACGGGTTTGCCCTGGGGGGTGGCCTCGAGCTGGCCCTGGCCTGCGACCTGCGCGTAGCCAGCCACAAAGCCAAACTGGGGCTTCCCGAGGTGGGCCTGGGCATTATTCCCGGTTTTGGTGGAACCCAGCGCTTGCCCCGCCTGATTGGCCGGGGAAGGGCGCTGGATCTGATTTTTACCGGGCGCCATGTCCCTGCCGAAGAAGCCCTGAGCCTGGGCCTGGTCAACCGGATAGGCGAGGATGCCTTACAGACCGCCAAGGAACTGGCAGCCGCCATCCTGAAAAATGGCCCGGTGGCCCTCGCGCTGGCCAAAGAAGCCGTCGGAAGGGGCGAGAACCTGGACTTACAGGAGGCCCTGGAGATCGAGGCCGACTTGTTTGGCCTGGCCTGTGCTACCCAAGATATGCGCGAGGGCACCAGAGCTTTCCTGGAAAAGCGTCCCGCGCAGTTCAAGGGCGAGTAAGCTGGGTCATATTATGATTTGAGTTGTTCCCAGTTGGCCTCGAGTACCCAACCCCAACCACGAAACGCCGCCATGTGTCTTTTATCACGGCCCCATAAACCCCTTGGCCCTACCATCAGGGTATGAGCGATGGCAGTACCGTCATGAACGAGCGCACCGTTCAGGTCACCCAGCCCAAAGCCAAGCTGTATGTCGAGGCCGACCTGGCGATACGGGAGGGTTTGCAACGCTATCCCAGGGCGCTGGCCGCCTACGAGATGCTCACCTCCGATTCGGAGGCCAGGGGCCACTGGGACATGGCCAACTACATCACCGTGCGCAAACTGGGCTACAACGACCACGGGCGCGTACACGCGCTGCTGACCGGTGCGGCCAGTGTGGCCATCCTCCAACTCCTTACCGACCACGGCGTCAAGCCCGATGTGATGGAAAGCGGGGTGGGCGACCTGGACGACACCTTCCTGGTCGTGCTGCTCTCGACCATGCTCCACGACATCGGCAACCAGGTACACCGCGTGCGCCACGAATCTTTTAGCGTTGTACTGGCCATTCCCATCCTGGATCGAATTCTCGAGAAGCTCTACCGCGACCCCGAACAGCGCATCGAGTTACGGGCTTTCATGCTGCATTCCATCAACGGCCACGACCTCGAGCCCGAGCCCCTGACCATCGAGGCGGGCATCACCGCGGTGGCCGACGGAACCGACATCACCAAAGGCCGGGGGCGCAAGGCCTTTGCCCTGGGCTCGGTGGATATCCACTCCATCAGTGCGCTGGCCGTGGACGAGGTACAGATTCTCAAGGGGGAACAAGTCCCGGTGGAGATTCGGGTGATTATGAACAACTCCGCGGGGATTTTCCAGGTAGAAGAGGTGCTGACCAAAAAGGTGCTGCGCAGCCCCATCCGCGACTACGTGACAGTAATTGCCAGCACCCACGATGGCGAGCACGACCAGCGCATTATCCGCCGGGTGCGCCTTCACGAGTCTGAACCGCGCTTCACCCTGGATTGAAGGCGGGGCCCGGTTCGAACCCGCTTTTCTCACCATTGGTAGGCTAGACTAGCAGGGTATGCGGCGTGTCGTTCCCCTGTTGATCCTGGCTTTACTAATAGGAGCGGCCTGGTGGGCCTATCCGTTGCTCCAACCCCTGCTGCGCTATGGCTCGCTGCCACGCAATCTGGAAAAGCCTCTGACCGTTTTGGTGCTTGGGGTGGCGCCCGAGTACAAGTACTACCACCAGCGCGCCCCGGAGGACTTTCGGGGTCTCTCGGATGTGAATTTGCTGGTTCGGTTCGATCCTGTGACCAAGCAGGTCAATGTCCTTTCAATACCAAGGGACGTCTACGTACGGATTCCCGGCTATGGCTGGTACATCATCAACCACGCCAACAAGTTTGGCGGCCCCGAGCTGGCCAAGCAGGTGGTGCGCGATTTGACGGGGGTCGGGATAGATGGTTATGTGGCGGTCAGTGTAGAGGCCATCCGGAACGGGGTGGATGCCCTGGGTGGTATCACGGTATGCGTGGAAAAACCCATGCAATACAAGGACACCGCCGCCAAACTGGAGATCAACCTCGAGGCCGGCTGCCAACACCTCAACGGTACGCAGGCCGAAGGGTATCTACGTTTCCGCCACGATGCCCTGGGGGACATTGGCCGGATTCAGCGGCAGCAGACCTTCTTCAATGCCCTTAAGCAGCAAATTCTCACGCCCGCAGGTCTGCTGCGGATACCCCAGGCCATCGCCAGTGTGGAGCAGAACATCCGCACCGACCTGACCCGCGAGCAGCTTGCCAGCCTGATGGGGTTCGCGGCCCAGCAGCCCCAACTGGTCTCGCTGCTGATGCCCGGTCAGTTTGGTCAGGGTTGGGAGGTGAACCGGGCTGAGCTAAACAAACTGGTGCAGCGCTACTTTAGTGACGCCCCCACGGTTGCGCAGGCCACCCTCGAGGACTTAAGAGGGCAGCAGGCCGTGGTGCTGTATGCCGCCCCCCAAGAGGCCGCGGCCATTGAGATGCGCCGCAAGCTACGAGAACTGGGCTTGCGGGTATTGCTGCGTGAGGTGGAGAGTGCCCCCCCGCGCAGTGAGGTCATTTCCAACGGGGCAGGGGAGCTGGCGCAGGTGTTGGGAGAGGCCATTGGGCTGTCCTCGAGGGTCTCGGGCGAATCGGTCTTGTATGCCGATCTGACCGTGCGCATTGGTGCCGACTTTACTGGCTCCAACGGCCAGCAGCAGTGAAGAGCACAGGGTGGGCTCTGCCACAGGAAGCAAAAAAATCAACTGCCACCGGGAGGCACGGGGCAGTTGCCAGGGGGGTAAAGCTGCTATGCGAGATGCCTCGAGCGCAGGCGGGCCTGGGTGCGCGAGGCGACCTGGCCGCTAAACTCGCTGGGCGCGGGCAGTAGCCAGTTCCTCAGCGAGGTGCGCACGCTGCTCATGGGGTGGGGCCGAACCCGGAAAGGCCGGGTGTGGCCGAATTCAGTTGCCAATACAAGTTCTCTGCTCATGCCTGTAGAGTAAACCCTGCACCGTTACAGGCGCGTTACATTTGCACCAACAAACATTAAGGAATCTTAATGTTTGGCCGCCGTGGTTTGTACCCGTGGTTGCCAAGCCAGTCGAAGGACGGTTGCCGAGCTTGCCGAAGCAAGCGTCTGGCTTTCAAGGGGCGGTATTGCCCGCCGCTACGCGGGCTGCCCAAATCAGGCCTGCATGGGTTTGGGAGACTGCCCTTCGCCGGGTTCTTCCCAGGCGGTTTCGATTAAATCAATCAATTCTTCGATGGGAACGGCGTACTGGCGGGCAATGCGGGCCAGCTCATGCCCAAGCCGCTTGAGCTGGCTCACATACCGCTCGGGCATCCCGTTGGACTCGGCCTCGAGGTCCTCCACGATGCCAACGAGCCAGCCCACGAGCTCGCTGGCGTCTTCATCGGAGAGCCCGTCGGTGAGGGCCTCATCCTCGAGGAACTGTTCGGTTAGCCGTTCGACCATAGCCGGCATTCATACTATCGCAGATAAAGAAACCTTGCCGCAGCACCTCTACTTGGCCTCGAGCCAGTTCTCGCCGATGCCGGTGCCGACCTCGAGGGGCACCTCCAGAGCCCAGGCCTGCTGCATCACCTCACGCACCACCCCGGCCACCGCCTCGGCTCTATCGGCAGGGGCCTCGACCAGAAGCTCATCGTGTACTTGCAGCACCAGGTGGGCTTCCAGGGGCTCGAGCTCGGGCTGGAGCTTGACCATGGCCAGCTTGATCAGGTCGGCGGCGGTGCCCTGCACCGGCATATTGAAGGCCATGCGCTCGGCGGCTTCGCGCACGCTGCGGATGCGCGAGTCCAGGTCGGCCACGAAGCGGCGGCGGCCAAACATGGTTTCTACGTAGCCGGTCTGCCGGGCATCGGCCAGCACCCGCTCAATCCAGGCCCGCACCTTGGGGTAGGAGGCGAAGTAGCGCTCGATGAAGTTCTCGGCCTCGGCATAGGGGATGGTTAGCTCATTCGATAGGCGGTGGGCCGACATGCCGTAGAGCACACCAAAATTAATGGTTTTCGCAGCCCGGCGCTGTTCGGCCCCCACTTTGTCCGGCTCCAACCCGAACATCCAGGCGGCGGTCTGGGTGTGGATGTCCCGGCCTTCGCGGAAGACCTGGATTAGGTTTTCGTCGCCGGACATGTGGGCCAGCACCCGCAGCTCGATCTGCGAGTAGTCGGCGGCAATCAGTCTCATGCCCGGTGCGGCCCGGAAGGCCTTGCGGATGCGGCGGCCAATCTCGGTGCGAACGGGGATGTTTTGCAGGTTGGGGTCCACCGAGGAAAGCCGTCCGGTGGCGGTGCCGGTCTGATTGAAGCGGGTGTGCAGGCGGCCGGTTTTGGGGTGAATTAGCTTGGGGAGCGGGTCGAGGTAGGTGCTTTTGAGCTTGGTCAGCTCGCGGTAGGTCAGGATACGGTCAATGATGGGGTGCTGGCCTGAAAGCTCCTCGAGCGCGCTGGCGGCGGTGGAGCGTTTGCCGGTCTGGGTCTTGCGACCCGAGGCGCTCAGTTTGAGTTCGTCGTAGAGCACGACCTCGAGCTGATCCCTCGAGTTCACATTAAAAGGACGCCCGGCCAGCCGGTGAATCTCGGCCTCGAGGTAGGAAATTTCCTTGGCGAGTTCTTCCGAAAGCTGCAACAGATACTCCGTATCGAGGGAGATGCCCCGGGCCTCCATCCGGGCTAAAACCGCCGAAAGGGGTTTTTCGATCTGGTGGTAAAGCCAGTCAATCCGGGGGTTCTCGCCGATTCGGCCTTGCAGGGTCTGCCATAGGGTATGGGCCGCCTGGGCACGTTCGGCAGGGTCGGGGCTCCAGTCCCCCGCCCCGTAGCGCCGCACGGTGCTGGCAGGGTCGGAGTTGGAGGGGTCGTAGAGGTAAGCCAGCAGCATGGGGTCGTCGCCGGGGGGCACCCAGATGCCTTCCTTGAGCGCCAGCACCGAGAGGTCTTTGGCCACCATGCTGCGAATCTCGGGGAACTTTTTGAGCTCCCGCAGGCTGGGCTGGCCCCGGTACACCTTGCCCTCGGCAAAGGCGGCCAGGCCCACCCAGTGGGCCCACATGGGCTGGGCGCGGTCGAGGGTGTAGCCCAGAAAGGCATCGGGCGGCGGCGGCCAGGGGGTTTCTTCGGCCACGGGAGGGGCAGCCAGCAGGTTTAGCTCGCGCAGAATGGAGCCGAACTCGAGCCTTTCCAGGGCTTCGCGCAGGGCCATGCGGTCGGGTTCGCGGCGGTGGCAGTCGCGGAAGTCGAGCTCGAGGGGAAGGTCGGTGTGGATCTGCGAGAGCGCGTGGGAGAGTTGGATGTTGTCCCGGCTCTCCTCGAGGCTGGCGCGAATTTTGGGGGACAGGGCTTCTAAGTTCGCATACAGACCTTCCAGCGAGCCCCACTCCTGCAAGAGCTTGGCAGCGGTTTTCTCGCCAATGCCCTTGGCCCCCGGCAGGTTGTCGGAAGAATCGCCCACCAGCGAGCGATAATCCACCCACTGCGCTACCGAGACGCCATACTTCTCCTGTACCGCCTGGGGGTGCATTAGCCGCCCGTCCGGCAGCATCACCTGCACGGCTTCGGAGAGCAACTGGAAGCTGTCGCGGTCGCCGGTCAGAATGCGCACCGGATAGCCCTCGCGCTCTCCCTTTTTAGCCAATGTACCGATCACATCGTCGGCCTCGTAGCCCGGCACCTCGAGCCGCCGAAGCCCCATCAGATCAACAAGCTCCTTGATTTTTTCCAACTGTGGGTGGAAGTCATCGGGGGTGGGGGCCCGTCCGGCTTTGTACTCCTCGAAGGCGTCGTGCCGGAAGGTTTTGGTCGGGGGGTCGAAGACCACAATCACGCAGTCGCCGTCTTCTTTGAGGAGTTTGAGCAAGGTGCGCAGAAAGCCAAAAATGGCCTGGGTGGGCTCGCCCCTCGAGGTCGCCAGCTTTTCAAAGGCAAAGTAACTGCGGTAAGCCAGGTGATGCCCATCCACCAGCCAGATGCGATCGGGCCTGGGCAGCTCGACGGACGGGCTTTCGCTGCTAAATAGACTGGGTTGGTCCACCCGAACATTCTACCCTCATTCGGTTACTAACAGAAAGCACGCCAGGCGCACCAGGGCCAGGGGGCTGATAGGATGATGGGGTTCGTTCTGGCCTCCGGGTCAGCAGAAGAAAGGAAAGCTATGCAGAACGAAGTTGAGAAGCTCGAGTGGTTCGAAATCCAGCTCCGCATCAAGACCATCGAGGTGATGCTGGGCCCCAAATACCGCGAGGCCATGGCCGTTACGCTCGGCACCCTGTACGACGAACAGAAGATTGTTGCTATGGCTAAGCGCCTGGGGGTTTCCCCCGAGGGCCTCCTGGAACGCCTGGAGAAAATGCGCCTCGAGCTCGGCATCGAGCAGGAGATCACCAAAGGCGTGCTCAAGCTAAAAAAGTAGAGCTACGGCGTCAGGCGGTGGCGGTCGCGCGGGAAGGCCCGGGCATAGCGCACGTTCGGCAGACCCACCAGCTTCTGGGTGAGGCGCTCGGCCCCGATGGCAAAGCCGCCGTGGGGGGGCATCCCGTACTTGAAGACCTCGAGGTAGCCCGCAAAGTGGGCGGGGTCGTTCCCCTTTTTCTTGAGCTGCTCCACCAACACCTCGTACTGGTGGATACGCTGGCCGCCCGAGGTAATCTCGAGGCCCCTGAACAAGAGGTCGAAACCCCGCGTAGCGCCATCGCCCTCGGGGTAGGCGTAAAAGGGCCGGGCGGCTTCGGGGTAGTTGGAGATAAACAGGAAGTCCACGCCCCACTTCTCCTTAGCCCAGGCCCCCAGGGCCCGCTCGGCTTCCTCGTTGAAGTCGGCCCCCACCGGCATGCCCAGCTCTTCACGCAGGATGCGGCGGGCCTCGGGGTGCTCGAGGCGGGGCATCTCGGATAGGTTGGGCCACTCCACCCCCAGCAGCTCACACTCGGGTGCAGCGGTGTGGCGGGCCTCGTCCAGCATGGCCCGGATGAGCTCCTCCTCGAGATCCATCACATCCTGCTCCGACTCGATGAACCCCATCTCCACATCCAGCGACAAATACTCGTTGAGGTGGCGGCTGGTGGCGTGCTGCTCAGCCCGAAACACTGGCGCAACCTCGTAGACCCGCTCGAAAATCCCCACCATAATCTGCTTGTAAAGCTGGGGCGACTGGGCCAGGTAAGCCCGGTGTTCAAAATAATCAATGCCAAACAGGTTGCTGCCCCCCTCGGCCCCTGCCGAGACAATCTTGGGTGTGAAGATCTCGGTG
>NZ_JBBINI010000006.1:0-141339 GCF_037443965.1 Meiothermus sp.
GGGGGACAACATTACCTTCAACGTTGAACTCATCAAGCCCATCGCCATGGAGGAAGGGCTGCGTTTCGCCATCCGTGAGGGCGGTCGCACCGTGGGTGCCGGTGTGGTGGCAAAGATTATCGAGTAAGGGAGGCCCTGAATGCCAAAGATTCGTATCAAACTTCGGGGCTTTGACCACAAAAGCTTGGACGCTTCGGCAGCCAAGATTGTGGAAACCGCCCGCCGCAGCGGGGCCCAGGTAGCTGGCCCGGTGCCGCTGCCGACCCGCATCCGTCGCTTCACCGTGCTGCGGGGTCCCTTCAAGCACAAGGACAGCCGTGAGCACTTTGAGCTGCGTACCCACAACCGCCTGGTGGATATCACCGACCCCACCCCCAAAACCATTGAAGGGTTGCGCAACCTCGACCTGCCCACCGGGGTAGAGATCGAACTGAAGATGGTAGGAGGCCGCTAATGAAGGGCATCCTTGGAACCAAAGTGGGTATGACCCAGGTCTGGAAGGGCGATAAGGCCGTTCCCGTGACGGTGATTTTGGCGGGCCCCTGTCCGGTAGTACAGCGCAAAACCGCCGATAAGGATGGCTACGAAGCGGTGCAACTTGGCTTCCAAAGCCAGAAGGCCCAACGGATCAACAAGCCTGCCAAGGGCCATTTCGCCAGGGCTGGGGTTGAACCTGTGAAATTCCTCAGGGAACTGCGGGGCTTCAACCCCGACGGCGATACCGTGACGGTAAGTATTTTCAATGCGGGGGAAGTGGTGGATGTGACGGGCACCTCCAAAGGCCACGGCTTTACCGGTGTGATGAAGAAATGGAACTTTGCCGGCGGCAACGACTCGCATGGTGCTCACAAGATTCACCGCCACGGGGGCTCGATTGGTAACCGCAAGACGCCGGGCCGAGTCTTTAAGGGTAAGAAGATGGCCGGGCGTTGGGGCAACGAAAAAGTGACCATCCAGGGCCTCGAGGTCGTGGACGTGCTCGAGGGGGAAAACCTGATCTTGGTCAAGGGCTCGGTACCAGGGGCCAACGGCAGCTTGGTAGTGGTGCGCCAGACCAGTAAAGTACCCGCCGTCAAGGCCGGAAAGGGAGGTAAGTAATGTATAACCTTCCGGTGCTCGGAAGCAAAAAGACCGTGGAGGCCCATCTTCCCGAAGCGGTTAATGGCCACGTGCTCTACGAAGTAGTGCGTTGGCAACTGGCCTCGCGCCGCCGGGGCACAGCTGCTACCAAGACCCGTGGCATGGTGAACTTCACCACCAAAAAGATGTATGGGCAAAAGCACACTGGGCGCGCGCGCCACGGTGACTATGCGGCCCCCATTTTTGTGGGGGGGGGTACGGTCTTTGGCCCACAACCCCGCGACTACAGCTATACCTTGCCCAAAAAAGTTCGCAAGCTGGGTCTTTTGATGGCCCTGGCCGACCGCGCCAAGGAAGGCAAGCTCTTCTTGGTCGAAGACTTCAAGGGCGTGAACGGTAAAACCAAGGAGTTCGTGGCCTGGCTCAAAGCCAACAACCTCGAAGGCCATTCCATCTTGCTGGTCACCAGTGACGAGAAGGTAGCCCGTGCCGCCCGCAACCTGCCCAAGGTACGGGTGCTGGCGCCCGAGGGACTCAATGTATACGACATCATGCGCCAAGAAGCCTTGGTGATGGAGGTGGCTGCTTGGGAAGGTGTGCAGACTCGGGTGAGCGCATCGGCTCAGGGCGAAGGGGGTAAGGCCTAATGAAAACTCCCCACGACGTAATTCTTCAACCCGTCTTGTCGGAAAAAGCCTATGGTCGCTTCTCCGAAGGTATCTATACTTTCTGGGTGCACCCTGAGGCCAACAAGACCGAGATTGCCAATGCGGTGGAGGCTGCCTTCAAGGTCAAGGTAGTGCGGGTCAACACCCAGAACACCTTGGGCAAAGACAAGCGCCTGGGCCGCTTTGCCGGTAAGCGTTCCGACCGTAAGAAGGCCATCGTGACGGTGGCCGCCGGACAGAAGATCGAAGCCCTGGAAGGACTGATCTAGCGCAGCTTTGCACAGACAGCGGGCTTTATCTAAGGAAGGGAGGTAAAGGGATAAGAGGGTAGAAGCTAGAGCGAGTCAGCGTGATGGTTGCAGTTGCCTTTTTGCTTTCACCCTTTTACCCTTTCCACTTTTCTTCCATCGCCTCGAGACCGAGCCAAGCCTGTCTATCTCACGAACAGGGGCGGATGAAGGGGCAAAAAATCCACTTGGAATCAGGACGACTCGGTTAGTCCGTATCAGGTGAGAGGAAAGAGAAAATGGCTGTAAAGAAGTTTAGACCCTATACCCCATCACGCCGCACCATGACGGTGGCGGACTTCTCCGATCTGACCAAGAAGCGGCCGGAGAAGAGCCTCACTGCCCCGATGAAAAAAACCGGGGGGCGCAACAACCAGGGCCGCACCACCAGCCGGTTCATTTCTGGTGGGCACAAGCAGCTCTACCGCATTATTGACTTCCGCCGCCGCGACAAGGTCGGAATTCCTGCACGGGTTGCGGCCATCGAGTACGATCCCAACCGTACCGCCCGCATCGCACTTTTGTTCTACCGCGATGGCGAGAAGCGCTACATTCTGGCGCCCGACACCCTGAGCGTAGACAGTACCGTCAGCAGTGGCCCCGAAGCCGCAATCGCTGTGGGTAATGCGCTTCCTTTGCGCTTCATCCCGGTCGGTACGGTAATTCATGCCGTTGAACTCGAGCCAGGCAAGGGAGCCAAAATGGCCCGCAGTGCGGGCACCAGCGTACAGGTGCAAGGCCGCGAAGGCGATTATGTGATCTTGCGGCTGCCCTCGGGCGAGTTACGCAAGGTGCACGGGGAGTGCTTTGCCACCATCGGGGTGGTTTCCAACAGCGATCACAAAAATATCGTAATCGGCAAGGCGGGTCGTAACCGCCACAAGGGTCGCAAGGGCCACGTGCGTGGAACGGTCATGAACCCAGTAGACCACCCGCACGGCGGTGGGGAAGGCCGGGCGCCGCGGGGCCGTCCGCCGGTCTCGCCCTGGGGCCAGCAGGCCAAAGGTCTCAAGACCCGCAAGAAGAAGAAGCCCTCGAGCGCGCTCATCGTGTCTCGTCGAAAGTAAGAACTTTTTCGTGCCGCCGCGCGCGGCGGCACAGGTGAGGAAACTATGCCACGCAGCTTGAAAAAAGGAATTTTCGTGGAAGGCCACCTGCTGGAAAAAGTCGAGGCGATGAACGCCAAAGGCGAAAAGCGGGTGATCAAGACCTGGAGCCGTCGGAGCACCATCGTGCCCGAGATGATCGGCCATACCCTGGCGGTCTACAACGGTAAGCAACACGTACCGGTCTATGTGACCGAACAGATGGTGGGGCACAAGCTGGGCGAGTTCTCGCCCACCCGCACCTACAAGGGTCACAGCCGCGAGGCCAAGACCGCAGCCAAGAAATAAGGGGGTGAAGCATGGAAGCCAAACGTCTCAAGAAGAGTGACCGCAAGGACATTCGCAATGACCTCCGTGATGTTCACCATCCCGGCTCGGCGGGTTTGCAGCGCTATGCCAAGATGTCGCTGCGTCAGCGAAGCGAGGCCCTCAAGGCTGAGACCGCCCACACCTATGCCCTGGCCACCGCCCGCCACGTTCGCATGTCGCCGCAGAAGGTGCGCTTGGTCGTAGACCTGATTCGCGGAAAGAAACTCGAGGAAGCCCGGGCCATCCTCAAGTACACCCCGCACCGCGCTTCAGAGATTGTGGCCAAGGTGCTCGAGTCCGCCGCTGCCAATGGCATGAACGATGACCGCAAGAACATGATCGAAGATCAGATCTTCGTCAAGGCAGCCTTTGTGGATGAAGGCCCTGCCATCAAGCGGATGCTGCCTCGCGCCCGTGGAAGCGCCAACATGATCAAGAAGCGTACCAGCCACATTACCATTGTCGTGGGGGAGAAAAATGGGTAACAAGATCAATCCCGTAGGCTTGCGCTTGGGTATCACCCGCGAGTTTGAATCGCGCTGGTACGCAGGCAAGAAGTCTTATGCCAAGATTATTCAAGATGACCGCCTGATTCGCCGCACCATCGAGAAAGAACTGCGCCCGGCAGGTCTGGCCCGTATAGATGTCGAGCGGGCCGCCGACAACATTGCCATTACCGTTTATGCAGCCAAGCCCGGGGTGGTGATTGGGCGTGGTGGTGAAACCATCAAGCGCCTGCGCGAGACCTTACAAAACAAGTTCCCTGGTAAGACCGTAGCCCTAAACGTCCAGGAAGTCGGCAACCCCAACCTGTCGGCGCCCCTGGTGGCCCAGCGTGTAGCCGAACAGATCGAACGCCGTTTCGCCGTACGCCGCAGCATTAAACAAGCCGTCCAGCGGGTGCGTGAATCCGGTGCGCAGGGGGCCAAAATTGTGGTCTCGGGTCGGATCGGTGGGGCCGAACAGGCCCGCGTGGAGTGGGCTGCCGAAGGCCGGGTGCCCCTGCATACCCTGCGGGCCAACATAGATTATGGAACTGCCAGGGCCGAGACCACCTACGGCTCGCTGGGCGTCAAAGCCTATGTGTTCATGGGCGAGGTAATTGGCGGCAAGAAGATTGTGCCCGGTGCAACGCCTGCCGCTCGTCCCGCAGCGCCCAAGCGCGACCGCGAGGATAGCAAGCCGCGCCGTCGCTCGGCGGTGCGCAAAGCGGGGGCCGGCACCAAGGAAGGGGAGTAAAGCATGTTGATGCCCAAACGCATGAAATACCGCAAGGCCCACCGGGGCCGGATGCGCGGCACGGCCAAGGGTGGCGACTATGTGGCCTTTGGCGAATGGGGCCTGGTGGCCATGGAACCCACCTGGGTGACCAGCCAGCAAATCGAAGCGGCGCGTGTGGCAATGGTACGCCACTTCCGCCGTGGAGGGAAGATTTTTATTCGGATCTTCCCAGACAAACCCTTTACCAAGAAGCCCCTGGAAGTCCGGATGGGTAAGGGAAAGGGGAATGTAGAGGGGTATGTTGCTGTGGTGAAGCCAGGCCGGGTGATGTTTGAAGTATCCGGTGTAACCGAAGAACAAGCCCGCGAAGCCCTTCGTCTGGCAGGACACAAGCTGCCCATGCAAACCAAGGTGGTGAGACGCGATGCCTATGACGAAGCCCAGTGAGCTGCGCAAACTGCCGGTGTCGGAGCTGCAAAAGCGAATCCAGGACACCAAAAAAGAGCTAATGGAGTTGCGCTTTCAGTCCAGTATCGGGCAACTGGACAAAAACCATCGGGTAGCCGAGGCCAAGCGCGAGATTGCCCGCATGATGACCGTGCTGGGCGAGAAGGCCAAAGGGATCACGGTGGTGAGTGAGGCCGAAGCTCCAGCCGCGAAAAAGCCCCGCGCCAAGAAGGTCCAAGAAAGGAGTCGGTGATGCCCAAAAAAGTTCTAACCGGCGTGGTGGTAAGCGATAAGGCGCAGAAGACCGTCACGGTTTTGGTCGAGCGCCAGATGCAGCACCCGCTCTACGGCAAGGTCATCAAACAATCCAAAAAATACCTTGCTCATGATGAAAACGACCAGTACAAGCTGGGTGACATCGTCGAGATAAGGGAGGCAACCCCCATGTCGAAGAACAAGAAGTTTGTGGTGGTGGGGCGCCTCGAGGAAGGCCGTATGGACTTGGTCGAGCGCTACCAATTGCGCAAGGAGCGTGGTAAAGCGTGATCCCGTTCGGCGCTTCGAATAACCAGGAGGGCCTAGCATGATTCAGCAAGAAACTGTGCTGGAAGTCGCCGACAATACTGGCGCTCGCAAAATTGCCTGTATCCGGGTGATGGGCGGCCACTATCGCAAATATGCCGGGGTAGGCGATGTGATTGTGGCCTCGGTCAAGGAAGCCATTCCTCGTGGCATGGTCAAGGAAGGCGATGTGGTCAAAGCCGTGGTGGTGCGCACTGCTAAGGAAATCCGCCGCCAGGATGGTTCTTCCATCCGCTTCGATACCAATGCTGCCGTGATCATCAACCCCCAGAACGAGCCCCGTGGAACCCGCGTGTTTGGCCCAGTGGCCCGTGAACTGCGCGAGCGCGGTTTCATGAAGATCGTTTCGCTGGCACCCGAGGTGCTCTGAATCTCAGTATGGGTTGCGGGTTCTTGCCGTAGGCAAGTTGTTTCCGATACACCGGAGGCTCCCCAGGTCTCCCGTCCCGCACCCAGCTTGTTGCAGCAAAAGAAGGCAACAGCCAGCCCTCAATGCGGAACAAGCCTCGAGCAAAGGATGCTTTTTAGGGCAATTTCTGGTAAACTTGCCATTTGGTGTCTAGGATTTGGCGGTCCCAGCCCGAAAGCAAAATCGGAGGAATGATGTCCAAAGTACACGTCAAAAAAGGGGACATGGTAGTGGTTCTTTCTGGTAAAGAAGGACTGCGCGGTGAGACCGGCAAGGTCAAGTCCGTCATGCCCAAAGAGGGTATGGTGGTGGTCGAGGGGCTGAACATGATCAAGCGTGCGGTGCGCCCCAACCCCCGCAACCCACAGGGGGGCTTCATCGAGAGCGAGGCCCCGCTGCATGCCTCCAAGGTGATGCCCATCTGCCCAAGTTGTGAGAAGCCCACCCGCATCCGTCACCGGAAAATTAAGGGCGATGACGGCAAAGAGCGCAACATCCGCGTTTGCGCCAAATGCGATGGCGTGTTGGATACTACCAAGTAAGGGGAGATTCAGATATGGCTCTAGAAGTTGCCCTCAAGAAACGCTACGCCGAGGAGATTCGCCCCGAGCTGATGAAGCGCTTTGCCTATAACAACATCATGGCTGCGCCTCGCTTGGTTAAAATTGTGGTTAATCAGGGTTTGGGAGAGGCCAAGGAAGACAGCCGGATTTTGGAAAAAGCTGGCAAAGAACTGGCCATCATTACGGGTCAGCAACCCGCCATCACCCGTGCCAAGAAGTCCATCTCCAACTTCAAGCTGCGTCAGGGAATGCCCATTGGTTTGCGTGTAACCTTGCGCGGTGACCGGATGTGGATTTTTGCGGAAAAACTGCTCAACATCGCCCTGCCCCGCATCCGCGATTTCCGTGGGGTCAACCCCGGTGCCTTCGATGGTCGCGGTAACTACAACCTGGGCCTGCGTGAGCAAGCCATCTTCCCCGAGATCACCTTCGATATGGTGGATACGGTACGCGGGATGGATATTGCGGTGGTCACCACGGCCAAGACCGACGAGGAAGCCAAGGCGCTGTTGGAATTGCTCGGGTTTCCGTTCCGAAAGTAGAGGTCTATAGCCCAATCCCCTACGGACAATAGACTTTTGACTAGCGACTGAAAGGAGGTGAATCAATGGCTAAAAAATCCCAAGTCGAGAAGATGAAGCGCAAGCAAAAAACCATCGCCAAGTATGCGGCCAAGCGGGCTGCCCTCAAAGCAGCGGGCGACTACGCTGCACTGGCTGAACTGCCCCGCGATGCCAGCCCCACCCGCCATAAGAACCGTTGTGCGGTGACGGGTCGTTCCAAGGCTTTTTTGCGCTACTTTGGTATCTCGCGTCTTCAGTTTCGCGAAATGGCCCACAAGGGCCAGTTGCCGGGTGTCAAGAAAGCCAGTTGGTAAAGATTGCTTTGTAGGTCGGTGAGTTTTCACCGATACCGCAAGGCCAATCCTCGAGCGCTCTCTGCGGATGTTCTGAACTGGCTGGTTGGCAGATTTGGCCAAGACCGGGTTCCGCAAACCTCCAAACAAGGCAGAACGCTTGAAAAGAAGGAGATTCTGTAATGCTTAGTGATCCAATTGCCGATATGTTGACCCGGATTCGCAACGGAATCCAGGTTCACAAGGAGAGCGTGGATGTGCCTGCTTCTAAGTTCAAGCAGCAGATTGCCAGCATCCTTGTCAAGGAAGGTTTTCTCAAGGGGATTGAGCAGGTTGAAGTGAATGGCAAGCCCTTCATCCGCCTGACCCTCAAATACGGCCCTCGGCGCGAACAGGTGATCCAGCACATTCAGCGGGTCAGCCGCCCAGGTCGCCGGGTCTATGTGACTGCCGAGAACATGCCCAGCGTGCGCCGCGGTCTAGGGGTGGCCATTGTCTCGACCTCTAAAGGTCTGTTGCCCGACCGCGAAGCCCGCAAGCTGGGTGTGGGTGGCGAAGTGATTTGCGAGGTGTGGTAATGAGCCGCATTGGAAAGCAAGCTATCGCCTTGCCCAAGGGCGTGACCGTGGATGTGGCTGCGGGGTTGGTTAAGGTCAAGGGTGCTAAGGGCGAACTGACCGTTCCCATTCACGCCGACCTTACCGTGAAGAACGAGAACGGGGCCATCACGGTGAGCCGCCCCTCGGATAGCCGTACCCACAAGAGCCTCCATGGCCTGACCCGTACCCTCATTGCCAATGCGATTCAGGGCGTTTCGGCGGGCTATATGAAAGAAATGCTGATCAGCGGTACGGGCTATCGCGCAAGCATGCAAGGCAAGAACCTCGAGCTCACTGTAGGGCACAGCCACAAAGATATCGTTACACCGCCTGCAGGTATCACCTTTGAAGTGCCCGAACCCACCAAAATCCGTATTGTGGGAATTGATAAGCAACTAGTGGGACAGGTTGCAGCCAACGTACGGGCCGTGCGTCCTCCCGATGCTTACCATGCTAAGGGCATTCGTTACGCTGATGAAGTGATCAAGACCAAGCCCGGCAAGACTGCGGGCAAATAGACGCATCCTGCCCCGTTGTGCAAAGGGGGAGCGGGTGATAGAAGGAAGGAGAATCTGTGGCTCGTTTGTCCACTGAAGATCGCCGCAAGTTCCGGGTTCGCAACGCCGTCAAATCCTCAGGACGGTTGCGGCTCAGCGTCCACCGGAGCTTGCAGCATATCTACGCACAAATCATTGACGACGCGAAAGGGGAGACCCTGGCAGCGGTCTCGAGCAAATCCCTCAAACTCTCGGGTAATAAGACCGAAGTGGCCAAAAAGGTCGGCCAGGCCATTGCCGAGGCGGCCAAGGCCAAAGGCATTGCCCAAGTGGTTTTTGACCGGGGCTCGTTCAAGTACCACGGGCGCGTGAAGGCCCTAGCTGATGGTGCACGTGAAGGGGGATTGGAGTTCTAAGCCGAAGGCTGAAAGCCTAAAGCCCAAGGCCCGAAAAGGCTCCGCTTTTAGCTTTCAGTGGTGGGCTTTCTGCGAGGTTTTATATGCCTGAAACCGATTTTGAAGAAAAGATGATCTTTGTGCGCCGCACCTCCAAGACCTACCAGGGGGGTCGTCGCTTCCGCTTCGGAGCTTTGGTAGCCGTAGGAGACCGGCAAGGCCGGGTGGGCCTGGGCCTGGGCAAAGCCAAAGAAGTACCGATGGCAGTGCAAAAAGCCAACAACTATGCCAAGCGTGAGATGGTAGAGGTGCCCCTGCAAAACGGCACCATTCCCCACGAGATCAGCGTGACCTGGGGTTCTTCCACCATCCTGCTGCGCCCTGCTGCCCCCGGTACTGGGGTAATTGCCGGACAGGTGCCCCGTGCCATCCTCGAGCTCGCCGGCATTACCGACATCCTGACCAAGGAACTGGGCTCGCGCAACTCGGTCAACATTGCCTATGCCACCATGGAGGCCCTGCGCCAACTGCAGACCTGGGACGATGTCAAGCGCCTGCGCAAGACACCCACCAAAGCCGAGGAGGTGGCCTGATGGCTACCGTCAAAGTTCGGCTGGTCAAGAGCCCAATCGGCTATCCCAAAGACCAGAAAGCCGCCCTCAAGGTACTGGGCTTAACCAAAATGAACCGCGTGCGTGAGGTGCAGGACAACCCCGCCATGCGCGGCCAGATTCGCAAGGTTTCCCACCTGGTGGAGGTGGTGGAATGAAACTCACCGATATTCGTCCCAATCAGGGGGCCAATAAGCGCCCCAAGCGCGTGGGCCGTGGCCCTGGCTCGGGCAAGGGTAAAACGGCAGGGCGCGGTCATAAGGGCCAAAAATCCCGTTCGGGTGGCCTCAAAAACCCGGCCCGCTTCGAGGGGGGTCGCTCCACCCTGTTGATGCGCCTGCCTAAGCGCGGCATGAAGGGTGACTCCCACGGTGAACTCAGACGAGTGGAATACCAGGTAGTTAATCTGGGCGCCATAGCCAAGCACTTCGCCGGAGGTGAGGTAAACCCCGCAGCCCTGGCCCAGGCGGGACTGGTGCGCCCCGGCTATCCCGTAAAGGTGCTGGCCCAGGGTGACGCCAAGGGCGTCAAGGTGCATGCCCACAAGTTCTCGCAGGCTGCGGTCGAGAAACTCAAGGCTGCGGGCGGCGAAGCTATTGTGATCGAGGGGGCCTAAGATGCTCGCGGCCTTCCGCTCCGCGCTGATCATCCCCGAGTTGCGTAAGCGCATCCTGTTTACGCTCTTGGTGCTGGCGCTGTATCGGTTGGGTACCTTCATCCCCACCCCCGGGGTGGATATCAGCAAAATCCGCGAGTTTCTGGGAACCCAGGCGGGCAGTGCCCTGGGGCTGGTGAACCTCTTTTCTGGTGGTAACTTCGAGCAGTTCTCCATTTTTGCCCTGGGTATCATGCCCTACATCACCGCCGCCATCATCATGCAGCTTTTGGTAACGGTCATCCCGGCCCTGGAAAAGCTACAAAAAGAGGGCGAGGAAGGCCGTCGCATCATCACCCAGTACACCCGCATAGCCGGTATTGCTCTGGGGGCGGTGCAGGGCTTGTTCTTGGCCACCGCTTTCCTGGGTTCCAACAACGGGGCTTTCCTGCTGCCCGGCTGGGAGCCCGGCTTTTTCTTCTACTTTGTGGTGGTGATTACCCAGGTGGCCGGTATTGCCTTGCTGCTCTGGATGGCCGAGCGCATTACCGAGTATGGCATCGGCAACGGCACCAGCATGGTCATTTTCGCCGGCATTGTGGCGGCCTGGTTGCCGCAACTGGGCCGCACTTTTGGCCTGGTGCGCACCGGCGAGGTCAACCTGATTGCCCTCCTGATCTTCCTGGCTTTTATCGTGCTGGCCTTTGCGGCCATGGCTGCGGTCCAACAAGCCGAGCGCCGGATTCCGGTGCAATATGCCCGCAAGCAGGTAGGCCGTAAGATGTTTGGCGGGCAGGCTACCTATATCCCCATCAAGCTCAATGCTGCCGGGGTGATTCCCATCATCTTCGCAGCAGCGCTGCTCCAGCTTCCGCTGTTTATCACGGGGGTCTTTCCCGAGTCGGCGGTAGCCCAGGCGGTGGCCAACTTTTTCACCCCTACCCGTTTCCCCGGTCTTCTGATCGAGGTGCTCCTGATTGTGGGTTTCACCTATGTCTACACAGCCGTGCAGTTCGACCCACGGCGAATCTCAGAAAACCTGCGAGAATATGGCGGATTCATTCCGGGCATTCGCCCCGGTGACCCTACGGTGAAGTTCTTGGAGCACATTGTCTCGCGCCTGACCTTATGGGGGGCTATCTTCTTGGGCATTGTGGCCGCTCTGCCCACCATCATGCAAAACGTGACCGGCGTGACTACCCTGGCCTTCCACTTCTCGGGCATCAGCTTGTTGATTGTGGTAGGGGTGGCGCTTGACACCTTGCGGCAAATTGAGGCCCAGTTGCAGATGCGCAACTACGAGGGCTTTTTGTCCAAGGGCCGCTTGCGGGGCCGTACCCGCTAAGGAGACTTGAGATATGGCAGAGGCGGTCATTTTCTTAGGCCCCCCCGGTGCGGGCAAGGGTACCCAGGCCAAGCGCCTGGCTTCAGAGATGGGATTCAAACAGCTTTCAACTGGCGACATTTTGCGCAGCCACGTGGCCCGGGGTACCGAGCTGGGCCGGCTGGCAAAGCCCATTATGGATGCTGGGAAGCTGGTACCCGACGAGCTTATTTTGGGGTTGATCGGGGAAGAACTATCGTCCATGCCAGACCCCAGGGTCATTTTTGACGGGTTTCCCCGTACCCTGGCTCAGGCTGAAGCCCTGGACAAACTTTTGCGGGAGCGCAAGATTCGCCTGCTGGGGGTTTTGTTGGTTACGGCCCCCGAGGATGAACTGGTGCGGCGCTTGTTGGGTCGGGCTCTGGAAGAAGGCCGCTCGGACGACAACGAGGAAACCATCCGGGCCCGTATGGCCGAGTACCGCCAGAAAACCCAGCCGTTGGTGGACTACTATCAAAAGACCGGTAGCCTCAAGCAAATCAATGGGCTGGGCAAGGTGGACGAGGTGTACCAGGCCATCCAGGAAGCGCTGGGCGTCAAAGCCTAGAGACGCGATATTTTTGACCCATTTATGGCCATCCACATCAAATCGCCCTGGGAAATCGAGAAGATGACCAAAACCGGTCAGCTTCACACCCAGATCTTTGCTGAGGTGGAGCCCCATATTCGGCCTGGGATGAGCACTTATGAGCTCGACCAGATGATCTTGCGGGCCATTCAAAAGGTGGGAGGGAAAGCGCCCCAGATTGGCTACCGGGCCGGTGGGCAGGTGCCCTATCCCAGTGCTACCTGCATGTCCATTGACGATGTGGTGGTGCACGGTTTCCCCTCCAAGCGTCCCTTGCAGGAAGGGGAGCTCTTGAAGGTGGACTTCCTTTTTACCTACGATGGGTACACCACCGATATGGCCCGCACTTATGCGGTAGGCAGGGTTTCGCCCGAAGCCCAGAAGCTGATGCAGGTGACCGAAGAAGCCTTTTGGTTGGGATTGGAACTTCTACAGCCCGGTAAGCGCATTGGTGATGTGGCTGCTGCGGTACAGGATTTTGTAGAAAAGCAGAACGGTCTGTGGTGTATCCGCGAGATGGTGGGACATGGAGTGGGGCGCGAGCTCCACGAAGACCCCCAGGTTCCCAACTACGGCGAGCCCGGTAAAGGCCCCAAGCTACGCCCTGGCATGACCCTGGCGTTTGAGCCCATGGTTGCCTTATACCCCGCCAAGATGGTAATATTGTCGGATGGTTGGACGGCCACGGTTGGCAAAGGCAACCTGGCGGCCCACTACGAAAACACGGTGCTGATTACCGAGTCTGGCCCTCGCCTCTTGACGGGGAGCCGGAGAGCCATGCCGGTAGGAGGTTAGCGTCGGGACTGGGGATTCTAGGAGGAAATGCTTGGCCAAGGAAAAAGACACAATTCGCGCCGAAGGGGTGATTAGCGAGGCCCTGCCCAACACTACGTTTCGGGTACAGCTCGACAATGGCCCTGAGATTCTCTGCTACATCTCGGGCAAGATGCGCATGAACTATATCCGCATTCTTCCCGGGGACCGGGTGGTGGTTGAGATTACCCCTTACGATCCGAGCCGGGGGAGAATTGTCTACCGCCGCTAAACGCCGAAAGCCAACAAGCCGACCGTCCGAGAGCCAAACACAAAAAAGACCTAGACCCTAAGACCTCCAGACACCACGAAGGAGCTAACCATGAAAGTACGTACTTCCGTCAAGAAAATGTGTGACAAATGCAAGGTCATCAAACGCCATGGTCGCGTGTATGTGATCTGCGAAGACCCTACCCACAAACAGCGTCAAGGCTGATTGGAATCTGAGAAAGGAGGTGAATGAATGGCTCGTATTTCTGGTGTGGAAATCCCCCGCAACAAGCGCGTGGATATCGCCCTGACCTACGTTTACGGAGTGGGCCCGGCTCGAGCGAAAGAAGCACTGGCAGCCACCAACGTCAATCCGGCTACCCGGGTCAAAGACCTTAGCGAGGCCGAAGTGGCAAGGCTGCGGGAGTTTGTGGAGAACACCTACAAACTCGAGGGCGAACTGCGTGCGGAAGTAGCAGGCAACATCAAACGCCTGATGGATATCGGTTGCTACCGGGGACTGCGTCACCGGCGCGGGTTGCCTGTGCGGGGTCAGCGTACCCGTACCAACGCCCGCAGCCGCAAAGGCCCCCGCAAGACGGTGGCCGGCAAGAAAAAGGCACCCCGCAAGTAGAGGTTAGGACTTGGGTCGTGGGTAAGATCCTTTTTGTACCTCCCACCACCCCATAAAGCTGGAACGTAGGTGCTGCAATAGTGCATCGTGTACACGCCAGTTGAGACTCCTAAGAGCGCTCCACACCCATTTTGCGTGGGGATTCCCAATCGGGACGGGCTAAAAGTCCTGAGGGCAAACGCGAGGAGAGTATGGCTGAGAAAAAAGCTTCAACCAGTCGTAAGAAAAAGGTCAAACGCCAAGTCTCGGCAGGGCGGGCATTTATTCATGCCTCCTACAACAACACCATCGTGACCATCACCGATACCAACGGACACCCCGTAACCTGGTCGTCGGGTGGGGTGATTGGCTACAAGGGTAGCCGCAAGGGCACACCTTATGCGGCGCAACTGGCGGCCATGGATGCGGCCAAGAAGGCCCAGGGTTTTGGCATGAACAGTGTGGAAGTGGTGGTTCGGGGTACTGGCGCGGGCCGCGAGCAGGCCATCCGGGCTTTGCAGGCCAGCGGCCTTCAGGTGCGCTCGATTGTGGACGATACCCCCCTGCCGCACAACGGCTGCCGTCCCCGCAAGAAGTTCCGCAAAACCATCTAAACCTTTATTGCCGGGGTGAAACTTTGGTTCCCTGCTTCACCCTACATACCTTGGGAACCCGGTTGGGAAAGGAGTCAGAACATCTGGTTTCTTAACCGATGAAGGAGAAGAGAATGGGTCGTTACAGAGGGCCAATCGTAAAAGTGGCGCGTCACCTTGGGGTGAACGTGGCCGAGACCGAAAAAGTGCAAAAGTATCTGGATCGCCGCCCGTATGCGCCGGGCCAGCATGGCCAGAAGCGCAGGGGCCGTCCCTCCGACTTTGCGGTGCGCCTGCGCGAAAAGCAAAAATTGCGCTTTATCTACGATGTCTCGGAGACGCAGTTTCGCAACCTCTTCGAAGAGGCCAGCCGCAAGAAAGGCGTGACTGGTACGGTGTTCTTGCAGTTGCTCGAGAGCCGCCTGGATAATGTGGTTTTCCGCATGGGCATTGCCTCTACCCGCCGCCAGGCCCGGCAGTTCGTGCGTCACGGCCACATTTTGGTCAATGGCAAGCGGGTCACCATCCCTGGCTATCGGCTGCGCCAAGGCGATGAACTCAAGGTCTCGGAAAAAGCCAAGAAGATTGATTTCATCGTTCAGAACATCGAGCGTTTCAAAAACCGCAAGACCTTCCCCTGGCTCGAGTTCAACGCTGACACCATGACCGGGCGCTTCCTGCGTGTGCCTGAGCGGGAAATGCTGTCTTTGCCCGTCAACGAGCAGCTTGTGATCGAGTTCTATTCGCGATAGTCCATAGCCCATGGCCGATAGTAAAACCGCTAAGAGCCATTAGCGATGAGCGCCTCCGAGGAGGTTCTAGTTTGGAAACCACCAAGACCAAAGCCCCTGTTTTCAACGCCCGCATTGACGGAAACTACGGCGAGTTTGTGCTCGAGCCCCTCGAGCGGGGTTTCGGCGTGACCTTGGGCAATCCCCTGCGCCGAATTTTGCTTTCTTCGATTCCTGGTACTGCCGTTACCAGCGTTTACATCGAAGATGTGCTGCACGAGTTTTCCACCATTCCAGGGGTCAAAGAGGATGCCATCCAGCTCATTCTCAACCTCAAAGAGCTGGTGGTGCGGTTTGCCAACCCTGGACTCGGCCCCAAAACCCTGACCCTTCGGGTGAATGGCCCCAAAGTGGTCTATGCCCGCGACCTCGAGTGCCCCCCCGATGCCGAAATCGTCAACCCAGACCAATACATCGCCACCCTGGAAGACAAAGGCAAGCTGGTGATGGAGGTGCGGGTGGATGAAGGAACCGGTTATGTGCCGACGGAAAAACACGGTATCAAAGACCGTATCTCCTCCATCCCAGTGGATGCCCTCTACTCCCCGGTGCGCCGTGTGGCTTATCAGGTGGAAGATACCCGTTTGGGCCAGCGCACCGACCTGGACAAGCTGACCCTGCGTATCTGGACCAACGGTGCGGTTTCGCCCATGGATGTGCTGCAACAATCGGTGGCCATCCTGCGCGAGCAACTGGGCTTCTTCGACCAGTCTCCGGTGGTGCGGGTCGAGCACAAGCCCACGCCAGTAGCTGCAACTATCCCCGCTACCACCTCTACCGCAGCCCCCGTAGCCCCTGTGGCCAAGGGGGTGGGGTTGACCCTGGACGATCTGGGTCTGACCACCCGCGTCCTGCACAACCTCAAGGAAGAGGGAATCGAGAGTGTGGAAAGCCTCCTGGCCCTCTCGGAACGTGAGCTCAAGAAAGTGCCGGGCATCGGTGACCGCAGCCTCCAGGAGATCAAGGACTGCCTCGCCCAGCACGGGCTTGTGATGAAGGACTGAACTTGCAGAGTGCAGAGCCCTGGTTGCCTCTCGCCCAAGGCTCTTTAGCCTCTGCCCTCAGCAAGGAGCAATAATGCGTCATCAGAAAGCTGGAAGAAAACTCAACCGGAACTCCTCGCATCGCGTGGCCCTGTTCCGCAACCTCGCCAAGAGCCTGCTGCTTTCGGAGGAGGGTAAAATCACTACCACCATTCCCAAGGCCAAGGAACTGGCGGGCTATATGGACAGCCTGATTACGACTGCCAAGAAAGCCCCCACCCTAACTGTGCCCGACAATGTGCGCTTCACCAAGCGCAAGGACAAGAACGGCAAGGAGCTGCCCCTCCAGGAAGGCGAGCGCATGGCCACGCCGGAAGAACTGGCCGCTTACGCCCAGCGTAACCATCTGCGCCGGCAGGTGTTGCGGGACTTGCACGATCCCAAGCTGGTCAAAAAGCTATTTGAAGAAATAGCCCCCAAGTACGCCGATCGTCCGGGGGGCTATACCCGCGTACTCAAACTGGCCGAGCGCCGCCGGGGAGATGGTACGCAGCTCGCTCTGGTCGAACTGGTCAGCTAAACTCGAGGCGTTTGAGAGACTGTCTTAAAATCCTCTAGTTGGGAGGGAAGATATTAAGACAGTCTCTTATACGCATTCCGGCAGTATCGTTCACTTTTGAAAGTCTAAACGATACTGCCGAAATGCTTTTCTACTCCCTTCGGTCGGCTTGAATCCTTCACCTCTGACTACGCAGGGCGGTGAAGGATTCAAGCGGAAACGGTATTAGTGCTCCGGTAACTTAATTCCCGGGTTGGATTTGGCTCCCCTAATATCTGGGAGTTGCTTTGAGCGCTTCATTTGGGGAACTTCACTGCATATCAATCTTTAACTTACCAAACCACTTAGTTCGCCACTATTAGGTGACGAACTAACCGAATCTGATATGAAACGCTGTACCCAGTGATGGTACGGGCCAGAATAGCTTCGCTGTTATGGGAGTTGCACGCTGTCTAGAAGATGGGCAGGCTTTAGGGTTATTGCCGCAGAATCGAGGCTGCAAAGTGGCACAGGGTCAGCTTTCAAAGCCAGAAATGTGGTTTATTTGACACGCTCGAGCCTATCTCTGCACTTTGGGCAAACGCCCTGATATTCGACCTGCACGTTGTCAATGTCGAACTCGGGGTATTTGGCCTTGACCCCACTCAAAAGGTCGGGCAGGGGATGCACGATGTCGAAGAACTCGTTGCAATTGCGGCAGACCATGTGCAGATGCCCGTCCAGGTTGGCCTCGTAGCGCAGGGCTTCACCAGGGCGGGAGAGGGGAACCAGATAGCCCTCCTCGGTCAGGGCATCCAGGGTGCGGTACACCGTGCCCAGGCTGATGCTGGGCACCGCTTTACGAACTTCGCTGTAAACCCAAGCCGCGTCGGGGTGGTGGCCCCTGGCATGGCGAACCACCTCGAGTACGGCCTTGCGCTGCTTGGTCAAACGTTTCATTCCCATCGTTGTCCTTAATTATAGCCAGCCGGAAGGGACAAAGGCCACAATCCGGACATATTGCCTTCGATTTTCAGTCTACCGCAGAATTGCAGTCTGAAAGTGGGGTAGTGGGGGAATGATGCCACTGCCTTTGACTGCTTACCTAGCTTGAACAGCTCTCAGCAACTCCCTTCCACCCTCGGCCAGCAAATCCTGGGCTAGATCGCTGCCCAGTTCGGCAGCCTCCTCGGCGTCGCCCTCTATCTCGGCGCGAATCAGTTCGCGGCCATCGGGCGAGCAGACCACGCCTTGCAAGACCAGGGTATCGTCGCCTTCCAGCGTAGCCAATGCGGCAGCGGCACACTCATCGCCTGCTTCCAAAGCCCTCAAGAAGGCCCGCTCGGCAGCCGTCCGCGCAAAAGAGGCCCGGTGGTTGAGGCTATAGGCCAGCTCCTCGGCCCAGTCGTCGCCTTGGCGCACCTCGAGCCCCAATGTACCTTGGCCTGGTGCCGGGAGCACAATTTCGGGGTCTATGAGCTGGTCAATGCGGTTTCTCAAGTCCAGCCGCAGCAGGCTGGCCGCCCCGATAATCACCGCATCGTACTCGCCGGTTCCGAGGGCGCTCAGGCGATCGTCTACGTCGCCCTCGAGGTTGCGCAGGCTCAGGTCGGGGCGGTAGGCCAGCAACTGGGCCTTGCGCCGCAGGCTGTTGACCCCCACGACGGCTCCTTTGGGCAGATCTTCCAGGCGCTTGGCGCTGCGCCCAACCAGGGCCTCACGGGGCTCTACGCGCTTAGGTACGGCCACCAGGCGAATCCCCGGTGCTTCCTGGGTGGGTAGGTGTTTGAGCGAATACACAGCAATATCCACTTCCCGCTTGCCAAGTGCCTGTCGCAAGGCTTCGGCCGCGCTTTGCTCCGAAGTGTGTTTCGACTGTATGGTGCGTATTTTGAACTCGGTCTCGGGCCAGTTCTCTTTCAGACGCTCTACCACCCAACGGGTCTGAGCTTGCGCCAGCAGGCTCGCCCGGGCCCCTATTACGATGACGCGCATAACGCCCAATATATTAGCCGGAAATTGCCTGCAGTGGTATGCGCAGCGGGCCTCTATGGGCGGTATGGCAGGGGGATGCAGTCCGGCTCCAGCTCGAAATCGCCCTGCACGGCTTTGGCTTTGCCCTCCTTGGCCAGCAAATGCAGGGTTTGGTTGACATACTGTTGCACCCGCCGCAGCGGGAGGGTCTCGGGCTGTAGCTCGGGGCGGTGCAGCTTGAGAAAGGCCCGGTGAAAAGCGGGCAGCTCGTTCAGCGGGAGGGCGGCCTCGAGGGCGCTCCAGCGCACGGTGCTCATGATAGCCAGCCTACTGCGCGTGGCCGACCGTCAAGGTGAGGGAGGCACGCTGCTCTACTTGGCGACCCCGAAGGCAAAAACCAGCTCGTCGCCCTTGCGCACCACAAACAAAATGGCGGCCTTGCCGGCCTCGTCCCGCAGGTTGTAGCGGGCGCGCACCTCACCTGCTACCTGGGTTTCCTGCTGATTCTCCACAAAATAGCCGGCGGCGGCAAAGCCGGTCAGAATCTGCTGAACGAAACCGGGTTGCAGCCGGGCCGCCACGCCCCTGGCCGCGTAGACCTCCAGGTTGAACCGGCTGGCATCGGGGATGCGGGCCACAATGGCCTCACTGCCGCGCCCGGCCTTAAAGGAGCCCGAGGGAAAACGCACGTTGGCATTGAGGGTGGACGAAATGGCCGCCACCGTGGTCACCTCGACCAGGGTCTGGGCCAGGGCCGGAGCGCCCAGCAGGAGCAGCAAGCCAAGCAAAAGGGTTTTCATGCCTCGAGCATATCGGCGGGCAGAGGGGCTGCTGGGTTATTTGCCTCAGGGCTGGCCCACCGGGGTATCCTTGGGCGCCAACAGGGGCAGTCCCAGGCGGTTCCAGCGCTCGTCTACCCGGCGCACGATCTCGGGGGCCATCACGATTTTGGGCGGCCAGCGGCGGGTAAAGCCCTCCTCGGCCAGCTTGCGGGTGCCGTCCAGCACCAGCACCGGGCCCTCCACCCCCGGCAGCACCCAGGCGTCGCGCTCGGGGTCAATGTTGTTGAGCACTGCCCACATCACCTCGTCGAACTCGAGATGGGTGTCGGCATCGGTCAGGAGCATCAGCCGAATGCCCGCGCTGTGGGGGGCTACCAGCAGGCGCTCGGCAATCTCTTTGGCCTGGTGGGGGCGGGTTTTCTCGAAGGTGACCATCCAGATACCCGGCAGTTGTTTCTGCCGCACCCCCGGAATACCCGGCAGGCTAGGGTGGGCCTTGAGGGTAAAGGGCAGGGCACCGCCTTCTTCCTCGAGCTTGGCCGTACCGTCCACAATCAGCTTGCCCCCGTAGCCCATGGCGCGGGAGGAGTGATCCAGCACGTCAATGGGGCCACGCGAGATGAGCGTGTCGCGCCCTGGCACGGCGTGCTCGAGGGCTTTTTGCAGGGCTTCGGGCCCCTTCAGGGGAGCGCCCGCATCCAGCACCACGATCACCTTGGCAAACATCATCTGGCCCAGCCCCAACAGGCCGTTGGCTACCTTGTAGGCCTGGCCGGGGTAGCGCTTCTCGATGCTCACATTCACCCAGTTGTGCGCCACCCCGGCGGGCGGCATGTGGTAGTTGTGGATTTCCGGCAGGATGAGCTGGGCCGCGGGCAGAAAGAGCCGTTCGGAGGCCTCAATCAGGTAGGCGTCCTCCATGGGCGGGCGGCCCACGATGGTGGCCGGGTAGACGGCGTTTTTGCGATGGGTGATGGCGGTGAGGTGGAAGCGGGGGTAGAAGTCCTCCAGGGTGTAAAAGCCGGTGTGGTCGCCGAAAGGCCCCTCCACTACCAGGTCTTCGGCGGGGGCAATGTAGCCCTCGAGCACAAACTCGGCCTCGGCGGGTACCGGCAGGTCTACCGTGACGCCCTTGGTAAGCTCCACCGGCTGCCCCCGCAAGAACCCGGCCAGGTTGAACTCGTTGACGCCCGGAATGGGCGGTACAGGGGCGGTGGCGGCGTAGGTCAGGATGGGGTCGCCGCCCAGGGCCACGGCCACTTCCAGCCGCTTGCCCAGTTTTTTGGCTTTGTCGTAGTGCCGCCGCCCCACCTTGTGCAGTTGCCAGTGCATGGCGGTGGACTGCTTGTCCAGCACCTGCATCCGGTACATGC
Source organism: Meiothermus sp. (assembly GCF_037443965.1). Classification (GTDB taxonomy): domain Bacteria; phylum Deinococcota; class Deinococci; order Deinococcales; family Thermaceae; genus Meiothermus. The sequence continues at coordinate 20,848 of NZ_JBBINI010000006.1, forward strand.
CCAGGTTAAGCTCGCCCGTTTCCGGGTCTTTGGAGATCACCAGCGGCAGCGTGATGTAGGGGCCGCCGTCCAGGGGCCAGCACTTGAGGATGGGAATTCTGAAGAGGTCTACCTGGTCGCCTTTCCAGACCACCTCCTGCACCGGCCCACCCCGCACTTTTTTGGGGAAGAAGCCTTTGAGCTCCCGCAGCTTGGGCAGCAGGGCGAAGGCCGCCTTGAGGCCGCCCTTGCCGGGGTTGAGGTTCATCAGGTTGGCCACCCGCACCGCCAGGTCGTCCAGGCTTTTCACGCCCATGGCCCGCGCGGTGCGCTCGGCGGTGCCAAACCCCCCGATGAAAACCGGGAAGTCGCGCCCCTCGACGTTTTCAAACAGCAGGGCCGGGCCGCCCGACTTGACCATTCGGTCGGCAATCTCGGTGATTTCCAGTTCGCAGGAGACCGCTTCCTTGATGCGAATGAGCTCCTGGCGGCGCTCGAGTTCGCGGATGAAAGCCTGGAGGTTCTTGTACATCCAATCCAGATTACGGCCTGAAGCGCCTGCTGACTGTAGGTTCGCCCAGGGGTTGGGCCCGGCCCTGCAGGGTTTTTGGCCGTGGTTTGAGCGGCACCGCCACCGAGGCCAGCTCGGGCTCGAAGACGAAGGGCTGTTCGTAGTACAGCAGCCCTTCAGCGGTGCGCACGTAGGGGGCCAGCGCCTGGCCGTAGCCCAGGCGGGCGGCCAGCTCGAGGCCGCCGTATTGCAGGTGCAGGCTCCGGCCCGGGTGCAGGGGGCCGGGGTGGCAGAGCGCCAGGGTTTTGCGATCCTTCAGGCGGATGAACCCGACCTCCAGCAGCGGTACGGTTTTTTGGCCCTGCCACTGCAGGAAAAGCTCGAGAGCCGTACGGGCCGAAAGGGGCAGGGGCGGGGTGAGCCGGGGACGCGAAAGGCTGGCCTGGTTCAGGTACAGCCAGATGCGGTGGGCTTGGATGGTTTGTTCGGGCGGTGGCGCGGGCAGTGCAGGGCCCCGGTGAAGCGCCCGCAGTTTTTTGATTGACTTGCCCAGCATAAAAGCCAGTATAGGGCGGGCCGGGCGGTCGTGCCTTAATCCAGGCGGAGGTGCTCGAGGCGGTGCTGCCGGGGCGTGCCGTAGACCAGAACGGCCTCGAGCCGCACCGGTAGGTCGTCCCGGCCCAGCAGGTAAACCACCGACTGGTAGATGCGCCGGTACTTGGTGGGGGTGAGGGCCTCGAGGGGGGTGCCAAAGGCCTCGTTGCGGCGCTGCTTGACCTCGACCGCCACATAGGTGGGGCCGTCCTGCATCCAGAGGTCAATCTCGCCGAAAGGGGTGCGCTTATTCTGCCCCAGCAACACATAGCCCTTGGCCTGTAGATGCTGGCAGGCCAGGGCCTCGGCCCAGGCCCCTTTCATAGCGGGCTTTCCAGCACCTGCTGCCCGTTGACCACCACCCGCAGCACCGCGCTGCCGCGCACCACAATCTCCTGGCTAAAGCTCCAGGGCTGCTGCACCGGCCCCTCAAACACCGTATTGACCAGTACCTCGTCCTGCACGGTGATAACCACCACCGCATTGGGGATGTCTTCCGGCAGGGTGTAGCTCACGTTGACCCGGCGCTCTTGCGGCCCGGCGGGAACCGGGGGCGGGGTGGGCTGGTTTACGTCTGGGTTGGTGGGTTCCGGTATGGGCGCGGGGATAGGCGTTGGTTCGGGGATGGGGGCTGGTTCGGGGGGAGGTGCTTCCAGGCGAGGGGGGGCGAAGGGGGAGGCTTTGGGGAGGGCGGCTACGGGTTGTGCGGCCACCACAACGCGAACCACGGTTTCGCGGGCCAGTACCACCCCGGGGCCAGGTTGTTGGCCCACCACCATGCCTTGCGGTGCACCGGAAGCTACCCGCACAATCTGGGCTTGGAGTTCGGCTACGGTCAGGATATAGCGGGCTTCCTCCTCGGTGAGGCCGGTCAGGTCGGGCAGCAGGGTCTCGCGCACCGGCGGGCGGGTTCCGGTGGAGACCAGAAGCCGCACCCCCTCGCCGGGGCGCAGGGGCTGGCCCTCGCGGGGGATGCTGGATAGAACGGTATCGGTGGTGTCGCCCGAGGCGATGCGGGTAATGCCGGCGACCCGGTAGCCGGCGGCCTCGAGGGCCTGACGGGCATCCTCGAGCGAGCGCCCGCTCACGGTGGGTACGCTGCCAAAACGGGGTTTGTTGATCACCAGCTCGAGCCGCCGGCCCGGCTTGACGCGGGTGCCGGGGTCGGGGGTTTGCTCCAGAATCTGATCCTTGGGCAGCGAAACATCGCTACCCTCGGCAAACTCCACCTTGAGGCCGTAGGTGCGTACCGCCTCCAAAGCCTGCCGGGGGGTTTTACCCACTAGGTCGGGCAGCACATACTCGGGGGGGTTCAGGTAGCGGACGGCGGTTTGCCAGATGGCCAGGCTGCCCAGCACCAGCATCAGCAGGCCCGGCAGCCAGCCTGGCCAGTTCCAGCGGTACGTCCGCTGTGGAGCACGGGGCTTGGTTTCTTTGCGGTTGTGGGTAGTTGGGCTGGGTTTTTTGGGCATTTCGGCCTTGGGGGGTGGTTCTTGTGAAACTGGAGGTGGAGAGTGCGATGATTGGGGGGGCAGAGCAGGAAGGGAAGGGTTCAGATCGGGTCGGCTGAGGGGGGCGGTTGTTTGGGGACGCAGATTCCCCACCAGGGGGCGTCCGCTTTCCTCGGTGGTTTCCAAATCGCTTTCCTGGTAGCCAAAAGGCTCGAGGACTTCCAGTAAGGGCTTGATCCGCCTGGGCTTGAGCGCCACCTTAGGCTGATCGGGCCAGAAGACATAGTAGCGCCCTGGGTTGGCCGAGACCACCACGCCCTGGGGCAAGTAGCCCTGGCTCTCGAGGCGCCGGATCGCGTTTTTGTAGCGGTGGAAGGCGGTGCGGGCTTCGGGTGTATGCACCTCAAACCAATACAATTGCCCCTTCAGACCCTCGGGGGTCTGTACTTGATAGGGGCGCAAAAAGCCTTGGGAAGGCTCTTCGCCAAGAATGGTGAACTTGTCCTCCAGTAGCGACACCACAAGCGATTATACAGACCGAAGAAAGGGCTTTGTGAGTGGTTAAACAGGCGAGATTCGCCAACTTATGGCTTGGGTTGAATCTTTCGCGCTGGGTCGCAGAGGCTACCTTTTATGATTAAGGTTGCCGAACTCGCCGAAGCACGGTTGCTGAGCGTTAGACCGAGCTCACGCCGAGGCAGAGCGCACCCCTCGCTGCACGATGCAGAATTCGCTTCCTTTCCAAGGGGCGGTATCGCCCTCCGCTGCGCGGATAACTTCCAAGGGGCGGTATCGCCCTCCGCTGCGCGGATAACTTCCAAGGGGCGGTATCGCCCTCCGCTGCGCGGATAACTTCAGTCGGGTAGTCTGCTATCTTTTGGTGAGGGACTACCCAAAAAACTGCCGAAGCCCGACTTTTGTAGTGCTGGATGTAAATAACGCCTATCGTATAGCGATAAAGCCCTGCTGGATGGGCCAAGCCAAAACTTCACACTCGAGCCGACCACTATGCGGTATCATTTGCAATTTGACACTGCATTGTTATCATAAAAACCGAGCATGACTTCTCATTTTAGTCGGGTGGCCTTTACCTACGACCGGACGCGGTATCATCCGCCGGAAGTTTCGGGGCGCATCGCTACGGCACTCACGGCCCCGGTGGAGAAGCTGTTCCGCGATCCCTTGTTTTTGGAAATTGGGGCAGGCACAGGTCGAATTTCGGTGCCGATTATTGCTCGAGGGTATCGCTATATTGCCCTAGACGACAACCCGGCCATGCTCGAGGTCTTGCGGCAAAAGGTGGCTGGGGTGGCCCGCAAGGCCCGCTTGGTCGAAGCGGATGCCCGCGAGTTACCCTTCGAGCGAGGTAGCCTCCACGCGGTGATTGCTGTACATTTCTGGCACCTGCTCGACAACTGGCAGCAAGCCCTGCAAGAAAGCCTGCGGGTGCTACGTCCGGGTGGTTTTTTGTTTGAGGGTTGGGATCAATCCGACGACGAAAGCGAGGACTGGCGCATCCAGCAAAAGTGGAAGGAAATCCTAGCTGACATGGGCTATCGGTTGCTTAGGGGTCGCCACCAAGCCCGCTTGGCCGAGGTAGAAAAAGAGCTGGCTCAGCACGGCCTCGAGGCCAAAACCAAGACCGTGGCCGACTGGATCGAACTGCGTAGCCCCCGCACCAGCCTCGAGATGCTTCTAGAGCGCATCTACTCCTTCACCTGGGACGTGCCCGAGGAGGTCTTCCGGCCCTCGGTGGCCGAGTTGGCACAGTGGGTAGCAGCCACCTATCCCGATCCCGATGTGGAGTATCCCATACACTGGAAATTTGTGGTGCGAAGCTCGAGGATCTCTTGAAAAGCTCAGCCGAATACAGCGGTTCTCAGCAACAGTCCGCACAAAGTAACCTTTAGTGCTTCCCGGTTTTATCCAGCGTATAGGTGGCTGAACCTGTTCAAGCCGATCCTGTCGAGGCCGACCCTCTCCGGGATACTAATCATTTTCAGTAACGCCTATAAGCAAAAAACCGTGCGAACATTAGACTGCTCACAGCGGTTTTTGCTTCCTTGCACTTACTTTTCTTTTGGTCGAGGCGAGAGGATTTGAACCTCCGACCACACCCACCCCAAGGGTGTGCGCTACCAAGCTGCGCTACGCCTCGATTTGGTTGTACCTGAGCCAAAGCCTCAGGCGCATCCACAAGTTTAGCGACCTGAAGCCTAAACGTCAACACATCGGCTTGACCAATGGCAAAGCCACCGCTATACTCATAACTCGCTGTGGGGGCGGTTAGCTCAGCTGGTTAGAGCACACGCCTGATAAGCGTGAGGTCCCGGGTTCGAGTCCCGGATCGCCCACCAAGTTCATCTACAAGACGACTCCCGACAAAGTTCGGGGGTTTTTTGGATCGGTTTCGCCCAACCTGTACAGGATGGGGTCACCCATTGGACAATGGTCTAAGTTGCGCCAGGGTAGATTGGCAAAACCAGCGGAATAGGCAAGGCGTACCTGACGCAATTCCCCACTGATCTTTGAGGATCGGATCTCGCATTTCAACTATGGAGACACTTACAGCCCATGCATCAGGATCATGCAATCTATGCCGTATAGCAAAAACGCACACAGCGTATTCATGGGAGGCCGCTTTATGGCTTTTTTGCATAGCAGAGGTTAAGACTCTATGGCAGCAGGCCTAAGTGACAACCGTCTGACGTCTTGAGGGGCGCTTCTATCAGTAATATCTGGATGGGTCAACGTAGCGGAAATTGCCGTTATCGTCTATAAAAATCACCCTGAACCACATCTGGTTGCTGGGAATTAGCACACCGCCGCCGGTGAAACCGATAACCTGGCCTTGTCCGACCCGCTGGCCCACCGAAACCCTGGGCTCGAGCACGTTTACGTACTGGGTCGCGATCTGGTCGGAGTGACGAATGGTAAGGGTATAGCCCAGATTGGCAATAAACAGGCTATCAATCACCACGCCATCGGCGGCGGCAACAATGGTGCTGGAAGCCTCCTCGCCCTGGAGGGTCTGCCAGTCGTTGCCCTGAAACCCGTAGGCCTCGGCGATACGCCCCCCACGCACGGGAAACTGCAATGCGCCCACCAACTCCCGTGGCACCGAGGGGATTTCACGGACAGCCTCGCGCTCGCGGCGGGCCGCTTCTTCGCGCTGGCGTTGGGCCTGCTGTTCGCGCTGACGGCGCTCTTCGGCCTCGCGGCGGCGGCGTTCTTCCTCGGCCCGGCGGCGCTCCTCAGCGATGCGGCGCAGCTCGGCAGCGATCCGACTCTGCAACCGGTTTAACTCCGTGCGAAGCTGGGCCTGGGCCTGCAGGGTTTCGCGCAGGATAACCTGCCGCCCGGCCTGTTGCTGGCGCAGGTTGGCGACTGTAAGTTGCACGGTTTGGCGGTTTTGTGCCAGGGCTTGGATGCGCTGCTGCCGTTCGGCCCGACGCTCGGTTAGGGTGTCTATGAGCAGCTTGAGCCGCACTCGCTCTTCGTCGAGCTGGCGCACGGTGTTTTTGATGCGGTCCATCAGGTCGGTCTGGTGCTGGCCCAACACCCCCACCCACTTGCTGCGAACCGATAAATCGGTGAAGGATTCGGCCCGCAGAAGGGGTAAATAGCGCCCGGCCCGCTCCCGGTGCAGGCTTTGCAACAAGGCCGAGAGCCGCTCCCGCAGGCCCTCGAGCTCCTTTTGCAGACTGGCAATGCGGGCCTCGGCCTGCTTTTTTTGCCCATCCAGCAGGTTAATTTGCCGGGTCAGGTCGGCCCGTTCGCGCTCGAGGCGGGTGATTTCGGCCTCGAGGCGGCGTAGCTCCTGGAGCTGCTGTCGGGTCGCGGCGTCAAGGTTGGCCAGGTCGCGGTTGAGTTGCTCGATGCGCTGCTGCTGGAGTTGTTGTAGCCGCCGGTTTTGCTCGGCCTGCTGCTGAAGCTGATTGAGGCTTGGCTGACCGAAGGCCAGAAGATGGAAGCCAAAAGCCCACAGCAGCACGAACATCCAGAGGCTGTGCATGTTGAGTTTGAGGGAGTAGTCAAAGCGTCTTGCTGGCTGCTTAGAGTGATTCTCGGAAAGAGCCCAGGAATTCTCAAAAGTCAAAAAGCTGCGCCGAACAAGTTTTTTGTCGCTGGTCTTAGCGCAGAAAACAGGTGGAACCGCGATATGTCTGGCAATAAATCCAGCCTTCGGCCCCTGCTTCATAAATCGGCCTCCCGCAGGTTGGCCCGGCTGGCCAGATAGGCCCCGGTGGCTCCTAACAGCACCGCCAGCACCAGCATGGCCAGGGCCGCCCGAATCAGGTCGCTTCCGGCCAGCACCGGCACAAAAGGCAGCAGGTTTTGCAGGGCTTCGGCCAGAAAACGATAGGACAAAACCCCCAGCCCCAGCGCCACCAGCCCGGCGGCCAGCGTGAGCAGCGTACCTTCAGCCACGAAGGGCCCCTGGATGAAGCGCCGGGTGGCCCCCACCAACTGCATGACCCGCAACTCCTCGCGGCGGTTTTCGATGGAAAGCCGAATGGTGCCCATCACGCTAAACAAGGTGTCCAGGAGCAGCAGCACAATCAGGATATTGACCGCAATGCGCAAGCCTGCCAGCACCCGCACCAGTTGCTCGGTGAGGGCGCCGCCGTATTCCACGCTGTCCACCCCTTCAATCCGCGCCACCCGCCGCCCTATCTCGCGTACTTCCTGGGGGTCGGTGAGCTTGAGACGAATCGTGTCGGGGAGGGGGTTCTGGATGAACTCACGGGCCTGGGCCAGATAGGGATAGTCCAACTGGAGGGTGGCCAGGGCTTCCTCCCTGGTTTGCAGCTTGGCTTCGCTCACCTCCGGCCAGGTTTTGATCTCGTTCAGGATGGCGGTAGCCTGGGCATTCGGTTTGAGGAAAGCCGCTACTTCGAGTTCGCGCTCGAGGGAGGCCACCACCCGATCCAGGTTCCACAACACCAGCCCCAGCAAAAACAGCAGTGAAAACGATACCAGGGCCGTAAAAAAGGTGGCGAGCGTGCTGGTCAGGTGTTGGCGCAGCGAACGCAAAGCCTGGGAAAGGGCATACACGGCTTTTAGTGTACAGTTTACATACGGGTTTTATGTGAATTGGCCCTTAGAAACGTCTTTCGATACGCATTTCGGTAGTATCGTTCACTTTGACAAGCCTAAACGATACTGCCGAAATGCTTTTCTACTCCCTTCGGTCGGCTTGAATCCTTCACCTATGACTACGTCCAACGGTGAAGGATTCAAGCGGAAACGGTACGATTCCACCACCAGCACCCGAAAATCGTTGAGGTTGTGGGCGGTCTCGCCGGTGATGAGCAAACCCCCCAGGGCCTGGAAGAACCCGTGCGCGTTGTTGTCGCGCAGCAGGGCCTTGAGGTCGAGGCCCTGCTGGCGGGCTTTATGCCATGTATTAGGTTCCAGGATGGCGCCTGCCGCGGGGGTGTTGCCGTCTATGCCATCGGAGTCGGCAGCCAGGGCCCAGACCCCATCCTGGCCCAGGTAAAAGCCCAGCCAGCCCAGAAACTCCTGGTTGCGCCCCCCCTGGCCCGATCCGCGCACCGTGACGCTGGCCTCGCCCCCCGAGAGCAGCACCACCGGGGGGCGGAAGGGCTGCCCGTGAGCGCGGATGCTCTGCACCAGGTTGGCGTGGAAGCGGGCCAGCTCGCGGGCCTCGCCCTGGAAGCGGTCGGAGAGGATGACCGCTGGGTAGCCCTGGGCCTGCCAGAAGCGCTGGGCGGCCTCGAGCAGAGCCTGGTTGCCCCCAATCAAGCGGTTTTCTACCCGCTGGAAGAGGACATCCCCCGGCTTGGGCGACTCGGGCAGGGCGCCCTTTGCGCCTTGTTCCAGGTGGGCACGCACCTCGGGGAAGTCCAAGCCGTACTTGTCGAGCACCGCCAGGGCTTGGGCGAAGGTGGTCTCGTCGGGCACGGTGGGGCCCGAGGCAATCACCGAAAGATCATCGCCCGGCACGTCCGATAGGTACAGGGCCCGGATGCGGGCCGAAGTGGCCGCGGCCAGCCGCCCCCCCTTGATTTGGGAGACGTGCTTTCGCACCGCATTAATCTCCTGAATGTCGGCCCCCGAGCGCAAAAGGGCCTGGGTCAGGGCCTGCTTGGTGGGCAGGTCAATTCCCCAGGGTGCGCACAAAAGTGCGCTGCCACCCCCCGAGACCAGAACCAGCAGAAGATCGCTGGCCTGTAAACGCGAGACGGCCTGGAGGATGGTTTGTGCAGCCCGCACGCTCCGCTCATCGGGCACGGGGTGGCTGGCCGGGATGATCTGGCCCTGCTCCATTGGCGGCCAGACCCGGCCCACCTCGGCCTTGGGCACCGCTATAAAGGGCACCTCTGGAAACCGCTCCCGGGCCGCGGCCAGCAGGCTCATGGCCGCTTTCCCCACCGAAACGATGAGCGCCGGGGGTTCCTCGGGCAGGTGCTGGGCGGCGAGACGGGCCGGGTGGGTTTGCTCTAAAGCCTGCCGAAAACTGGCGGTGAGCAGTGCGCGCATAGTTTTATCCGGCTTGGGGGATGGGGCTTTGGGTGTAGGCCCGATCCAGCAGCTCGAGGGTGTGCAGTACGGGAATCTCCCGGCCCAGTTTGCGCAGGTGGGTTTGGATCTGGGTAAAGCAGCCGATGTTGCCGGTGACCACCAGCTCGGCCCCGGTGGCCAGGATGTGGCGGGCTTTGCGCTCGCCCAGGGTGGCGGCGATTTCGGGCTGCTCGAGGTTGTAGGTACCCGCCGAGCCACAGCAAAGCTCGCCTTCGGGAATTTCCACAAGCTCGAGGCCCGGGATGCTTTTGAGTAGTTGGCGCGGCTCAGCCCGCACCTGCTGGGCGTGGGCCAGGTGGCAGGCATCGTGGTAGGCCACCTTGAGGGGCCGCTCCAGCGGGGGCACGGCTTTCAGGCCCAGCTCGACCAGGAAAACCGAGACGTCCTTGACCTTGGCAGCCAGTTGGTGGGCCTGGGCCTGCTCGGGTTCCCCGTGGAAGAGCAGGGGGTACTCCCTAAGGCCCGAGCCACAGCCGGCGGCGTTGGTGAGGATGGCGTCGTACTCACCAGCAAAGGCGCTGAGGTTGGCGCGAGCGAAGCGCAGGGCCCGCGTACGCTCGCCGGTGTGCATGGCCAGCGCGCCGCAGCAGCCCTGGCCTTTGGGGATCACCACCTCCACCCCGTTGCGGGCCAGCACCCGCAGGGTGGCGTGGTTGAAGTTGGGCTGCAACACCTGCTGGGCGCAGCCCCCCAGAAAGGCTACCCGAGCCCGCCGTTCCCCCTCAGCCGGAACCACCTCGGGCAGGGGCTGGTGTTTGGGCATTTGGTCGGGGAGCAGCTCGAGCGGGGCTTGCAGCATGGGCGGTAGGAGCGGCTTCAGGAGCTGGCCCAGTCGGCCCAGGGTGGCCGCAGCGCGGAAGCGCGAGGGATAGGGGAGGGTCTCCTGAATGCCGATGCGGAAGAGCTTCTGGAAAGGGGAGCGGTGGCGTTGGGGCTCGCTCCAGCCCCGGTAGGTGGCGATGAGCTCGCCGTAGGGCACGCCGCTGGGGCAGGCCGTCACGCAGCCCTGGCAGCCCAGGCACTTGTCGAGGTAGGGCTGGGCTTCCTCGAGTTGCAGGTTGCCCTCCAGCACCTCTTTCATTAGAAAAATCCGCCCCCTGGGGGAGTCCATCTCCTCGCCCAGCACCTGGTAGGTGGGGCAGGCCGGCAGACAAAAGCCGCAGTGCACGCAGGCCTCGATGGCGTGGGCCATGATTTCGCCCTGGGGGCCGAGCTTTTCGACGTCAATCTTGTGCTGCATAGGGTTTCCTGGGGTTACTGGGGTGGAGCAGGGCTGAACCGGCCTTGAGGGTCGAGGGCGGCGGCCACCCGCTGACCAAAGACCTGTTCCAAGTCTATTCCAATCCGGAGCTGATGCGTAGAGCCCTTTAGAACCAGACCAGATAAACTCTGAGACCGTAACAGGGTATCCAACTGGGCGAGTTCGTCGTTCCAGGCCAGGTACAGCAGGTGGCCCGCGCTCATGTACCGGCGGGGGGCGCTGCCCAGGGCCTGCTCCAGGGCGGGGATGTGCCGGGTGGTGAGGGCTACCTTAACCAGATAACCCTCGCCCAGCTCGAGCCGGTTCAGGTCGCGCCAGTAGCGGGTCTCGGCCTCGCCCTGCAGGAGGTCGCCGGCCCTGCCCACAAAGGCTGTGAGCCGCTCCAGCCGGGCCGGGAGAGCTTCGGGCAGGCCCCCCAGTCGCAGGGTCAGGGTGGCGGGGGGCTCGAGGTCGAGGGCGTAGAGCTCGATGGGCGAGCCCGCTAGCCGGTAGAGGGCCTCGAGCGCTTCTTCCAGCTTGAAGAAACTGATCTGCAGGGTGGCGGTGGCTTTAGGAAAGGGAAACACCTTGAAGGCCAGCTCGGTCAGGAGGCCCAGCCGCCCCAGGCTGCCCACCATCAGCTTGGGCAGGTCGAAACCGGCAGCGTTCTTGACCACCTTGCCACCGCCCCGCACCAGCTGGCCCGTGCCGTCCACGAACTGCACCCCCAGGATGAAGTCGCGCACCCCCCCATAGCGCTGCCGCATGGGGCCGGAAAGCCCCGCCGCCACCGTGCCCCCCAGGGTGGCCCCCTGTTCCACCAAGGGCGGGTCGAAGGGCAGGTACTGCCCGTGCTGGGCCAAAAGCTGCTCCACCTCGGCCAGCGGGGTTCCGGCTCGGGCTACCAGCACGTACTCGCCGGGGTCGTACTCGATCACCCCCGAGAGGCCGCGCATCTCCAAAACGGTCTGGCCTTCCGCGGGTGTGGAAAGCGCCGGTTTGCTACCGCCGCCCCTGGCCCGCACCCGGCTGTGAGCCCGGATGGCCTCCTGTACCTCGGCGGGGCTGGTGGGGTGGAGCACGCGCATGCCAGCCTACTCCCTCGAAATAACCCCGGCCCGCTCCAGGGGGTGGGGCCCGGTCTGGCGCAGCGCAGGGGCTTCGCCGCCGGGGAACATCTTGCCGCGGTTGGAAAGCTCGAGGGGATCCAGGGCCAATCGGATGCGCCGCATGGCGGTTAGGTCGGTCTCGGAAAACATCTCGGGCATGTAGGCTTTTTTCTCCATGCCCACCCCGTGCTCGCCGGTGATGGAGCCACCCAGGGCCACGCACAGGCGCAGGATTTCTCCCGCCAGCTCCTCGGCCCGCTCGAGCTCGCCCTCGACCCGTCCGTTGTACAGAATCAGGGGGTGCAGGTTGCCGTCGCCTGCATGGAAAACATTGGCCACCCGCAGGCCATAGCGCGCGGAGAGCCGCTCGATCTCGGCTAAGGCCTGGCCCAGCCTGGAGCGGGGCACCACCCCGTCCTGCACGATGTAGTCGGGCGAGAGCCGCCCCACCGCCGAGAAGGCGGCCTTGCGCCCTTTCCAGATTTTCAGGCGCTCCTCGGCGCTCTGGGCCACCCGCACCTCGTAGGCCCCCGACCGCCGGATGACTTCGTCCAGGTAGCGGGCCTCGGCCTCCACCTGGGGGGTTTCGCCCTCGAGCTCCACGATCAACAGAGCCCGGGCCTCCCTTGGATAACCGGCCTTGACCGCGGCCTCGGCAGCTTCAATCGCCAGCGAGTCCATGATCTCCATTGCACCCGGCAAAAGCCCGGAGGCCACCACCGCGGCCACCGCCTCACCGGCTTTCTCCAGCGTGTCGTAGGCCGCCAGCACGGTGTGATAGGTCTCGGGTTTGGGCAAAAGGCGCAGGGTGATCTCGGTGGCGATGCCCATAAGTCCCTCGCTGCCCACGAACAAGCCCAGCCAGTCGGGGCCGGTATTTTCCAGGCTCTCGCTGCCCAGCACCACGCTCTCGCCGTCGGGCAGCACCACCTTGGCCGCCAGCACGTGGTTGGAGGTCATGCCGTACTTAAGGCAGTGGGCCCCGCCCGAGTTAAAAGCCAGGTTCCCCCCGATGGTCGAGACCGGCTGGGAGGAGGGGTCGGGGGCGTAGTAAAGGCCATAGGGGGCGGCGGCGTTTGAGACCTGGAGGTTGATAAAGCCCGGCTCTACCACCGCGATGCGTTCCTGTGGATCTAGCCGCAGCAGTTTGTTCATCCTGTTGAGGCCAATCAAAAGCCCGCCATCAATCGGCAGCGAGCCCCCCGAAAGGCTGGTGCCGGAGCCGCGGGCTACATAGGGCACCTGATATTTGGCACACCAGCGCACCGCGGCCACTACTTCGTCGTGGTTCTCGGGTAACACCACCGCCAGGGGCCGGGCCCGGAAGGCCGTGAGGGCATCGGACTCGTAGGGGGTCAGTTCGCCGGGTTTGTGCAGCAGGCGACCCGGTGGAAAGAGGCGCTCGAGTTCACCCAAAGCTAGGTTCATATGGCTCCTTCCCCAGTGCAAGCGTATCCACTACACCACCTCCGGTATTGCTTAGAAACTAGCTTTTCATTCTAGTTATGTCAATAAATAAAACTATTTTTTATATTTTGAAAAATAAAACGCCCAGGGCAGACCTGGGCTATGGGGAGTAAGGAAGGTTTATTGCTTTTTTTCGGTAGCAGGTCTAAAGATACCGGTGCTTTTGCTGCTGCCCTCGTACACCTTGTCGGGTTTGGGCAAGGTTTGGCCTTCGCGCACCCGGTTCATCACCAGGCCCAGGGTCTGGGCTCCCACACGCTTGAGGATCTCGAGGGCCGAGCGCAACTGGCGCTTGTCGGTCTGGCCCTCCCGCACCACCATGAGCACCCCGGAGACGTAAGGGGCGATAATCAGGGTATCGGTAACGGTCAGCACAGGGGGTGTGTCGAGGATGACGACATCGTACTGACCGCTCTCCTTGAGGCTTTCGATGAAGGGGCGGAACAACTCCGAGAGCAGACGGGGCGGGTTCTCGATGGGTTGCAAGCAGGGAATCACATAGAGGTTGTTTTCCACCAAGTGGGGCTGGGGCTGGATGCCCGGCAGGTTGACCAGGGTGCTCACGATGTCGCCGCCCTGGGAGATGCGAAACTCCTGATGCAGCACGGGTCTACGGCTGTTGAGGTCTATGATCAGGGTGCGCTTTCCAGCTTTGGCACAGGCCCGCGCAAGGCTAATGGCCACGCTGCTTTTGCCCTCGAGGGCCGCCGGGCTGGTAACGGCGATGATGCGCGGACCGCCACCGGCAATCATGTGCGTCACGTTGATGTCGAGGTAGCCCGCTATCTCAGGGGATAAAGCCCGGCCTGCACTGGCCGGAATTTCGGGGAATTCGCCCAGTATCGGCAGCGAGGTCAGGCCAAAGGCTTCATCGGCGTTGCGCACGGTGCGCACGCTGGCTTCGCGCAACAGCAATAGCCCAAGTGCCAGCACCAGCCCCACCACGAAAGCCACCGCTGCATACAGCGTGGGGCGGGGGCTGGTGGGGCGGGCGGGGGCTATGGCCTGGTCAATCAACGTTAGTTGCCCGCTGGCACTGCGCTCGAGCGCCCGAACCAAGTCAATGTCCCGCTGCAAGGTGGCTTGTAGGGTGAGCAGCCCCGACAGATTTTCGCTGCTGCGGTTGGTGGCTTGGCTGATCTGGTTTCTGACCACCGCCAGCTGGGCTTCAAGCGACTCCCGATAACTTCCAAAACTGCCCCGCACGCGCTCGTCGTCCCAGCGCATGAGGCTGCTGGCCCAGATGTTTGCGAGTTCGGCTGCTTTTTGGGGGTCGGCATTGCGTATGCTCAGGATAATCACGTTGGAGTTCTGGCCTTCGATGGTGCGTACCCGTGCGCTGCGAGCAAACCGCTCCAGATCTCCAGGGTCGCTTTTCAGGCCAGCGGTTTGGAGAGTGCGCCCCAAAACCAGGCTGCTGAGGGCGGCTTCGCGGTAGGCTTCGGCATCAATAAGGTTCTGAGAGGGCACGGTTCCCAGGAGGCTGCTTCCCGAAAAAGCACTGCTTTGCGCTGCCAGTAGGCGAGAGCTGGCCTGGTAGGTGGGTGCTTGCAGCCAGGAGACCAGGAAGGTCAGCAAACCCAAAGAAGCAGCAAAAAGCAACAGCGTCCGGATATTGCGTCGTAGAATCTGACCCAGGCGCGCAAGGTCTAGTTCGGGTTCTTGCGGAATTTGCGGAATCATACCTCCCAGATTATAGGTGCTGTGGGTTGTGCTGTTGGCTGGATTTGACCTATCGCTTATTTTGTGGCGGATGTTTCAGCTATTTCTTTCAATCGCAACAAGTGTTTTCTCGGTGGGGTGAAGATGGTTGTGGGGCAACCAAGTGCCATTGTTACTTGCGTGGGGCTTAAGCTAACAGCATGTGAAACGAGCCATGGGGTCGCTCGAGGTGTATTGATGCGCATCTTTGCTTCAAATGACCATACCATATTGATGACGGGTACGATGTGACGGATACATTGCGTAAAATTCGCAATTTGAGCCGACGCCTTCCCCAACGGGCAGGCTGGGCACTTATGGATCAGGCTTTGTTTGGCGTTTCCAATTTTCTGGCCAATACCCTTATGGCGCGCTGGCTCGAGCCCGCCGAATACGGTGCTTTCGCAGTGGGTTGGATGATTCTGCTGATTGGTTTTCAGATTCAAAATCCCCTCATTACTGAACCGCTGGCGGTTTATACCCCCAACCGCTTCCGCTCAGCCCCCCACATATACCAGCAGCAAGTCGTACGGTTGCATTGGTTGCTAGCCGCGATGGCGTCGTTGATTTTCGTTTTTTTGGCGTGGTTTCAGACCGACCCAGCCTTCAGGGGTGTTTACCTTGGGCTTGCAATTGCACTGCCTTTCGTACAGTACGCGATGCTGGCCCGCCGAATCTGTTATGCCAACCTGGTTCCCAGGCTGTCGGCATTGGGAGGGCTCATCTACTTGCCCCTCTTCGTTTTGTCAGCGTTGGCTTTGCAGGAGATGTCCTTACTCAATGCTTTTACGGCCATGGTACTGATGGGTCTTGCATCGTTGGTTTCAGGATACTGGGTGATGCTCTGGTGGAAACGGGGCTCCGACATGGGAGCCATGCCGAGCCCTACGAAAAATTTCGGGATTTGGTTTTCGATGTTTCGTACGGTTTTGCAATACCATTGGCGCTACGGGCGTTGGGGATTGCCCGCCAGCCTGCTGTGGGTGCTGGTTTCCAGCCTCCCCTATATCTTGTTGGTGCGCCTGCATGGTCTGGAGTCGGTGGCGGGATTGCGCGTGCTGGAAAACACCCTCGCACCGGTTAATAGCTTTCTGTCGGCCTTCAATTCTCTGATGTTACCTGCTTTTGCTCGAGCCTCCACAACAGCGGCATTAGAGGGGATGGTGTGGCGCTACGTGTTTTTTTTCTCCGCCGTGGGTGTGGTGGCCTGGTCGTTGATGTCGTGGTTGCACGAACCTATCTTCAATTTTCTATACGGAGCAAACTATCAGGGTATCAGCCACTACCTGTTATGGTTTGCCCTAATTCCGCTTTTTACCTGGTTTGGCGAAGTCTTTTTCAGCGCTTTCCGAGCCCAGGAGCAGCCGCGCTGGATAGCCTGGCTGTACATGCTGGCTGCCTTATTCATCGGGATTTTTGGTTTCCTCCTCATAGACCGCGCGGGCTTACTCGGTGCGGTGATCACAATCCTTGCGACGCAGGTTTTACTGGCGGTACTGGCGCTGACCATCTGGCTCAGGTATGGGCGCAAACTCAAGCGCTAAAGAAAGCACATCTTCAAATCGTGGCTTGACTCCGACTGCTCGAGGGGAGCATACCTTAAAGTACTCAAGTAGGTTGCTTAACTTTTCTCGTAAATGGCCGTGGCATGTTTGCAAGGGTGAGACGAAGCCAGGGCCGACCCAGTAACCAGACGATCGAGCCTTTACCAGGATTCAGAGTAACTACGGTGATACGCCAACTCATGAACAGCAGCGGTTCCTTCTTCGCCTTACTGCTTCTGGGGTCGTGTGGTCAGGTTCCGCTGGTTTCCACGCCACCTGGGAGCACCGATCCACCCCTGCCAACCAACGCGATCTATGTTCGTGCTGGGGCCAGTGATGGTGATGGAAGCTCGGACAGGCCTTTTGGCTCCATAGCCCAAGCAGTTCGCAGCGCCCGACCAGGCGATACCATCCGGGTGGCTGCCGGGACGTACCGAGAGAGCATACGCATTGACAAACGCCTTACCCTCATTGGTGAGCCTGGAGCTATCATCAAAGGCTCTGATATCTGGACAGGGTGGACCAGAGAGGGCAGCTACTGGGTTAGACCCTATAACCCAAGCTTTAACCGAATTATTCGTGGGTTTTGCCGCCCAAATAGCAACGGACGCTGCCAGTATCCCGACCAGGTTTTCGTAGATGAACAGCCCTTATTCCAGGAAACCAGCTTGAGTGAGGTGGGCTCAGGCGATTTTTTTGTGGGCAATGGAAAAATCTACTTGGGCAGCGACCCCACCAACCGTACGGTGGAAGTCACCAATCGCTACCGCTGGATTGAGGGAACCAACAGGGTGGGTGACGTTCGGATTCGGGGTTTCGTGTTTCGCCATGCGGGAGTAGACGCGCAGCATGGGGGTGTTTTTGATGGTGGCGGGCCACGCTGGATTATCGAAAACAACGACGTGGCCTACGCCCACGGTGCAGGTATCGAGACCAACGGCGATGGAGCCCAGGTTTTACAGAACCTGATCCACCACAACGGGCAACTAGGCTTGGCTGGCGATACTGGAAGGGGAATGATTATTCGCGGCAATAAAGTCTACCAAAACAACACCGAGGATTTCGATACCAATTGGGAAGCCGGAGGTAGCAAATGGGCTCTGGTGAAGGATTTGCTGGTGGAAGATAACGAGTCGTATGAAAATTCGGGCTCAGGTTTTTGGTGCGATATTGAGTGTGACGGCGTGATTTTCCGCAACAACCGCCTGTACCATAACTGGAAAGCGGGCCTGCAGTACGAGGTCAGCAGAAACTGCACCATCGAAAATAACAAAGCCTGGGAGAATGGTTTTGGTTTTCCGTTGTGGGGTTGGGGAGCTGGGATTTTGGTGCAAAATTCCTCCAATTGTGTGGTGCGGAATAACGTAGTGGCATGGAACGCGGATGGAATTTCGGTGATACAGCAAAGTCGCGAAGACCATAATGCAACCGAGGTTAGCGGCGTAAGGGTAGAAAACAACACCGTAGCAGTCAAGGCCATCGGGGTGCTCGACTATGCCATGGGCTGGCTCACCGATATCCCCAGCCGCTCGTTGTATACCAATGGAACCAACTCCGGCGATAACAACCGCTTTTACCGCGAGCCTACGGTATCGGCGCAAAATGTAACCTATCGGGTCAATTATGCCTGGGAAGGTGAAATATCCGACATTGCTCGTTTTAGAGCGACACTGGGCGGAGGTAGTGGAAGCCAGGAAATTAGCCGTGCAGATTTGGAGGCGGTGCTTAGAAGTGCAGGGATGCCGCTACAGCCCGAGCGCAACAGCCCACTTTAGCCGGCGACCCCTCGAACGTTGCTTTTACGCCAACGGCGATAAAGCAAGATCGAACTCCAGATAACCAGCAGGCTTAGAACATGAAAAGCTGTGCCCACCCATATATTGGAGGTTAGTGCCGCATAATCGAAGAGGTTATATAAGGGTAGCATAACTATTAGGTGCCAGGTAAAAGTCCACAGCGAGGCCGAGCCCAGGGGAATTAGAAGCCAACCTGTAGCACGGTTTAGGGGCTTCCAGAACCAGGTGATGAGCAGGTAAAAAGCCTGTAAATACAAGATCACCAGCAGAAGCCGAGGCCAGATGAGCTGTTGCTGTGGTTCGTTTCCAATAACGACTTGGTTTAGCTCGGGCCACAAGTCTCTGACTTTCACGACAATAAAGAGAGCACCGGCTAAAAGCGTCAACCAGCCCAGTGCATCGCGTAAGTGGTGGTTTTTGGCCCAGAAGCGGCTTAAGCGTTCACGATGAAAACCGATCACCAGACCTCCAAAGAATAGTAGCTGCCAAGCTGCCTCAAAAAATAGTGTACTGATGGGTACTTCCACAACATTCGGGTATGTTTGGCTGAGGATATATGTTGCCAGACTGGCCAGCACGACAACCCAGGTGAAGCCGCGAAACATAAACAGGAGTGCTAGCGGGGTTAGTAGCATGAAGAACACATACAGCGCCAGAATGCCCGAGCCGTTGTAGTCGTTGTAGAGGGTGAGAGCGCCGGCGATGAACTCGAGCAGATTTTGTGATTTGTCCCAATCGTTGTACCACACCTCGAGGCCCACGTAGTTGGCGAGTACAAACCCCAGACAGATCAGCACCGTCGTTCGATATAAAACCCAGGTACGCCACAAAACGTGCTCGAGGGATTTGGATAGGCCCTGCCGGGTAGCCAGGATACCCAGGGTCAAGCCTGAGATGAAGTAGAAGCCTTCGGCGGCACTGATATAAAAATTGGCGCGACCGGTGAGGGAATAAAACAGAGAGCTGTCGTTTACGATATGGTCAATCACCATCACGAACAGCGCGAAGCCGCGCAACCAGTCAATTCGTAAATCGCGCTTGGATATGTTGGGATAGTGCAATGCTCGAAACCATTGAAGCATGTTGCACATTCTAGGGCTGCTCGAGGTCGGAGGCCGAAGGTTTTGACCCATCACCCCCGACCTAAGCGCTTTCATGAACCAGGGTCTCCTTAACTTTGTGGTGGCCTATTCATAAGACCACGATCTTGAGAACATGGAGCAATGGATGGGTTTGACCCTCTTCCTTTACAGTGGCGTAATACAATCAAGCCGACAGGAGCCGGTTACGTATGCTCAGGCTTTTTATTTTGTCCGTCGCGTTTATTTTTCTGGGCTACACCCTCATGGGCAAAGGCTTTGCCTACCTGGGGATTGCTCCTTTGTACATAGCTGAATTGGTTTTGCTACTGGGGCTGCTGGTGGCTTTTGCCAACCCGAGCATCTTGCGCCGGGTGTTTACCTGGCCCGTAGCCTTGGTTTTACCCTTTTTGTTTTGGAGTTTGCTGCAAACCCTGCCCTACCTGGGCGAGTATGGCATTAATGCCCTTCGCGATGCAGCATTTTGGGGTTATGCCCTCTTTGCCATTCTGATATACGGGGCTATTCTAAAAAACCATGCCGTATTTTTCATGTTCATCCGTTACTACCGTTACTTCGCCCTGGTCTTTCCATTGCTCATCATTCCGGGGATAGTTTTCGACCTGCTCAATGTTCCTCTACCTAGTTTCCCTGGTAGCACAGTTCCAATTGTGGCATTGAA
This sequence comes from Meiothermus sp., assembly GCF_037443965.1. GTDB lineage: Bacteria > Deinococcota > Deinococci > Deinococcales > Thermaceae > Meiothermus. Next base: position 40,550 of record NZ_JBBINI010000006.1, read on the forward strand.
ATTTGGCGATACAGGGGTTCATCTGGCCGGAGTGGTGGTCTTTGTGTTGCTGGGGTTGGTGTTGAGTTGGCGCTGGGTGGTGTTGCACGGGCCGGTTTGGGTGCTGAGTGTAACAGCAGTGTTTGGTTTTACCGCTTCTGCAAACCGGGGAGGTGCTTTATCTTTTGTCCTGGCGGTACTGCTGGCTTTGGCAACGGTATTCCCAAAAATCAATGGAAGAGTGGTTGGTCTGGCGGTTGGGTTTGTGCTGAGTCTGGTGCTGTTTGCAATGGTCTCTCTCACGCTTTTGTCCTCCACTCAATTGGTTGGCTCGAGGCCCGTCAGTGTCGAGCAGATAACTACCAATTTGCTGAGCATTGTCCTGCAAACGGAAAATGACGCCGGTAATGTCAACGCCAACCGTCGTTGGCGGCTGATGTGGTGGGAGAAGATTATCGGTTACACCGTATACGGTCCTTACTTCTGGACAGGCAAAGGCTATGGAATCAACCTGGCGACCGTAGATGGCTTCCAGGTAGACAAGCAGGAATCTTTGCGCAGTCCGCACAACAGCCACATGACCGTTTTGGCCCGTTCGGGTGTACCTGGCTTGGTTTTGTGGCTTGGGATGCTAATAGGGTGGGCCTGGGTGGTGCTGAGGGCTCGATATCAGGCGGCCCATAATGGGGACCACCTTTGGGCCAAGCTATTTGTGTGGCTGTTCTGTTACTGGTTAGCTTTTTTGGTCAATGCCAGCTTTGATGTTTTCCTGGAAGGCCCGATGGGAGGTGTTCCTTTTTGGCTGCTGATGGGCCTGGGATTTGCGGCTGTGAGGGTTTATGCTCACCCCTCAAGCCGCCCTTTTTTAGGACAGGCTTTGGGGCTGGAAACCCCCCGAGGCCGTCTCCCGTACGCGGTGGAATAGGTCTTTTTCAGATATCGCACAAGAGCAGCCAGTTCTTGCCGCATTCGCTTCGAACAACACAGTTGATCATCGGCCGGACAAAGTCCTCGTCAGAGGGTAAAAACGCCTACGCGCTAGTTATACCCAACAGACGCGGTTCGTCGTATATCTCGGCCCAGCTTCCAGCAGGCGCTCTGGGTGTTTTTTTTGGGTAAAAAAATGACCTGTTCCCTTTGCGTACCTGATACAATCGTTGGAAAGCACTTTCAGCGCTTGGCATTTCGTCTTGTGAGGGGTGCTCGACAAGAGTCTTTTTTAGACAGTGTAAATAAGAATCCAAAGAAGCGCTCTTCTAGGCCTAGGATTGGAAATCGTATGAATCCCTATAGCCCAGCTTTCAGTGCTATGCGCACAGCATTGTTCGGTATCTATAAAAAGTTGCGTCCCCTGGCCTTGCGGTGGGCTGGGCGTACGCTGGTATTGAACTACCATTCGGTCAGACCTTCCCAGCTTTTTTTCAACTCCACGTCCACCACAGTTTTCGAGCAACATCTAGAGTGGCTGGCTACCCACTGCGAAGTGGTGGACTTTCAAGATGTGTTCGCTCCCGCTACCGATAAACCTCGAGTAGCCATTGTCTTTGACGACGGCTTCCGTGACAACCTGGACTACGCGGTTCCTCTGTTGCAAAAATATGGTCTTAAAGCCACCTTTTTCGTTTCGACCGGTTTTTTACAGCGCGATTCGGTGATTCTGGATATCTTTGCGCGTACCTTCCAGACCACTGCTGAAGACTTTATGGATGTTGCAGCTTTGCGAGAGCTATTTGCGGCTGGTATGCCGGTGGAAGCCCACACCCACTCCCACCGCAATTTGCTCAGTTTGACGGAGCCGGAGCAAAAGGAAGAGCTTGGGCGCAGTAAGGAAATACTCGAGAGCCTTCTGGGCTGCCCCATCCAGAGTGTGGCCTATCCCTTTGGCGTGCCGGGAAAGGCCTTCGACCTCACCACTACTCAAATAGCCGAGGCTCTCGGCTATACCCGAGGGGCTATGGTGTGCTGGCGGGCCGTGCGACCCTTGGAGAAAGCTCTACAGATTCCACGGTTTACCATTGTTAACGAAAGCTTGGACGAATTGGAAGCAATTGTGGCCGGCGCACTGGATCCGATTGGTTGGTATCAGGAGTGGCGTTTTTCTGCACGCCACACATACTTATCAAAAACGCTGGCCACCTTGACTTTTGCTTTGCTCGAGAAACAGTGGTTGGTGGAACTCAAGGACTGCAAGGTTCTAAGCCTGATCTAATACCAGTACTGCCCGCAAATTGATACTAGAGTTTTGGCAGAGCCAGAGCTTGTGGCTTTTTGTGTCTTGTGCGTACAGTTTTGGATGAATGCCGGATGTTTGAAGAATATACTATAGGAGCCTGGCGCTACGGATAGTTGTGTTAGCGAGTGAGCAATTGCGGAGGATCGGCAAATGAACCAGATTAGGGTCATGATTATTCACAATTTCTATCAGCAGCCAGGAGGAGAAGATCAAGTTTTCAGGGCTGAGCAAGCCATGCTACAAGAAGCCGGGGTAGAGGTTATTGAGCACATCGCCCACAATGACGAACTTGCCCAGATGGGGCCCCTCGAGCTCGCCCAGGTGACCTTGTGGAACAGCGAGGCATACCGGCAGGTGCGTTCGCTGGTGGCAACTCACAAACCCCATGTGGTTCATGTACACAACACCTTTCCACTGCTTTCGCCGGCTATTTACCACGCCATCAAGGCCGAGGGGGTTCCCATCGTGCAAACCCTGCACAACTATCGCTTGTTGTGCTTGAACGCGACCTTACAACGAGAAGGTCAGGAGTGTGTGCTGTGTGTGGGCAAAAGCATCCCCTGGCCCGGAGTTCTGCATTCGTGCTATCGCAATCGGGCGGCCTCGAGCGTGCTGGCTTCCATGCTGGTGATGCACCGGTTGCTGCGTACTTGGACCGACAAAATAGACCGATTTATCGTACTCACCGACTACGAAAACTCGGTGTTCGTCAAGGGCGGCCTCGATTCCCAGAAGATTAGACTCAAGCCTAACTTTGTTCATCCCGATCCCGGCGCAGGAGATGGGCAGGGGGGTTATGCCTTGTTTGTGGGGCGCCTTTCTCCTGAAAAAGGGGTGGATGTGCTTTTGGAGGCTTGGAAAGGCCTTGACATCCCCCTCAAAATCGCGGGGGATGGCCCTCTGGGTTCCGTGGTGGCGCAGGCCGCGCAATCCATGCCGCAGGTAGAGTGGCTAGGCCGCAGACCGCGCCAGGAGATATTTGAATTGATGCAAAAAGCAGCCTTTTTGGTTTTTCCATCGGTTACATACGAGGGCTTCCCCATGACCCTGGCCGAAGCCTTTGCTACAGGACTGCCAGTTATTGGTAGCAATTACGGTTCGATGCCCCAGGTAATCAAAGAGAACCAGAATGGCCTCCTTTTTGAGGTGCGAAACCCGGCTGACCTAGCCCAAAAAGTGCAGTGGCTGGCCAGCCAACCGCATACACTGGCCGAGATGCGTCGGCAAGCCCGTCGGGAGTTTGAGACCCGTTACTCGGCCAAACAAAACTTGCAGATGCTTCTTGACATATACAAAGAAGCAGCAGGGGCAGGCTGGCCAGTGCAAGCACCTTGAGATAGGGCTCATATGAGTATCCGGTGCAGAAATAACTACTGTAGTGATCGTCAACACAGAGAACCCTTCACCTCTGACTTCGTCCAACGGTGAAGGATTCAAGCGGAAACGGTATAACTTGAGCTTTAAAGGCTTTGTGTGGGACACAGCATAAAGCATTAGTTTATTCAACGCTGTGTATAAATTCCGCTATTGCTATAACTAATTTTTTTCGTAAAACTTAACGTTGCGTAACACAAAAGTTGGCTGTTTTTTTATGTTATGCCGTGCTACCCTTCTTTCTATGCGGAGCACTTTTTTGCCTTTCTCTCCACCGTTAATTGGGGACGAAGAAATTGCTGAAGTGGTAGATACTTTGCGTTCTGACTGGATCACCACCGGCCCCAAGACCAAGCGTTTTGAATCGGAGTTTGGCCAGTATGTGCAAGCGCCGGCTGCCTTAGCCCTTAATTCGTGCACCGCTGCCCTGCATACTTCCTTGGTTGCTTTGGGTGTCGGCCCTGGGGATGAAGTAATCACCACCACCCTCACGTTTGCAGCCTCAGTAAACGTGATTGAGCATGTGGGGGCACGCCCTGTACTGGTGGATGTGGAACCCGACACGCTGAATATGGATCCTGCCTGGGTAGAGCGGGCCATTACGCCAAGAACCAAAGCCATTATGGTGGTGCACCATAGCGGCCATCCCGCTGATCTGGATGCCCTTCGAAAATTGGCCGAATCCCGAAACATCGCCTTGATTGAAGATGCCGCACATGCGATTGCGGCTCGCTATAAAGGTCGGCCCATTGGCTCAGGTAACAATCCGGTAGCCTTTAGCTTTTACGCCACCAAGAACCTTACGACAGCCGAGGGGGGCATGCTGACAGGAGACGCTGAGTTTCTGGACCGTTGTCGGTTGATTTCCCTGCACGGCCTGAACCGCGATGCCTGGAAGCGCTATGGCAAAGAGGGTAGCTGGTATTACGAAGTGGTAACCCCCGGCTTCAAGTACAACATGACGGATTTGCAGGCTTCTCTGGGTTTGGTGCAGTTGCGCAAGCTCGAGGCTATGCAAGCGCGCCGTCGTGAGATTGTGGCGGCTTACCAAGAGGCCTTTACCCCGCTAGGGGTTTTTCAAACCCCGGTGGCCCGCCCCGAGGTAGATCACGCCTGGCATCTTTATGTGCTGCGCCTGTGGCCCGAACGTCTGGGTATAACCCGTAACCAGTTCATCGAGGAACTCAAAGCCCGCAACATAGGGACATCGGTGCACTTTATCCCCATTCATATCCACCCCTATTACCGTGATAAATACGGCTTCAAGCCCCAGGACTTTCCTGTAGCCTACGATAGCTATGAGCGCATGGTTAGCCTTCCGCTAAGCCCCCGCATGAGCGACCAAGACGTGGCCGATGTGATGGAGGCTGTGCTCGAGCTGTCAGCAGTACAAGCCTAGTAGTTTCTCTTTTGAATAAGCCGTATGGCAGTAGGTGTTGCCGGGCAATGCACGCCTCCCCTCCCGAAGTGAACGTAGATGCGGGCAGTGTTGTCAGGCGAACGCTCAGCCACCTTGGTAAGGCTTGACAACAAAAATGCTGTGAGCCCAACCGGAAAGACGGATTGCGCTTCCCATAGTTACTCTGCACGCGGTGGGGAGTAAATTACCCCATCACAGCAAAAACCGCTGTACTGGGTATTGGTGGGAACCGCTCTGAGGAACCATCCTGAACGAGTTTGACTCAGTGGTTCCCCTAGCAAAAGCAGCGCTACTCTACCGAGCTGAGAAGGGATTGAAGTTGGTGTTGCGGTCGTAGTAGTCCTCCTGCTCGGTTCGTTTGAGGAAGCCTACGGCGGTGTAGGTAAGGGGCGTAAATAAAATCTCGATACCCACCTTGAAGATGTAGTTAGAGACAAACACTGTCCAGAGCAGGCTGTTATCCCAAATGCCATAGAAGGCAATCAGCAGGAAAATGGCGGTGTCCAGCCCCTGTCCTACCAGTGTGGAGCCAATGGTGCGCAGGGCCAGCCAGCGTCCGTTGGTGGCCACCTTGAGCTTGGCGAGGATGTAGCTGTTGACGAACTCGCCTACAAAATAGGCCACCAGGCTGGCCAGCACGATGCGGGGCACCAGGCCCAGAATGGTGGAAAAAGCCTCCGCGGCCTTTTGGCTGAACTCGTCGGCGGGTGCGGGCAGGCTGCCTACCAAACCAAAGGTGAGGGTGGAGAGCAGAAGTAAAAAGAAACCCGTCCAAATCACCCGGCGGCTTTTTTTGTAGCCGTACACTTCGGTGAGCACATCCCCAAAAATATAGGCCAGTGGAAATAGCAGCGTACCGCCGTCGAAGGTGAAAGGGCCCAAAAGCACCACCTTGGTTGAGGCGATATTGGACACGATCAGCACTACTACGAAGAGGGCGGTAATCAGGTCGAGATAGCGATAGTTTTTCATAGACGACATGTTTGGTATGCCTAGTAAGTCCTTAGCAAGCTTCCTGGTTCAAAAGTTCGAGTTAAAGGTCCGAGAACAGAGAATCAAGGATGCAGAAGAACCTGCACTGCTGGACGTCGGGATTGGGCGGTGCGAAAGGCTTTTGCAGAGATGCACACTTGGTTTCTGCTGCACAGCCCGGAACCCCTGGCTTCTAACCCAGCTAGGCCTGGGAAGTGATAAAGGGCAGGTTGCGGTCGTACTGACCCCGGTCAAGGCCATAGCCATACACGAAGGCATCTTCGATTTCGAATCCCAGGTAGTGAATGGGCACTTCAATTTTGCGGCGGCTGGGCTTGGAGAGCAGTGCGGCAATTTTGAGCGAGGCGGGTTGGCGGGCTTCCAGCATCCGCAACAGGTAGTTGATGGTGATGCCGGTATCCACGATGTCTTCCACGATAATCACCTGGCGGCCTGCAATGGGGATACGTAGGTCTTTGAGTAGCTCCACCTCCCCACTGGTTTTCTGGGCGTTGCCATAGGATGAAACTGCCAGGAAGTCCATAGTTACCGGCATGTCTATGGCCCGCACCAGATCGGCCATGAAGATAAAAGCCCCGTTCAGCACACAGACCAGATGAGGCTCTTGGCCTGCATAATCACGTTTTATCTGCTCGCCTAGTTCGCGTATTCGGGCGGCGATTTGGGCCGCGCTGAGTTGTACCTTGCCTTTTCCGGGTTGAAAGACGCTCACTGCTCGATTCTACGGCACTCTTTTTGGCTCGTACACTGGCCTGGGGTGATTTTGCTTCCGGTTTTGGCTGGGACTCACTGCGTTTACTAGGAGACGTGGCTCGACTGATGGCCGTAGCTGGCTTCTGGCGCTGAGCTTGGGCGGGTTTGCTCAATCGGGGCAGTCCGGCGTTGGTGTACAGCAGCTTGATTTCCTCGGGGGTAAGGTAGCGCCAGGTGCCGGCCTCGAGGTCTCCCAGCTCAATCGGCCCCACCGCCAGCCTAACCAGGCGTTCTACCGGATGCCCCACCTTGCCCAACATACGCCGCACCTCGCGTTTGCGCCCCTCGGCCAGAACCAGCTTGATACCATCTTTGACGGGCTGGGCCTCGAGGGCTCGGGCGAGGCCATCCCCCAACATCACCCCTTGTACCAACTGCTGGCAAGCCTCTTTGCTGACCCTACCGCGCTTGCACCAAGCCCGGTAGAGCTTGCGCACCTGGTTGCGGGGATGGGTAAGCAGTTGGGTGAGCTGACCATCGTTGGTAAGCAACAACAGCCCTTCGGTATCTTTGTCCAGCCGTCCTACCGAGTGCAGGCCAGGGTGCTTGGGCACCAGCTCATAAACCAGTTTTTCGGCATGTTCATCTTCGTGGGTGGTGGTGTAGCCTTTGGGCTTATGTAAAGCGATGACCACGTTTTTCTGGGGCATTCGAACCCGTTCACCATCCAGCCGCACGATGTCGCCGGTCTGCACCACAGCCCCAATACCCACGACCTGATTATTGATGGAAACCCGTCCAGAGCGAATCAAATCCTCCGCCTTGCGGCGGCTGGCAATGCCCGCGCGAGCCAGAAATTGCTGAAGGCGCATACACACCATAGTAACGCAGGAAGCGTTGGGCCTGGGAGCTCGAGCCGCGAGCAGCTTTTTTCTTCTGCTAATTTCTAAACCCTTCGTACAGGCCTGTTTCTGAAAGCAAATAGGCTGTATGGTGCAGGGGCGTTTCTAGCGGCAGCGGTTGGCCGATCTTTTTAAAGAGTGCTCTATGAAGCTTGGAAATCTGGCGATTTTGTTTTTGTTGGCGGCGATCTGGGCGGCATCGTTCCTGTTGGCTCGAGTGGTCACACCGGTGATGGGCACATTCCCGCAGGTCGAGGGGCGGTTGCTGTTGGCGGGGTTGCTGTTGCTTCTCTATCTGCGCTGGACAAGAGGACACCTCGAGTTCTCCCGGCGTTGGTTCGAATACCTGGTATTGGGGGCCACCAATGCAGCCATTCCTTTTAGCTTAATTGCCTTCTCGGTTCTACATATCAACGCCTCGATGGCTACCATTCTCAATGCCCTGGCCCCGCTGTTTTCGGCCCTGATTGGAGCGTTATGGCTCAAGGAGCGTTTTACCTTTGGCCAAATACTGGGCTTGCAACTGGGAATTGTGGGCGTCGGCATCCTGGTTGGCTGGAGCCCCGTAGCCCTCAGCCCTATGGTGTTGCTGGCAATCGGGGCAGGTATTTTGGCGGCGCTGTGTTTTGGCTATAGCACCGTTTTTGCACGGCGCTATAGCCGAGGTACACCCTTGGCTACCGTAACTGGTCAGTTGTTGCTTGGAGCGGTGTTGCTGGTGGTTCCCGCTATGGCTACCCTACCAGCAGAACCGCCTCCCCTCAGCATCCTGGGAATGTTTTTGTTGTTGGCGCTGGTGGCTACCGCGCTGGGCAACCTGCTGTTCTTCCACCTCATCAACGCCGCCGGCCCTACGCAGGCGGGCAGCGTGGGTTTCCTAATCCCAGCATTCGGCATTCTTTGGGGTCACCTGTTTCTGGACGAGCCCCTGACCTGGAGTCTGTTTGCAGGCATGGCCTTGATCTTGCTGAGTGTGGCCTTGGTCAACCGGGTTTTTGGTAGGCCCAACACAGGGTAGTTCCCCGCAATAGAGCAAGCAGTACACACGCCCCAGTTGATTGCAGATAGCGTACAGCTCGAGGTGGGTGGTTATTTATGCTAGGAAGTCCGGTGTGAATCCAAAGCTGGTGCTGGTAGTTTTTTATAGAGGTACATGGTGCTTTATCGCACGCTTCACAGCCGCTGCCTCCTAGATGGAAGGCAACTGTGCTGTGCAGGACAAAACCATTCAATGATGAGTCGCTCGATAATTGTCAAGAGCGCGCTAGAGAGGGGATTTTTTCTGGAATTTGGGTTTGCGTTTTTCCTGGAGTGAAGCCAGTCCTTCTTTGGCATCAGGCCCTAAGAAACCCATGAACTCCAGCGCCAGCGAAGTATCGAAGTTGGGCCCCATCATGCGCAGCCAGTTGTTGAGGGCATACTTGGTAAAGCGAATGGCGGTAGGGGCACCCTGGCTCAATTTTTGTGCGATTTTGAGGGCTTCGTTGTACACCGCTCCATCTTCCACACACCGGGATACTAAACCGATGCGTTCGGCTTCTTCCCCCGATAGGGGCTCGTTCAGGAGCAGGTAATACTTGGCTTTGCTGAGTCCACACAGCAAAGGCCAGACCATTACCGAGTGGTCGCCCGCTGCTACCCCCAACCGCACGTGTCCATCCACGATGCGGGCAGTCTTGCCGGCAATGCTGATGTCGGCCAGCAGGGCGACGGCCAGCCCGGCCCCCACCGCAGGGCCTTCGATGGCAGCCACGATGGGCTTGGAGCAGTTCACCACCCCATACACCAGATCGCGGGCTTCCTTCCAGACCCGCAGCAGGGCGTCGTAGTCTCGCATCATCTCCGCGATCATTTCAAAGTCGCCCCCGCTGCTAAAAGCCCCGCCCTCGCCCCGCACCAGTACCGCCCCAATGGTTTCGTCGGCGTCTATATCCCGCCAGACATAGGCCAGCTCGCGGTGCATCTGGCTATCGGCGGCGTTGAGCCGACCTGGGTTGGAGAGGATAATTTCCAGCACGCCCTCGCTGGGCTGGGAAAACTTCAAACGCTGGTAGTGCAGTTGCCAGTTCATGCTAAGAGTTTACGGAATAGGTGCGGTGATGAGGGTAGGGGAGTGGTTCCTACCAGATTCGGTTAGTTCGCCTCCGAACTAACCCGACCGACGGGTGTATTCTAACGTCAGTTCGAAGTTATCCAACAAGCTGAAAAAGCTGAGCCGAAGGTTGAAAACCCGTCAATCAGCCTGCCGGCATCGTAAAGTCCACCCCTACCGCCTAGGGGTGGGTAGGGCGGGGTTTGTTCCGCACCAGTCCATGCCATCACAGATTGCATGGACGACCTCGGAACCCACCCCTCCTAGCTGGCCGAAGGACAGCCAGTACCTCCCCTACCGCGTAGGGGAGGCTTTAGCGTGAGTCAGCCGTGCCACCTGGATTTTTTGATGGATGACTGTCTATTCGAATCCGGTATCACTGGCTACCCGTGGCGGGTTGTTTCTGTGTAGAATCCGCTGGCATGGCTCTCTTTGCCGTGAACAAACCGTTGGGCCGCACCTCGCACGACGTGGTGGATATGGCCCGTAAACGACTTGGAACGCGCCGGGTGGGCCATACCGGAACCCTCGACCCTTTAGCAACCGGGGTTTTGATACTGGCGGTGGATGCTTCGACCAAGCTGGTGCCTTTTTTGTCCGTAGAAGATAAAGAGTATATCGCCTGGGTTTCGTTTGGGGTGACCACCCTGACCTTGGATGCCGAAGGGCAGATTGTGGAAGAGAGCCCCAAACGTCCAACCCGGCGCGAGATTGAGCAGGCCCTGCCGGCCTTTTTGGATGTGACCGAGCAGACCCCACCGGCCTACTCGGCGGTTAAGGTGGGGGGGGTCAAGGCCTATGAAGCGGCGCGTAAAGGGCAGGCCATCCAGCTCGAGCCCCGCCCGGTTAAGTACCTCGAGGTGAGTCTACTGGCCTACGACCTGGCCCCCATCGCCCACCGCATCGCCCCCTCAGCGACGGGCTGGCAGCTCTCCGAACGGGGCCGCAAGGTGGAACTGCCCAAACCGGTGGGCGAGTATCCCACCGCGGTGATTCGTCTGGTGGTGGGGCCCGGTACCTATGTGCGCTCGTTTGCCCGAGACCTGGGTGAACAACTGGGAAGTAAAGCCTTCCTGTCGGGCCTGGTGCGAACCAGGGTGGGGAAGGTTGGCCTCGAGCAGGCCCAGACCATCGAAAACCTGGACATCCACAAAACACTGGATGAGCTCGAGGTCCTCTCCTGTCCCAGTGTCGAGCTCTCCCACACCGAGGCCAAGCGGGTGATGGAGGGCGTTCCGTTGCCCATTCCGGCCAAGGGTTTGGTTGCCCTGGTCGGGCCCAAGCGCCGCCTGGTGGCCATTGCCGAGGGAGATGGCTTCAAGCTGCGCATCAAACGGGTGTTCAAGGAATGAAGCTCGAACAGCATCCCCATCACGGCCGGGTCAGTCCTTGCTGTTGGTGCGGGTCTCAATAAGTATCCCACTACTGGCTCCTAACCCGCGCCTTCTCTAAGTTCAAAGGCCTCTTTGATGATGGGCTGGGACAAGACCACCGAAGTGCGGGTGCTGCCATAAAAACCCAACTGCTGGATTAGCGCTTGCAGGTGTTGTATTGAGGGGGTCATGACCTTGGCTACAAAAGAAGACTCGCCGGTCACAAAATAGCACTCCCGCACCGCCGGGGTGGCGCGGGCAAACTCGAGCATCTGCTGGTAGCGGCCCGGTGGGGTGGCCACCTCGATTAAGGCAGTGACGGTGTATCCCAAAGCACCGGGGTCAATCCGTGCACCGTAGCCCACGATGATACCGGCATCCTCGAGGCGGCGTACCCGCTCGCTGACGGCAGGTGTCGAGAGCCCTACCCGCCGGCCCAACTCGCTGTAGGAGAGCCGTCCGTCCTGTTGGAGTTCGTTCAGAATAGCCAGGTTGGCCTTATCTAACAATTTGGAAGCCATAAAGACAATTATGGCTTAAGAACTCAAGGTTGAGCCCCGCCAAATGCTTAAGACGCCCCTTCCTTTTGCCGGGCAGGCCACTTAACCTTGGAAAAAACAGGAGGTCGCTATGATAATCGGGGTTCCTAAGGAGATCAAAACGCTCGAGAACCGTGTGGCCCTTACACCAGGAGGGGTGACCAGCCTGGTGCGGCGGGGGCACAGGGTGTTGGTGCAGCAGGGCGCCGGTGTGGGCTCGGGAATTTCCGATGCCGAGTATCAAAAAGCCGGGGCCGAAATTGTAAGCGCCCCAGAGGCCTGGGCCGCCGATCTGGTGGTCAAGGTTAAGGAGCCCATCGCCGAGGAGTACAAATACCTGCGCGAGGGGTTGATTCTGTTCACCTACCTGCATCTCGCAGCCGACGAGCCGCTCACCAAAGCCTTGCTGGCGGGGGGAACAACCGGCATTGCCTACGAAACGGTGCAGCTCGAGGATGGCTCGCTCCCCCTGCTGCTGCCCATGAGCGAGGTGGCGGGGCGGATGGCCCCTCAGGTGGGGGCGGCAGCGCTGGAGAAGCCCCACGGTGGGCGCGGTGTGCTGCTGGGCGGGGTGCCGGGGGTGGCCCCGGCCAGCGTGGTGATTATCGGTGGGGGAATTGTAGGCACCAACGCCGCCAAAATAGCGCTGGGGATGGGGGCGCAGGTCACCATACTGGACGTCAGCAAGGCGCGGATGCAGTACCTCGACGATGTGTTTGGTGGGCGGGTCATTACCCTCGCGTCCACCGAGGCCAACATTGCGGCCTCCATTCGCCATGCCGATCTGCTGATTGGCGGGGTGCTGATTCCCGGCGCCAAGGCGCCCAAACTGATTACCCGTGAGATGCTCTCCACCATGAAGGAGGGCTCGGTGATTGTGGATGTGGCCGTGGATCAGGGCGGTTGTGTGGAAACCATCAAGCCCACCACCCACGCCGACCCCACCTATGTGGTGGATGGGGTGGTTCACTATGGGGTGGCCAATATGCCGGGCGCGGTGCCACGCACCTCCACCTTTGCCCTTACCAACCAGACCCTGCCCTACCTGCTGCGGCTGGCCGAGAAGGGCCTGGAAGCCCTGCACGACGACCCCGCCTTGATGCTGGGCCTCAACACCCATCAGGGCAAGCTGACCTGCCTGGGCGTTGCGGAAGCTTTCGGGCTGACCTACACCGACCCCAGAGCGGTCCTGTAACCGTTACCCCCGCCCCAACCCGAAGCATCACCGGCTTTGCTGTACCCTGTATAGCAAGGCCTATGTTTCGGGGAGGGTGGTGGTTTTTGTTCTTGCTGGGGAGCCTGGGTTCCCTGGCCTGGGCGCAGCCGGTGCCCTGGCCAGCGGGTGAGCGGCTCACCTACAACCTCTCCTGGCAGGGCCTGGGGGTGGGGAAGCTATACCTGAGCGCCGATCCGGTAGAGGGTGGCTGGCGCTTTCGACTTAAGCTCGAGCCCACCGGGCTGGCGCAGGCGCTGGGATACGGCCTCGAGTCGGAAAGCCAGGTCGGCTACGACTTCTTTACCGACCGCTTCTGGCAAACCCTGACCGAACCCCTCAAAGGCACGACCCGGCTGGTGTTCGAGCGCCAGGAGAACAACGGCTCCTGGGCCAGGGTGACGCACCCTGACGGCAAGCAATCCAGTTGGAGCAGTTCAAATGAAGAGGTGGTGGATCAGGTATCGCTGATCTACTACCTGCGCCATCGCCCCGAGACCCGCCTGGTTCACGCGGTAGACTATCCCAAGCTGGCCCAAGGAAGGTTGGAATATCTGCCAGGGAACGGCTTAGTTGGATATCGTTTTGCCCGTGAAGACCTGCTGGTAGAAGTCTGGTACCGCCAGGATGCCCGTCGTACCCCGGTGCGTATCATCTTTGGGCGTGACTTTGGCCGACTGGAAGCCACCCTTATCGAAAGCAACAACGGGCGCTAGGGTGTCCGGAATAGATGACTTTGTGGTGGCTTGATCCGAGGGATCATCCCAAAGTCCTGAAGTAATTTGGGGGTCCAGGCCCTCGAGCGATACCCGGTAAGGTTGGAAAGCGGGTTGGGCTACGTTATAGTTACGTCGTAAGGAATCAAATCAACCCCGAGCATTCGCTTTCTGGCTACAGGAAAGGGTGGGGTTGAAGGGTAAACAATCGAAATCTGGAGGCTTACTTTGAAAGGGAACATCACCGTTACGGAAAGCGCACTGGCCGCCATCCTGGGTCTGGCTGCGCACGAAGTGCCGGGTGTGCTTGGGATGAGTCCTGCCGGTATCCGCGAATCCATCAGCCGCATTCTGGGCCGTAGCGAGGCCAGCGAGGGGGTGGTGGTGAAGCCCGACCCAAACGCAGCCGGCAAGTACCAGGCCGACCTTTACGTGGTGGTGGCCTTTGGCTCGCGGATCCCCACCGTGGTGGATAGCATCGGGGAACGGGTGCACTGGGCCGCTAAAAGCCTGGCGGGGGCCGAGCTCTCCACCGTGCGAATCCATGTGGTGGGGGTGAGCCGTGGGTAGGGGAGCAGTGCAGGAGGTTTGCCGTGGCTAATGCCCTTTCGCCTGCCGAACTGGCCAGCGCCTTCCGCTACGCGACCGATTGGTTCGCGGTGTACGTGGAGGAGACCAACGCCCTGAACGTGTATCCGGTGCCCGATGGCGACACCGGCACCAACATGCACCTCACCCTGCAATCGGTGCGGCGCGAGCTGGATCTGGCCGACACCCGCAAGATGAGCGATGTGGCCCGGGCCATCAGCTATGGTTCGCTGCTGGGGGCGCGGGGGAACTCGGGGGTGATCACCTCGCAGATCCTCAAGGGTTTCGCCGAGGCTATCAAAGATGCCCCTGCGGTTTCGCCGGCCTTGCTGGCCCAGGCCCTCGAGGAGGGCTCTCGCATGGGCTACAAGGCCGTGATGAAACCCGTGGAAGGTACCATCCTGACCGTCTCGCGGGGCGTGGCAGAAGGCGCTCGCAGAGCGGCGGAAAACGGGGCGGCCAGCCTCGAGGAAGTGCTGCAAGGGGCTTTGCAGAGCGGTCGTGAAGCCTCCGACCGCACCCCCGAACTGCTGCCGGTGCTCAAACAAGCGGGGGTGGTGGACGCCGGTGGCATGGGCCTGTTGCGGCTGGTAGAGGGCCTCGAGGGCTACCTCAAGGGCCTGCCCCTGCCCGAACCGCCCAAGATCGAGAAATATGCCCAGACTGCCTTTGAAGAGGAAGAATTCGGCTACTGCACCGAGTTTTTGATGGAAGGCGTGGCCGAGCCGGTGGAAAAAATCCGCGAGGCGGTCGCGTCTTTTGGGGATTCTTTGCTGGTGGTAGGGGCCGAAGGCTATGTCAAGGGCCACATCCATACCAACGATCCCGATGGGTTGCTGGCCAGCGTGGCCCGCTTCGGTAAGATGATCCGCACTAAAGTCGAGGATATGTCCCAGCAACACACCGAAATCCTCTCGATGGCGGGGGCTGCCGACGAAGCGCCGCCCCCCACCGGTCTGGTGGTGGTAGCCAATGGCTGGGGACTGGTCAAGGCCTTTCGGGGGTTCGGCGCCCGTATCGTGGCCGGGGGACAGACCGCCAACCCCAGTGTGCAGGACATCCTGGACGCCATCAAAAGCCTCCCCAACCCCGAGGTGATCGTGCTGCCCAACAACGGGAACGTGATTATGTCGGCCCAGCAAGCGGCAGCCCTGGCCGAGGGTAAGACGGTGCACGTGATCCCGACCCGCACCATGGGCCAGGGGCTGGCCGCTACGGTGGTCTATCAGGCCGAGGTGCCCTCGAGTGAGCTGCTGCCCGAAATGGAGGCAGCCTCCCGGCACGCCGCCACCCTGGAGGTAACCCAGGCCAGCCGCAGCGTAGAGATTGGGGGGGTGAGTGTCCGGGAGGGCCAGCCCATCGGCCTACGCGACGATAAACTTGCCCTGGCGGCCGATACCCCCGAGGACGCCCTCTTCAACATGATCCAACTGGCCATCCAGGAACAGGAGCACGAGATACTGACCATTTTCCACGGCCCCACGGTCACCAAAGACACCCTGGATGTCCTGGCGGCTCGGATCGCTCAGGCCTTCTCCGACCTCAGCCTTGAGATTCACCCAGGAGGGCCCGACCTCTACGATTACCTTGCAGTGCTGGAATAATGCCAACCAGCTAAAAATGAAGCAGTCGGATGTTCAAATCCGACATAGCGGTTCGTTTGGGCGTTACTTCTATATGCCCAAAACGTAACGAGGATTTGCCGTTTTGCTTAGACGAAAATCCGTTTGGCACGATATAAACTGGACATACAGGGACGTAGAAGATGTCAGAAAGCTGTCATAGCGGAGATGAGAAACCTCAAGAAACACTTTATGTTGAACTCATAAAGTAAAAGCTAGAACAAACTCCTTCCGGCAAGCAAAAATAAAAACTATCTGGTTTTGCTCCAATAAACTCTAACAAATAAATGAGAGTCGTTACCCCGCTTTCTAAGAGAATCTGAGAACAACCCCCCTACCCTCGAGGAGGTATGGAAGGATTATTCCGCCTCCACATTCCGAGCCTGATTCTGCTAATTGCAGCATTTGGACTGAGCTGGGCCCAGGCCCCCAGGGTGATGACCCTCAAGGCCACGGCCTATACCTCCTCGGTGCGGGAAACCGACAGTACGCCCTTCATTACCGCCACGGGTGCACGCACCCGCATCGGTATCATCGCCGTTAGCCGGGATATGCTGCGCGAACTGCCCTATGGCTCCAAAGTGATGCTGGAAGACCTGGGTACGCCGGCGGGGGTAGGCAAAGGGCGTTTCAACTACCTGTTTAAGGACAGGGTTTTTGTCGTGGAAGATACCATGCATCCGCGCAAACGGGAGCGCCTGGATGTATGGCTGCCGGATCGCAGTACCGCCATCCGCTTCGGGGTACGCAACGTCAGGGTGACAGTTATTCAGCGCGGGCGTGGGTAAGATAGCAGAGGGTTTAGCGTCTGGAGCCCAACAGCACCGGGCGCTGGCCTCTTGACGTCTGGCCCTCGATATGAAATTCATCTGGTTTCTCGCCCTGCGCCAGTTGCGTTACCGACGTACCCAGAGCCTCATTACGCTGCTGGGGGTGGCCGTTGGCATCATGGTGCTCACTACCGCCCTCTCGCTCACCAATGGCTTTATCAAGGGGCTGGTGGACGCAACGCTCAAAGCGGTGCCCCACCTCTATCTGCAAAGCCTGAACCCCGAAAACAGCCCTGCTCCACCGGCAAACCCAGAGGTCGTGGGGCAGGCCCCGGTCTTTTTGAGCAAGGCCTTGCTCACCCGCCGCGCCGAGGCAGGCCGGGGAGCGGGCGCCGACTTCGCTACCCTGATTGGCCTGGGGGAGGGGGGACAGGCGGTCTACCCCGATCTCGACCTGTCCCGACTCAGAGAGGGCAGCATTGTCCTGGGCAGTGCGCTGGCTCGCAGCCTGGGGGCCTATCCGGGCGATAAGCTATTCCTGGTCTCGATCAACCAGAAGCGGATAGAGCTCGAGGTGGTCGCCACCTTTCAGACCGGCAACTACCTCCTCGATGCCGGCTTTGCCTTCACCACCCTGGCCGATATCCGCGCACTGATGGAACAGCCCACCGCCCTCTCGGGCTACCAGTTCCGCCTGCGCGACCCCGATAAGGCCCCCGAAGTTGGGGTGGCCCTGGCCGGCAGCAGCTACTTTCCCCAGACCTGGCAGTCTAGCAACCGCACCTTAATTGAGCAACTGGCCCTGCAAAAACGGGTGATTGGCATTGTGGTGTTTCTGATTGTGGTGGTGGCCGCGCTGGGTATGGCCAGCGTGCTGGTGCTTTCGGTTATCGAGAAAACCCCCGATATTGCGCTCCTGCGGGTGATGGGGGCACGGGGCCTCCAGGTGGCAGGGGTTTTTGCGCTGCAGGGGCTGATGCTGGGAACCCTGGGCATCCTAATGGGCAACCTGCTGGGCTGGGGATTGTCCAGCTACTTCCGGTGGCGTCCGGTAGAAATACCGGGCGAGCTCTACTTTCTCACCCGACTACCGGTGGACATCAAGGCTTCCGATTTTGTGTGGGTTTCGGCTATGAGCCTCTTGGTGGTGATGCTGGCCTCGCTGCTGCCCCTTTGGCGGGCCTTGCGGATTAAGCCGGGCGAGGTGCTGCGCTAAGTTCAGGGTCTTATTCGCCCCACCGCCTCCACCTCGGTTCCCCGCATGCGCACCACCACGCCCTCGCCCGACTGCGGAACGACCCCGGTCAGGGCGGTGATGTTGACCTGGTGCGTCACCACCACCAGCACCCCCGGCCCACGCCTCTGGGATAGAATCTGGCGTGCAGCTCTGGTTTGTTCAGCCTCTGTAGAACGGTCGCTGAAAAACGAGTTGAAGGCAGGCTCGTCCTGTACCAGTCCGGGGAAAGCCAGTTGTGCGGTTTCCCGCGTCCGGCACCACTGCGAGGTGAGCACCTTGGTTACGTTGATGTTTCTGGCCTGGAACTGCTCGCCAAGCCGCCTGGCCTGGGCGCGGCCCTCGTCGCTCAGGTTGCGCTGGGTAGAGCAGTCGTCCAGCCGAAAGTTGGCGGGGTCACCCGTGCCAGGGGCAAGGGCGTGTCGGAGCAGAACGATGCTCCCGTTTTGAAGGGCCGACCAGTTGTTCTGGGCAAAGGCGACTTGTGACCAGATTGTGAACAAAACCGCAACAACCAACAGACCACGCATCAAAAACAGCGTAGGCCATGAACGAACCGGCAAATGTATGCTGCATTTATAGGCTATACCCAGCTCACCGCGCCAAAGGTGTCTTCCCGCTTGGGGCTGGTGGAGAACATCACCACCGGGGTCTCGGTATATTCTTCGATCAGCTCTATAAAATCTCGCACGCTGGCAGGCAACTGTTCGCGGCTGCGGATACCCGAAAGGTCGCCCCAACCCGGTAGTTCTTCGTATTTTACGGTTCCGTCCGGCCGGTGCTCGAGCCCTACCTTCACGGTCTTGAAGTCGGAGAGCACATCCAACTTGGTTAGAACCAGCCCATCGAACCCATTGACCTCACAGGCGTACTTGAGTAGCACCAAATCCAACCAGCCGGTGCGGCGGGCGCGGCCTGTGGTCACGCCAAACTCACCGCCCTTTTGCCGCAGAAACTCGTCCTCTTCGCCGTGCAGTTCGGTAGGGAAGGGGCCGTTGCCCACCCGGGTTGCATAGGCCTTTGCGACCCCATAGACCTTGTTGATGGCTTTGTGGTTCACCCCCGTTCCCACAATGATGCCGCCCACCGTGGGATGTGAGCTGGTCACATAGGGGTAGTCGCCGTAGTTGAGGTCGAGGAGGGTGGCCTGGGCCCCTTCGAAGAGCACCTTTTTGCCGTGCTTGATGGCCTCGCGCAGCAGGTGGCCGGTATCGGCGATGTGGGGAGCTAAAATTTCGCGCATCCGTTGCAGGTCGGCCAGGGCCTTTTTGGGGGAATCCCAGCCTGCCTCGCGGGTGGAGTTGGGTTTTTCGGTAAGCAGGGTTTCGACCCGCTCTTTGAGCACGGCGTCGTCCAGCAGATCGCCGGCTCGAATTCCTACCCTGCGGGCGCGGTCGGAGTAGGCCGGGCCAATGCCACGCTTGGTGGTGCCCACAAAATTGTTGCGGCTCTCCACCGCCTTGTGATGCGGCAGTACCAGATGGGCTTTGTCCGAAACCAGCACCTTGGGCTGCAAGCCTTCCGCATGGATGTTCTGCATCTCTTCGGCGAAGCGAAAAACATCAATCACCATGCCGTCGCCCAGGATGTTGGTAGCCTGGGGGTGGATGATCCCGGTGGGCAGCAGGTTGAGCTTGAAGGTTTTACCCTGGGCCACCACGGTGTGGCCTGCATTGGCCCCGCCCTGGTAGCGCACCACAAAGTCGGCATTTTCTGCGAGGGCATCGGTTACTTTGCCCTTTCCCTCATCGCCCCACTGGGCTCCGATAATAGCAATTCCTGGCACGCTATCCAGCCTAAGGCCAAGTGCCCAAAGTGGAAAGCCAGCTCTTGGGGAAAACTACACGGCCCTTGGGTGTAGCTTTGGCAATTGAACTGGGTTTTGAGGGCTGAAGGGTTGGGGGTAAAATACCCAAACATTCAGGGTTTGTAGCGAATCATAGGCACCCACTCTTCGCTGCTGCCCGCGTTGGGGTTCTCGCTGGGGTTGTTGGTGGAGAAGACCTGTCCCTGGCGGTTCACCCAATGGTAGGTGTGCTGGCTGGAGAGTTCAACCAACTTCGAATCATACGGATTGACAAAGGTTTCCACACCTCCTAGGTTCTCGCGGAAATGGAAGTTGTTCTTCTCCTGAATTTGATCGTGATGGGCCACAACTGACTGCCAGGTTTGCCGCGACCATTCATGGTATTCCAGGGCTTGCTGCCGTAGCGCGATGGAGTTACGCAGGCTTTGCATCATCATTGCGCTGGCTCCAAAGGCCGCGTTGTGGGTGGGAATAATCTGTTCGGCTATTTGTGGTAGCCAGGTGGCGTAGCCTGCCCACTGCCTCTCTTGGGCTGCGGCACAAGTGATGACCAGCGTAGAACTATCGTAGCCGGAGGTCACGCTGCACTTGGCGATGCCCCTGCAGGGCTTCCCATTGAAGTTGTAGGCAAGTTCGAAGGCCCAAGCCCCGCGCATCCCCATCACGGGCTGGGCTGGTTGGGGCTGACCCAGTCTCAAATTAGGGAACTGCGGTGCAAGCCGTTCGTAAACGTATTGCATGGGGTTGTAGCCGATGGGAAGTCCCGCATTGCCCACCATGATGGTCAGGGCAGCCGTGTCGGGGGCTACCAGGACAACCGCGAAATTCCCGTCCTCGGCCACTGACCAGCCTTTGGGAAGAGCATAGCGGAAAAACTGCCCTTGCCGAACCTCAGCCCTGGTGTCCTCGTGCATAACGGCGCCTCCTGTGGGTCAAATTTATTCACCAGGATACGACATGAATGAGGATAAAGCGACCATCCGAGTATCTCCATAATTGAAATGCGAGGTACGGCCTCGAAAGATCGGTGGAAAATTGCGCCAGGTACGCATAGGCCGATTCTGCTGGTTTGCCAATCTACCCCGGTGCAACTTACTATGGCAGCACTACCCGGCAACTACTCTGGCCCCGGCTGCCCTGTTGGCCCTGGCTAAAGAGGTTGGCCTCGCCGCGCAGGGTGCCGTTGACTGCGTTTTGGTACTGGTCTTCCAGCAGGCAGGAGATGATGGCTTGTCCGACTGAAATATCCAAGCGGATGGTGCGGCCCAGATAGGTCAGGCGCAGGGCCCAGTCGGCAGGGAGCGGATCGCCGCTGCGGTTTTCCACGATTTTGGCCGTGCCAGAAAATCCGTCGCTTTCGGCTTTGCTAAAGCTGAGGTTCCAAGCAACGTTGAAAGCCTCGAGCCGCCAGGTCTGCCCTGGCACCGGCTCTTTACGGGCTTCCTTGAGCCAGATGGGGGCTCCGGCGGTGCTTGGCGCGCCCACTGCGGCGGCCCCTAGGCTAGCGCGGCAAGGTATCCCGGCCATGACCACCGAGCCCTGGCCGTTGGATTGGATGATGCAGGTAAAGGGCGAAGCGAAGCTCGAGGGGGTGGTTGGGGCTTTGAAGTCGAAAACCAACACATTCTTGTAGTTGGTGCCCGGCAAGGTATCGGCGAAGTAGGCCACCTGAGCGCTGCGTTTGTCCAACCCTTCGGCGCTGGCGGCAAAAGCCCCACCCTGAATGGGGCCGAGCTGAACGTTCCAGGCGTAGCGCTGACCGGAGAACTCGATAGCGAAGTTCCAGACCTGGCCGGTCTCGAGCTTGGGCGGCCAGTTAGAGGATTGGGCTAGGGCTGTGCCGAAGGTTGCTAGAAGAAGCAAAACTTTGATGAGCCACATACGCACCGATTGTCCCTTATCAACACGGGTTGGGGTTGTTTATACATCACAGCTCGGGGGCAGACTGAAAATGTGCGGGTTTGCGTAAGGCTTTGCAGTTACGACAAAATCTACCAGGCCCTTACAAGGTGAAACACGTGGAAATTATCCCAAGCACCTACACAAACGTTGATGGTTGGGCTGATGCGTTGTTGAGCCCCCTGCGCTTAGCCACCAGCACCCCCCCAAACAGGGGTGTGACTTGGTTGTGCATTTTGACCACGGGATTCCCCTTTACCGTGTTACCCTGCAATGGAGGTTTAACGAAGGAGTTCACGCTTGAGAAAAGGAGGTCACAAGCAAGAGACTTGGCGAGCGGGCTCGAGCCGTCCGCTGATGTCTGTATCCCGGCAGGGGTTGCGAAAACAATCCCGTGCTGAATCGGCCCTGGTGGTATACCCCAATGCCCTAATAGCGCACCGCGAGTTTTGCGGACATTGCCAGCATGGTATTCACACCGGGACTTTCGCCACCAGGCGAATGCTTCACCGGAATGCCGTAAGGTACTCGGTTGGCGTAAGCAACTCACCTGGACCCCAAGGGGATTTGCAAGGAGTGTACGCATGAATAAAGCTGGAGGACCGATCCAACTCAAACTATGGGGGCCAGCCCGGCTGGAATATCAAGGCCGCGAGCTAAAGCTCCAGCGCAAGGGTTTGGCCATTCTGTTTTATCTGGCCCTGGAGGGCGCTACCCGGCGCGAAGTTCTAGCCGATCTACTCTGGGGTCATACTGCGGCCTCGCAAAACCTGCGGGTTGAACTGCACCGCTTGAGCCAGGCCCTGGCACCCCTGGGCTACACCCTGTTTAAAGCCGGCGAAGACCCCTTGCAACTCCCGCCCTTTGTTTCCTTGGATCGTACGCCTTCTCCGGGTGCGCCGATGGAGGGACTGGAAGAACTCTCGGTGGAATTCCGGGCCTGGCTCGAGGGCCAGCGTTCACAGCTCATGGCCAATAGCTCCGGCACCGTGGGGCGCGAACGGTTGGTGCAGGAGGTGGCCTCACAGCTTGCCCTACCCTCGGTATTGATCCTAATGGGTCGCCCCGGTTCGGGGCGTACTGCCTTTGCCCAGGCCCTGGCCAAAGCTCTGGGTATGCCCTTTCTGGAGGGGCCTCGGGGGGGTGGCAAGGCCTTGCACTACCTGCGCCCACCGTATGCCGATGTTTCGATGGAGCGCATTCTTACCGACCGCGATGGGCTCTGGGTGGTAGAACGCTCCTCCTACGGCGAAGACCCCAAACTAATTCTGGAATTGCGCAGCCACTACCCTGCCGAACGCACCCGCTACATTACCCTGCCCCCCCTGTCGTGGGCCGAGGCCCGCGCCTCCATGCTCTCGAACCTTCCCTTCGCGCAAGCGGCCCTGTTGTTCCTAGCTTCGGGGGGCTCGCCCGGCCACCTGCGGGAGCTGTTGGCCGTGCCCCATACCGGGGCCGAGGTGCCCCTGCCGCAGCGGGTGCGGGCCCAGGTACAGCTCGAGGCCCGGATGCTCTCGCTGGAGGCCCGCCTGTCGCTGGAGCGGCTCTCGGTGCATCCAGGGTCTTACAGCCAGGGCTTGCTGGATGCGCTGGAAGCGACGCCTTATCTGGACGAGCTCGAGCGCCGGGGCTGGTTGGTCTACGCCGGACAGTGGCAGTTCTCCGACGATGCCAGCCGGCGGGTCTTGTATCTGGGCTTGCAGCCGGGCCGTCGCCAGCAGTACCATCGCCAGGCTGCCCTACAATGCGCCATGGAAGAACAGCGCATGGCCGAGGCCTACCACCGCCTGATGGCGGGCGATACCGCCGACTGGGGCACTTTCGTCAACACCCTCCCTGGCTGGACGCGCTATGGTCTCAAGGCCTGGTTGGGTATGAACGAAACCCTGCCGATGGGGCCCAGCGTAGGTGAGATTGCCAAAGGCAGCGAACTGGCTCTGCTGGAAGAAGCCCGTTTTGGACAGGGCTTTGAAGTAGATGGCCGTCACGTTCGTTGGGTACGTACCCCTTCGCAGGCCACCACTTCAGGCATCATGTGGGCCAGCCACGATGAAGCCTCGCTGCTGCACCTCAAAGGCCACATCTATGTGGAAAACCCCTTGGGTGTGGGTATCTCGGGCCGTGCCGCGCCCCTTATGCTCGAAATCCAGGAGCCCCGCGAAGCTCGAGTGATTTTCCTTCCTGGCATTCAGGCGGGTGCCCTAGCCGACAATGCCCTGTTGTTGCCCGTGAAAGAAGAACTTGACATCTGGTTTCGGGTTCCGGCTGGGGCCAGCATCCGCCTCACCAGCAGTGCCGAAAGCGGCCTGATTGATATGGAGGCCACCTCCTACCGCGTGGCCCCTTCGGCCCAGGCCCAGTCCGCGCCGAAAGTAGAGGTATTCGAATTTTTTCGTAGCGCGGTAGAAGCCGCGAGGAAATACTAAATCCTCAAACAGAAGACCGGGGCCAAGAGCCCCGGTTGTTCTTTTTACGCGAAGCCATCGCGGTTCCCTCTATTTTTGCCGCTAACGAAAACGAGAATGCGTCTTGGCGCAGACGCATGTTTTCGAGTTACCTAGCGGCAAAAAACGAGTTCAGCACAATTTTTGGACTTTTGAGGATGACTGGGTTCTTTCCGAGAACCGCTCTAACTTTTGTTGACCTCGAGCCCGGTCTGAGCGAGCCAGGCCTTTAGCTTGGCAATAGAGAAACGGCTCATCGAAGCGGCGTGATCTCCGTAAACCAGGGTGGGCACGCTGCGCTTGCCATTGTTGACCTTCATGACGAGTTCGGCCGCGCTCAAGTCTTGTTCGATATCTACTTCGGTGTAGGGCAACCCAAGGGTAGAGAGGGCTTGTTTGGTAGCAAGGCAGTCGGAGCACCAGGAAGTTGTGTACATGGTAATCATGGCCAGCCAGGAGTTTACGGGCATTGTGAAGGGAATTGTGTGATTTTGACAACGCTGCTTAGGCCTCACCGACCTCGATGGCCGCCGTCAAGGCCGCCCCCAACAGCCCAGCCTCGCCCCCCAGTTTGGCTAGGTGGAGGGGCGGGGTGATCCAGTTTTCCATGTAGCGGTGGTAGGCGCGCAGCACCTCGTCCAGGTAAGCCTGTCCCGCGTTGAGGGCCACCCCACCCCCCAGCACCACCACCTCGGGGTCGTAGCACTTGACCAGCGAGGCCAGCGCGATGCCCACCCAGCTTGCGGCCTGCAGCACGATGCGGCTGGCCCTGGGGTCGCCATGTTGGAAAAGCGCGAATAGCTCGCGGGTGTTCATCTCACGCTTGAAGGAAGCCAGCGCCATGCGCTCCATGGCCGGGCCGGTGGCCAGGGCCTCGAGACAGCCATCCAGCCCACAGCCGCACAGGGGGCCGCCCGGCTGCATGGTGATGTGCCCGATCTCGCCTCCCTGCCCATTTACACCCCGCAGCACCTTGTTGCCCCAGACAAAGCCGCCCCCCACCCCGGTCGAGACCGTCATGTAGAGGGTGCTTTCGGCGCCCTGGGCGGCCCCCAGCTTGTGCTCGGCCAGGGCCGCGGCGTTGGCGTCGTTTTCCATGTAGACCTTGTAGCCGGTGGCCTGCTCGAGCAGTTCCACGATGGGGAAATCGGTGAAGTTGGCGATGTTGGGGGCAAACTTGATCCGGCCCCGCTTGAAGTCGAGGGGCCCCGGGGTGCCCAGGCCAATAGCTTGCACGGCCACACCCGCAGACTCTATGGCGGCCCGTGCAGCCTGAGCCATGGCTTCGATCACGGCCGGGCCGCCTTCTTCCGGCGTGGGCACCGTGACCTTAGCTTTGATGACGCCCTCGCTGAACACCCCCGCCATAATCTTGGTTCCGCCTAGGTCAATCCCCACTACGCTCATGATGGTTCTCCTTGGTGGCCTCGCTCGATGATCAGCATCGCCTCGTCGTACAAGAGCTCGGGCACCCAGAGGCTCACATCCCCAATGTAGGTACCCATGTAGGCTTCGGGCAGGCCAAAGCTGGTGAAAGGGGTCTCGAGGTGGACTGGAATACGGCTTTGTTCCAACCGGGCCTTGATGCCCTCGGCAATAACCCTGGGTGCCGATACAAACAACACGTACGATACTTCCCCAATCAAGCGACGGGGGATGGTGTTGTCTTGGTCTTCCGTACCCATGTCGTGATGGTCGTTCATTGGCTAACAGCATAACAGCCACTTGCGGGAGGGGAGAGGTTTGTGGGGTGGAGGGTACGCCAAGCCCTCAGCTGTTTGGGACGCTCGACCTTGGCAATTACCCAAGATTTGCAAAGCTTCCCGCTAAGCTGGAGGGCGGTAGCTATGCTGGCGCAAGTACGAACCTATAGCTTATTTGGCCTCGAGGCCCAGCCCATCACGGTCGAGGTGGACGTTTCGCAGGGCATGCCTTTTTATGCGGTGGTGGGTTTGCCGGATAAGGCCGTGGAGGAGTCGCGCGAGCGGGTGCGGGCGGCCCTCAAGAACGCCGGGTTTCCCTACCCCCAGGGGCGGGTGGTGATCAACCTGGCCCCGGCCGAGTTGCGCAAAGAAGGCACCCACTACGACCTGCCCATTGCGTTGGGGCTGCTCTGCGCGCAGGGGGTTATCCCGCTCGAGGCCCTACAAGGTTTTGCGGCGGCAGGCGAGCTGGGCCTAGATGGGGAGTTGCGCTCGGTGCCGGGTGCAGTGAATTTGGCACTGGGTGCCCTTCAAGATGGCTACAAACTACTCATGCCACACGCTTCTGCCGAAGAAGCTGCCCTGGTTGAAGGTGTCCAGGTTTTCGGTGCGGCTAACTTGGCGCAATTAGTACGCTGCCTGCTCGGTCAGGAAGATTTGCGTGAGTCCCGTCCAGAAGACTTGGTAGAAAATCTGGAAGCCTCGCTCGACCTGCTCGATGTGAAAGGCCAAGCCAAGGTCAAGCGGGCCCTGGAAATCGCTGCGGCTGGGGCTCACCACCTGCTGATGACCGGCACCCCTGGCTCGGGCAAGACCATGCTGGCCAAGCGTATGGTGGGGCTGCTACCGCCGCTGCAAAACGAAGAGGCCTTGGAAGTGACCCGCATCTACTCTGCTGCCGGACGCTTGATGCGTGGTCTCATCAAAACCCCGCAATTCCGTAGCCCCCACCATACCGTCTCCGATGCGGGCCTGATTGGCGGGGGCACCATCCCCAAACCGGGTGAAATTTCCCTGGCTCACCGGGGGGTGCTCTTCCTGGACGAGTTCCCCGAGTTTTCCCGCGATGCCCTGGAGGTGCTGCGTCAGCCCCTGGAGGACGGGGTGGTGACCATCTCGCGGGCCCGGGCCAGCTTCACCTATCCTGCGCGGTTTTTGTTGATTGCGGCCATGAATCCCTGCCCGTGTGAGGTGCAATCTGCCCAAACCTGTAACGCACCTCTACCTGAACCTCACCCTTGCCCGGGCGCACTGTCACCACTTCTACAAGCTCCCGTGCGACCGCCTGCTTCTCTTCCGGGGTAAGTTTATCTATTCTGTCCCGCAGTTGGCGGGCCAGATCCTCGAGTGTTGACAGCGATTCCTGACGTTTGCGTTCCTCGATCACCTGCCGACGGGCCTCTTCTAGAGCGGCCTGTACTTCTTTGATCCGAGTGTCCAGTTCTTCCAGGCGGCTAAAGTAACTCTCCTTATCTACTCCCCCCTCCAGGTACAGATCCAACAGCCGGGTACGGGCGTCGAGGAGGGAGCGCAGACGTTTCTCCAGCAGCGCGGTCTCGTTCTCTTCACGAGACTCCCCTTTCAGGAAAGCCTGAAGCGCCTTACCAGGGTTGAGCAGAAACGAGCGGATGTCGCGCCAGATGGCCTCTTCCAGATCTTTCCGGCGCACGTGGGGTGCGGTGCAGCGCATGGAGGGGATGGGTGAGGCCTGGCGGTTTACCCGCCCCACACAGGCGTAGTAATCGGCTGATCCAGCATAGGCACGTCCGCAGGTTCCGCAGCGGATGAGCCCCTTGAGCATGTACACGCTACGGGCGTTGCGTGTGGCAAACAGGGTATTGCGCGAGAGTTGTTCCTGCGCGGCCTCAAAGAGAGCGGGTTCCACGATGGGCGGCACGGCAATCTTAACCAGTTCCGGTTGGACTTTGCGGGTACGTTTACCGTAAGTGTACTCGCCGATGTACGTTCGGTTCTTAAGCAGCCTTAGCACACCGCCCCCCCGCCAGACCCCGGCAGTACGCTGACCCCGCACCCCACGGCCATCCCGCCGGTATTTGGGGGGGATGCCGAGGCGGTTGAGTTCCTGAGCTACCCGCTCGGTGCTCCAGCCCCGCTCGGCCACCCAGGTGAAAATTTGCTGTACCACCACCGCCTCCTCGGGCTGCGGACTGAGGCGGCCATCCTCGATGGTGTAACCATAAGGCACAATCCCACCCAGGTACTTCCCGCTCTGGGCGGCTTTACGCAGTCCCAGGCGGCTGCGCTCGGCGAACGTGTCCCGTTCCCACTCGGCAAACACAGCCATGATTCCCAGCACCACCTTGCCGATGGGGGTGGTGGTGTTGATGTTCGGCTCGGAGTAGCTCATAAGACCCACCCCACAGGCCTCCAGGCGTTCGATGAGGTCGTAGGCCAGACGCACCTTGCGGGCCAGCCGATCCAGCCGGTAGACCAGCACCACCGCAAAACGTCCCTCCTGTGCGTCCGCGAGCAGGCGGGTCAGGGCGGGGCGATCCTCCTGGGCTCCTGAGTAGCCAGGGTCGGTGTAGGTCGCCGCTACCTCATACCCCAGTACCTCAGCCCAGCGCGTGAGCACCTCCTTCTGAGCCTCGAGGGAGTAGCGCTCAACCTGCTCCTCGGTGGATACCCGGGTATATATAGCGCACTGCCTCATGGCTGGCGGAACTCCCCATGAACGATGCCCACCGGAACATACGCGGCCTTCCGGCCCGCAGGTGTCTGGAGTGAGCCGTCGGGCAGAAGCCAGAAGGTTGCCCCGGTGCCCCCGACCGGACGTACCAGACTGGCCTCGGAGGGGAGGCGGAAAATCAGGGGGCGGCGGATTTCCTCGACAAAGCCGAGCAGGGTAACGCCCCGTTCCAGAACCGCTCTGCGTTCGACCACCAGTACAGAGCCCTCGCTAAGCTGCAACTCCTCTGAGCGCAGCGCCTCCCGCTCCAGCAAGGCCAGAAAGAAGCTGGTGTAGCCCGGGCGGGTTGGAAGCAGGCGGGTGTCCAGGTAGCTTCTGCTGGGCGCTTCCTCCCCCACGCACGCGGGGGCCAGGGCAGGGTAGTAGGGTATGGCGACAACGCCAGGGGCAGAGGGTGCAAACTCTTCCGCTGTGCCCTCGCCGAGCAGCACTTCAATCGAGGGCAGGTGCAGGGTGCGCAGCAGAGCCTGTAAACGCCCCACGCTCATGTCGCGAATGTCGTGGGCTCCTCGCTCGAGCTTGGCAACAAGGGAAGGGGAAACTCCGGCGGCCAGGGCCAGGCCTTCGCGGGAATAACCCAGTTTCTCACGCCGGGCCTGCAGAAGTCGGGCCCACTGGGGCGTGTGGATTTCTGTGGGGGCTGTACGGAAACTTTTCTTAGGCATATACAGTAGTTTATTACATGTAATATATTGCTAGCAGGTTAGTAATATGTTACCATGCTGGCATGGGCCAACCCAACATCATCCGTCGGCTGCGGCTGCGTGCTGGTTTGAGCCAGGAGTCGCTGGCAATGGGAGCTGGTATCACCTTGTCGCTACTGACCAAGTACGAGCAGGGCAGGATACGGCGGCCCTCGCTGGTTTGCAGCCGCAAGCTGGCGAGGGTGCTGGCGTCGCGGCTGGGCGTTAGCGAGGAGAGGCTGCTGTTACAGATCGCGGAGGGGTTCGAGTGCCACCTAGACCACGACGTGTCCGATTAGTGCGTCAGTACAGCGAAAACGAAGATTTCTCATCATTCGTCCGGCGAGCGCTGGAAATCGTGCTAGCGTCAGTAGATGACCAGGGTGCGCAGGGCGCACCACGACGTGATGCAAATGGAGAGAGATTTGTTGGAGAGAGATTTGTTCTTGCTGACACCCCGCCACAAGCGCCTGGCGGTGAGCCTCCCGGCGGGCAGAATCGCAGAGCTGCTGCGCTCTGCCCAGGAGATGCGGTCACGGCTCCCGGACACCCGACCTCTTCCGGAGATCGCCTTCGATCTGGAAGGGATGGGGATGATGCTGCACCCGCTGTCCCTGCTCCCTGACGCACTCCAGGAGGTGCTGGAGATGGCCTGCAGGGCCCGCTTTGCCTGTCAGGCTTTGGGCATGGAAATGGGCGGGCGGCTCCTGGTGTCTGTGGGGCTGGCCTGGCTCGAGGTGCAGGTCTGGCGCGGAGAAAGCCTGGAGGTGCTCGTCCACGAGCTGGAGGAGGTGGAGAGTGAAGGACACCCTGACGCGCTGCATCGAGACCATTGATCTGCCCGCACTGGTGGCCGAGTTGTGGCCGGAGGCCGGGGCCAGGCCAGGCAAGGCAGGAGTCTGCCGGGCGGTGTGGCGAGGGGATACCCACCCCTCGCTTTCTTTGTTCAGGGCTCGGGGGGTCTGGTTCTGGAAGGACCATGCCACCGGGGAGAGCGGCAACGCCTTCCACCTGCTGCTCAAGTCGGGGATGAGCAAGGAGACGGCAGCAGAAATCATCAAAAGCAGGGCCGAAGTGTCCCCGCCAGAGGCCCCACGCTTCCGCCAGCGAAGTGTATCCATAGCGCCTTCCCCTTCCGTGGGCCTGACCTCGCGTGAGCAGCGGGCCCTGGCAGCAGCCCAGCAGCGCCTCGACGAGGCGGCCATAGAGGGGCGGGGGATCACCCTCGAGCAGGCCCGGCGGGTGGGGTTGGGGACGAGCCGCCAGGGTGACCTGGTGATTCCCATTTTGGGGCCCACGGGCGAGGTGCAGGCCATCAAGGCCCGGCTCAAAAATCCCCAGGACTTCCGTTACCGCTACCTCACCCCAGGCCGGGGTGCACCGGCCTGGTTCTCTCCTGGTTTCGCCCAGCGGCCTGAGCGACCCGTTATCGTCATGGAAGGCGAACTCAACGCCATCACGAGCTGGTTTGCTCTCAAAGGACAGGCCGACCTGGTGGGCCTGCCTGGGGTGGAGGGGGCTGTACCCTGGAACTACCTCAAAGGGCGGCGGGTCTACCTCTACGCCGATGAGGATGAGGGTGGACGCAACGCCGTGCGGCGCTGGTGTGAGGAGAGCCGGGTTCAGCAGGAAGTTGCGATTTTTGTCTTAGCGTCGCTTGGAGGTGGTATGGACGCCTGTGAGTACGCCGCACGGTGGGGGCAGCCTGCCCTGGCCGAGCGGCTGATGGAGCTGATGGGCTAAAAAAATCACCCCACCCCGCCAGGTGGGATGAAAAAAAGGAGGTTCTCCTTGCAACAAACAATATATCAAGAACTGACCAGTGAGGAAATCCTGCCGGGCTACCCCCGCTACCGCGTGCGGCAAGCCCGCATCGAGATGGCCCGGCTGGAGGGCCGGGGGGAGCACCAGACCGTGCGCTATGTGGCTCTGTGTAACTTCGCCTGCCTCATCCGCCGCGAGGTGCGGCGCACGGACGGGGTACAGGACGAGCTGCTGTTTGAGATTGAGGGCCAGGGCGCGGACGGCCCCCTCCCACGGTTGCGGGTGCGCTCGAGTGAGTTTGCGGCCATGAACTGGCCCATCCGGGAGTGGGGAGCCCGAGCTATCGTGGCCCCCGGCCAGAGCAACCGCGACCACCTGCGGGCGGCCATCCAGCACTTGAGCGATCCAGAGCAGACCACGGTCTACGCCCATACCGGCTGGATACGGAGGGGGACGGAGTGGGTCTATCTGCACGCCGGTGGCGGGATAGGGCCGGGCGGGAGCGTGGGGGGCCTCGAGGTTGACCTGCCCCCGGAGCTCGCGGGCTTTGCCCTGCCCCAGCCCCCTGAGGGGAAGGCGGAGCTTGCGGCCCTGCAAACCCTGGTGGGTCTGCTCGAGGTGGCCCCCCGTCGGGTTACCTGGCCGCTGCTGCTGTATGCCCTGGGTGCGGTGATTGAGCACCCGATGGGTAGCCTCTACCTGGCCGGACACACCGGGGCCCGGAAGACTAGCGTCTCCATGCTGGTGCAGGCCTTGTGGGGGCACACCCAGCCCCACCCGCCCACCAACTGGGAGGGGACGGCCAACGCGCTGGAAGCCTTGGCGTTTGCAGCCAAGGACGCGCTCTTGCTGGTGGACGACTACGCCCCTACCGGGCATGAGGGCAAGCAGAAAGAGTTGCAGGCCAAGGCCTCGCGAATCCTCCGCAACCAGGGCAACGGGGTGGGGCGGGCCCGGATGCGCTCCGATGGCACCATGCAGCCGGAGCGGGCCCCCAGGGGCAGCCTGCTCATCACCGGGGAGGATTTACCCCCAGGCCACAGCGTCAGGGCACGCTGTTTGGTGCTGGAACTGATCCCCGGAGAAGTAAATCTTGAGGCGCTCAGCCGGATGCAGCGGGAGGTGCATCGCCTGTCCCTGGCCTTGAGCGCCTGGGTGCGCTGGCTGGCGGGGCGGCTGGAGGGGGTACGCAAACAGGTGCGGCTACGCGCTGCCGAGCGTCGTTCCGCTTACCCTGCCGAGCACGGGCGCACCACCGATGCGGTGGCCCGGCTTCATGCGGTGTGGGAGGTGGTGCGGGCGTACTGGACGGAGATCGGTCTCATAGATGAGGCCCAGGCTGCCGCCCTGGAGAGCGAGATAACCGGGGTGTTGCAGGCCGTGGCCGGGATGCAGGCGGGCTACCAGCAGGACGCTGACCCGACCCAGCGGTTCATCCCGCTGTTGTTGGGGCTGTTCAGCAGCCGCCGGGCCCACCTGGGCAACCGGCTATACGCCGAGGAGCCCCCACTGGACGCCGAGCGGTGGGGCTGGTTGTGGCAGCCCACCGCAAACGTGTGGGCTCCACAAGGGCCGCAGGTGGGATGGGTGGACGAGCAGGGGATTTACCTCGAGCCCACCACCGCCTACGCCGCCCTCAACCGCCTAGCGATGGAGAGCGGGGAGCCCCTGCCCACGCCCCGCACCCTGTGGAAGCGATTGGGCGAGCGCGGCCTGATCCGCTCGCAGGAGCGGGGTGGCCGGGTGCGCTATGGGGTGGGGGTGCGGATACAGGGCGTGACCCGCGACGTGTTGCACATCCCAGGGGGTATCCTCGCTAACAGTCCCAACAGTCCCAACACGGCGAATAACAACGTCCCTGACGAGGAAAAACCCGTTGGGAAAAATCAGCCTGTTGGGAGTAATTTTTCTCCCAACAGTCCCTCGGAAGAAGCGGGCTATGAGGTACAGGTCTGATATATGAGCCCCCTATTGCTAGGACTCCCAACAGTCCCAACAAATTGCGTTTCTTGTGTGCAGGACAGCACAATAAGCGTTGGGAAAAGCGGCTTTTGGAGGGGTCAAAACGGCAATTTTGTCCCAACGGGCAGAAATGCCGTTCAAAACGAGGCAAACTGCTTTTGCTGTGATTCCCTTCACAAGTGTTGGGAGTTTGGGGGGATAATGAAAACGTGTGTCCAGGACGGGAAAGATGAGGTTAGGGAACCCGGCTGTTGGGAATGTTGGGACTAATTTGGGGGTAGGTATGGGGAGTCCTTGGGGTGCGTTATTAGGAGCGGTGCCCGCCATTGCCAGGAAGGTGCAGCGGTTGGGATGCCGGAGGCTACGGCTGATCGTGGATGGGGAGGTGGTGTACTGGGCGCTGCTGGTGCCGAGCGAGGCTGAACTGGAAGCCCATGCGCGGTTTCCTGGGATGCCAAGATGGACGCTTGAGAGCTGGTTGAGGGGGTTGCTGGAGCGGTTTGAGGCGGGCTGGCCCCAGGCGAGGACGGTGGAGCTGCTCGGGGTGTGGCCCGACCGGGTGGAGCCGGTGGCTCGAGCCTTCCCCAAAGCGCCAGAGGGTTATTCCTCTTCCGAGGAAACTTTATGCTGATCCGGCCTCGAGCTAAGATCGTGCCTCTCTCGTTACGGATGCCGCCGGGAGCCATTGTGGTGCAGGCCCACCACGACAGGGAGCTTTTCCTCTCGAGGCCCGTGGAGGCCGGTGGAGAGGTTTGGCGCGAGGTACGGGTGCGGGAGCAGGAGGGTTTTCGCACGCTCTGGGAGCTGGTGGCGGAGAGCCGTTTCGAGGAGCGGTTGCTGAGAAGCCGGGTACAGTTCGAGAGCCAGGATAGCGGCTCGAGGGTCTGTTACACCTGGCGGCTGGGACAGCCGCGTGGGGTGAGCGATAAGGAGGTAGACATTGATTATCAAGATGAACGGGATGTTTGAGCGAGAGGTCTTCCAGTCGTACCGAGGCAAGGGGGTGTGGTTCGTGCGCCAGCCGAATATCCACACCTTCCAGGCGGTACACCGGGACGAGGAAGGGGTGGAGACGGTGATAGGAAGCTACGATACTTTCGACGAGGCTTTCTGGGCGGCGGATCGGGCAGCAGAAGAAGCTCATGCAGAGTTCATAGAAGAGGAAGATGACCTGCCTTTCTAGGTAGGGCAACCATTAAATAAACGTAGCAACATGCGCGAACTCTATGCCATTACGGTTGAGTACGGCCACCAGGTGGAGCAATTGCTCGAGCGCCTGGGGGCTACCCGCCCGGCCAGGGGTGCAGGCGAGCTGCTGGTGCAGGTGGAGCACCGCCTTTCACCGGAGGCGGTGCGGGCGGTGCAGAGCTTCTTGAGGCTGAGGAACCGGGTCATCCACAACCGGCCCGCCTGGATGTCCATGCCTACCCGGGAGCAGATCGAGCAGGCTGGACGCAAGGCGGTGGGTGCGCTCGAGTATGCGCTGGGCTCGCGGGCATATTCAGGCCCAGCCTACCGCCGGATGGCCGCTACCGCGCCGGAGGCTCCAGGCCCGGTTTACCGCCTTGTGCCCCGTGGGGAAGACTATGAGTTCTGGGTAGGCCCGGCAGGGGTGTGGGTGGTGGCGGCAGAGGCGCGAAAGCGGAGGGAGGTGCGCCTCGAGCTGGAAGAGCGCTTGCGCCCGTGTTTCTCCCGGCTCAGGGTGCGGGCTGTTCGAGACGGACAGGCCCTCGAGCGCAAAGCCTGCTACGGCAAGGCGGTTATGTCAGCGGACGAGGTGAAAGAGGTGGTGCGGCTGCTGATCAAGCCCGATCCGGCCCCGACCAGGCCTTCCCGGTCTGCTACGGCCAGGCCTGAGCACCACGTGCGCCGGGTTGTTCTGGACGACACGCCAGCCACCTTCTATGTGGGGCCAGCGGGGGTACTGGTGGTGGCGGAGTTCCCCCTTATCGCTGATACCGAGGCCAAGCGGGTCTGGGAAGACTCAGGGAGGGCGATCTCCGCCCTGCCGGTGGTGCTGAACCCCAACCTGAAGGAACCCCAGGGGCGGGTGGGCAGTGTTCTGGCCTTGCGGGACGAGGGGGCCATCAAGGAGTACCTGGGGGGTAAGCACGCGCTCGACGACAACGAGGTGAACCAGGTGGCCGGGTGGTTGTATAACCGACAGGCCCCACCACCCGTCATCTCGCCCAAGAAGGGCCGGTACCGCCTGAAGGGTGGGGAGGTGATCGGAGGGCACATGAAGGCCCCGCCCGCGTTCGTGGTGGAGCTGGTGCCGCCAGGGGCTCCGCCCAGGCCCCACTTCGGGCAGGTTGTTTGGAGGGCCTTGGGCTGGCGGCTGGTGTTCCTGCTCGAGATGGTGATGTTTGCAGGGGCCGGGTTCTCCAAGCCGGGCGGGGTGGACGCTGCCTATATCGCCTTCATGGGGGCGCTGGTTCTACGTTTCATGGCGCTTTTTGGCAGCTTCTCCCCGTGGAAGTTCTGGACGCTGCTAGCAGTGGGGGGGCTAGAACTGTTCCTTGCCTGGGAAATGGCAAAGGGGCCGAAGCAGGCGTTCTTCGCATTCCTGATGCTAATCTTGGCAACTGGCCTGGCCTCCTTCTTCCGGGGAATCTGGCTCTTCTGGTCGAGCAGTAAACCCTTCAGGATGTACTTCCCTCTCCCTAGCCGAGTGCGCTAGCATTTTCGACAACGGGTTATTGTCATATAATGCCTGTATGAAGGCAATAAGTTATTACAAAAAACTAACCCTGCTGTTCATGCTGCTGGTTGCACCGATGGCCCTGGGGCAGTCGGTGCTCAAGACCTACTATGCCGACGACCTGGTGCGGGTGCCGGGGCTCATCGAGGTCTCGCCGGGCTTTACCACGGTGATGGACTTCTGGGACACCGTGAGCACCCTGGCCTCGGCCAAGGGTGAGCTTTTGCGGGTGGAGAGCGCCGGGCCGCGCATCCTCATCTCGGCCACCCAGAAGGCCGGGCAGACCGACCTGGTGGTGGAGGTGGCGGGGCGCACGCTGCTGTTTACCTTGAAGATCGGGCCGGGGGTGGGGCCACGGCGGTACGTGATTGAGCTTAGCCGGGCCAGAACCCAGACCCCGACTCCCTTCTACGTCCCGCCGGTGAGCAGCACCCCAACCACAAGCCCGCAGCCCCAGGCGAGCAGTCCTGCTCCGCAAACGCAAACAACTCCGGTGAGTCCCGACCAGGTGCGCTTTACCACCACCGCCCAGGTGCCCTCGGATGGAAAGGGCACCATCACCATCTTCTTCACCCTGGAGAACCGGGGAGCACGTACTGTTGCGGCAGACCCCGGCAGGCTAGTGGTCACCCAGGGGGGCAACCGACTCTCCTACAGCCTCAAGCGAGAGCCCTTGAAGACCCTGATCAACCCCGGTGAGGCCCTTTCGGGCCTCATCACGCTGGAGGGGGCCCGGGCCGGGGAGATTGCGCTGGAGTGGGGGCTGGTGGAGATCGGCAGCGGGCGGCAGCTTGTGTTGAAGCGCTCGGTGATGGCCGGGACGCGGATTGAGCTTGAGGGGCGATGAGTCTTGCGGAGCGGTATCAGCGTTTCATTCGCAGCCTTCATCTGAGAGGGCCGATGCTGGTAGAGGAGGCCCTGGTGCGGATGCCCAGGGCCACGTTTTATGACCTGGTGCGACGCCGCTACCTGGGCATCATCCCCACTGTCCTGGGCAAGGCGGTGGTGGTGGGCCCCAAGGGGCGGGTAGAGGTGCTGGCGATGACCCGCTTCTACAGCCCCCGAGCTACAGCAGTGGCCGATGCGGTGCTTTTGCGCCGGGCGATCCGCATCGCGGAGCGGGAAGGGTGGCGCTTTTTGGAGCGAAACCCCAGGGGAAGGATCGCCTTTATGAGCCGAAATGGAAAGCGGCTGATGGTGATCGCCAGCCTGCGGGCGTACAGCACCCGGAGCCTCAGGAACACCCTGCGGCGGATGGGCTGGTATGAGCGCAAGAAGCTGGGGACAGCAGAAGAGGTGCGGGTCTACCACCCCTACCCCAAGCGGTTTGACCAGATGGTGCGGGAGGGGGGATTGGAGGTGAGGGCAGTGCGTGAAATCTTGCCCCTGGAGCAGGATGGCGAGGAGTGAGTGGGGGCAAGAAAGGGGGCAAAATGGAACCCCTCAGAGAAAAGGATAGTCTCTGAGAGGCAAAAAGGACTGAGGGCCTTAGGGTCTTAGCGCACTCGAGCGAGCAACCAGCCGCGAGGAAGGGGAACGAGTACCTCATCCCCGGATTCGAGGAGGTGCTGGCGAACCTGCTCGCACTCGACGTAGGACGGGAGTTCTTCCATGAGGTCGGCGGTGGTGGCGTCAAACAGTGCCCCCCTGACCTGGATGATCTCCCAGCCTTCACGTTCTGCAATACGCCTGACCACCATCTCGACTTTACCGTAGCCTTTGAGTGTGCTAACCTTAACCATAGTTTCCTTTCCGACGAGAGGCGCAGGCCGCGAACCCAGCCTCTCGTCTTTTCGACTTGAGACTGAGCGCCTGCCTGACCCTTCCGAAAAGGAACCAGGTAGCCCTCAGTAAGATATTACCAAAAAGGAGGAACATAGTGCGCGTTGCGGTGTTTCCGAATACCCTCACCAGCGATCAGATCGAGGGGTGGTTGGCTCGAGGTCTTACGGTGGAACTCGACCGGGCCACCGTGGAAGCGAGCCTGCTCACCCCCAGGCCGGTGCGGCTGCCCGTCTATGAAGGCGAGCGGCCCCAGGGCGTTCTGGAAGGACGAGCGAAGACGGAGGAAAACGCCCTGGTCATCGAGGGTGTCTTCCAGGAAGAAGCGGTGCGGGCGGGTGTTTCCTGGGAGGAGGTGGCCCGCCAGTTCGACCTGGCGGACACCCCGCTCTACCTGTGGCGGGCCCGGCGGCTCCCCGAGGAAAAGTGGGAGGCGTGGCGGGCCGATCTGGATCAGCTCGGTCTGGCGGACAAAGCCGTGCTGCTCGGAGACCCGGAGGGTGGCCCGCTCTGCCGGGCAGAACCCACCCAGGAGAACGCCTGGGCCTTCTGGCTGGCGGCCTGGCGGTTCGGAAGCCGGGTAGCCCTCGACCTGGGAATGCGGCGGGCGAGCCTCGAGCGGGCCTTCAGCGCGCTCAAAGAACGCCTGCCGCAGCTACCCGACAGCCTGCTAAAGCGCAGCCGGGAGGCTGAGGGCTGGGGGAAGGAAGAGCTGAAAGCACTCCGGGCAAAATAGGGGGCATCTTGCCCCTGTTTTCTATCTACATCTGTCCCGCAGGGGCAAGAAAGCTACCACCAGGGCGCGGCCAGCACAAAACGCGGCTCCAGCCCGAACCCTGCCAGCTTTACCCGTAGCTGCTCTGCCTTCTTCTCGGTGGGAGCCCCCCAGTATTGCCCCACGAAGCGCAGGGCGAAGGTCTCGGCTTTGCGCTTGAGCAGTGCCGGGGAGTAGCTTCCCGCGTCGTACTCGATGGCGATGGGGCCCAGCTTGCTGTACCAGTAGGCATCGGGCTGTTCGCGGTAGTGGATGCGGTGGGTATCGGTACGCCACACCTCGGGCCTGGCCCCCAGGATATGCCGCATCTCCCCCACCCCGGCCAGATGCCGCAGCAGGGGCGGCCCCAGGCGGCTGACCCAGAGAAAGGGGGTGTAGAAACGCACCTCCATCAGCCGGTTGGCGTGGTGCGAGGGGTTCAGCACCGCCCGCACGATGAAGATGCCCACACGGTGGGCTTCCTTTTCCGAGGGAACCATCCCGTAATGGCGCATGAGTTGGCCCTCGGAGAGGGCCAGATCACAGCGCAGGGCTTCATGGATACGCTCCAGTACTGCTTGTCGCTCACCTCGTGGCAGGTTCCTGGCTTGGGACAACAAGGATCACCACCTCCGTTCCTTTCTCAGCCTGGGCCACCCGTACCACCGCTTTCTTGTCCTGTTGCAGGGCAAACAGGTTCGCCAGGCTTCCGGCCATGAATAGCTCCAAAGGCGGGGTTTGCGAGGACTGGGCCACCCCGCCCCCCGGCAGCACGGTCACGCTCTTGGCCTGTGAGGCCGCAGTGACGTAATCGCTCACCCCGCGCAGGCTGCCCCGGATAAGGTCAGCGGCGATGGAGGGCGCTTCCTCGCGCACTCTGGCCGCCACCCCCAGCGTCCCCTCGGCGTCCAGCAGGGTGGCGCTGACCGTGTACTCCCTGCCGTCCTTGATGGCCTTGGTGAGCTTCCCTTTGAGGCGGCGGGTCTCGTCCAGCGTAACCTCACCGACCCAGGTGGAGCCGTCCTCAGCGTCTACTGCTACCGGGCCGGGGACACCTTCGGCGATGAGTACCCCGATACCCAGCCGCCCTTTGAGGCGGGTGCCCAGGGGGTAGGGAGAGGCCATCGCTGGCGCGGGCGCTGGGCCGGTAGCTGCTGGTGCTACCGGAGCCGAGGGGAAGGTTGGCAACGCCGCGCCGGGTGCAGGTGGTTGTGTGGGTGTAGAAGCGGGCGTTGAGGTCTGGGCCTGCCCGCCCACCAGGTAGAAGCTCCCGCCCTTTCCGCCCTGGCCCTCAACTGCCCGTACCGTGAAGGTGGGCTGGGTTTCCTTCTTGAGGCTCAGAGCCCCATCAGTTGGGCCTGAAGCGGAAGAGCGGCTGGAGGAAACCGGCTGGTTCTGGATTGCTGCCGCCACGTCTTCAGCCACAGAGCCGGTAATGGGACGCCCTGAAGAAGAGGGTGCAGAGGGGGCCTGGGGCCTCGTTAGGGTCAGCGGCCCGCCCTGGCTCTGGGTGGTGGTAGCCGTAGCGATGGTCAGCGGGGCCGGTGGAGTTGGGCCAGTAGCATCGCTGGAGGTCTGCTGACCGCTGCCGGCAGCCTGTGCAGTCGCGCTTCCGGCGTTCGCCACGTACAGGGTCATGGGTTGGGGCGGTGGTGTCTGTGCAGCGCCAGTTGTGGTCGAATAACCCGAGGGCGGCGGGGTGGTTGGATACCCTGAAGGTGGGGGCGGCACTTCAGAGTAGCCACTAGGAGGGGGTGGAGTTGCACCCGTATCTTGTGGACTCTGGCTCTGGCCTGTGGCAGCGGCGGTCTCACCGTTTGTACTTGCGGCTGTCCCTCCAGTAGCGGCTGCTTCTGAGTTAGCTGAAGCAGGGGGTGCCGGTTCGGGTTGAGGTGCGGTCGTAGTCGTAGCGGTTGGAACCGGCACAGGCAGGCCCCCTTTGGCGGGCTCTGTATTGCGGGTGGAGAGGATGAACCACAGGGTAGTGGCCGCTATCAGACCGGCAAACCCCACCGCGATCTGTTTGGGACGGGAGGGCACCCACTCCCCGGTGAGCTCGTCGTAGCGGTCAAGCAGGCGGTGCTTGAGGGTGAGTAGCCAGCTTCGCCGCGCCACCGCCCGCTGGGTCTCCTCCTCCGGGGTGGGCAGGTCGTCAAAGAGGATGCCGGACTCGAGAAGATCGGCCAGTTCGGGATTCTCCTTGCGTAGGCGCAGCAGCAGCTCATCAAACTCAGGGTCGGTGGGTGAAGGGACTGGACTTTTCAGGACAGCCTCAACCTGTTGTTTAATCTCTGGGTCAAGTCGCATATGGTAGTATCATATTACCCGTAATGGGTAACAAAAAATCGTAGAGGTGACAGCATGAGTAAAATCGGCCTTTTAGCTAAAAAGATCATGGGTTTACCGGAGATTCGTGGGTTGCTGATGGGGTTGGCGCTGGTGGGGCTGGGTGGCGTGGCCCACGCCCAGGCGGATGCGGCCTTCACCAACCTGACCACCGCCATCTGCAACATCTACAACGCCATGAAGGGCCCGTTTGGGCTGGCCCTGGTCATCATCATGTTCGCCATCGGTGGCATTAGTCTGATGATTGGTGGGAAAAAAGCCGTTCCGCTCATGATCGGGGCAGCCGTGGGTGGTGTGATTCTGGCTGCTGCGCCCTCGTTTGCAAAAATATTCATAAGCGGGACAGCCTGCTAGAGGTTGTATGCGTCGCCGGGTGTACCGTCTCTATCAACCCATTACGATTGTCGGCCTGGAGGTGTGGCAACTGCCTGTTATCGGGCTGGGCTTCGTGATCGGTTTGCGGCTGATGGAGGGGATGCACCCGGCGATGGGCCTGCTCGCCGGAGCAGTAACGGGCTATCTGGCGTTGGTGGCGGCGGACAAACTCCGTGAACGTTACCCAGGTGCGTCGCTGCTGCATGAGATGCTATGGCTGACCCAGAGCGACCGCTATTTGCCGGGGAAGGATAAAGAGACGGTTCCACTTTTGTTGAGGGAGAATGGCGGAGACTAGCGGGCTAACGATACTCAACCGCCCTCGGGAGCACTCGCTTACCGAGGAGTTTGCTTATTGGGAGATACATGAGGGGCTGATGGTGCTTGAGGATGGGCGGGCCGAGGTGGGGGTGGAGCTGCTGCTCAAGCCCACCCTGCTGCTCAGCCAGAGCGACCTCGAGGGCCTGCTCTACATGGTGCGGAGTGTTCTGCGAAACGGCGTGCCTCAGGGCACACGAGCCCGGCTATATGTGGAGGCGGCCCCCGCGCCGGAAGGGGTGGTGGACGCATACCGGACGGCCTACACACCCAGCCATCCGGTAGCTCGTGAACTGGCAGAGGAACGGTATCGCCACTGGCGCACCCTGTGGGAACGGGGCGAGGTCATGGAGCGGCGGGCCTTCCTCACTGTGAGCTTTGGACGCAAGCGGCCCAAGCGATTGCCGTTCGGGAAGGCAGAACTGGAAGGGCTGATCAAAGAAGGGGTCAAAATCCGGGAGCGCATCCGCATGATCGCCAGGGGGCGGGGGGTGGAGGTGCGGGAGATGGACTCCCAGGCGGTCTTTGGCCTGGCCTACCGCTACCTGAACCCTGGTTTGCGTCTCTCGGGGGTGCCCGCTTACCGCCCCACCTGGCAGCGTTACCCACGGGCGGCGGTGGAGAAAATGCCGGGGCTCAAGCCGCCCACCTTGCGGGCGCAGTTGTTGCGGAGCGAGGTGGACAACAGCATACGGGAGGCGCTATACGTAGGCGGGCGCTGGCTGAGCATGTTCAGCCTGTACACCATCCCCGATGAGACCTATACCGAGATGGGGGACGTGCTGGCTTTAGCCGGTGGGGGGGAATACTACCTGGTGGTGGATTTCTACCACGAGCCCTACGAGAAGGCCCTGAAGGCCCTCAAAGCGCGGGCGCGGCGCTTCTATGCGGCCAGCGCCAACACCGAAACCTATGTAGACCCTAACGTTATCATCGGACAACAGGAGACTGAGGGGGCGATTGCCCACATTTCACAGACCGGCGACCACGTATATCGCGTGGGCGTTTCACTCATTCTGATTGAGCGGGAGCGGGAGGCCCTGGAGCGGCGGGCCAACCAGGTGGTGGGCAAACTTTCGGAGATTCCCGGCAATCCCTTCCGACAGCTCAAAAATGGCCTTTTCGAGCCCTGGACGAGCCGCGCCCCTTTTAGCGGGGGGATCAGCGACGAGGTGGTGAGCCTCTTGGAGTCCAACGCCGCCGACCTAGTGCCCCTCACGGGGGCCTGGAAGGGGCACGACAAGCCGGTGGTGCTGTTGCATAACCGCTTCCGCTCGCTGACCTACCTCGACCCCTTTACACCCCGCACGGCCAACTGGAACGGCATCGTGGCGGGCGGTTCGGGATCGGGAAAGACCTTTTTCACTCAGTACGTACTCGCAGATTTGCTACGCCGGGACGAGGTGGACGTGGTGATCCTCGACCGGGGGCGGAACTACGAGGCGCTGGTGGAGGCGTTTGGCGGAGCGTTTATTGACATACGACCTGGTGGAGAGACCTCGGTCAACATGTTCGACCTCGAGGAGGGTGAGGCCGAGCCCAGCCCCGAGAAACTTCAGGACGTGCTGCGCTTCTTGCGGGCGATGCTGCCACCGGGCGAGGACAAAACCGAAGAGGCGGTGGAGAACGCCATCCTCGAGGCGGCCATCGAGCAGACCTACAAGCGAGCCAGCCCTGACGTGCCCCAGCCGGACGGTAGCTATAAGAAGGTGTACCAGGGGGCCCGTCTGTCTGACCTGGCGCAGACCCTAGTGCTGCTGGACGAGATAGGCAGCCGTCCGGCCTCACCCTCGGAGAAGGAAGTGGCGCGGAAGCTGGCGCTCAGGCTTCAGTCCTGGGTGGGCGACAGCCCCAAGGGGAGGTTCCTCGACCGGCCTACCAGCGTACCCCTGGCCCAGGCGCGGGTGGTGTGCTACGAGCTCGAGGGCCTCAAGGACGACCTGGAGATCATCGGCACGCTGCTCATCGCCGACCTGGTGTGGAAGCGGGCCAAAAAGGGCCAGGGACGGCGGGTGCTGGTGGTGCTCGATGAAGCCTGGAAGGTCTTTCAGAGCCCCTACGCCAGCCGCCTCATCGAGGAGCTGTACAGGCGCTTTCGCTTCCTGGGCGGGGGCATCTGGAGCATTACCCAGAGCTTGGCCGACTTCGCCGGGGAGGGGCCCAGGGCGCTGTTGCAGAACACCACCTTCCACTTTTTGCTACGTCTCTCACGCAGCGAGGCCGAGCTTGCCGTGATGCGGGAGGTGCTGGGGATGCCCGACCGGGCCATCGCGGTACATGGGGGTCTGACCGGGGTCAAGGGGGTTTACTCCGAGGCGTTAGCCTGGATTCGCACCGGGGAAGGCCGGGAGGGAGAGGTCATCGTGGTACGGCCCAGCCCCGTGGACTACTGGCTGTTTACATCCACCAAGGACGAGGTAGCGAAGCGACGTGAGATGGTGAAGCGCTACGGCGGGGATGTGATGCGGGCGGTGCGAGCGCTGGCCTATGGAGGTGAGAAATGAGGCGGATATTTGCGCTGTTTCTTCTTCTGGGGATGGGTTTGGCCCAGAGCTACACCATCAGCCTGTCCCCGGTGCCGGTCTCGTTAGCGCCAGGCCAGTCGGTTAAAAGCACGTTAGCGGTGCTGCCGGACGGATTTACCGGGACTCTACCCATCAACATCACCGGGCTGCCCACAGGGGTGACGTACGCTCCCAACGCTATTACGGTAAGTGATCCACAGAAAAACACCACGGTGGAGATTGTCTTTACAGCGGCGGCCAGTGCGCCGAAAGCATCCTCGTTAACCACCATCAACGTGGGAGCCAAACGCCAGTTTTTCAGCGTGGTGGTAGACCCCGCGGCCCAGCCCCCCTCGGAGAACCCGGCGAACCTTGAGGCCATCTGGCAGCAGGTGCAGCAGTGGGGAGGTACGGCCTGCCGCACCATCAATACCTTCAGCCTGGAGAGCGTGCGCTGGGTATGCACGGTTTACCGCACGCTGGATCGGGCAGTGGGGATGTGGGATGAGGTTCGGCAAGACTTCGACATGCTTAAGCGGGAAGGGTTCATCACTGGTGTGAGCTACCTGGTCAACGGTTTAGGCGGGGAGTTGGGCTTGGCTGAGGGTAACGTCGAGGCCGACCAGCTAGAGAGCGACTTTCTGGCCTTCCGGCGCAACTACCGCAAGGCAGTGGCCCAGCTCAGCAACTGGATGACCCGCCAGCGGGAAAAGCAGGTGGAAGCCCTACGCAACAACCCCTATCCCAACGGCAGCCCGTCGTGGTGGGCCTTGGAAGCGCTGAAGCTGAACCCTAACCTGATCCTGACCTCGGTGGTCAGCAACCAGCAGCGGGAGAGCCTCGTGCTCCAGAAGGGGCGGGTAGAGGCCATCAAGGGGGCCGCAGAGAAGCAGGTGGAGCGCTCGAGCACCGGGCGCACCCAGGAGGAACTGGAGAAGGCCCTACAGGTCACCAATCCCCTGCCCGGTCAGGAAGGCGAGGCGGAGCAGGTGGTACGGCGGGCCCGGGAAGCCAACTCTACCCGTGAGGTGCTGGAGGTGTTGGTAGATGCCCAGGCCAAAATAATGCGGCAAAACCTGGGGAACACCCAGGACATCGTGCAGGCCATGCGCGAATCGGCGGTGCAGCAGGCCTACACCATACAGCAGATTTCCAACCTGTTAGAGGTTGAACTCCAGCGCAGAAGCGATGAGATAAACGCCTGGCAGGGCGAGGTGGAGCGCACGATGGCCCAGATAGCGGAGGAGGCCGAAAGCCAGACCGCCAACCTGCGGATGCTGGCGGCGATGGCCCGCACGGTGGCCTGTCCCGATGGGGTGCTCGGGGCTGGCAACGACGGCAGTACGGTGTGCATCCGTCCATAGGGGGAGAATATGTTGCGGATTCTGGTATTGCTTTTACTGCTTCTGGCGGGGATGGGGCTGGCCGACCAGCCGCAGATTCCACCGGCCAACACCGCGCAGCAGGAAAATCTGTTCAGGACG
The DNA here is from genome assembly GCF_037443965.1 of Meiothermus sp. GTDB lineage: Bacteria > Deinococcota > Deinococci > Deinococcales > Thermaceae > Meiothermus. The sequence continues at coordinate 85,527 of NZ_JBBINI010000006.1, forward strand.
TTTTTCGACATCAACCGCTGGTTGCAGAGCATCAGCCGCGACGTGACCCGCCTGGAGGTAGGCATCTCCAAGCTGGCCCTGGCCCTGGTGATGCTGGGCTTCGTCTACGGCATCGTGCAGGGCATCGTAGGAGGCGGGCTGGAAGCCATCAAGGGCACTTTTGTCCGACTGGCGGTGGTGGGTTTGCTGCTTTCCCTGTGGAGTAGCGGGTTCGTGGGGAACACCCTGGATCGGGCCATGACGGCTGCACGGGAATGGGGGGTGGACGCCTCAGCCAATACACTGGCGGATGCCGGAGACAGCCTGGACGCGCTGGCTATGCGGGTAGTGCCCTTTATGGGTGCGGTAGGGGCGATTAAGATAATGACCGCTAAAACCGCTGAAAACATAGCCAAGAACGCCACGACCCGCACGGTGGCCTCGGGGACAAGCGCAGGGGCCAGCAAGGTCATGCAGTACCTCAACTGGGCCACCCTGTTGCTGATTCCCTTCATGCTCTTCTTCTTCATCCTGATCGTGGTGGCCTCGTTCACGGTGGAGATTGGGGTGGCCTTGTTCCCCCTGGCCGTTGCCATGCTGATATTCCCCAAAGGTGGGGCGGCGGACTGGTTTGGAAAGTGGATCGCGGCGGTGGTAGGGGCACTGCTCATCGTGTTGCTGCTGCCCATCGGCTTCAAAGCGGCGGTCGAGATGGGGATCAACCGCCCGGTGAACCAGGTCAACGCCTATGTGGAGCAGGCCCTCGAGCGGATCGAGGCCCAGAAAGAGGCGGGCCTGGAAGTGGTGGTAGACGCGATAGGCGATTGTGGAATGCTTGATGTGAAGTGTACCCTCGGCAACAACCTGAAGGCTTTCACTATCCAGGCAAATGCGGTGGTGCAGCAGATCACCACAGCGGTACAGGCGTGGCTGCTCGGCGTCATCCTGCTGCTGGCAGGGATGGCCGCAGCCGCCTACGTGCTGTTCAACGTGGAGCGGGTGGCGATGAGTTTTGTTGGCGGGTTCGTTGCCACAGGGGTTCGCCAGATGCTAGGGGCGTCCTCCCTGGGCGGGCGGGTGTATAGCGGGCCTAGTACCGCGAAGACCAGTACGGTGCGGGATGAGCCCAGCTTCCGTATGCCCGCAGGCCAGTTACCCCCTCCGGCCTACGCGATGCAGCCCTATTACGGCGGGAGGAGCTACGGGGACGACAACATCATCGAGGGCGAGTGGAGGCCTGCTCCACGTGAACTACCGGCGGCGGGGAATCCACGCGGTCTGCCGGGGCCATCAAGTGATTAGGAGGAACTATGAACGCATCCGATTTGATCGAAAACAACGAACTGCTGGGGCGCTGGTTTTATTACCAGGGCCGCGACTGTGTGGTACGGGCGGTGAGCGCGGTGCGGGCCGAGCACGGCAGGGCCGGGTATGAAGTCGGCACCTGGGCGCTTGAGGTAGATGGGGTCATGGTGGAGCGTGTCTACGGCACCCTGGAGGCGGCCACCCGGAGGTTGATCGAAAAGATATGAGCGCGGTACGTCGTCCGGGTTCGCTGCTTGAGGTGCCCACCTCCCAGAAGCTGCTCCGCCTGGGAGGCGGCTTACTAATGATTGGGACGCTGGGGGCGGTGGGCTGGATCGGCTGGCAGACCGCTATAGAGGTGGCCGAGGGGATGATGCGGGCGGGGTGGGGTAAAGCGCTCAAGGCAGCCACCCCCAGCGAGCTCGTCCTCCGCTGTGCGGGGGATTTCCTGGGCAACTGCTCCAACGCCTTCAACGAGCTTTGGCAGAAGGCCCTCCCCCTGGACACCCTGCGGCTGGTGGTGGCCGGGGGTTTCGTCTTGGGGATGCTGCCCTTCCTGATCCGCCCCCACCGCCCGCGCAAGCTGCCTGGTCAAGGGCGCTGGGCCACCGCCAAAGACCTGGCGGGTTACCTGGGCGAGAAGGGTAGCGGCTGGTACGGCCTGTTCGAGGGCAAGCCCTTGCGGGTTCCCCACATGGAGCGGCGTACCGGGACGCTGGTGGTGGGCAAGCCCGGCGGGGGCAAGACCACCGGATATTTCCAGCCCAACATCCTGCTGGATGCCAGGGACGGCTGGAGCGCTGTCGTATTTGATCTAAAGTGGCCCGACGAGGGCGGGCTGATGGAGGCGGTGCGCTACTACCGCTACTTCGGGCGGAACGTGTACAGCTACACCCCCTTTGTGGCGGGTTCGGCCCGCATCGCCCTCCTGGAGGGGGCGGAGAACCCCCAGGAGGCCAGCAACATCGCGGACATCATCGTGCCACGCCTGGCCGACGGGGGGGCTGAGTTTTACGCCAACCTCGAGCGGATGCTGCTGGCCGGGCTGGTCTGGATTGAGGGCCAGGAAGGGCGTTACTCGTTGCGCCACATCCTCAACCTGTTGCGCCAGGGCAAGGAGGAGATCAAAGCCTACGCCGAGGTGCGGCCCCACCTCAAGGAGCGGATCGGGGCAGTCTTGCAGACCCGCGAGGACATCCTGGCCGGGGTGGTGGCGGGGCTGGCAGGGAAGCTCTCGCTGTTTGAGAACGACCACCTGGACGCCTCGAGCCTGCCTGGAAAGGGGGCTATCCCCTGGGAGAAGTTCTTTAGCGAACCCAGCCTGCTTTACATCGGCATCCCCCAGGAGCACCTGGAGGGGGGCAAGGCCACGGCTTTGCTGTGGCTCGTGAAGCGCATCATGGACAGGGAAATCCACCGCGCCGCTGCCCGGAACGGGGGGACGCTGAAGACGCTGACCTCGGTCTACCTCGACGAGTTCACCGCGTTTGGGAAGCTCCCCGGCATCGAGGACAACCTCAAGACCATGCGAAGCAAGGGGGCCGCCTTCCATGTGAGCGTGCAGAACCTCGCCAACGGGCGCTCGGTGTACGGGCGGGACGTGTGGGAGAGCATCCAGGGGACATTTGGGCAGCAGGTGTATCTGCTCGAGCGGCTCTCGGAGGAAGACCGCCGGTGGCTGGCCCGGACGCTCGGGTATGAGACGGTGGTGGGCTACTCCAGAAGCTCCTCTAAAAGCGGCTTTCTCTCGGGCAGCGAGGGCGAAGGGGAACGCGAGGAGGCCCGCTTTTTGCTTTCCGCTGAGGAGATGCGGGAGGTGAAGAAGGGCGAGACGGTGGTAATCCTCGACGGCAAGCCACCGGTACGCACCTACCTGGGCGGGATGTGGGAGCCCCAGCACCCGCTGCACCACCTCTACAGCAAGACCCGGCAGGTGGCGGCTAAAACCCCTGCTGCTTCTTCTTCCGGGGTTGCGTCCAGCGGGGTTCAGCGACCAGCAGAGGGGCACAAGCCTATTGCGGGGGCGGCAGTGACATCCGCTCCCCAGGCTGCTGGGCCGCTGCCGGTCACTGAAGCGAGACCTCTGCCCCAGTCCAGAGCGCGGGAGGTCAGCGACCCCCGGGCGTTTGAGGGCTATATCCGCCAGCTTGCCAGCCTGTTGCCGGTCTTCCAGCGCTACTACCACAAAAAAACCACCACCGGGATTCGCTTTGTGCTACCCGAGGGTTTCCCCCCACCCGAGACGGCCTGGGTGCGGGAGGGCTGGATCGAGGTCAGGGGAAAAAACGAGCTTTCCATCAACGTCACCTCCAAGGGCTTAGAGGCGCTGGACAAAGGCTTTGTGGTAGCCCTGGTGCGCTGGTGCCGGGTGCGGGAGTGGGCCCGCAACCACAGGCAGGACGGAGCCAGGGTGGTGGAGATGAGCCAGGAGGAGGCCGAGACGGTTTTGCGCGAGTACGCCAAACACTTCCCCTCGGAAGAAGGAAAGGTGCGGGTGGAGGTGGCGCTGGAGCGGATGGAGGGCGGCCATGCGGGTTGAACTGTTCTGGCAGCTGCTCGAGAACGCCACGGTGGTGCGGTGGGACGGCAAGCGGAAATACTGTCTGGTCTATCTGCCGGGTCTGGGCTACCGCCTGTACCGCAGGGAAGGGCATTGGGTGCTGCTGCTGGTGGTAGGCCCGGAGGCCCGGCGATGGGCAGCGACCTTTGGCGTGGAGGTGGACGGTGCGGCTGCTTAGCGTGCTACTTTTTGCAGGGATAGGGCTGGCCCAGGCCCCTGCTACGCCTACCACGCTCTCCGAAGCGGAGGTGAGCCGGTTAGTAGCGTCGGCGCGGAGCGAGGTGCTGCTGGAGATGGCTCTCTTCGACGACCGCCCAGTAGCCGAGGGGTACCGGGTGGCGGTGGTGGAGCGGGGGGCCAGGGGGTACATCCTCACGCGGGCGGACACGGTGGAGTCAGGCCCTTCTTACACCCCGTGGGCCTCGTTGCTGCCGAACACGGGGGCAAGATTGCTAGGCTTTACGAGAGGGGATTATCTCGTGGTGGACAGGCGCGTGGCGGTCATCCGCGAGGAACGCATGGGCCTGCCGGTGTACCGCCTCGAGGAGTCCCCGGCTAAGGTGGCGGCATTGGTGCGGCAGTTCGTAGAGGCCTTCGCAGTGGCCCGTCCATACCGGATTGACGGGCTGGTGGAGCGGCGGTTGGCCCGGTGGAGGTAGGGTGGAGAAGTTCTTACGAATCATCGGCTGGGTAGGGGTGGTAGTCGGTCTTTCGGGCGTGCTGCCGGGGATTTTTCTTCTCCGGGGCAGCATGATCGAGTTTGGCGTAATCAACCTGCTGCTGGGGGCGCTGGTGCTCTACCAGGGGGCGCTACTGGACGAGCTGCGCCACATCCGGCGGGGGATCGCGCGGATGGCGGTGCAGGCTGAGCGTTCGGAGGAGATGGAGCGATGATCACCCTCAAGGAGCTAGAGGAGCACGCGATATGGTTGGTGGGCCTGCTGGGGCACACCCCCAACCTGCGGCGCTGGGCGGCTCAGGCCGCGCAGGATTTTGGCCTGGGGCTGGACTTTGAGCTCGCGGCGTTGTACCACGACTACGGGCGGCTGTTCGTGCCGGGCCGCCCCTACCTGCTCCCGCGCCCCCTCACCCAGGAGGAGCAGGAGGCGATGAAAACTCACGTGGTCATCGGCTACCGCAAGCTGGCTACACTCAAGAATACCAGGATAAACAAGGTCGGGCTGGATGCGGTGCTCTACCACCACGAGCGCTGGGACGGGCAGGGGTATCTGTACGGACTTTCGGGTCAGGAAATCCCCCTGGCGGGGCGGGTGTGTGCGGTGCTGGATGCGCTGGATGCGATGCTGGCCGAGCGGCCCTACCGCCCCGCTCGTTCGTGGGTAGAGGCGTTGGGGGAACTCGAGGCGGGCAGCGGCAGCCAGTTTGATCCGGCGGTGGTGCAGTGGGCCTTGGAGTCGTTGCGCCCGGAGGGGGTATGTCGCGGCTGATGGCCCTGCTGGTGGCCCTCTCCCTGGGCCTGGCCTGCGGGCGGGTGCCTGCTGACCTGGCAGGGGTGGCGGCTTATTACGCCCGTGGCTACGGCCTCGACCCCGACCTGCTCATCGCGCTGGTCTGGGTGGAGAGCCGCTTCTGTGTGAACGCGGTCTCTCCCAAGGGGGCTGTGGGTCTGGGGCAGATTATGCCGGGGACGGGCCGGGCGATGGGCATTGCAGAGCAGCGTTTGCGTGAGCCGCAGTGGAACCTGTGGGGCAGCGCCCGCTACCTGCGGCAGCAGTGGGACACCTTCCAGGACTGGCGGCTGGCCCTGGCCGCCTATAACGCCGGGCCGGGGGCGGTGCGAAAGTACCGGGGTGTCCCCCCCTACCCCGAGACGCAGAAATACGTGAGGGACGTGCTATGGGTGTACCAGTGGTTGAAGAAAAACAAGACGTAACACGGGTCTGGGTACACGAGCGCTTCCCGGAGGAGTTCGCCCGGCTGATGGAGCGGCTGCCCCCCTGGGTGCGGGTGGAGGTGGAGGCGCACCGGGACAGCCTGGACGAGATAGTGCTCGACCTGGGCAAGCCCCTGATCTACACCGCAGCGGATCAGGTCTACATCCTGGAGAGCCGCACCGTCAACAAGGACGACCTCTCCTACCTGACCCACCGGCTGGGCGGCTTCAAGGAGAACAACCGGGCCGGGCTGGAGGGCACGTTGCACCGTGTCAGCCGCATCCAGGACGCTTACGGGGAGACGGTAGGGGTCACCATCCGCATCGGGCGCTTCGTAATGGGGGTGGCCGAACCCTTGCGGCCCTGGCTCGAGCAGAGTGGTTCGATGCTGGTGGTGGGGCCGCCCAGGACGGGGAAGACCACCCTCTTGCGGGACATCGTGCGGATTCTGGCCGGGCGCTACGGGCCACGGGTGGCGGTGGTGGACACCAGCAACGAGATCGGCGGGGATGGGAAGCTCATCCATCCCGGCATCTCCCCAGCGAGGCGCTTGCAGGTGCCAGACCCACCCTCGAAGAACCAGGGTTGGGTGATCTACCAGGCCATCGCCAACCATAGCCCCGAGGTGGTGGTGGCGGACGAGATCGGCTACAACGAGGACGTGTTTCAGTGTTTGACCGCCTCGAGGCGGGGGGTGCGGGTGGTGGCGACCGCCCACGGGGAGACCATCCTCGACCTGCTGGAAAACCCGGTGCTGCTGCCCATCCTGGGCGACCCGAACGAGGGCAGGCGCAGAAGCCGCCCGTCCTTCGCCATGTGCCTGGAGGTGCGGGGCAAGGGGAAGTTCGTGCTCTACCCCGAGTTTGCCGAGGCCCTGGACACCCTGCTCTCAGGGGGTGAACCCGAGGGATTGCAATTAGGGAGGTGGGATTGATGCGATGGATTGGACTGGCTTTGCTGCTCGGGGTAGCGCTGGCGCAAGACCCCCGCTACCCTGACACGACGCGCTACCTGGTGAGCGCCCCGGACTACCGGCTGGAACGGCTCACCCTGCTCAAATGGCCCTTTGTGGAAGTCCTGCGGGCCGACCGCTGGAAGGAGAACCAGCAGGCCCGGCGCGAGGGGCGGGCGGCGGTGGCCCACGAGTGGCGGCTACCCATGAGCGACCTGCTGACCACCCAGGAGGTGGCCCGCGACCTGAGAAAAGCCTGGCAGCGCTTCGAGGAGCGCTACTACTGGCACGTCATTACCCGGCTCAACAACCCCGCGCTCTATGCGGTGTACTGCTGGGCCGGGCTCAAGGGGCCTGACCTCAACCCGCCCCTGCCGGAGGTACAGGTGGACGTGCCCTCGGGGAGCGTACCCCAGGGGTTCGACCCAGGGCTTGGCTGGCCCAGTCCAGCCGCCCAGGGCCAGCACATGCTGGACGCCTACTGGCCGGTGCCGCAGGTGAACAGCGAGGACTTTTGCGACGGGTTAGGGCTTGAGATTCTGCCCCTGATGTACGTGCCGGGGTTCTGTCTGGACATTGACGCTATCGGCTTTTCCTGGTGCACGCCGGGGTACGAGGAAGGGCAGCCGCTGTGGTTCAACGACAGCGCAGCCCAGACACGGGTCTCGGACGGAATCTCCCACGCGGTGGCGACGTACTATCCGGCCTATCAACTCGACGTACTGAGTGCGCTGAGGCCCCGAGTGCCCACCGACCTCTCTGACCCCACAAGGCTCAGGGTCTTCGCCCCCATGCCCTGGCAGGCCCATGTGCTGGAGGGGGGCGCGGTGGTGACGCCGGTGATGCGGACGCTGGACGGCCTCACCCCGCAGAACCTGGTGAGCGAGGCCCAGGGGATGCTGCAAACCTTGCAGCGGGCGTTGCCCCGGCTACCCGAGGCTGAGCGGCTGGCCGGGACGGCCTACTACTACCAGGCGCTCAATAGCCTGTCCAAGCTGTCTTTTTTGCAGCCAGTCAGCGCCCAGTTGACCGGGCTTATCGCTGGGCTGGACGAGAAGGCTATGCGACTGGCGCTGAACACCCTGGCCGCTACCGACGAGGGGAGCAAGCTGGCCGGGCGCGACCTCTTCATCAACCACAAGAACGCGCCGGGGGCCTGGCGGCTGGAGGAGCTCAAGCGCTGGTTCCCCCCCTCCAATCCCTACATCTACGAGCGGTTTGGCTATCTAAGCTTCTTCCAGGTCTGGAACCGGGCTGAGGTCACCACCGTGCCCGACTTCCGCGCCGACCGCAACCCCTTGGGGGTGGCGGCCTCATTAGGGATGCGGGCTTTGTTCTACTGGTGGGTGCCGGTGCGGATCAAAGTGAGCCTGATCCCCAGCCCGCCCTTCATCAGTCTGACGGGAAGCCTGGACTTCCCCCGGCCCATCCCCGTAGCGCCCTATGTGCTCCCCTTCGCGGGTGAGCGCACCTACTGGGGGTGGGTGAGCGTGCCGGAAGGGTACGAGATTCCCAGGGTCAAGGGCCAGCCGGGGCTGGGGGTGAGCGGGGTGAGCATCCCCGGCTTCTCGGGCAACGTGTACGACCTGCTGTTGAGGTGAAGGATGCGCTGGATTTATGTGCTGTTTCTGACGGTTTTCCTCGGAGGAGGAAGCCTGGCGATTGATGCGCGGGACTACAAGACCGCCTACGACCTCTTGCGGAACGGGCTGTGCGCCCTGCGGATTACCTGCCTGCTACCGGCGGACATGATCTATCCGGCTGACTGGCAGCAGGATGTGCAAAGCCGCCTCGAGCGCTCCCGTGAGGTGCTGATCATCGGGGACGTGCAGTCCTTCCAGCCGGTGATCCAGTACCTCGACGGCTGGTTACGCACCACCGACCCCCAGCGCCAGCAGCAGCGGCCCCAGATTTTCGCGGTAGTCCCGCAGGAACAGGTGGTGTGGTTTAGAGGCTGGACGGAGAATCGTGAGCTGTCCAGCTTCGTGAAGGTGGCGGCCAGCAGCAACGAGAACGAACCGCTAGGAGTGGTGGGGCGCACGGGCCTGCCCCTGCTCATCCTGGACAACCAGGTGGTCTACATGCCGAGCTGGTGGCAGCTCGACGGCCCCACCCTGCGCCAGGTGCTCACCTGGGGACGCTTGCTGGTGGATCAGATCAGGAACGCCCAGCAGCGCAAGCAGGAGGTCAAATGAGATTCCTGGCCTTCCTTCTTCTGGGGATGGGTTTGGGCCTCGCTCAGGGTCAGAGTCAGCAAATCCTGTTCCAGACCCCCAGTCTTGCCCAGGCGGTGGGATGGGTGAGCAGCGTAGGGGGGCAAGATGCCCTGGTGATTGGCGACCTCCCTGACCCCGCTTTCGCCCGTGTCCTACCCGCACGCACCCGCGTGCTGGTGGGGGGCGCACTGCCCGGCTGGGTGCGAACCGGGATGGAGGTGCGCTACCTCAAGGGTTTGAGGGGTAAAGGCATGTTGCTCATTGACCGGAGGTACTTCGTGGTGCGGGATAACAAAGGGCTGTGGACGGTACTGGCAAGCCCGGAGATCGGGATGCAGGTGGCCTACTACCTCGAGCAGCTCTGGCAGATGGGAGGACGCTCATGAGATGGATTGGCGCTTTGCTGCTCAGCGGCCTGGCCTGGGCCTGCCCGCTCACGCTGGAGGTGAACCCCCAGGGCGGGGTGGTGAGCCCTGGCAACCTGAACGTAACGGTGCGTTCGGGGGCGGTGGTGGAGCGGCTGGAGCTCTCCCTTCGCATTGAGGGACGCTGGGATACCTACTCGCAGGTCTGGGCGTGGCAAAACACCAACGCTGGTAGCCTGAGCCTGTCTGTAAACGCTTCGCTCAACGGGCAGTACATCTTCAGCGCCAGCAGCCCCAACTGTGCGGCGGTGGCCCAGGCCAGGGTGATGGTGCTGATCCCCTGGACGGTGGAGGGGGGGCAGCTTCCTTGGCTGCTATGGCGGGAGGCGGAGGCAACGAACTACATCGAAATGTTTGGAAACCTCCGAGGCGGACAGCCCATGTTCATCGAGGGCCTGGTCACCGGCCTGGCCGAGCCGGTGCGGGCGGTCTTGCGGGACTACCTGGTGCGGGGCTATTTGAACCGGGACGGCAACTTTCTCCCCCGCTGCACAGGCATCTGTTACTCGATAGCCCCGGTGCAGAGCCGGTTGTATGCGGTGCAGGGACAGGCGGTGAGCGGCCTGTTTCAGCAGGGAGGGGTGAGCTTGGGAGCCTTTGGTGGCATCCGCGACAGCCGCTCGTATGAGATCGGCGGACGGGGGGTGGCGGGGGTGCTGGTGGTGCGGGGCTACCGGCACGACTACATCCTGCTTTCGGCAGTGGGGGACTTCAGCGACCCCCAGGTGCAGGTGGTGGAGCTACCCAAAGGGGGCGCTGAACTCTTCCGCAAGGCGCTCTCCCTGGCCGCGCTGCAACAGAGTGCTCGGGAGGTAACCCCATGAGAAGTATCTGGATGATTCTGGCCTCAATGGGCCTGGGCCTGGCCCAGACCACCGGCGGTAGCCTGAACGACCTGGCGGGGCTCAAGAGTGTGCTGAACACGCCGGGGGAACTGCATCTGGTAGTGCCCAGCATCACCCCGTGGGCTATTCAGCTTTCCCAGTGGCGCACGGTGGGGCCCACGACCTTTTACCTACCCCAGACGGAGGCCAGGCGGTATTGCGGCAGCGCCAACGCCGCTATTCGGGTGCTGCCGGGCAGTATCCGGGAGCCCATCGGCCTCATTGTGGGTAAGGGCAGTACCCTCGACGGCATCGTGCTCAGGGGTCAGGGGCTCATCTACGACCCTGGATGGGCCGAGAACGACCGCATCGCCCTGTGGATGGGGCTTTCCGGGGCTCCCCGCGAGGGCCGCACCTGGGTGGAGGGTAGCTGGACGGGGGCGCTCACCGCACGGGTGGAGCTGCTGACCACCGAGCGCTACCTGGGCGACCCCCAGAGCAGCAACTACCTGTTTACCCATGTGTGGAACGGGCGGCTGCTGGACGTACAGGTGCAGGGCTATGACCCCTACCGCATCTACAGCGGCCAGACCCTACCCCTGGTAGAAGCAGGCGGGACGGTACGGGGGGACTGCACGCTGGTTTCACGGACGGCGCGGGTGGAGGTGGGGGTGGACACCAGCCGGACGAGCCGGTATACGGGGGCGCTCGGGAACAACACGAGCTTCACTTTTGACCCTGGTACGGGGTTGGAGACCTTCCGCTCGGTGGAGTACGCCGCCAGTTGCCGGTTTGGTTGTGGCTGGCGCGGATACTACATCTATGACCTCCAGGGACGCTACCGGGGCAGTGGTGAAGGCACTCAGTGCGGGTGGAACTGGTGTACGGCGGCTGACATCTATCCCCGGCTCTTCGAGACCCGTAAGACCCACGAGGAGGTCACCGCCCGCATCCGACCCTGGCTCGAGCGCACCTACTGGCAGGTACAGGGCACCTTCCCCGTAGAGGCAGGGGGAATCGTGCGGGTGAACGGTCAGGTCTGGCAGATTCCGGGGCTGGAAGGCTACGGCAGAAGACCGCAAGGCGTGGGTATCGAGTGGTTGCGGGGGGAACCTTTTGTCAGCAACCTGGCAATGGCGACCGGGCTGATGGGAGGCGAGGCTTACCGGGGCCAGGTGGTGCGCTTGCAGGATTATTGTGCAAATATGCGGTAATATAGTATTGCTATGGCTTTGCAAAATAATCTTAGGCAACTAGCAAAAGTCGGTTTTTCAGTCTGGAGTACCAGTCTAGGTTTAGCCCTCGCGCAACAGGCCCCCTTCTCGGATGTGCCTGCCAACCTGGAGAGCATCCGGTTTCTCTATGAGAAGGGCATCGTGCAGGGCTACCCGGACGGCACCTTCAGGGGAAGGGAATATATGACCCGCTATCAGGTGGCCGCCATGCTGTACCGCACCTATCTGGTTTTTGCGGATGACGTGGCGAAGCGGGTGCGGGAGGCGTTAGCCCAGGACTCCCAGGCCCGGCTCGAGGAGGCGCTGGCCGCCATCAGCGATCTCCAGGAGGCGTTGAAGATCGTGCAGGAGGCGCTGGAGGACTACCCCGAGGTCAAGGCGGGCCTGGAGGAGACCCGCAAGAACGTGGAGGGGCTGGCCGAGGAACTGGCCCAGGTGTCCAGCCAGATGGTAACGCGGGAGGAAATCGGGGAACTGCTCGGTTCGGTAGGTGCGCTGGAGAACCTGATCAAGCGCGGCGAGGCCGACTTACGCACGCTTCAGGCCCGGGTGAACGCCCTCGAGCAGGTCATCCGCGACCTCGAGGGGCGTACCCAGGCCGCTCAGGGGGAACTGAACAAAAAGGTCTTTGAACTGGGCGGACGGGTGGACACCCTGGAGAAGAAAGGCAAGAACGCCCCAAGGCTCACCGTAGGGGGTTCGGTCGGCCTCTCGGACGGGCAGCCGGACGGTGAGGTGTTCGTCCAGGGAGAGGCGAACGGCGTTCGGCTCACCGGACGGCTATCCCAGGCGGGCGTACAGGTGCGGGCCGAACAGGACGGACTGGCGCTCCAGCACCGCTCCCAGAACGGTGTTGCGGAGAGCCGGGGCGATCTCAAGGCGTTCGAGGGGGTGGCCCTGAAACTGAGCGCAGGCTACGGGGATTCGGCTTTTGGGGTGGCCTCGGTGGTGCATGAGCCGGACGGCGGTCTGGTTCCCGGCCTGGTGGCCGAGGGCGGGGTGGGGGCCGGATTCCATGAGGGCAACCTGTCCCGCAACCTGCTGTTTGCTCGGGTGGGCTACCGCTTCGGCAACCTGACCCCAACCTTGGGGTACTACCGTTACCAGGGCGAGGAGCCCTACAGCTTGCTGGAAGGGCGGCTCGACTGGAAAGCCGACTTTGGCAGCCTTGGGGGGTACTACCGGCTGGTGGCGTTCCCCGGAAGCGGAACCCAGGGCAGCGAGTGGGGGGTGCAGTTCCAGTCCAACAGCAACCCCTTTTTGGAGCTCGGCCTCAAGAGCGTGGACGGGCTGGTGGCAGGCGAGCCGGGCAGCTTCAGCTTCCGCTACCTGAACGCAACGGCCAGCCGGACGGACTTCACGGTACGGGTAGGGTACAAGCTGGGGTTCTAGGAGGCAGCGTTGAAAAGGTTGGTTATTCTCGGGGGGGCCGCGCTGGCCCTCCTGGTCTCTGGATGCGACACCCTGTCCGGGATTGCGGGTGAGTTCCAGCCCACGCCGGAGGTGGAGGTGGTGGGGGCGCTCGAGGGGGCCTGCGTTCGGCTCGAGGCCCTGAAGGACAACCGGACGGCGGGAAGCTGGACGAGCTGTACAGCCCCGTACACCTTCCGGGTCAGCTTGCCGAACGGGGCGTACACCCTGGTCGGACGGGCCGAACGGGATGGGCTGGTCTACCAGGAGGGCCGGACGGAGGCCACGCTGGAACGCGGACGCCGAACGCTGGTGGGGTTGTCCCGTAAACGGGTGAACGTTCAGGTAACGGCAGCCTGGGTTGACCCTGGACAGGGAGGGCTGGCCGAGGCCTGGATGCTCCCCCAGGAGGCGGCGGGCGTGCCCACCTACGCCGACACCCCACCGGCCACCCTGAACGGGCGGGTGCTGGTGGCTCGTGAGGTGGTGGCCCAGGGTAAGGCCACCCTGTCCACCCCGACCGGGAAGGACGTGGCCTTCCGGCTGGTGCAGGGTGAGACCGAGGGGGTGGTGCGGGTCAGCCGGTTGGAGGCGGACGGGAGGGTGGTGGTGCCATGAACGAGCCCGAACGTCGGACGAACGTGGTGTTCTGGGCGCTGGCGGCCCTGGTGTACGCAGCCTATATCGGGTTGGCGGTAATGTACTCACCCAACCTGCTCGCAGTGGCAGTCCTGGCTGTAATCCCGGCTTTGCGGCTTGCCTCGCACGAGGCGACGGCGGGGCTGGGTATAGGACTGGGTTCGGGCTGGACGGTGGGGGTGCTGTCTATGGGCCCCCGGCTGGACGAGCAGGGGTTCGTGCAGGCGATGATGGTGGCAGTAGCGGCAGCCTACACCGCACAGATGCTCGTGCTGGCAAGCAGGCAGGAGCGGCGGAGCTGGTGGTGGGAGATCGGTATGGTGGTTGGCTTCGGGATATGGCTTGCCTGGGTCAAGTACACGATGGGCCCCCTGCCCTTCCCAGTCAAACCCTGAAACTGGACATGTTTGTAGCGCCTTATTTACCACCTTCCCCCTCCCCCGGACACCCCCTGTCCTTTTGCGTGTGGGAGAGAGGAAAACGCTAAAAAGACAGAGGTTGAAAATGTCTAACGAGGATGAAGAAAAAAACGTGCAGGCGAGAGAAAAGGTGGTTGAACCCCCTCTAGTGGACAGGGTGGAGGGACAGGATGGACACCCCCTGGACACCCCCCCTGTCCTGGCTGTGGACAACCCGGATGGACAGGGTGGACAGGGTGATGGACAACCCCGGACAACCTCAAAGGACAGGATGGACAACCTGGATGGACAGGATGGACAACCCCCCTTGTCCAGGATGGACAACCCCCTGCCGGTCGCTGAAGCGAGACCTCTGACCGGCAAGAACCGCACCCGCTGGCGGGAGGACTACCGGGCGGTGTTCGGGGAGGTGGACGAGCTGTTCGAGGCGCGGGTGAGCCGGGCCATGCGCTTGATGGAGAACGGAGCGGTGCGGAGTCGGAAGGAGGCCCTTGAACAGATCAGGGACTTGCCTCCCGAACCGAACAGCCAGGAGGAGCCAGGGGGCAAGACTGCCCCAGTTGGGTCGGACGTACAACCAAACGTGGACACCGAAACGAGCCCTGCTTCCTCTTCCGAGGAAAACCGCAGCCGCCTCAAGTGGATCGAGGCTTACCGGACGGTGTTCGGGGAGGAGCCGAACGGACAGCTAGCCGAGGCCCGGATGCGGGCGGCCATGAACTTCTACAGCCCCGAACGTTCGGTCGGACGGCGGCAGGCTTTGGAGGCCGTGCGAGCGTCCGAGGAGGAGGCGGCCAGCCGGACGCGGGAGGCCGAACGGGTGTTCGAGGTGGACGAACCGGACGATCCCCTGTTGGGACGGGCAGGGCCCGTACACCGAACGGACGAGGAGCCAGAGGGGGAGTGGCTCCCCCTGCCCAGCGAGGATGCCCTGACCCTGGGGGCGGCGCTGATGAAGATAGGCCGCCTCGAGGCCGAGGTGGAGGAGCTACGCCGGGCGGTGGCCCGGCTGGAGGCGGGCCTGCACCGCAGCGAGACCCGGTTGGGGGGGATGGCCCCAGGGCTTCGGGCCTTACGCGAGGCGGTACGGGAGGCCAGAGACCTGGCCCTGAAGGTGAGCCATAGGGTAGACACCCTCGCGCCTGCTTCCTCTTCCGAGGATAAATCCCTGCCCCCCGGCAAGAAGGAGCTACGGGAGCTGCGGGCCCGGATGGACGAGGAGCGGGGGCGGATATTGCTCGAGGTAGAGAACCGGTTGGAGGAGGCCGAGGAGCTCATGCGGCGCTCGACGGAGAACCGCATCGCGGCTTTAGAATCTTGGGTGCGGCGGGTCAGCCGCTACCTTGGCATCGGAAAGAAAGGAGGGTTTTTTAGATGAGAATCAGAGGTTTGTTGGTACTGGTGGTGGTAATGGGGTTTGCCCTGGCCCAGGGGGAGGTGATGACCCCCGGCGGGCTGCCGACTCCCCTTGGGCCTCTGTGGCGGCCACTGCCGGCGGAGGAGTGCAACGCGGTGTGGACAGCCCTCAAGGAGGAGGTCAAGGCCGTAACCTTGCGGGGGTTGCCTGAACCCAAGACGGTCAACTGCCTCTTCTTCAACAAGGCCCAGCGGAACAATGCCCTGGGGTGGGAGATGGGCAACAAGACCCTCGATCAGGTCTTTACCGAAGGGTGGGAGCGTCAGCGGGGCGTGTTTGAGATGCTGCGGAACAATAGTAATCAGCCTCGGGCGGTGGGCCGGTTCAGCTTTCAGCCTACGCCAAAGAGCTTTGTGTCGGTCTTCTTCGGCTTCAGCCCCCTTTTCTTCCGCCCGATCTATGACCTGATCTACGCCCTGGAGCGGGAGAACGACGTGGTGCTGGTAGAGCCTCGACTCTGATGACCCTCGAGCACGTCGCGTTGGTCTGGCAACAGGGTGTGGGCTTCGGCTTCAAGGCTGGGGTGGGGGTGGGAATTGCGGTGGGTCTGCTGCTGGCCTGGCTGTGGCTGGCCTGGCTGTGGCGGTGGGTGCGTTCGCAGGCCGGGCGCTGAACGACGCGGGCCTCCTCGGGGACAGGGATGCCCAGCCAGACCTTGGGGTGGACGAACTGAGCCCCGGGCACGGCCAGCCGGGTGGTGAAGGAGGGGTGGACCCAGGCAAGCCCCTCGAGCAGTTCCCCGAAGCCAGCCTGGATGGGGCTCACTGACCACCCCGGGTGACAGACGCCTTTCCTCCCGCCCGCCGTAGGAGTGTCAACGCGGCTTGAACCTCACTCGGGTGAAGCCTAGAGTCTCGCTGTCGAAGGAGTAGCCCCGGCTCAGGTCAGCCTCCGGCTGGCTAGGATCAGCGAACGTCATCAGATCAATCAACGGCTCTAAAGTTCGGTCTAGCAAGACCGTCAAGCCCAGCCACTCCTCCCGCGCTCGCTCGAAGGCTGCACGATCGAGCAGGAGTTGCTCGAGTTCCATCACCCCTGCCCGCAGTCGGACCAGGTCCTTTAGGTAGCGCAGGTAGGCCTCATCCATGGGTTCCACTGGTCGAGCGGCAAGACCCAACAGCAGGGCATTGACTTGTCCGTTCAGCTCCGAGACAGCCTGGGTTACTGCGGCCGCGAGCTCGAGGCCTCCTGGGCCAGGCTCCCGAGCCAGACGGCTCAGCGCTTCGGCTGCCTCGAGTAGGCTCCCCCGCAGCAACTCTAGATCAGGATCAGACATGGGCTGCATGTTGCCAGTATAGACCTGGGACCTTTGCATACCGCCCAGCAGGTCATCCAAACATCCTTGGTCTAGTTCTTACTGTTAGACTTAAGTCCATGAACAAGGTTCGTTTTTTGTTAGCGTTAACTGCATTGCTATCAGCTTGTTCTGTCAGTCCCAGCAAGGTGAATCTTGGTCAGGAACGACCCGACCCTGATGCTGTCACTGTTCAGTTCGATCCCATAGGAGGTACGGCTGGGGGTGTAAGCGCACAGGGGATCGACATCAGCCTATGCGTCTTCACCCTGAATTATCCGCACCAGTCGGGGTACAATCCTACCGAAGTCAAAGCCGATGCCATCGGTCGATGCCCGCCCAGCAGTGAGCCCTTCCTCCTCACAGCGTTCCTGGAGCTAGAACGCAACCAGGGCGGGGTCTGGACCAAGGTTGCCACCGGCCCCCGGGTCCGTAAGGAGGTGGGAGCGGCAGGTGCGACCTGGAGGCAGTACGAGCTGGTCGTTGTGGCCACTTGCCGTGACGGAGTCTACCGAAGCAAGCTCAACATCGAGGCGGTCAACCCTGATGGCGGGGTGATCGCGATTCCGCTAGCACGGCGGTACTCCAACGAGCGCAATGTTCAGTGCAGACCCCGCGCAGTATCGTTGGTGGTCGATGATACCGGCTCAATGGGCAGCGTCATCGGAGCGGTCAAGGCTTCCCTCGCCGGGTATATAAATAGCATCCCTGAGGACGAGTACACCCTGTGGAACCTGATCACCTTCAAAGACGACGTCAGGGTCCTGGGCACCACCACCGACCGCAACGCCATCCTTGGTTGGGTAAATGGCCTCTACGCCTGGGGTGGCGATGACTGTCCCGAGAACGTGCTAGGCGGAATCAGCTCGGGGATCTTGGCCCTTTGGCCTTATGTGGACCACACTCGAGATCTGGTGGTAATCACCGACGCCTCAGCCCAGCCCGGCGACGTGAGCGGGATCCTCGCGGTGGCCAAGCTCAACAATGTCCGGGTGAACGTGCTGCTCTCAGGGGATTGTGGTCTCCCGCCCGCTTCGGTATCCAGCCGGGCAGGCATTGGCGTTCAGAGCGTGAGCACAACGGCGCTTTCTAGCCAGGTCGTGCTCAAGCGCATCGCCGAGGAAACCGGGGGCAAGTACTTCTACCTCCCCGGCGGAAGCCAGTCCGATTTCGAGTATGCCCTGGGTGAAATCTTCAACAACATCCGGGACACCGACCCTTCCACGGTAGACCGTGAGCCCCCCAGTGTTACCGTGAGCGTTACCCCATCTACCCTCTGGCCACCCAACCACAAGCTGGTCGAGGTCAAGCCTGCTGTAAGTGCCAGCGACAACCTCGACCCTACCCCAAGGGTGGAGCTGGTCGGGGTGAAGGTAAGCGAGCCCGACGACGGCCAGGGCGACGGGAACACCGCTGATGACGTGCAGATCACCACTAACGGCCGGATCTTCGTGCGGGCCGAGCGCAGCGCCCAGGGCAACCGCCGCGTCTACACAGTCACGTACCGGGCCACCGACGCCAGCGGGAACACTGGCTACGGCTCGGCCGACGTGGTGGTACCCCATGACCGCTCCGGAAAGTAGGCTACTGAAGGTTCGCAACGCCGGGCGGGTCCGCCCGGCGTTGCCGGCTGCGGAGAACTCGACGCTTCTCCAAGGGCCAGGGCGCCCGTATGAGGATGCGCCTGCCGTCGTATATCTGTTGGCGGTAGACGTCGGACCCTGCGTAAGCGCGCTGACCGGAACGGAGGTATGCGGGCCTTAAAAACACGACCGCGGCCATACATAACACCTAGACACCTAACCCCCCTTGCGGGGGGCTTCGGTGCAGGAAGTAAAACCATCAGCACTCGGCTGTGGCAGCCTTCGCAGGCGTCCTCAGTATGTCACTTCTTATTGCCGTTATCAAGTATTATATTCCCAGGAGGTAAAGCCATGTACGACAGCATCCGGCTGATGGTCGGCGGCCTCGGGCTTTTGTCGCGGGAGATGGTCATGCGGAACTACATCGCTTACAAGCACGGGGATGGCCAGGCTTTCGAGGCCCTGGTGGCGCACTACGGCTACCTGGCGTTCGAGAAGGCTTTCCGGCTGTTCCACCGCCTCGGCGACGAGGCCCGTGACCTGGCCCAGGAGCTTTTGTGTGAAGTGGTGGAGGTGCTCTCGAAACCGCTTCCCTCCGGCTCCAAGAACCTCACCTTCTGGGTGAACGTGGCCCTCGACCGCAAGGTCCGGGAGCGGCTGACCCAGGACGGCGTGGGCACGTACCGCGAGAACCGGCTTCTCAAGAAGCTGGTGGCGGTGCGGCTGGAGCTGGAAGGGGAAAAGGGACGCGCCCCCACCCACCCCGAGCTGGCGCAGGCCCTCGGGGTCGATGAGGAGACCCTCGAGCGCCTGCTCTACCTGGAGGAGGCAAACCGCATTCTCAGCCTATCGGCTCCACACCCGGAGACCGGCACACGGCTGGAGGAGATGGTTGCGTCAACCGAAGAGGAAGACGTGCTCGAGGAGCTTGAGGAAGCCCTGGAGAAAGCCCGACTGGGGCTGAAGGCTGAGGAACTCTCTACACTCGACCGCTTCCTGGCGGGAGAGGAAGTCTCCCAGGCCAATCTGGACGCCCTGGCGGCGACGCTCAAGGCCCGCATGGTCGCATAGCAGGCAAGCCTTTTTGCCTTCCGAGGATCATCCCTGTCCTTGGAAGGTTCTTTTTTGGGCCGGTGGCTAGTTCATCGGGCCGCGCTCGCGGAAGTAAGCCCCGTTGCTGTCCCATACCGGCACCAGACGCCCGTTGAGACACCCCTCGAGGAACTCGAGCATCCGTGGGGCAGTCTGGCATTCGATAACCACCGTATCGCCTGAAACATCAAGCAGAGGCTCTTCCCCGAGTGACGCAGCCATGTGGCGCAGAAAGCAGGCCAGGTCCTCCGGGTGATCGGTGTCAACGAAGCGAACTCGGGTTCCTTCGTGAATTGCTTTAGGCATAGCTCCATCTTAACGCAAGATGGCCGGGAAAGCCCGGCGCATCTGCGGTCAGGAGGGGAAAAGGCTTCCCCTTCCACTTTTTATGGTACTCGAGGGGGATTGAAGCGGTCAAGATTGAACAATACAATATTGTCGTCAGGAGGTAAAAATGGAAAAGGTTTTTGTCTGTCCAGATCTGCGCACCGGCGAGAAGCTTGCGGAGTTGCTCTACCTGGGCTTCAAAGCAGGTGGACTCGTCGAATGGGAAGGAGACCAGGGTTGGCTCAAGCCCGCCTATAGGATCACTTTCCGCAGTGAAGCCCTTCAACGGGGTTTTGTGGAGTTTGTGAGGGCTCTCTTCCCTTCGGTCGTCATCCTCGACTAACCCTTCCGTCCTTCTTTGCCTTCCGAGGATAATCCTTTTCCTTGGGAGGTTCTTTTTTTGCACAGAGTGTACCCTAGCGCAGCAGGCGCGGATCGAGGAAGAGCGGCTGGGGTTCGCCGGTGCGCACCTCCCTCATCGCGGGGTGGCGGGGGTTGAGCAGCAGGTTGAACTCCACCGGCACCACCGCCGAGGGAACCCGCAGGGCCAGCGAGCGCAGGCTCAGGGCCCACTCGAGACCCAGAGCCTGGGTGGACTCGGGGTAGGGCTCGGGCAACTGCCGCCAGTCGGGGGGCAGTTCGCTCAGCTCCTCGACGTGGGGATCGGGGATCTCCACCTCGATGGCTGCGAACGCGGTCAGGTGAGCCCGGTCGTCCACGTGAACCAGCACCTCCAGGATGCCGGTGGAGAGGTGTTCGGCCAGGTACACCACCGGGACCCCGAGGCGGTTCCAGCGTCCGGGGCTCTTGGCTGCCCCTTCCCCGGTGAAGGCGGTGTGGGCGTAGCTGCGCGAGGCGATGCGCCAGGCCCTCACGTCACCAGGCCGTCCTCCAGGCGGCCCAGGAGGTGCTCCACCGCCTGGGAGCCAGGTTCAGTGTCCAGGTACGCGAGGGGGCTCGAGCCGTGCAGGAACACCTTGGGGCTGTTCATCCAGGAGGCCGCCAGCTGGGGCGAGCCGAAGAGCTCCTCGGCACGGCGCAGCAGGTAGATCACCCGGTACAGGCGGTTGGACTGCTCCCGGTTCAGGCGTCCCAGGCCCTTGTAGCGGTGGAGGCTGCTCCTGGGGATGCCCGCTGCCTCCAGCACCTCCTGCTGATCCAGACCGTAGCGCCGGGCCACCTCGGGGATGAGTTCCACCGGCAGCCCCTCCCGGACGCTCGCCACGTCAGTGGGTGAGCCGTCGAAGCGGAGGGGGAGCACTGTTCCCATATGGGACATTATGGCGTTCCACCTTGAACAAGTCAACGCTCCAGCCCCAGCCTCCTCGCCGCCCGCAGGGTGCGGGGGGCCTGGGAGAGATCGGCCTCGAGGTAGTCCCGCCCCCGGCGGAAGCGGGCGTCTTCCCCGTAGCGCTTCGCCAGCACCCGGAAGTAGTCCGCGCTGAAGTGCAGGAAGGCGGTGGCCGCCTCCCCATCGAAAGACAACCAACCCGTAAGTCCTGACTGCGCGGCGCACAGGCAGGTCGTAGACCCCATGGCTGAAGCCAGGGGCTTGGAGCCCGTCTATGACGAGGCCAAGCGATGGAGCCCATGGACAAGGCGCTGATGTCGCTACGTTGCGAACAGGTTCAAGACCCACTCCGGGGTGCTTCCCCAGCCCCGGACCCTGGCAGTCCCGGTTGCAGACAAGCTTTGGGGTGTGCGCGAAACGGATCGGGACGTGCACCGGTTCGCAACATGGCCGAGGGGAGCGGTACGGGAGCGTCCGCCCATATCCGTCACCAGCCCCGTAAGGGGTCCCGAAAGGGAAGGAGAAAACATGGTTTTCGTGCTGGACAAAAGAAAAAAGCCGCTCATGCCTTGCAGCGAGAAGCGTGCTCGGTTCCTGCTCACCCGAGGCCGGGCGTTTGTAGTTCTACCTATATTGTTAAGAGTCCCGAGTCATCTAAATTCGAGGCTATGCTGGAAGTTAACCGCCGATGCAACAGCATCGAAGAGCTCAGGCATGACCCTGAGCTTCTTGATAGTCCAGTCGGTCGTGTTTTTCCGGGCGTGAATCATTCACTCCGGGCGGTTCGCCCCGACCTACCCCCAACTTCAGCAGATATCGTGATTATTGGAGGCGGGATTATTGGCAGCGGCATAGCCTGCCACCTCTGGCACGTACCCAGCCTGCGGCGCCGGATGATCCTGCTGGAGAAACACTCCTTCCTCGCTGGGCAGTTCTTCCAGGCCATGAACGCCACCGGGCAAAGGGTCATGCGCAGCCCCTACGAGCACCACATCGCCCCGGACGGCGACATGCAGATGCTAGACTTCGCTCGTCTTCACCTCGACCAGTTGACGTCGCTCGAGCGCGAGCAGGTCTGGCTGGGCCTCTCGGGCCAGCGCGCCGTAGTCCCGCTCGACGTGTTCATCGGCCACTCGACCCACATGATCGGGGTACATCAGCTCCGCAAGATCGCCTACCGCGCGCGGGTAATCTCGGTTAGACCTGACCCGGGGCGGGACGGATATCTGATCGCTACCGCCGAGGGGCCGGTCA
Organism: Meiothermus sp.; assembly: GCF_037443965.1. Classification (GTDB taxonomy): domain Bacteria; phylum Deinococcota; class Deinococci; order Deinococcales; family Thermaceae; genus Meiothermus. Next base: position 107,644 of record NZ_JBBINI010000006.1, read on the forward strand.
TCCGGGCCAAGACAGTCATCCTGGCAGCGGGCAACCGCGAGGCTGTGTGGCCGCAGGTTTTCTCGGAGGCTGCCCGCCGCTATCCCGCGCGGGTGTGTTCGGTATACGCGAAGCCAGCGCTCAACCCGGGCCAGACGATCGCCGTCGTCGGTAGTGGGCTCAGCGCGGCCCACACCATCCTCCGGGCGCTCGAGGCCGGAGCACGGCCCGTGTGGATCCTACGCCGCGAGGAGCGTTACCGGTGTGCCGATTTCGACACGGCTTATTTCCGAACGGAGGGTATTGCGCGGTTCCGGCGGCTGCCTAGCCTGGCCCGGAAGGTCGGTACGTTGCTGGAGGAATCCCGTGGCAGCATCATGCTGGAGTTCCTGCCGCGGCTGGGCAGCCTAGAAGAAGCGGGCGTCTTACGGGTTCACCGTCATGCCACGGTGTTGGCTGTCCGAGCATCAGCCAGCGGCCGCCTCGAACTCAACCTGTCATCGGGCGCCGATGAGCATGTGGACTTGGTGATTTTGGCGACCGGCCTATCCCCTGACACGCAGCTTCTGCCGGATGAGGTCGAGCTCCTCGCCGATCGTTACCCGGTCCTGGAGGACGGCACGCTTGAGGTCAGCGGCCACCCAGGCCTCTTCGCAGCCGGGCCACTGGCCTCTTTGACGCTTGGTCCCGCCGCCAAGAACGTGGATGGGGCTAGGCTGGCCGCACAAGTGATCATCCCGGCACTCATCGAAAAATTCAGTGGCAGCCGTCCAGCTTCCTTCACGGTTCGGGGGAATTTCGCCGTCAGTTTCCCGCTGAAGGCAGGTGTGCGATGACCCAGCACCGGTCAGGCGCTTACTACCTCCCCGAGGAAGAGTTGGAGCGCGCCATGGTACTCATGCGCTACGGAACGTCCGAGCTCCACGCGGTCTTCGGGCTCTGCCACGTCGCCCAGGATCTGACCGCACAGCTGTGCTGGATCGAACGCGCAAGCCATAGCGAGCGGGCTGCTGAGCTGTTGGAGGATCTGGAGGCAGAGGGGCAGCGCGAGGCCGACAGCCTGATCCAGCTCTTGAAGTCCGCAATCTGTGAGGAATGGGGCTACTGCAGGCGCCGTGTGACGGATGGGCTCGGCGATCCCCGCCGCCTGGTTCAAGAGCTTTCCCGCCTCATTTACAACTACTTATGCTTAGACGAAAAGGGGGTGAGAGCCGTAGATCGATCTTGGGTACTCCTGGCAGCGGTAGTGCTTGCGAGATCAGACTTGGGAAAACTCTGCCGCTGTGCGGGTTGAGAGGAGTTAGGGTCTAGGTTTCCTTGCAGACACGACGGAGGGAAAGATGCTGAGGTCGAAGGACTTGCACATGGCGGCTACCATCGACATGGAGAGCCGCACCATCATGGTCTCAGGGGCGATTGATGTCAACCGGGTCACTATCGTCATGCGGGTGCCGATCCCGGAGCCCGGGGAATACACGCTGGTCAAGGCGGAGACCAACCTGACCGATGAGCCCTGGCTGTGCTGGCAGATCACCCTCGGAGAAGGGGTTTCGCTCCCGCTGCAAAACCCTACGAATCTGCTGCTTTCGCGCCAATTCCGCAAGGCCAAGTACCTGGCGGACCGGGGCGCGATCCTTTTCTGGGATGGCGAGGTCCGTCCGGGCGACGCCATCTTCAAGATGGCGCGGCTGAACATCTCCGGCAACTACATGATCCTGTCGCATAACCGCGGGGGGTTAACCGACGGCATCTTTGACGAAGACGAGGACGAGTCCGACGATACCGGGCTTGAGCAGGACACCCCGCGGATCAACCTGCCCGGGGCCTTGGACCGCTACTACGAGCACATCACGAGGCACGGCTTCGGTGACGATCTGCCCAAGATTGAGGTCGAAACACCGGTAAGGATCGTGCAGCCTGGGGAAATCGACATCCTCTCCTTCACGAACCTCCCCCAAGCCCATTCGGGCGGCATCCGGCCGCGGGAGCGAGCCTGAAGGAGTGCTGGTGCCGTTCAGAGGAGGCCTTATGGCCTCCGCTTTTGTAGGATCAGCCGGCTTATGATTGTCCTGGAGGGGGTTTCCAAACGCTACCGGGTGCTCGAGCCCGGGCGTGGCCTCGGGGGCTTCGTGCGGAGCCTGGTGAAGCCGCGTTACCGGGAAATTACCGCCCTGGACAACATCAGCCTCACCGTCCCGCAGGGGCAGGTGGTCGGCTACATCGGACCCAACGGGGCAGGCAAGTCCACAACCATCAAGATCATCGCGGGGATCGTCCGCCCCTCGGCGGGTCGGGTTGTTGTGGCGGGCCGAGACCCGTTCCGCCAGCGCACCGCCCACCAGCTGGAACTCGGGGTGGTGATGGGCCACCGCACCCGGCTTTTCTGGGACCTGCCGGTGCTGGAGTCGCTCCGCTACCACGCCAAGGTGTATCGCCTCAGCCAGAGTGGATTGGATCAGCGCATCGGTGCCATGGCCCGGCAATTCGGCATCGAGGGGTTGCTCTCGCAGCCGGTACGCCAGCTGAGCCTTGGACAGCGCGTCCGGTGCGACTTGGCCCTCGCCTTCCTCCACCACCCCAGGGTGCTCCTGCTCGATGAGCCTACCATCGGCCTGGACTTCGACAGCAAGGCGTTGCTGCGGTCCGCTATCCGTCAGGTGGCCTCTGATCTACAGACGACCGTCATCCTGACGTCGCACGACTTGGACGATGTTGAAGCCTTGAGCGATCGTATCGTCCTGCTCGACGAGGGCCGAGTCCTCTACGACGGAACCCTCCGACAACTCCGAGCCCAGCACGGCGTACTCCCCGAGCTCCGGCTAAGGCTCGAAGCCGGGGCGGATCAGGTGCGCGCTTGGCTTGAGGGGCTGGGCGGAGTACGGGAGGTCTACACCCACGACGGCTGGGTGTGCGTCGCCCATGAGGGGGGAGGAGCCCCTGCGGCTGTGCTTGCGCGCCTTCTTCCACAAACCCCGGTCAGGGAGATGACCACCCACGAACCCTCGATCGAGGAGGTACTCCGGCGGGTCTACCGGGGAGCAAGGTAGAGATGATCCCTTATACCGCCAACCTCCGTGTCGGATTTCAGCTGGCCCTCGCATACCGTAGAGCGGCCGCGGTCTGGGTCGTCGGAGAGCTGGCGCTCCTGGTGGCATTTTACTTTTTGTGGCGCGCGGTTTTCCTTTCCGTACCCGCAGGGTCATTTGCGGATCGGGACTTCGCTGCTTTCTACTTGTACTTATTGACCGCGCGACTCGCAGCGCGATTCACCGGCGGGCCTGCCTGGGGGTTCTTTGCCCAGCGCGTCCGTGTGGGAACCGTTGTGTACGACTTGGTACAGCCGGTCGAACTGGAGTATGCCCTCCTAGCCCGGTGGTTAGGGCAGAAGGCCGGACAGTTGGTCATGGCGCTGCCGGCCTACGCCACCGCAGCGTTCGTCTCCGGGGCCTGGAGCGCTGGCGAGTGGCGGTTGGGGTGGTTCTTCCTGAGCCTGGTGGTGGGTTTTGCCTGTGCCTACTTTTTCGAGTTCTTGATGAGCCTCTCGGCTTTCTACACTAGCGCGCAGCAGGGGATCAACGAAGCCAAGGCCCTGGTCGTGGCGCTCCTGAGCGGGGCATTTTTCCCCATTGACCTGCTGCCGGATCGCTACGCCCTTCTAGCCAGTCTGCTGCCTTTCCAGGCCTTTATCTACCTTCCTGCGCGCATGCTGCAGCCGTCCATGCCGGAGAGCGAGATCTTCCGCGGACTGGCGGTGCAGCTGTTCTGGCTCCTGGTGCTTGCTGCAAGCTCCCGCTTCCTCCTCGGACGAGTACGCCAGCGGTTCAACGTGCAAGGAGGATAAATGACCCACTACCTCGCCCTCGCGCTGGCCGCCCTGAGGCTGCAATTCGCGACCTGGAAGCAGTACCGGGTGGACTATACCGCTGGCGTGCTCACCGTGCTCCTGGAGCAGGCCCTGACCCTGGTGCTTTTCTCCGTCATCTTCACACACGTGCCGCAAGTCCGCGGCTGGACCTTCCCCGAGATGCTCGTGCTTTACGGGTTGAACCGAATGGCGCTCGGCCTTGCCGACACTCTGGGGGAGAGCCTATGGTGGGTCGGCAGCTACGCCCAGGACGGCAGCCTGCTGCTCTACAAGCTCCGTCCGCTCGGGGTACTCTTCCAGCTCCTCACTGAGCGGATCCACTTCGAGCGGATTTCAGGATGCCTGACCGGGCTGATCCTGGTCCTCCATGGAGCGTCCGCGGCCGGGGTGGAATGGACTGCCGGTAAGGTTGCCACGGTCCTCTTATTTGTTCTCCTGGGCGCGTTCATCTATCTCGGGCTCATGATCCTGGGGGCTGCCGTAGCCATGCGGGTCATCGGCAGTTTGGACGCCATCACGACCTTGTGGAGCTTAACCGAGTTCGCCAAGTACCCGCTTCCCATCTTCGGTCGAACCGGGGCCTTTCTCCTGACGTTCGTCGTCCCGCTGGCGCTGACCGGCTATGTTCCTGCCGCTCTCCTGCTCGACGAGCACACACGCACAGCAGGCACCATCGCCCTTGCCGAGGCTTTGGTCGCTGCCGGCGCGTTCTTCGGCTTGTGCCTGCTGGCGTGGTCGTGGGCCCTCCGCGCTTATGAGGGGACTGGGAACTGAGAGCCAACCTGCGGCGATAGCGGTGGGGGTGCTTAATGGGCATGAGGTATCGCAAGGTCGGTAAGTGGGGCCTTCAGGTCTCCGAGATCGCCCTGGGTGCCTGGGCCAGCTTCGGAGATTGCGTGAAGGATGTGGGCGAGGTCAAGAAGATCGTGTGTCTGGCCTACGAGTCCGGCGTCAACTTCTTCGATAACGCGGACACCTATGCGAACGGATGCGCTGAAGAACTCATGGGCAGCGTGCTCGCCGAGTACCCACGCAGCACCCTCGTCCTCGCCTCGAAGGCGGGATGGCCTGTGTCCGGGTGTCCCAATAGCCAGGGCCTCTCCCGCAAGCACCTGCGCGCCTCTCTGCAGGCCAGCCTTCAAAGGCTACGAACGGATTATCTGGATATCTACTTTGCTCACCGCCACGACCCGGATGTACCCCTCGAGGAGATTGTCACGACCATGAGCGCGTTCGTTGATCAGGGGCTTATCCTCTACTGGGGAACCAGCGAGTGGCCTGTCGCACGGCTGGCGGGTGCATGCGAGTTTGCCAGGGCGAATGGGCTGCATCCACCTATCTGCGAGCAGGTTGACTACTCGATCCTTTACAGGAAGCGGTGGGAAAACACCCTGGCGCCGGAGGCGGAGCCGCTCGGATTGGGCTTGATGGCCACGAGCCCGTTGGCGATGGGGGTGCTCACCGGGAAGTACGACGACGGGATCCCCCCCGGTAGCCGGTTGGCCCGGCATAAGGTGCTGAAGGAAGCTCTGCTGACGCCTCACAACCTCGCTCGTGTGCGGGAATTGGCGGCGGTCGCTGCCGAGCACGGAATGACCCGGGCTCAGCTCGCGCTAGCTTGGGTTTTGCGACGCAAGGAGCTTTCATGCGCCATCGTGGGAGCCACCGGGATAGGGCAGCTTCAGGAAAACCTTGGTGCGGCCGGGGTAGTGCTCGCACCCGAGGCCGTGGCACAGATCGAGCGGATTATAGGTGGCAAAAGCTCAACCGCGAGCACCACTTGACCACCTACTGTCCTTATCGGAGTTGGCGACGGTATGCACGCACGGGACAAACCTCTCCCGATCCTCCGAGCAACTACCCGCCGGGAACGCCTCGAGAGGGCCCGGCACATCGCAGATTGGATCCTGGGCCATTACTCGGACGCGGTTGTGGCCATCGGAATCTATGGGTCCACCGCACGGGGCTCCGACGAGCCCTACTCCGACCTGGAGATGTCGGTCCTCATGCGAAGCTCACCCACCCCCGGCAGGGACGAGCGCTACGTGCAAGGGCTCAAAATCAGCGTCGAATTCCACACCGTGGGGTCGGTCTACCGGCGCCTGCAGCGGGTAGACCTGACCTGGCCCTTGTGCGTAGACCAGTTTGTCTCGGTCTTATCCCTGTACGACCCGGAGGGGCACTGGCCCAAGCTAAAGCTGCTCGTTGATCAGCTGCCGTCCGGATCGTTCGTGCAAGCCATTCGCGAGGGGATCGTGGGGGAATTGTTGGAGAACTTCGCCAAGCTGGAGAATGCCCGAAAACGCGACGACGCCCCTGCAATGCGATGGATCGCCTGGAACCTCGCGTGGGATGTGGCCATGATCTCCGCCCTCATGAACCGGGCATACTTCACCTCTTGGTCGCGCACACCCGACGAGATCCTCCGACTGCCGTCGCTGCTGCCCGCGGTTAAGAGCCTCGTGGAGAAGTTCCGCAACGGCGATCTGCGCAGCGCCAAGGGGCTCCATCGTTGTTGCGAAGCCGCAGTGAGGGGGGTTGTGCAACATGTGGCAACCCTTGGCGTCCACGTCCAAGTCGAACCGTCCCTGGCAGGACCTCCCCGGGAGCAGATCGGGGGAGGTGGGCCCGGATCGAAACGATAAGCGTTGTGGAGGAGGAGGATGGCTAATAAGGACACCCGAACACTCGAGGAAAGGATAGAGGAACTACAGGCGGTGGTGACGAAGCTCTTCGTCCAAATGGATGCCCAGCGTATTGGAGGTCCGGGGAATGCCGGTGCTGCTGATGGCGGCGAGTTGCCGGACTTTGGCCCTTGGATGGACACGACATGTTGCTACGCCAGGGTCATCGCCCTTCGGACCGACCTCCAGGGTCGCTTCCAGTTTGCCACACTTAAACTGCTGCACGACTGCTCTGATGAGCGCCGACCTGCCTGGAGAGAGGGCGCCATCTTCGACCTGCGCAACCCGGCCTGGGAGGCTGAACTGAAGCGAGCCCAGAACTATGACCTGCTGGTTGGTGTAAGGGTTCTTCCGGACGGACGAGTCGTCGGGATCGAACTGGCACGCCCTAACAAGAAACCCCGGGCCTCGACGCCCGGCGTTTCCCAGTTGCGAGCGGAAAGGGCACCAAAAGTGGACAAGGAGGCTCCGTAACTTTAGAAGGTGGTGAAGTCCAGAGCTATGCCCCCAACGGCCCCAGTCCCACCCTTTGACCCCCTGTCGCCGGAGGTCCTTGCCGACCCCTATCCAGCGTACGCGCGCCTGCGTATGTCGGACCCTGTGCACTGGGGGATTCCCCACACGCGCGCCGGAGCGTGGTATGTATTCCGCCACGCCGACATCGCGAGCCTCCTCAGGGATCCGCGGTTGTCGCGACGACGACCGGCTACTGGGAGGGGAGTCCCCTCTGGAAGACCCATTTCCGAGCCATACCGTGGCTTTTTGCGGATGATGGCTCAACAGGTGGGATTTCAGAATACTGTTGGTCACGCTCGTCTGCGGGCGGTGATGGGGCCGCTTTTGTCTCCGCGTGCAGTCGCTGGTGTAGTCCCGCGAGTCGAGTGGGTCGCCCGCAAGCTGCTACAGGACATCGAGGACCAGCATTCCATGGATGTACTCAACGAGTATGCTCTTCCGCTGGTACTCAGGGTGTTGGCGGAATTGCAGGGCGTTCCGGAGAGTTCGTTCGAGGAGTTGCGCGCCTGGATCGGGGTGATCTCCAGTGTGAGCTCTTCCTCTCCCAAGGAAGAGCTTCTAAGAGCCAACCGGGCGGTGGCCGAGTATGGCCAGCTGGTAGAAGGACTCGCGGGGGAGGCTGGGGGGAGCCCCCAGGGAACCGTGCTGGCTGGCATGTTAGCTGCGCGGGAATTAGGACAGGTCAGCCAAACAGAATTCGTCGCGAACCTGCTGGCCTTGCTCGACGCTGGTACCCAGACCACCGCTGACTTCATTACGAACAGCGTGTTGGTACTCTTGAGCCACCAGGACCAGCTCAAGCTTCTCAGGGAGGACCCGCAGTTGCTGGGCTACGCAGTCCAGGAACTCTTGCGCTTCGAAAGCCCAGTGCAGATCGTTGGCCGCTGGGCAACTGAGAGCTTCGTTTTTCAGGGTAAAGGGATCGAGCGGGGCCAAGTCGTGTACCTAGTCCTGGGCTCGGCTAACCGTGATCCCAGCTGGGTGAGCGATCCGGACCGGCTTGACTTAAAAAGGAAGCTGGACCGTACAGCAGCCTTTGGCGGAGGAACCCACTATTGCCTAGGTGCCCCGCTAGCCCGCCTGATAGGGGGAAAAGCTCTAGAGATTCTTCTACAGTGGAAAGGCAGCTTGTCTTTGCAGACCAGCAGGCTTATATGGCGGCCCGCGTTCGGGTTTCGTGGGCTTACTGAGCTGAGGGTATCATGGTAATGGCAGCATGCGTATTTCAGAAGATTCGAGCCACACTTTTCGTCGGAAGCCGAGCCGGTGATTCAGTAACTCACCTTACGCGGCAAAGCTGAGAGACTGTCGTAAAAGTCCGCTATACTTGAAGGGTGGCTTCTACACGGAGATCTTACCCCAGCGACCTGTCGGACGCGGAGTGGGCCATCCTGGAGCCGTTGATCCCCGCCCCCAAGCCCGGTGGCCGACCCGCAAAGGTGCCGAGGAGGGAGATCGTCAGCGCCATACTTTACGTCCTGGAAAACGGCATCAAGTGGCGGGCCATGCCCCATGACTTACCCCACTGGTCTACGGTCTACCACTACTTCCGCAAGTGGCAGAAGGAGGGGGTCTGGGAGCGGGTGGCCCAGGCCCTGGTCCGGTGGGATCGGGAGCGAGAAGGAAGGCAGGCTTGCCCCAGCGCTCTTGTCATGGATAGTCAGTCCGTCAAGACCACGGAAAAAGGGGGCCCCGGGGACACGACGGGGCGAAGAAGGTCAAAGGGAGAAAGCGGCAGAACACGGGGGGCCGTCTCTTGAACGGAAGGGGTGTGGGGCGGCAGTCCCCGACCAGACCGCAGTTCGGTTGGTCGGGGAAGGATAGCCCCGCCAGGACAAAGTCCTGTATACTGTTTTTGTAGGTCGTCCCCGGAACGGGGATGCGCGTAAAGGGAGCCGCAGGCGAGTGTCCTACACACGTTTGAGCCTGTGAGGATGGTCGCGCGAAACTCCAACCAAAGTTGGTTGCGAGTAGTTCATGGCCTTTGTCCACCCGGCCAATGAGCACGACAAGTGGGGTGGGCAGGCGTTGCTTTTGGGGATGGACCTCTCCTTGTGGCCCCGGGTGCGCAAGCTCTTTGTGGACTGGGGCTACCGGGGTTTGCGGGAGGTGGCTAGGGGGCTGGGACTGGAGCTGGAGGTGGTGGCCCGTCCTTACGCGGGGGTGCGGGGGGTCTGGGTGCGGGAGGGGGAGGAGGTGCCGGAGATCCCGCGGGAGGGTGGGTTCAAGCCCCTGCCCAAGCGGTGGGTGGTGGAGCGGACCTTTGCCTGGATGGGGCGAAACCGACGGCTGGGGAAAGATTACGAGTACCCCCCTGAGGTAACGGAAGCCTGGATGTATTTAGGCATGATACGCTTGCTGGTGAAGCGGCTGGCCAGGGCCGCTTAAGCTGGAGGAGGGGACTTTTACAACAGTTTCTGAAATGGCATAGATTGAAAAGGTGAATCCCCAGCCCCTGGATTTGTACACCGATTACTTGTTGAGCAGCTTTGGAGCGGCGACGGCCACAGGATTGTCGCGGATGGTGGATGGAGCCATAAGCCACGACCAGATCACCCGCATGCTGGGGGGAGATTGACAAGGCTCGGTGCAGTTGTGGCGCAAGGTCAAAGCCACGGTGCGAAAGATACAGCGTGAGGAAGGGGTGCTGATTCTGGATGATAGCATTTTGGAGAAACCCTACACGGACGAGAACGATATAGTGGCCTGGCAATAGCAAAGAGCGGATGGTCAAGGGGATCAACTTTGTGAGCCTGTTGTATCACAGCCAGGGGCTGACCTTGCCGGTAGGCTACGTGCTGGTGGAGAAGACGGAAGTCTATGTAGATCAGAAAAGTGGCCAGCGCAAACGCCGCAGCCAGGTGAGCAAGAATGAACACGCCCGCTACCTGCTGCAAACCGCAGTGCATAACCAGATTCCCTTCCAGCACGTGCTCAACGACGTCTGGCTTGCCTCGGCGGCGAACATGCGATTTATCGTGCTGGACATGAAGAAGCACTTTGTGATGCCGCTCAAAAGCAATCGCAAGGTAGCGCCAGGTTATCGGCACCGCCGGTATGCGCTGTGCGCACCCCCTATGAGCCAAGAACAACAGCAAAGGGGTCAATGGACAGGAGTGGAGGGTCTGGACTACCAAGACCCCACCCCCCGGCAGGTATATCTGGAAGGGGTTCCCTTCCCCCTGCTGCGGGTTCGGCAAGTCTTCACCCACGAAGATGGGAGCCAGGGGGTGTTGTATTTGTGTAGCAGCGATACCACCCTGGACTTTGAACGGATGATCGAGCTCTATCAAAAACGATGGGAGATCGAGCGCTTTCATCAATCCATCCGACAAAACGCTGCCCTGGCCAAGTCGCCTACCAAGACCCTGACCACCCAGGCCAACCATTTCTTTGCGGCTATGTGGGCCTTTGTCAAGCTGGAACTCCTCTCCCACCAGACCCAAATCAACTACTTCGCCCTCAAGGCCAAGCTCTATCTGGTTGCCAGTCGGGCTGCTTTTCAGGAACTACAGCAGATCAAAGCTCAACTGACCGCGTAAGGTATACCTTCGTTTGCTACCGCATAGCCCCACCCCAGCCATTCTGAGGAGGACATGACTGCGAACCAGATTGTGGGCTAGGATGAGGAGGTTTATCCGGGCTACGAGGCCCCCGAAGCTCTTGCTCTCTACTTGGCGAAGCCGGAAAGACCTGACCAGGACGCCAAAGCGCACCTCTATCCAGTTTCTCCCCATCCACTCCCTCCACCTAGCGGAACCCCCGGTCCCCCAGGACCGGGCCCAAGCCCGAATCTTCCACCCGGCCCCGGGCCCAGATCTCCCCGGTGTTGCCCGGCAGGACGCCCCAGCGCACGGGGTATGAAAACCTATGCTGGGGTAGGAAGCAGGCGTGCGCCCGAGGATGTGCTAAAGCTGATGGGGAAGATTGCCCGGCGGCTGGCGGAGCGGGGCTGGGCGCTGCGAACGGGTGGGGCAGAAGGGGCTGACCGGGCGTTTGAGCGGGGGGCCCGTGCGGGCGGTGGAGCAGTTGAGGTGTTTCTGCCGTGGCCGGGATACAACGGCTACCGGGAAGGGGCGCTGAAAGCCCCGAGCCCGGAGGCGGTGCGGCTGGCGGCAGCATTGCATCCGGCCTGGGGGCGTCTGTCACCGGCGGTACAGCGGTTGATGGCCCGGAACTCCCACCAGATCTTGGGGCTCGACCTGAACGACCCGGTGGCCTTCGTCCTCTGCTGGACACCGGACGGGGCCGAGTCGGAGCAAGAATGCGGGCCGGAAACTGGTGGCACGGGGCAGGCGATCCGGCTGGCCTCGAGGTGGGGCGTGCCCGTGGTCAACCTCAAAAGAGAGGACGCGTTGGAGAAGATAGCTCGGCTGGTCAAGGGTTGAACCAGGGGGCGGCAGGAGCCGCCCCCCTCCGGTGGGCATGAAAACGCTAGCGATCACCATCGGGGTCTTCAGGAATCAGGTCTATGCCTACCGGCTGCGCCAGGCCGAGGAGCGGGTGCGCCTCGAGCTCGGTCTCAAGGGGAGTGGGGGGTGGGACTGGCGGCCCTGGAAGGAAGGGGCGCTGGAAGAGATGCGGATGCTCTACCAGACGCTTCAAAGCTACGACCGGGGGCGGTGGCTGAAGACGGAGTAGGGTTCTTGCCCCCCTTGTTGCTTTTGAGTGGGTAGCGAGGGGGCAAGAACCACACTGTATTGCTCTGCCGTGGTATCCTGTTACCAGGAGGTAACTATGATCAGCACGGCAGTTTGGGCAAACCGTATACAGGCAGCTCTGGGGCGTGAGCCTCGGAGCGTTCAGGAGGCCCTCGAGGGTTTGAGGGTGGTTCTCAAGGAGGACGGGGTGAAGCGGGAGTTCTACCAGGCTGCGCGGGAAAATCAGCGCTTCGAGCGTTTCTCCCGTGACGACAGGGTTGCCCTCATTGTCTGGGCAGCCTTGAAGGAGGCTTTGGAGAAGACCCGACGCCTCGGCCAGAAGACCCCCTCCACGCTGGTCGTTCGTAAGGACGACTCGGTAAAGGAGGAGGTCAAAGGGGTCGTCAAGGCCATCGGCACCTGGAAAGGCCCGGACAAGGTGTACGAGGTGTTCCCGTGGGACACTAAAGTAACCTTGCGGAAGGGGGCGGAGATCAACCACCCCCAGTACGGTAAGGGCTATGTCCAGGAGGTGAGCGACCGCCACGCCCTGGTGCGCTTCAAAGCGGGCCCCAAGAAGCTCGCGTTGAAGGCCGCCAAAGGGATGCTGGTGGACAGGTACGCCCAGGCCCCCGACCGCCGGGTAGCCGACGCGAAGGGCTGGCTCGAGCGGTTCCTCTCTTCCGGGGAGGAGATTCGCAGCTTGAGCCGCCTGGAGCGGGAGGAGGAACTCGGGGGAAACCCCCACTTCTCCGAAGGCCTCATCTCGCAAGAGGTGGTGGAGCGGCTGGAACGCGCAGGCTACCGCATAGACCCCTACAGCCTTGAGGGAGTAGATTCCCTGGTGGACTCCCTCCCCGCCAGGGAAGAGAAGTTCAAGGAGGGTGTCCTGGGGATCACTATCCTCAGAACCCGTGACGGCAAGGCTATCGGCTTCCGCAAGCCCGGCTTGTGGGAGACGAAAGTCGCTCCTGACGCAGGGCAGGAGAGCTTTGCAGCGCTCGTCGAAGCGCAGATGGCCTACACGGCTCTGACGGAGATGCTCCAGGGAGAAGAGGGCTGGTCGGTGAGCGAGGTGCGTCCGCACCTGAGCAAGCTGGCTAAAGCCCTTCAAAAGGCAGATGCCCGGCGGCTCTTTGATCTCTTGCAAGAGGTCGCCGCCCTCCGCTTGCTCAAGGCGGAACTGCATCGCGCCGGATTTGCCCCCGTTAGAGCCGTCGCTTACCGCGACTCGAGCGGGGAAGTTGTGTACACCGCTCCGGTGTACTAAGGTAAGCGTCCTTTTTGCCTCTCAGGGAAAGTCCTTTTCTCTGAGGGGTTCCTTTTTGGAGGGAATATGAAGGTAGTCTGGCGTCGCAGGTTTCCCTGGCACGAGCAGGCCTGGTGTGATGTGGATGTGTACCGGCTGGGGTTGCACGTCCTGGTGGTTCTGCGGGATCAGAACGATCACGAGGGTACCAGCGTGACCAACGCCCTCGAGATCGTGGCCCGGCGGGTGCGCGAGCAGATACTGGCCCCCGAGGGGCTGGAGGGCCTCGAGGTGCACTGGGTGGAGTGGAGCCGCACCGACGGGGTAGCCAGCGTAGTCTCGTTCGCGGATGAGGAGTGCTTCGAGGGCCCCCAGTGGCAGTACCTCCACCCGGCAGAGTTCCAGAAGATCCTGGCCGCCTTCGAGGCCCCGGACCAGCTCGAGGCGTGGATCCGGGAGGGGGCGCTTGACCTGAAAGGGTGGGAGGAGTCCAGAGGAGAGCCCCGCAGCCGGGGCAACTGAGGCGTTTGTTCCGCTGTGAAGGGGCGAACCAGGGGGCGGCCAAAGCCGCCCCTTTTCTTTGAGCGAGGAGGTAGCTATGAAAGCCGACGCGCTTATGGAAAGCATCAAGGGCTGGGTGGAGCAGCTCGCCGCTGAACTCCAGGAGGGGCAGACCCAGGGGTTCCTGGCCTTCCTGGAAAAAGCGGGCCGCTTCCACCGCTACAGCGCGAGAAACGTCCTGCTCATCCACCAGCAGCGCCCGGAGGCCACCCTGGTGGCGGGAATGAAGCGCTGGAACGAACTGGGGCGGCGCGTGAGGAAGGGCGAGCGGGGCATCGCCATCCTCGCGCCGAGCCTGAAGCGGGTGGAGGTGGTGGACGAGGAAACCCAGGAGGTGCGGGAAGAGCGGAAGCTAGTGGGCTTCCACACCACCTACGTCTTCGACATCGCGCAAACCGAAGGCGAGCCGCTAAAGCCCCAGACAGAGGAGATCCCCCAGGGGCCCGCGCTGTACGCCCGGCTCAAGGTGGTCTGCCCGGTGGGGGTGCAGGAGGGATTGCTCCCCGGCGGGGCGCTGGGCAAGACCAACGGGAAGCGGATCGTGCTGGCGGCGGATCAGGGCTACACCAGCAAGGCCGAAACACTCCTGCACGAGTGGGCCCACACCCTGCTGCACTTTGGGGGAATGAACCTGCCCCGGGAGGTGGAAGAACTCGAGGCCGAGGCGGTGGCCTACGCCGTGGGGCGGGAGCTCGGGCTGCCGATGAGCACCAGCCGGGACTACATCCTGCACTGGCGAGGAACAGTTGAGGCGCTCGAGGCCTCCCTCGAGCGCCTCCAGGAGGTTGCTCGTCAGATTCTCTCTGCTATAAAGAGCAGACTAGAAGCAGCCGCCTAAAACCAGAACCAGGGGGCCTCCCGCCGCCGGAGGCGGCGGTGCCCCCTTCCTTCTTCTGAGGAGATAGTTATGAAAGAGATCGTTCTGTTGCTGTTGACCCGAAAAGGTCTAGCCCGCTGCAAAGTTGTGCTTGCGGAGGGGAAGACCATTATCCTGTCCACTCCAGCAGGCAGGGTGGGGTTCCCCCGCTGGGCGCTCATCCCGGAAGGGGCCCATTACCGGGTCTCGTGCCGCTATGAGATCGATCCCCAACAGGAAAGCCGCCTTGAGTCGGCTCTAGGACTATAAGCATGATGCCGACATTGAGCCTCGAGCGGTGGGCCCGGTTGGAGGGCCGGGTCTGCTGGGCCGAGGTGAGCGGGGTGATTCATAGAGGTCTGCGGAGCATTACCGGCAGGAAGCCCTCACCACTGAGCGGGAGTGCCGGGCCCTGGTGCAGATGGGGCTGATCAGGGAGCCCGGTGAGCCCAGCCTCGAGGATCGCCCAGGGTCACCCCGACAATGGGTCGGTGCAGGCGGCCCGGCGGGTGCTGGAAAAGCGCAGCCAAAGGATGAACCAGGGGGCGGTACCGCCCCCTTCCTTGTTTGTAAAGGAGGACATATGAACTGGGTAGCTTCAGCAACGGTACTGATAGGCAAAAGAGGGCTTGAACTGCTTAAGCAGCGGTCGGAGGCCCTGAACAAACTGGTGGGCTGGGAAGCCCAGGGTGAGGTGGTGCCCGGTGGCTACGTGCGGCTGCACCTGCCGGGCTGCCCGGAGGGGTCTGTGTGGTGGATCGCAGAGCTGCTCGAGGCCTTCGTGATGGAAGTGGGGCCGGACTCGGGCGGGCCCGGAGTGGGAGGGGCCTTCCTGGATGGATGGTATACCTACGAGGTGATGCCGTTCAACTTCACGCGGCTGGCCGAGGTCTATGACCGCTGGAAGGCCCAGCACCCGGCTTTCGACGACCCGGAAGAGGGCCTCGAGGCGGTAGAGGCGATTCTCGAGCAAGCCCAGCGGGACTAAACAGGCGGAGAACCAGGGGGCGGCTTCTGCCGCCCCTTTTTGCATGGGCGAGGTGATTGCAATGGGCAAACACAAGGCTTTGAAGCATCTAGCGCGGGGCCATGAGTTGGGCATGGGGCGCAGCACCCAAACCCACGGCGATAAGCGGCAGAAGCGTTTACGCACCCGTTCGGCTCGTCTGCGGGCGGCCTTACGGGACGAGTAAGAGCCAGGGGGCGGCCTCCCGCCGCCGGAGGCGGCGGCGCCGCCCCGCTTCTTTGGATGAGGTGATTATGCAGATCGAACTCAGCGAAAAAGAAGTCAAGGCCTTGCTGGAACTCCTCAAAGAGCACCTGCACTACGGATGGATAGAGCAGGACGGTGAGTTTGAGGTGATCTCGAGCGGGCAAGTCTCGGCCACGCTCAGGGAGCTTTACCGGCGCCTCAAAGGGGGTCAGGCCAAAGCGGCCTAGCACCAGGGGGCCATCCGGCCCCTTCCTTCTTCTGAGGAGGGCTTTATGCCGATTGACTTAGAGGGCGAACGCAAGCGGGCGGTGCGGGCGCTGGACAACCTGCTGTGGCGCATCCAGGAGGCGGAGCGCGACCTCGAGCGGGCCCAGGCGCGGGTGGAAGGCCTCTTCCCCATGCGAGTAGTGTGGAAGAAGAAAACCTGTGGGAAGAACGGTTGCCGCTGCACTCGAGGGGCGCTACACGGGCCGTACCCGTACCTGATCGAGCACCGCGATGGAAAGAAGGTGGAGCACTACCTGGGCAAGGGGTGGAGCCCACCCGAGGGGATGATCGCCCCTGAGCGCTACCACGCCCTGATGCGGGAGTTCAGGGAAAAGCGGGAGCGGGCGGAGCGGCTGATGGATCGGCTGTATCGGGTGGTGGAGATGATGCGGGGCTGGTAGCTTTCTTGCCCCCTTGTGCAGTATCCAGGTGTGTCGAGGGGCAAGAAACCTCCCTTCTGAAATCCGATAAGGTGAGTTATAGCAAGCATGGGTTGCCTAGAAAGCAGCGGAGCGTACCCACGCTAGCGTATCTGACCGCTGGCGTAGTTACCGCGAGGATAGAGAAGGGAGCTCTGCTCAGGGCTGCCTTACACGCTCAAAACGCTTGTCCAGTTCTTTGAAAACGAATTCGATCAGGTCAGTGTAACTACCGCTGCCGGTCACGTAAGTCACCCCTCCGGCGCTATACAGGGTGAACACGGCACGAAAGACAACCCGCCCGAATAAAAACGTGGAACCTACGTTCTGCGCGTTGTCAAGTTGATAGACGACCTCTCCAGGTCTGACAGAGAGAAGCCGCAGGACTGCCAGGTCGCGGTTATAAGGGTGATTGGGGGCGACCTCTAAAATCGCTCGCTGAACCTCGTCCTGTGCCGCCTTGTAGACAACCGGTTTACCAGCATCGGAAGGAGCAGGAGCACAAGCCGATAAGATCGCTACCAGGAAAACAATAAAAAAAGCCTTTTGCATAGTCTACCTCTACCCTGTTATCTTTCTATTATATCGGCAGCGAACGCAATAGAAAAAACCTGCCTGTTCTAACTGCCGAACACCCCACACCCCTACTGCCACACCGAGAGACAAAAACGGGGGTTCCAGGAGAACTACCCCCCTCCATAAGGGCTACCGACCCTGAACCGATCCTCATTCCGATAAAGGGCCATCCGGCCTTTTTGCTGCTGTAAGAACCTGATAGGAAAGGAGAAAACATGCTGTTGGTAAAGGTGCAAGTAGATGAGCCGCAGTACGTGCTGGTACAGCATGGTCGGGTGGTTGCAAGCTGGTTTGCCTTCACCATGTGGGGCAGCATGGTGAAGCGGCTGCTCGAGCAACTCGACTTCCGGGTGGAAGAGGTGGATGCCACAGCGATGGTAAGGTCTTTTGGTGAGTTGGGGGACGAGTACAACCCCGAGTGGGAAATCCCCGCGCTGATACAGAAAGTCCTGGAAGAGTTTGGCGTAGAAGCCCTTAGACGACCGCTCGAGCGCGACCAGGCCATGCACTTGTGGGAGAAGGCCAGGGTTCTGGGCGGGCTGTTTCTCCCTAAAAACGTACACCTAATCCCGGAATGAGAGAGTTCTGAAAAAACGTCCCACTTACCCCCTCCTGACCCTCGGGAGGGGGCGGTTTGTTGTTCAAGAAAAATGCGTACTTACCCTTCTAAGTGCGCTTTTTGGAGGTGAACATGCGTAGAATCAACGATCCCCTGGTACTCAGAGACTACCTCTCGCGGCTGTCCAGCGAGCCCATGACCCCGGCTCAGGCCCGGCTGCTGCTGGCCTCGAGGGGCGTTCGGGCTCAGCAGAAAGCGCTTGAGGCGGCTTTGCGGATGATGGCGGCCCCTGCTGTAGCGCCGGTAAAAACCCGGCGGGTGCGGCTCAAGCCGCTCGATGACTTGCCGCTGACCCCGGAGGAGCGGGCGATCATGGAGCGGTTGAGGAGGGAGCGGGACGTATGGATGTAAATCACACGCTGTTGATCGACGTGCTCATCGAGGTGCTTCAGCGACTCAAGCAAGAGTCGCCCGAGTTTCAAGAAGACGCGCTCTGGAAGATCGGGGACTACATCGCCCAGGCCATCGAGGAAGGGCAGAGGCTCGAGGCGGATCGCCTGCTCGAGGAGCTGTGGGAGTTTCACCAGGCCGTCCAGGCTATGGCCGAGACGGAGGGATGAACCAGGGGGCGGCCTCTGCCGCCCCGCCTTGTTGGATGAGGTGATTGAAATGCGTGAGGAAATTTGTACCGAGTGCCAGGGAACTGGTTACGTCATGGTGGCCGCGCCGGACTACTACAGCGCGAGCTACGGTTACTACCTGCAAGACGAGCAGCCCGTGCCCTGCCGGACGTGTGGCGGCACGGGGTATGTGGAGGTGTGGGAGGTGGAAGCGGGTTTTGAGGAGGCGGCGTAGACCAGGGGGCGGCACCGCCCCCTTTCCTTTTCCGTGGAGGACATATGGAAAAGCTGCTGAAGAACGCTCTGGCCCTATTCGACAGGCGCTCGACCCTGATGGTGCAGACCCGCAACGGACTGGCCCTGATGGGCAAACGGGAGTTAGACAGGGGTCGCCTGCTCTACGCCCGCTGGAAGGCCGGAGAGGCCCAGGGGCCGGTGGTGGAGGTGGACACTTCGCTTTTCAAAGAGGCTATCAAACGCGATGCCCAGGTTTCCCTGAATGGCAAGGTCTGGGTGGGCGAGGTGGGCCTGGAATACCACGAAACCACCTTCGAGATGCCCCGTATAGAGCCGCAGGTGTGGGTCAACCGTAAGGAGTTGATCGCAAGCCTCGAGGCGGTCTACGAAGCCACCAGCACCGACCCCACGCGGGCCGTCTTTCAAGGGGCCCAGTTCGAGTTCAGCCCCACCCGCCTGAAGCTGGTAGCGAGCGACGGCTACGTGCTGGCCGAGCGCACCATCCCAGCGCGGGGGGTCTTAGAGGGCAGGGCGGTGATCCACCGCGAGGGGCTGGCATTGATGATGAAGGCTTTGAAGGGGGTGGAGGAGTTCGAGGTGGGCCTGGGCTTGAAGGAGGGCGAGCTGGGACTCAAAGCAGGGGGGCTCGAGATGAGCTTCACCCGCATAGAGGGCGAGTACCCCGATTACGAGCGGGTGATTCCCAAGCCCGAGGAGTGGCAGAGCACCATCGAGGTCTACGTACCGGCCCTGGTAGAGGCGCTGGAGGCGCTGCGCCCGCTGTTTTCGCGTTCAAGCAACCAGCGGGTGGACGTGCAAGCGGAAGAAGGGGTGATCCACCTCGAGGTGGACAACGAGCACGGCCAGGCGCACCGAAGGGTACCCTGTGTGGTACAGGGGGTGATGAGCTTCGCCATCAACGGGCAGTTGTTCCTCGTGCGCATCCAGCCCGTGAAGGGAACCGGAAAGCTACACTTCGTTGACCCTAAAAAGCC
The DNA here is from genome assembly GCF_037443965.1 of Meiothermus sp. Classification (GTDB taxonomy): domain Bacteria; phylum Deinococcota; class Deinococci; order Deinococcales; family Thermaceae; genus Meiothermus. The sequence continues at coordinate 126,880 of NZ_JBBINI010000006.1, forward strand.
CGTGCTCATCGAGGGTGGAAGCTACCGGGGGGTCGTCGTGCCCCTGCGGGTCTAGCACCAGGGGGCACCGCTGAAGGCGGCGGTGCCCCGCTGCTTCTTCTGAGGAGGTGCCATGAAAGTTAAGCGTTTTTTGAAGAAGATCGGCCCATTCGAGATCTCCTACCTGCCGGAAGCCCCCGACCACGGCTGGCCTGAGCTGGCGGTGATCATCGGCAAGCGGGTGATACCGGTCGCGGTGGGCAGCGAGGCCACCGCGCTGTGGCATTTCCCGAAAACCGAGGAGGGTTTTCGGGCGCTGGTGGAGGAGCGCAATGCCTCGGAGGAAAAGCTGGTATCGGCTTGAGGCCCATCGGTTGCGGGAGGTGCTGGAAAAGCTCTCCCTCAAGGACGGACTCCTGTTGTGGGAGGCCCTGGGGGAAGACCCTGGGGCCTTTCCTTTAGGGAACCCCGAGGCCCGGCGGCAGGCGATGCACCGGATAAAGCGTGACAGAGTGTCACAGGGAATCGCAGGAAACCCCGTGACAAAATGTCACACGCCTTTGCGTGCTGGAGAGAGAAAACCCCTTGCGAAAAGAGAGAAACCACGTGACAAAGTGTCACAGGAAAACAAGCGAAACAAAGCAGGCTCTCGCTACCCCGACCCTGCCGGGTCGCTGGCCCAGGAGCTAGGGGGCTGGCGGGCGGGGCTTTTGTACCGGGCCCGCAAGGAGCAGAACGCGCTGATCCAGCGGTTAGCCCAGCAGCACAAGGAGAGCCTGCTGGAGCTGCTGAACCTGGTGGAGTCCCTGCCACTAGCCAAGCGCGTCCCCACCACCCTGGCCTGGTTGGAGGAGTTCGCCAGCGAGATCGAGCGGTTAGGGGACGAGGCCGTGCGGCAGGTGCTGCTCGAGGTGAGGAAGAAGGCCCCCGACCAGCCGCTCTTGTACGCCCGGCGGGTGCTGGCGGGGCGGGGAAAGAAGGAGGAGAAGACATGGACAGCGACCGGCGAGCAGTTCTGAACCTTGCCCCTGTGCTCGTGGCCCACGACCCCAGCCTACCCCCCTGCCCTTTGTGCGGCGCGGCGGCCCTGGCCGGGTACACCTTCGAGCGGCCCAGCCAGATCGAGCACGACTGCGACTGTGGCTACCTCGAGCCCGCCCAGTACCAGACCGCCTTGCTCGCCTCATGGCGGCTGTGGAAGGCCCCGCAGTTTTTGCGGGCTGATCTTGCGGGCTACCCCCGCTACCGGGAGTATCTGGAGCGCCCCCTGGAGGCCCACAGCGGCAACAAGGCCGCCATCGAAGCGGCCCGGCGCTACCAGGGGGGCTTGCTGTACCTCTACGGCCCGCCGGGGGTGGGCAAAACCCATCTGGCCCTCAGAATCGCGGCCCGGCTGGTGGCCGAAGGACGGTTCGTGCGTTTCAGGAGCGAACTCGACTTCCTGGCCGAGGAGCGGCTGGCAGCGGCGGGAGAGGGAACCTTGCCCCAGTATGAGCGCCTGGTGCTCGACGACGGGGGCAAGACAAGGCTCACCCCCTTCACCTTAGAACGCCTCTACGCCCTGGTGGAGCGCTCGAGCGCGGGCGGGTGCGACATCATCATCACCTCCAACCTGTCCCCTGAAGCCTACGCCGCCCGGTTAGGCGAGGTGGGTGAGGCGGTGCTCTCGCGCATCCAGGGCGGGGTGGTGGTGGAAGTGCAGGGGCCGGACAGAAGGGCCAGGGGGCCAGAGGGCCCCACTGGGTAGGGCATGAATCCACAAGAGGTGGTCGCGCTGACAGCGGGCGGGGTTTTCATCATCTTTGGCGGCTTCGCCCTGCTGGTGGCGTTAGTGGAGGAGGTGCTTTTTCGCCTATGGAAGAAAAGATGAGCATCCTGCAAAAAGCCCAGGTCCGGGTCAGCCCTGAGGCGGCCCGCCTGCTGGAAGAGCGGGTCACGCGGGGCCTCGAGACCTACGGCATGACCCTCGACGAAAATCAGGCCCCTCTGGAAGAACGCCTACAGCACGCGCTGGAAGAGGATTTGGATCTGTTGCAATACCTGGAGTGGGCCAGAGAGATCGCATCGGAGGGGCTGGAGGCGCAGCTGGACGAGCTGTGTGTGTTCGCCGCTGAGATAGCCAACGCCCTGGCCCGGATAAACGCAGACGAACCGCCCGACGACCCCGGCGAGTGGGTGGAGTGGCGCGACCTCGAGGGCCCCGATCTGCCCACAGACTTCTAGGCACCAGGGGGCGGCAACGCCCCCTTTCTTCTTCCGAGGAGGAAACCATGAAAAATATCCGCGCACGGGTTGAGGGTTTTCTGAGCCGCCTCGAGCGAGCCGAGGCCATCCTGTTAGAAGGCCGGGTACACAGGGTGGAGGGGATGCCCTACACCTACGTGGTACGGGGGAGCGAAAACTACCTGGTGGATTTGGAGAAGGAGACCTGCACGTGCCCCGACCACGCCAGGGGGCACACCTGCAAGCACCTGCTGGCGGCGGTGCTGCTGGAGCGGGGGGAGAAGAAGGCAGTTCAGAGAATGAATGAAGCCGTCAAAGCCGCGTGAGTATACTGGAAACATGGTACGCGCCGAGCGGGTGCCCCTGGCCGAGAACGAGGCGGGCGACCTTTACGTGGAGGGTAGCCGGGTCTTCCTGGAAGACCTGGTAGACCTCTACCGCCAGGGATATTCCCCGGAGGAGATGGCCCTGGCCTACCCGGGCCTGGCCCTGGCCGACCTCTACGCGGTGCTGGCTTACGTCCTGCGCCACCCGGCGGAGGTGGAAGCGTACCTAAAGCGGCAGGAGGTGCGGGCCAGGGAAGCGGAAAAGAAGACCCGGGCCCACCGTTCCAACCGCCTGCGTAAGCGCCTGGAGGAACGCAGGGGATGAAGCTCCTGCTGGACGAGAACCTGGAGGCCGCCATCCTGCGCGGCCTTCTTCGTGTGCGTCCAGGCCTCGACGTGGTGCGGGTGGTGGACGTGGGCCTTGCGGGAGCGCCCGATCAGGCGGTGCTGGCCTGGGCCGCCGAGGGGAGTCGGGTGGTGGTGTCCAGGGACAGGGCCACCATGAGCCTGGAAGCGGCCCGGCGGATAGAGGCCGGGGAGCCCATGCCCGGATTGCTGCTCATCCGGCGCGGGGTAAGCGTCGGGGAAGTTCTTCGCACGTTGGAGTTGATCCTGGAGTGTGCCCATGAGGGTGAGCTCGAGGGGGTCATCGAGTACATCCCCTTCTGAGGAGGGGAAAAGAGCACCAGGGGGTGGCCGAGGCCACCCCTTCGCTTTTCTTGCAAGGAGGAAACCATGGAAGCCATTCACATCCTGACCCAACCGCTCACCGCTGAAGAGATCGAGTGGAAGATCATCGCGGCCAAGAACGGCCAGACCACCCTGGCCCCCTACATCGACGCCCGGGCGGTCATGACCCGGCTGGACCGGGCCTTCGGGGCCTTCGGCTGGAGCGTGCGCTACACCCCGGCCCAGGTGGGCAGCGAGCACGGGGTCATCGCGGCCATCGCCATCCGGAACCCCGAGACCGGGGAGTGGGTGGAGAAGCAGGACGGCTCGGGCGCTTCCGACATGGAGCCCTTCAAGGGCGGCATCTCGGGGGCTTTGAAGCGGGCCGCCACCGCCTGGGGGATCGGACGGGAACTGTACACCTACCCCAGGGTGATCGTGGAGGGGGAGCACCGCTTCATCCCCTTCAAGGTGCTGGACCGGCTCAAGGGGCTGCCCAGGGCCGTCGCGGAGGGCAAGGCGCTGCCCGAGGTCATCCGGCTCACCGCGGAGGGGGAGAATGCGCGGAAGGGGGGAACGTGATCAGATCCTGAGATCAGCCATGAATTCAGAAACAGGATTCACGGCTGAAACCAACAAATAGTCTCTGGCCCGCGTGCAGGCCACATATAAGAGGTGCCGCTCGGTGTTGTACACCTCCTCCAGGTCTGCCTCGTCCCCGACCTCGCTGAGGCGTTCCTGGGAGGGGATCACTTCATCGTCGCAAGCCATGACCGACACGGCGCGGAACTCGAGCCCCTTCGCCAGGTGCATGGTGCCAATCGAGACTTGGCCCTCACCGGGCCTCGCCCCGTCGTCCAGGACGATGTACGCGAGCCCGGCATCCTCCACCGCGCGCTTAGCCCTCGGCAGCTCGTGGGCGGAGCGCACGAAAACACCGAACTCCCCCGGCTTCAACCCGTAGCCCGCGAGCTTGCGAAACCAATCGCTGACCGCACGAATCTCCTCGGCCTCGTTGTCGAAGCTCCTGAGCTCGGGGGCAGGGCCGTCAAAGACCGAGATCGTGCCCGAGCGTCGCTCGAGGTTCCCGTCAGCGTCGCTCAGCTCACCGTCCAGCAGCCGATCTGCCTGTGTGCGGATCTGGTGTGAGGTGCGGTAGTTGACCCGCAGGGTCTTGGAGCGCCCCCGTATGTCCACGCCCAGCGCTTTCCAGGAGAAAGGCTGTTGGAAGATGCGCTGACCGAGATCCCCGCAGAAGAACAGCCCGTCGCCTCGTTTTCCGGCCAACACCCCGAGGAGCTTGAGGTTCATCGGGGCTAGGTCCTGAGCCTCGTCCACCACGATGAAATCGAACGGTGGCGGGTTTGAGGAGAAGTGCGAAGCGAGCCGCACGCACACCCCGGCCAGGGTCATCAGCCCCCGTTGCGAAAGTTCTTGCTTCGCAGCACTCAGGATGTCCCACAGCATCCTGCGCTGGGCTTCGGGGAGACGGGTCTTGCGCCCTAGGCGTGGGGCCTTGCGGTACTCCTCCCAGGTCTCGACCTGCCAGGCGTCCACCACCTGCTCCCACTCGGCCCGTAGAAACTGGAGGGTGAAGCGGTGGCCGGTTACCCCGGCCGCGGCCAGTTGGAGCGCCTGCCGAACGTCCTCCTCTCCTGCCAGGCGCAATTCACCGACTTGTGTGCGGTAGAGCCGACAGGCTACGTCCTCGAGGGGCTTCACCTCGATCTGCTCGGCCAGCTGGGGCTCGTTGTTCACCAGCCGCCTGAGTTTTGCCTCGAGGTCGGCCACCAGCATGGGCGAGAAGGTGGTCAGCAGCACCCGAGCACCGGGGTTGTTGCGGGCCAGGTAGGCGGCACGGTGCAAGGCCACCACGGTCTTGCCCGTGCCTGCTGAGCCCGACACCCGCACCGGGCCGTTGTAGCTGCGCTCGACCATCTGGCGCTGGTCGGGGTGGAGGAAGATGGCCCAGCGTTCCCAGGGGAACTCGAGGGCCCGCTGCAGCTCCTCCAGGCTGCCCACGAGCCGGAAGCGGCGCTGGGCGTCGGGGTGATCGAAGGGGCTGGCAGGTTTGACGGGCGCCTGGGCGACCTGGGGTTTGCCCCCCACCGCGATCTCGAGCAGGGCCTCGGCCGCCTCGCCGGGGAGGTGGTTCACCAGGGCCAGCAGGCGGTCCTCGTCGGCCTGCCGCACGTCGGTGATCCACTCCTGGGGCACCCCGTAGCCAAGCAGCTCGTCGTCGGAGAGGCTGGCAAAAAGCAGAGGTTTGGACTGAGCTGGGGCTCTGTAGAGGGGAGCGGCGATCTCCTCCACCCGCTCACGGATCTCCACCAGCTGGGCCGCGCCGGTCTTGGGGTGGGTCTCCAGCCGCCGCCGCTCGGCCCAGGCGTAGGCGTCGTCGTGGTGGCCCACATAGCACAGCAACAGGCTGCTCTCGCTGCGGTGAACGATGATGCGAAGGTCGCGGTTCACCCGCACCGACCAGAAATTCTTGTCCTTGGCCCGGTCAAGCCTGTGGAAGCTGAGCCCGGGGCTGGCCGGGTTCATTTGCAGGTCGAAGGCGGTGGTCTTCACCGCTTTCTGCTCCTCGCCCGTCAGGCGGGCCAGGCTGGCCGTGAAGGTGTCGGCGATCAGGAAGTTCATAACTCCCCCAGCATTTCCCCAGGTGGGTCTGACCGCAGGCTCATATGGTCCTTCTCCCACTTCTTGAGCTTCTTGAAAGCGCTCAGCGTGATTTCGCTCTCCGACACGGGTACGCAGTCTTTGAGCACGATCTTGGCCCCGCCGCCCGCGACCTCATCGCCCAGGCTCTCGAAAAGGGCGTTGATGCTGTTTGCGACCGCTTGGACCTCCTCGTAGCGGTTCTCGTCCCGGTACAGCAGCACGACGGAGAGATGAAACTCCGCGCCCGATCTCTCTTCGACGTCGAAGAGCACGGCCGTGACCGCCTCTCCTCCGGGTTTGTCGAGCTTGTTTTCCAGCTTCTTCCCCAGCTTGGAGAGGCGTAGAACGTCGTTGAAGGCATCGGGGAAAGCGGAGCGGCGGTAGCGGCTGGCCAGCCACCGCGAGAAGGCTTCACGCTCGGCCCTCGTCAGGCCATACGCCTGCGGTTCATAGCGGCAGAGGTCTCGCTTCGCCACCGTCCGCCTTTGGTTGATGTTGAACTCGAGCAGCAGCGTATCCCCATTCGGATGGGTGTATGCGAGGTGAATCCGGCGCGGGCTCTTGCCCCAGCGGAGGTTGCCCGACTTGCCGGGGTCGCCAACCTGACCCAGGATCACCTCCACATTCGGCTCTTCCTCCAGGTCGTCGTTGGCCAGGTCGCAGTCGTGCGAGATCACCACGGCAAAAGTGCCCTCGTCGGAAACACCCAGCAGCGACAGCGCCTCGGGGGGGAGCAAGTGCCCCTGTCTCCAGGGCGTGTCGCGCTTCCACTCCTCCGCCATCCATCACTCTCCGGGGTAACGGGGCGGCAACTCGTCGGCGATGGAGCCCTGGGGCTCGGGCCGGGTCTTCAGGCGCTTCTCGAGCCACTCGCGCTGCCTCTTCCCCCGCTCGGCCACCTCGATCAGCTTCTCTACCGCGTCCAGGGGGTCTTGGCCCAGGGCCTGGATGAACTCGAGCTCACCCCCGATCAGGCGGTGCTTGGTGGTGTAGTCCGACTTCAAGCCCGCTTCCTTGAAGCGCCGGGCCGCCCTGTACAGCGCGTCCAGCCTGCGGTGGTTCTCCTCGCTGAGGCTCTTGCCTCCTTTCCAGTCGTAGACGGCCTGGCGGGAGACGCCCAAGAGTTCGGCCACCCGCACCACCCGCAGGTCAAAAGTGGTCTCGATGTACTCGAGCTTCTCCTTGACCGAGGCCTCGGGGGGAGCGGCCTCCTCGAGCGCTTGAGAAAGGGGACTATTCACACGCAAAACCCACGCACCGGTGTACCCCGTCGAACCACCCCATTCCTTTGGGCGCAAAAAGTGCGTGAGTGCCGCTCCTGAGGTCAACGGCATCAGATGCTTTGCTTCAAGTGCAGCTCGTGCTATTAGCATGGCTCAGGCTTCCCCCTTCCATACCTCAAACGCCCTCTCCTTGAGCGACTTTTTGAAGACTATGTCGATCAGCTCCCTCAGCCGCCTGAAGGTGTCCACGATGCTCTCGATGGTTGAAAGGTCATGAAACCTCATGCGCTCCGCGTAAAAGGCGTCGTTGTCCAGGATGGCAAGCTGACCACGGAATGCGCGAAAGCGCGGCCCGATCTCCATCCCCGCGTTGGCCAGGTCGGGCGGGAAAACCACCTGCCCTTCCTGAATCACCACTCGAGCCAGGATCGAGTCGCTGCCCCGCTTCATCAGGGTCTCGGAAAGGCTGAAGGTGGTGGTGAGATTATCGGCCAATGCCGAGAGGCCCAGTAGCTGCGTGTGCAAGTAATCGGCCACATCCTCCCCCTCCCGAGGCATCACCGCATCCAAGAAGCGCAAGCCCACCCGCTCGATAAAATCGAGCTGGACATTCGTCGTCAGTATCTCCAACGCCTTAGCAAAGGTCTCCGAGAAGGTCGCAAAAGTTTGGTAGTCCACCGTCTGTAGCGAAAGCTGGTTGGGCTCGAGGCGAAACAGCTCGGTCCGCTCAGCATTGGCGAACTCGAAGATGTCCACCGGCACACCAGGCTCATAGGTGACTTCATTGTTCTGCACCACGATCTGCATCTGCTGAAGGGTCTGTGGGCGGTAGTCGGTATAGCCCAACTGCCGGAACCCCTCCTGGATTTTGTCGATGTTATCCCGGATCGGCATCGGGATCGGGTTGAACCTGACCTGGCCGATCACGAAGTAGACCGGAGCGTTTTTCAGCTTCTCGCCCATGGGGACCCCCGGTCCTTACTTTACATTTCACTTTACACCTTCAGATGTGCGAATGCCCACCCTTGAATATGTTTACACCCGAAACACCTTCATCACCTCGTCGCCCAGGTGGTTGATGACCTTCACCGCGATCCGGCCGGACTTGGGCCACTCGAAGGGCCTCGAGGTGTCGGAGTTGAGGCTGGCCCAGGCCTCGGCGTCGATCTCGGCCCTGAGGCTGGTCTTGAGCGCGCCGTAGGGGTCGTTCTGGCCCAGGAAGTAGGCGTGGCGCACGAAGAAGCTCTCCTCGTTGTAGTCGGTGTCGATGAACCAGCAGGCGATGCCGTCGGCGTTGTCGCTCCGGATCTCGCCGCTGTTGGGGTCGTACACGTCCACCCCCTCGAGGACTACCCGCACCTTGCCCCCCTCCACCTCCTCGATCCGGACCGAGGGCTCGCCGAAGATGACGAAGAGGTTGCCCTTGCCGGTGCTCTTGAGCTCGCCGCCCATGTGCAGGTCGGCGTTCATGCGGGCCTTGAGCACCGGTACCCGGCCCAGCCTGCCGAACTCGGTGGCCTGGGCCTCGAAGTTGAAGGCGCAGGCGATCAGCACGTCGAAGCCGGCGTCGCCCGCCTCCCGCGCGGCGACCACCAAGTCGGGGCGGGAGACCGTCCCGAACTCCGGCCCCACGAAGATGGCTGCCCGCCGCTCGGTCTCGCCCTCCAGGTAGCGCCCCTCGGCGCACACGTACTCCCCGGGCCAGGGGATCAGGCTGGTGAAGCTGATGCGGTCTTCCTTTTTGGCCTGCTGCACCCCGGCGGCCTTGAGGTTCTCCAGGACCATCTGGACGAAGTCCTGCTCGCCCCCCAGGCTCTGCTGTGGGTCGATCAGCTCGTCGTTCTCGTCCACCGCCAGGGTGCGGTAGGGCGAGAGGCTCTCGACGGTGAAGGGCCCGGCCACCCGCACCTTCTTGTTGTCCACGTAGGGCTTGTCGTAGAGGTACTCGTACTCCGCCTTGGCGGCGATGCTTGCGTCAATCGCCCGCTGCCGCCCGATCCGGGCCTCCCAGAAGGCCTTGAGCGCTTCCTTAGCCCCTTCCGGCCAGTCCTGCGGGGCCTCACGGGGCACCTCCCACTCCAGCAGCTCGTACACCTTCGCCTCTTCGCCGCTAGGGAGTTTGACCAAGATTCCATCGGGTGCGTCGAAGCGCACCTCCTTGCCCTCGCGCCCACCGGTGGTCACCTTGTAGGGCCTCTTGTGCCCTCGCAAGGTCCGGTTGAGCGCGTCCAGCGCCGCCTGCACCCGGGGCTGCCACTCCTCCCAGATCACGTCGATCTCGGCGTTGTTGGCGATGCTCTCGAGCGTGATGTGCGGCACCCGCTCGTACACGAAGCCCTGCCGCACGTCACCGTAGGTGGGCTTCTCCACGTACTCCCGCCCGCTCAGCTCGGCCTCTTTGCGCTGCCCCTCCGGCGAGTCGGCCAGCAGGTAGTACGGGTACCGCGCCCCCATGATGCGGGCCCTGGCAAGGGCGAGGGCTACTCGGGAAGTGTCGATGGTGATCCAGCGCCGCCCCCACTGCTCGGCCACATAGGCCGTGGTGCCCGAGCCGCAGGTGGGGTCGAGCACCAGGTCGCCGGGACGTGTGGTCATCAAAATGCAGCGCTCTACGACAGAGAGCGCTGTCTGTACAACATAGGTCTTCTTTCCACCAAACTGATTCTGACCAAGGGTATCCGTCCAAACATCTGTCAGCTCGAAGACCGGGTAATCATCCAAATATCGAATGTAACCAAGGTTTTCACCCGAACTGGCTTCAACGCGATTAGCCTTTATCAGCCGCTCGAACCCAAGCTCATTAGTCTTCCAACGGACGCTCATAGAAGGCTTGTACTGACGGCCCAGTAGGTTTACGGGGAACCAGGACGCTGCACCTTCGCCTTTTTCCCTGCCCACACTTTGACTGGTAATGTTGTCACGGAAGTATATTCTTGAGCCTTCCTCGAGCAGTGCCGGGTCTTCCATCTCCTCATTTGTTAACCCCCGACGTGATAAGTCGGGAAGCTCAACACTTCGATAACCTGTCCCTCCTTTTTGCCCCGGTACTTTTTTGCGAAGAACTTTCGAGTATTTGACGCTACGCTTATTCCTCGAATACCACAGGAGGGAATCATAGGTTGGCCCTAAAAAGTCGCCTGTCGAGCTTGAGGTCTTGGCGAACACGATAGTACCGACACAATTGTCATCACCGAAAATCTCATCCATCACTGCCCGCACGCGGTGCACGTTCTCATCGCCGATCTGCACGAATATCGAACCCGACTCAGTCAGTAAATCGCGGGCCACGATCAGGCGGTCGCGCAGGTAGCTCAGGTAGCTGTGGATGCCGTCGCGCCAGGTGTCGCGGAAGGCCTTCACCTGCTCGGGCTCGCGGGTGATGTGCTCGGCCTTGCCGTCCTTCACGTCGCGGCTGGTGGTGCTCCACTGGAAGTTGGAGTTGAACTTGATGCCGTAGGGGGGGTCGATGTAGATGCACTGCACCTTGCCCCGCAGGCCCTCGCGCTCGGCCAGGCTGGCCATCACCAGCAGGCTGTCGCCCAGGATCATGCGGTTGGACCAGTTCTGGTCGTGCTGGTAGAACTCGGTCTTGGCCTCCTCGCTGGGCAGGCCGTTGAAATCGGCGAACAGGTCGAGCTGGTGGCCATAGCGCCCCTCCCTGGCGGCCTGGGTCTGGCGCATGAGGTCGTCGATCAGGGCCTTGGGGTGGATCTTCTCCTGGATGTAGAGCGGGGGGGCCTGCACCACCAGGTCTGGGTCGTCCAAGAGGTCCTTGCCGCGCCACACCAGCTGCGGGTCGAGGTCGGGGTTGCGGCGGGTGTAGGCCACCTGCACCGGGGTGAGGTCCTCCGGGCGCAGCAGCGAGCGGTGCTCGGCGGTGGGGATGTTCTTACGCTTCTCGCCCTTATGGCTGATGCTCTCTACGGTTTTGGAGTCGGATTTCTTGGCCATGGCTAGTGTCCCTGCGCGGCGACTTCCGTCGTTTGTTCGATGATGGAGTTGAGGTGGCCCTCGATGGCCTGGTGCAGATCGCCTTCCATGCCATAGAAGCTGCCCAGCTCGGCGAAGGCCCAGCGCCCGAAGCGGCCCGTGCGGTTCACGCCGGGTATCCAGTAGGTCTCGGCGTAGAGCTTCTTGTCCTTGGCGTCCTCGCCCCGGTAGCCCTTGACCTCCACGATCAGGTGGAGCGGGTCGGCGGGCCCGCGCCCGTCGTCCACCAGCAGGATGTAGTCGGGGATGTACCGTCGGGGAGTGGCGCCGTGGCGGTAGGGGATCTCCAGTCCCAGGTTGTGGTTCTTGACGTAGGCCAGCACGCGCGGGTGGGCCTCCGCGACGCGGCAGAGTTCGGCCTCCCAGTCGCTGTCCAGAATGGCCCAGTTCAGGTGGCACTTGCGCGGGTCGGTCTGCCAGCGCAGCGTGGTCGAGGTCTGGAAGTTGACCTGGCTGGTGGAGCCCACCGGGTTGTAGGGGTCGAGGATGACGCAGACGGGGTTGTCGCGGTGCCTGGGCGCGCTGACGATGGCCGCGGTGATGCGCTCGCAGGCCAGGTCGGCCAGCTCCTGGTAGAGCAGCTGGGCGGGGTAGGTGCCGCCCTTGCACTCGAGGTAGCCCTCCAGCCACTGCCGGGCGATGCGCTTGAGCTGCCCGAACAGGTGGAAGCGCACCTCGCCGTCGGGGTCGCGCCACTTGGTCTCCAGCAGCCGCTTGGTCAGGTGGAACAGCACCGTGGAGTCGCGGACGTTCTCGAGGTGCTCGAGGCTCAGATCCACTGCCTCGCCGATGATGCCTGCGTTGCGGGTAATGGTCGGGCCCACCAGCTCGGGCGTGAGGACGAGCTTGGAATCAGCGCTGAACTCGGCCTCGAGGCGGTCCTCCGGGAGCTCGATCCGATAGCCTTCCACGCGCGGGAAGCGGATCTCGAGGTGGTCGCGCTCGGGGCGCATGGCCTTGACCTGGATAGTTTGACGCGGCGGCTGGGGCTTGACCACCACCGGCTTGGCGGTGAAGTCGAAGGGGATGCCCAGCACATCTGCGTACTCCACGTTGAACAGCCCCTCCTCGTTGAGGTCGTAGGACTGCCGGCGCAGGGCCCGGCCCACCACCTGCTCGCACAGCAGCTGCGTCCCAAAGGCCCTAATCCCCAGGATGTGGGTCACGGTGTTGGCGTCCCAACCCTCGGTGAGCATCGAGACCGACACCACGCAGCGAATCGAAGCACCCAAGCGCCCCGGCTTGCCCACCGTGTTCATCACCTCCCGAAGCAACTCCTGGTCACTCAGGGCCTCGGCACGGCGGGGGTCGCCGGTTCGCTCGACGATCTCCCGCCGGAAGCGCTGGATCTCGTCGTCGGCCATCCGGCGGAAGTTGTCGTCGAGGGCCTCGCCAGACTCCAGCTGCTCGCTGTCGATGAGCAAGGTGTTGGGACGGGCCAGCGGCTGCCCGTTCTCATCGAAGTTGCGGAACAAGGGTAGGCGGCCCTGTACGAAGCTGCTCGTGCCGTCGGCACTCTCGCGGCGAAAGCCCGAGATGTAGTCGTAGACCAGCTTGGAGGTGGAGGTGTTGTTGCAGACCACGATGAAGCAGGGCGGCACCTCGATTCCGGCCTTCTCCCACTCGTGGAAGACCTTCTCATAGTGGCCGTAGAGGGCTTGCAGGGCGGTCTGGAGCCGAGCGGGCAGCGCCAGCGGGTCGAGGTCGCCCGCTTTGCCTCGGCCCTTCTTGGGCATGTCCTTGCGGATGTGCTCCCACAGGTTGCGGTATATGGGCATCTCGCTACCGGGGATGTTCTCGGCCACCGGTACCCGCGGCAGCTTGACGATGCCGCACTCGATGGCGTCCATCAACGAGAAGTCCGAGACGGTCCAGGGGAACAGGGTGCCCTCGGCGTACCCCGAGCCCCGCAGGAAGAAGGGGGTCGCCGAGAGGTCGTAGACCCGCGCCACCCCTAGCTTGCGTTGGACGGCCTCGAGGCCCGAGATCCACAGGCGGGCGGCCTCGTTGTTGTGCTCGGCCTCCTTCTTCTCCTCGCCGCTGAGGTCCTGGGCGGCCTCGCCCGGCTTGGCGCGGTAGCAGTGGTGGGCCTCGTCGTTGATGACCAGGATGTTCTTCAGGCCCATCAGCTCCGGCATCACCCGCTGGAGCATCTGGCCCTCGGTCTCGAGGGTGCTGATGGGCTCACCGCGCCCCTGCAACAGGGCCCGGCTGCCCTTGGCGAGCTCCATCTTCTCGCGCAGCTTGAAGGCGTGGTAGTTGGTGATGACGATCCGGGCCTTGGCGATGTCGCCCAGAAAGTCGCTGGGCACGATGCCGCGGCCCGCGTAATAACTGTCGGGGTCGTTGGGCTGGAGCACCCGCAGCCGGTCGCGGATGGTCAGCCCGGGGGTGACGATCAAGAATCCCCGGGTGAAGCGGGGACTGTTGGGGTGGCGCACGGCGTTGATGGTCTGCCAAGCAATCAGCATCGCCATCACCGTGGTTTTCCCGGCCCCCGTGGCCAGCTTGAAGGCGATCCGTAACAGGTCGGGGTTGGCCTCCCTCGAGGCGTTGCTGAGCAGCTCGAGGATCTCCTTGCCCTCTCGGTCCTGCGGCGCGACTTCGGTTAGCCAGATGGCGGTCTCGACCGCTTCGACCTGGCAGAAGAAAGGGCGCGGGTTGCCCTGCCCGGAGCGCCAGTGCTGCAGCAGCCGGGCGGTCTCGGGCGTCACCCGCCACTGGGTGGGGTCAGGGAGGTTGCGCCACTCATCCACCTTGCGCCGCACCCGGCTGACGCTGGAGGTCACGTCGTACTGCTGCTCGGCGCTGGAGAGGCCCAGCCCCTCGTCGAACACCAGCTCCTGTGCCCCCCCTCGCCGCTTCTTCGGCTTGGGGATGGGGGTGATGAACTTGGCGGGGCGGCGGAACTCGAGGACGTTTCCCGTCGGCTGGCCCGAGGGGTCAAGCTCCCAGTGCCGCCTGGGATACTCGTAGGGTGAGTTGAGGATGGGGTGCTCAAAGAAGTCTTGGCTCATGGTTTGTTTACCAAGATCTAGCGAAAAACCTAGACGTCGGATCAGTATGCTTTGGTTGGTTCATAGCCGGGTTCCATTCTACGGTTATCTGGCAAGTGGAGGCGGTTGAGTCGGGCCGAGCCCTCCTTGTGCCGCAACTGCCGACTGCCGGTGCTGCAACCTGGCAGGCGCACCTATTCGGGCACTCCCTATCCCAGCACCCGCCGATAGCTCTCCCCAACGCTCGCCAGCGAGCTCTCCGCGTAGATCTGGGTGGTCTTTGGATCCTTGTGCCCCAAAAACTTCTGGAGCTGCTCTAAGGGCATCCCCCGGTCGAGGAGGGTCTGCGCCACCGAGTGCCGCAGCAGGTGGGGATAGACCCGCTTCTCG
>NZ_JBBINI010000007.1:0-122158 GCF_037443965.1 Meiothermus sp.
GGCCCGGTCGTTTGCAGGTTTCCTGGCGCGGGTGAACCTGATTCTGCTGGTGCACAACCTCATCCGCAGCCGTCTTCTGCTCAGGATGGCGGGGGTGGAAGGGTAGACTGCAGGTAGCACACGAAGGTATATTTTGGGTCTTTTACCCGCGGGAAGTATACCTCAATAAATGCGGAAACCCGGAGCAATCCTAAACCCAAAACTACCTAGATTAAGAAATGCTAATGCCTACCCACTCGAGGGTCTCTGCTCCATAGAGCGGCACAATGTAATCACGGTGTTGGAGCGGTTTTCAGAAAGAACCTTGTACTCCCGGAGTAGAAGGTTTGGTTTTCCTGGCAAACGGCGAGCTAGAACGGCCAAAACCACGATGCATCTGGAGGCACTATGGGAATGAAGTTTCTGGTGTTGTGGGAGTTGGACTTGTCGAGAGTGCGCGGCGATTTCGCCACTGTGATTATGCGAATGCCCGAGTACGCTCAAAAAATCCGCGATCAGGGCAAGCTGGTCGGGCGCTACCATATCGTGGGCAAGCATGGTGGAGCCTGGATCTACGATGTGGACTCCAACGAAGAACTCGAGCGCCTGCTGGCCATGGCACCCGTCTACAACTTTGCAAAGTACGGGGTGCTGCCCCTGGCCGAAATGGACACCCCCACGCACGTATTCAAGCCTGAGGAAAGCTGATCCGCTCTAAACCTGAAACACCCCTGCGTGCATCTGCTCACGATGGGGGTTCAGGGCGCAGACCTCGAGGCTCCGGATCAGGCGCTCGCGGGTCTCGTGGGGGAAGATGACCTCGTCCACCCAGAGCCGGGCCGCGGCATAACGCGGGTCGAGGGTCTCCTCGTAGCGGGCCTTGATGCGCTCGTAGAGTTCAACCAGGTCTTCCTCGCTGGGTTTGCGCCCTTCGCGCTCGAGCTTGGCGAGTTCAATTTCCATCAGGGTCTTGGCCGCGGCGTTACCGCTCATCACCGCGTACTTGGCCGAGGGCCAGGCGTAGATGAAGCGGGGGGCATAGGCTTTGCCAGCCATGGCGTAGTTGCCCGCGCCAAACGAACCCCCGGTGATGAGGGTAATCTTGGGCACCACCGAGTTGGAGACCGCATTCACCAGCTTGGCCCCGCGCCGGATGATGCCCTGCTGCTCCGACTCCTTGCCCACCATAAATCCGCTCACGTCCATCAAAAACAGCAGGGGGATGAAGCGTTGGTTGACCTCGAGGATAAAGCGCGCTGCCTTATCAGCGGCCTCGGCATAAATCACCCCCCCCACCTCGATCTTGCCGGGCTTCTTAATGATGAGGCGCTGGTTGGCCACAATCCCTACCGGGAAGCCGCCCAGCCGGGCATACCCGCACACCAAAGTCTGGCCGTAACTGGCCTTGTACTCGTGGAACTCCGAACCATCCACCAGCCGGGCGATCAGCTCGTTGATGTCGTAGGGCTTGCTGCCGTCGGGCGATACCAGCCCGTACAGATCCTCGGGCGGGTGAAAGGGCTCTACCTCGCTTTTGCGCTCCGCCGCCCAGGGGGCCAGGGTGGGCTGGGCGTACAGCGCGGCCAGGGCGCGTATGCGAGTGATGGCCGCTTCGTCGTCAGGTTCGTAGAAGTCCACCGTGCCCGAGACCTCGGCGTGCATGCGCGCACCGCCCAGCGCCTCCGAGTCCACCTCCTGCCCGATGGCCGCCTTGACCAGGGCCGGCCCGGCCAGGTACAGCCCCGAGCCCTCGGTCATGATCAGCACGTCGGTCATGAGCGGCAGGTAGGCCCCGCCGGCCACGCAGTTGCCCATAATGGCCGAAATTTGCGGGATGCCCAGCCCGCTCATGCGGGCGTTGAGGTAAAAAATGCGGCCAAAGTCGTCCTGGTCGGGAAATACTTCGTCTTGTAAGGGCAGAAAGACCCCCGCCGAGTCCACCAGGTACACCGTGGGCAGGCGGTTCTCGAGGGCGATGGTCTGGGCCCTTATCACCTTTTTGGCGGTGATGGGGAAGAAGGCCCCGGCCTTCACGGTGGCATCGTTGGCGATGATCATCCAGTCCCGACCGGCGATTTTGCCGATGGCGGTCACCACCCCGCCGCCCGGCGCCCCCCCCCAGTCGGGGTACATCTGCCAGCCTGCATAGCCCAGGATTTCCTCGAGCTCGCTTCCCGGGTCAATCAGGCGCGCGATGCGCTCACGGGCCGTGAGGCGCCCCTTGGCGTGCTGGCGCTCCACCGCTTTGGGGCCCCCACCCTGCCGCACCTGTTCCAGCGAGGTGCGAAAATCGGCAATTAGCCGCACCCAGGCATCTTTGTTTTGCTTGAAAGCACTTGATTCACGCTCTTTGGGGCTGATGTGGCTTTGAATCATAGTCAAAGTCTACCGTTTTTTTGTCGGTAGGCTGTAATTCCGTCAGGTGTGGTGGCTGGGCCATATGGTTCATAATTCGGTTCAAGCGCCCTGGATTTCACAGCGCAATGCTGGAAATCCAAAGTTGTTGGTAAAGTCGTTATGAGCACTGCTAGCCAACGGTACACTAGGGCGCTGGCTGGCTGTTATTTTTCTGCACATCAACTGGGAGATAAATCCAGAAGCGGGCGCCACCTTCTGCGCGGTTTTCTACGCCCACGCTTCCTCCGTGGGCTTCGACCAGTGCCTTAACAATGGCCAGTCCTAGACCAGACCCACCGCCTTCACGGATTCTCGAGCTCTCCACCCGGTAAAACCGCTCAAAAAGGTGGGGAAGGTGCTCGGGGGCAATGCCAGCGCCGCTGTCGCAAACCTCGAGCACCGCCAGGTGTCCCTTCCGACCAAGCCGTACCGAAACCCGCCCTTCAGATGGGGTGTGGCGCAGGGCATTGTCCAGCAGGTTGTGCAGCACCTGCTGCAACCGCTCGGGGTCGGCTGAGAGCGCCACAGGCTCGAGGCTGGCTTCCAACCGCACCCCGTGGGTCTCGGCCCTGACCTGAAAATTAGCCAGTACGTCCTCCACGAGATCGTTTAGAGAAATCATCTTGGTTCGAAGTACCAATTGGCCGTGGTCCGAGAGCGAGAGGGTGCGCAAATCCTGCACCAGTCGGGTTAGCAAATCCACCTCCGCAACCAGGCGGCGGAGGTTCTCTGGCGAGGCTTCCAACAAACCGTCCGACATGGACTCGAGGTCGCCCTTAAGCACCGTGAGCGGGGTGCGCAGTTCGTGGGCAATGTCGGCCACCATCTGCCGCTCGCGCTCCTCTTTAGCCGCCAGCTCGGTAGCAACATCGTTGAAAGCCCTGCCCAGCTCCACTAACTCGTCTTTGCCCTTAACTGCTACCCGAACATTCCGCTCACCCCGGCCAAAGCGACGGGTTGCCACTGTGAGCGCCTGGACCGGCTGTACCAATCGAAAAGCCAAGTAAGTACCCACGCCCAGCGCCACCACCAAGGCAATTAGGGTGGAACGCAGGCTGGATTCCTGTAGTTGGGCCAGCAGTAGCTGTCGCCCACGGCCGGGAACTGCACCTGGAAACTGGGTTCCGCTACGAACCGTCTCGCTACCCGCGACAAATTGTTGAAAATGGTCTCGAGCCTGCTGATACCCTAGCCAACCTGTGAGCCCAGCAGCGGCCCCAGCCACCAAGGCGAACGCCAGCGACAGCCGAACCACCAGTTTCATCGTTGTCTCCGAGCCCAATCAATCACACCGGACCCCTCTACACCCCACCCGTGCCGCTGACGCTAAGCCGATAGCCGACCCCGCGCACGGTCTCGAGCTGCTCACCGCAGGAACCCAACCGCTCGCGCAGGTTCTTGATATGCACATTGATCGTGCGTTCGTCGGCAACCGAATCGCCCAGCGCATCCATTAACTCCAGCCGCGTGAAAACCTTGTTTGGGTGAGCGGCCAAAACCGCCAGCAAGCGAAACTGAGTGGCCGTAAGGGCCAAGGTTTCCCCCTGGCATCGGGCCTGGAAGGCTTCGAGATTCAGTTCCAAACCCCCCACCTGGTAATGCTGGGGTGGTTTGATCTGGCCTTTGCTGCGACGCAATACCGCCCTGACCCGTGCGACAACCTCACGGGGATTGAAGGGCTTGACGATATAGTCATCGGCCCCCAGTTCCAGTCCCAGTAGCCGATCCACATCCTCGGCCCGCGCAGTGACCATCAGGATGGGTACTTCCGATTCGCGGCGGATACGCTTGCTAACTTCCAAGCCATCCATCTCAGGAATCATCAGGTCCATCAGGATCAGGTCGGGCTGGGCCGCTCGCCACAGCTCGAGCGCGCGCTTTCCGCTGGCTGCCCGCTCGGTACGGAAACCCTCGGCCCGAAGGTAGCGCTCGAGGACATCGGCAATGCGAGGCTCATCCTCCACAATCAACACCAGTTCTCCGGCCATAGATATGTTTATGGTATTGCAGTCACTAAGCGTTTCCAAAGTATGTTTGTCACAGCATCAGCCCGACGCATTTCTGGGTACTTCGCCATTCATTTGGCTGTTGGCTCTGGCAGCAAAACCGCCATAACATGGGCGGAAGCCCCTCGTAAGGGGCCTCCGCTCGAGGTGGGTCAATCGCACCTATCGCCATCTGGGGCCTTGCCGCCAGCCACCCATCGGATTGTTGCCAAACTGACCAGGGCCGGCTCCGCCAAACCGCCCCTGCATCGGGGTATTTTGGAAGTTAGGGCCACCCAGTCCACGGCCTGCACCCTGCACCCACATCTGTGACTCGACCTGCAAGCGCACTGTCTGCATCTGCTCGGCGCTCAGGCTACCACCCTGCTCGGCGGCCGCCTTGAAGAAGTTAAGATGCGCCACCAACGAGGCCCGCTTAAGATTTTCGAATACTCGAGTGAGGTCGGGGTAACCGCTTACAGCCGCCAACAGCTTGTCGTACATGGCAGCATTCTCAACCTCGGTATTGGCCTCTGCTTCAGCAATCGCCTTGAGGTTCGAGGGCAGGCTGATTTTCCCCAGGTAAGGGTTGGTGGTGGGATACGCCACGCCGTACTTCTCGAGCTGCCGTTGCAAAGCCGCAATGTGCTGGGCCTTGGAGTCGCGGATGCTCACGTAAGGCTCAATGGCTCCGTATTTTTGAATCACGGCATCATAGGTCGCGTAGGCTGCATACTCACCTACAGGCCCGGTCAAAGCTTCCAGCAAGGCCTCTTTGGCTTGCGGGCTTAGAAGGGCCGAAAGGTTGGCAGTATTGACCCTAGGACCCAGTCCCCATTGGGCAAAACCCAAAGCCAAAACCCCCGTCAGCAAGGTCATCAGAACTACTCTCTTGGACATAAAGCTCCTCTCCTTTCTTTCCGCCCATACCATAGCGCGCAGCAGATATAAACAGAGCAAAGGTTTGGTGAATATTTGATATAGCTGCAAGCAAGCGTACCGGAAGAAAAATCACTCAAACTTCAGCGTCTTATCGGACTTAAAGTGCGGTCGGTTTGCTGCAAAGCGGTTTTCGACCTCACACTCGCGCGGCCAGTGTTCCATCAAGCAGAAAGCCCACCTCGAGCGTGGGCTTTCAGACAGTCAGACAGGCTTTAGTGGGCAGGGGTTGGGAACTCACCCATGATGATTGCGGCCAGCTCGCTGGGCAGTTTGCCGCTGCGACCCGACAGGGCCAGCTAGCTCTCATCGGGGCTGGTAACAATCCCTTGATCCGCCAATCGTTTTAGCGCTGTCTGTAACTCAACCTTGTTCTCGTCGGCCCAGGATTTCACCGTGTACTTGCCAAAGCCCCGCTTGGTGCTAACTTCAGAGGATGTAGCTGCTTCCGCAGGCGGGTTGACCACAGACCCAGTTTGGGATGTGGATGGCGCTGCGGCAGCGGTTTCGGGATGCACCTCGGTCTCTTCAGGAATGAAGTAACCCGCGCTGCGGCCCCGGTTCTCCCAGAAACTCGACATGCTCTCGCTCAGATCCATCACCTGTTTCACGGGCGGCCAGTTATAAAGTGAGCCCAGGGCGAAGAATACGGTCAAAAGCAGGGCTACCAGCAGTTCACGCTTGAAGGCAAAGGTTTTGGTCGAGCGGTTTTTCAGGTACGAAAGAATGGGCCGCCAGTTGAACACGATGTGGGTAGCCAGGATGGGAATCCAAAGCAAACCAAACACCGTGTGAATGGCCTCCCACTGGGTTTTGTTGAGCCACAACAACTCCCAACTCATGGTCTGGGCCACCCGACCCGATGGGGCGAAGTAAAGAGTCAACCCCGAAATAAACTCCAATAGCACCGAGCTAACCAAAAACAGGGAGATGAAGTTCCGGAAGTAAAACTTCCCTTGCCGAACCTTTGGGTTGCTGTTTGCGCTAGTCATCTTGACCACCTCGAGGCTTACTATGCATCCACCGCAGTAAAGCCAGGGCAAAGCTTTGGTAAATTTTCGGTATACGTATTGTTTGCCCTCACCAGGACATATCCCAGCGGCGCGTATACCAAACATTCATCATTTATTTCTCCTCGCTTCACCTTTTTTGTCGAAATCTGAACTTGTTTGTGGCCCTCTGGAGCAGGCAAGCCCTGATCCGGCCAACAACTGGAGGTATATATGCGCAAAGCTCAGTTTTTCTTGGGTAAGAGCTTCATCCCAATGCTCTTTGTGCTCCTGGCATTCTTCAATTTGGGGCAGGCCCAGACCGACGAGGCCAGCAAAATCCAGGCGGCTCGAGCCGCCACCGAGTCTGTTTTCGACCTAGGACGTTATCTGAGCGATATTCTGACCCTCGAGGAAAAATACCCCAAGCTGGCCTTGAGCAAAGAACAAGCCAAACAACTCTTCCCCATCCTGCAGGAGATAAAAGCGGCTAAACGGCTTACCAACGATATCGCCCAAAAAATCCTATCCCGGGTACAGGCTGTTCTAAACCTAGAACAGCGCAAACAACTCGTGCAAATTGCTGCCCAGCGCGTCCCTGGTAGTGAGGGTGGTTCGCCTGGGGCCAACCGTGCGCAGTTTCTGAGCTACGCCGAAGGCGGGCCATTCAACCCAATGACCAACTCCAAAACAGAGCTGGGAAAGGATTTTGCCAAACTCTTTGCCTCGATTGAGAAGCGCATCCGCTAAGATTGATGCGCTACCCGAATGGCCATTACTGGTTATGGGAGTTTCAAGCTAGCACCTATGGGGTGTAGAGGGCATTGGGAGGAGAAAGGACGACCTTTAGCGGGCTGCGCGGGTGCATGAATGCCAGAAAACCCAGGGATTCTGGAAGGGTTGATTGTACCGTTTGTGCCGTATGATTGAGGCATCTATGCGCAAGCGACTCGTAGCTGGCAACTGGAAAATGTACAAAACCCCCTCCGAAGCCCGGATGTGGTTCCGCGACCTAATCGCCAAACTACCCCAGACCCAGGCCGAACCGGCCCTGCTGGTATCCTTCACCCATCTACCCTATGCCGCGGAAGTCCTCGAGGGGCACGGGGTGTACTGGGGCGCGCAGGATACCTCGGCCCATAGCGAAGGGGCCTACACTGGCGAGGTTTCAGCAAAAATGCTGGCTGACCTAGCCTGCAAATACACCATCGTGGGGCACTCCGAACGACGCAGCTACCACGCCGAAACGGACGCGCTGGTAGCCGAAAAAGCCAAGCGCCTTCTGGAGCAAGGTATCACCCCCATCCTGTGCGTGGGCGAGCCACTTGAAATCCGTGAAGTGGGCAGCCATGTTGAACACACCTTAAAGCAGCTAGAAGGAAGTCTAGAGGGTATAAATCCCTCTTCGGCAGCACAATTGGTCATTGCCTATGAGCCCGTTTGGGCCATCGGCACCGGCAAGACCGCTACCCCCGAGGATGCCGAAGCCATGCACCGCGCAATTCGCGGCTGGCTGATGGCCCGCTATGGCGCGGGCTTCGCCGACGAGATGCGCATACTCTACGGCGGTTCGGTCAAGCCCGACAACGCCGCTGCACTCTTTGCCCAGCCCAACATTGATGGTGGGTTGGTGGGGGGCGCTAGTTTGAAGCTCGAGGACTACTTGAAACTGCTCACGGCCTGACCAGGAGAAACTATGCGTGCTTGGATCATGTTGTTTTTTTCGCTCAATGCCCTAGCCCAGACAGCCGATGTGGTGCAACGCACCTACCGCTGTGCCGGGGGTGTGCAGATTCGGGCCGTCTACCAAAACAACTTCGACCGGGTAGGCGTGGTGTTCAATAACCAGACCTATGGGCCGCTGTTTCAAGTGGTGGCAGCCTCTGGGGTGAAATATTCCGATGGACGAGCTTCCTGGTGGACCAAGGGCTCAGGAAGCACTGAGGAAGCCTTTTTGATGAGTGAGCGCACCGGGAAGATGCTGGCGCAAGGTTGTCGACCTGTTCGCTGATGCCGGTTTACATTGGCAGGCTCGAGGTAGATGATGGCAACCCTCCACCCCCGTACCCAGCTTTCCAAAGAAAGTGTCTTCTCCCATATGAGCCGCCTGGCCGCACAACATGGGGCCATTAATCTAGGGCAGGGCTTCCCGTCCAACCCCCCACCGGCTTTTTTGCTCGAGGCCGCCCGGCGGGCTATCGGAACCGTAGACCAGTACACCCCACCGATTGGCCTAGCCAAACTGCGTGAGGCCATCGCAGAAGACCTGGGCGTAGCCCCGGAAAACGTGGTGGTGACGGCTGGGGGCACCGAGGCATTGCATGCGCTGGCCGAATCACTCTACGGCCAAGGCGATGAAGTCGTCATGTTTGAGCCTTATTTTGACGTGTATATACCTCAGACCCGCATGGCCGGCGCAGAACCTGTGATGGTGCCGATGCGTCTCACCGACCGCTGGGAGGTAGATCTACCGGCATTGGAGCGGGCCATTTCGGTACGTACCCAGGCCATCCTGCTCACCAACCCTTACAACCCTACCGGCTCGGTTCTCTCGCGTACCGAGGCCGAACAGATTGTGACTCTGGCCCGTAAGCACGACCTGTGGATTATCAGCGACGAAGTTTACGACGAACTATACTTCGCCACTCCACCCGTCAAGCTACGTGAACTCGCACCCGAACGGGTCTTTACGGTGGGCTCGGCGGGCAAGCGCCTAGAAGCCACCGGCTGGCGCATCGGCTGGATTATCACACCCCATGCCTTGGCTCCGCAGGTGGCAGGTATGCGCCAGTGGAGCAGTTTTTGCTCGGCGGCCCCCCTGCAAGCTGCCGTGGCCGAGGCGCTGCCAATAGCCCGTAAGGAGGGCTTCTACCAGCACCTGCGCGAAAGCTACAGCAAGCGCAAGGATTTGCTGGAACAAGGGCTCCAATCCCTTGGGCTAAATACCTTCTCCCCTGCCGGAACCTACTTTTTGACCGCAATTTTGCCCGAGCTCGAGGCCGAGACCCTGGTGCAAGAGTGCAAAGTAGCTATCATTCCTGGCTCGGCTTTTTATTTGCACAACCCGGCCCCCGATGGATTATTTCGTTTTGCTTTTTGTAAAACCGCCAGCGAAATCGAACAGGCCCTCGAGCGCCTCGAGGCCTATCTAAAACGTCTAGCCCTACGATAGAATATTTCGCCCAGCCTGCCTCGGGATTGCGCAAATTTGTTAAGTTCGTACCATCGTTCACGATATGCCGCTCGTGAAAAATGTCTGTATAACATCAAACGCATAACCCATACGGCTAACCTATGTTCGGCTAGACTGAATTGCGTGGAGACAGTTCAATACCTCGACGATACGGGCAAACCGTTGCGGGAAGTCCCTTTTAGCAACGAGGAGTTGCTCAGGGGTTATCGGGCCTTGCGCCGAGCCAGGCACTTCGATGAGCGGGCCTTGGTGTTGCAGCGGCAGGGCCGGCTGGGGGTCTACCCGCCTTTTCGTGGGCAGGAGGCGGCCCAGGTGGGAGTCGCACTTTGCTTGGAGGCCCGCAAAGACTGGCTCTGCCCCAGCTACCGCGAGACGGCGGCGGCCATCACCTTCGGTATGCCGCTTTCTAGGCTTATTTTGAGCTGGCGGGCCGACCCGGCCGGGTGGTGTATCCCAGACGATGTGAACATGATTCAGTTTTATATCCCCATCGCGACCCAGATGCCCCAGGCGGCTGGGCTGGCCTATGCCGAACGCCTCAAGGGCAGTGACGCGGTGGCAGCGGTCTTCATCGGAGACGGTGGCACTTCTGAAGGGGATTTCCACGAGGGGCTGAACTTTGCCTCGGTGTTTGATGCACCCTTGCTGGTGGTGGTGCAAAACAACGGTTGGGCCATCAGCGTTCCCACCCAAAAACAAATGAAAGTGCAGCGCATCGCCCTCAAAGCGCAGGGATATGGAATACCGGGGGTGGTAGTAGATGGCAACGATCTGGTGGCGGTGTGGAGCGTGGCCAAGCAGGCCGTCGAGCGCGCCCGCCGTGGCGAAGGCCCCACGCTGATCGAGGCAGTGACCTACCGAGTGGCCCCGCATACCTCCTCCGACGACCCCGGACGTTACCGCACCGAGGAAGAAACCGCACGTTGGCTGGGCCGCGACCCAATTGCGCGGATGAAAGGCTACCTGGAGCATCTAGGGCTGTGGAACCAAGCGAAGGAGGCCGAGCTGACCGAGGAACTCGAGGGTGAATTTCTGGCTGCGGTGGACGAAGCCGACCAGGCTCCCGAGCCCAAGCCCTGGGAAATTGTGGAGCAAGTCTACGCCGAGATGCACCCCGATCAGCAAGCCGCCTGGAACTACCTGCGAGGTGAGCCATGATTGCCGAGCGCGAAACCCGCGTTCTCAACAACGTACAGGCCATCAACGAAGCCCTGGATCTGGCCCTGGCCAAAGACCCCCGGGTGGTGCTCTTTGGCGAGGACGTGGGCACCATGGGGGGGGTGTTCCGGGCCTCGGATGGCCTGATGCAAAAGTACGGGGAGAAACGAGTTTTCGATACGCCTTTGGCCGAGAGCGGCATCGTGGGGTTTGGCATCGGCCTGGCGATGGCTGGATTGCGTCCTGTAGCCGAAATTCAGTTTGCCGGGTTTTTGTATCCAGCCCTGGATCAAATCCTCTCGCATGTGGGGCGTATGCGCCACCGCACCCGTGGGCGCTTTACCATTCCCATGGTCATCCGCGCCCCCTACGGCGGCGGCGTCAAGACCCCCGAGCAGCACGCTGACAGCCCGGAAGCCATCCTGGCCCACGTACCGGGGGTCAAGGTGGTGATCCCCTCCTCGCCCGAGCGGGCCAAAGGACTGCTGCTGGCGGCCATCGAAGACCCCGACCCGGTGTTTTTCCTGGAAGCCATCAAGCTCTACCGGGGTGTAAAGGCCGAGGTACCGGAGGGCTACTACACCCTGCCCATTGGCAAAGCCCGGGTGGTACGGGAAGGCAGTGCTGCCAGCTTGCTTTGCTACGGCGGCATGGTGGAGGTCTGCCTCAAGGCTGCCGAGGTGGCCGCGCGGGAGGGGGTGGAGCTCGAGGTGGTGGATATCGAGACCCTGGTACCCCTCGATACCCCAACCATCCTGGCCTCAGTGCAAAAAACCGGTCGGGCGGTGGTAGTCTACGAGGCCATGCGCACCGGAGGTTTTGGCGCAGAAGTTGCCGCCCGCATCGCAGGGGAAGCCCTGGACTACCTGCAAGCCCCCATATTGCGCGTCGCTGGCTGGGACGCCCCCTATCCGCCCTTCAGCGCGGTGGAGAACTTCTACCGCCCGGATGCCAAGCGGGTCTTGGACGCAGTTCGCAGGGTATTAACGCACTGACACAAGCAACACATAGCCAACTGAGCGACAATTACCTGTGTTCTTCTGTATCTGTCCAAACAAGCGTTTGTTAGAATAACCGCCATGAAACTCAGCAGTTATGCGGTCGGAGCTTGGCATCCGGGCTTGGATGATGGAACCCTGGTAGCTGACGCGGTCTATGGACAGCCAGTGGCTCTGGTGAGCAGTAAAGGGCTGGATTTTGCGGCTATGGTCGAACACGCACGCCGGGTTGGCAGCCCCAATCTACAGCGCTACACTTTCCACGAGCGGGCCGCCATGCTGCGGGCCCTGGCCCAGTACCTCACCGAACGTAAGGAGGATTTCTACCAGCTCTCCTTCAAAACCGGCACCACCCGCCGCGATGCTTGGGTGGACATTGACGGCGGCATCGGCACATTTTTTAGCTATTCCTCACTGGTCCGGCGCGAGCTACCCAACGAGCGCTTCCTAGCCGAGGACGACCCCCTGACGCTTTCCAAGCAGGGCACCTTCCTAGGGCGGCATATCCTGGTACCCAAAGAAGGCGTGGCGGTGCACATCAACGCTTTTAATTTCCCGGTCTGGGGAATGCTGGAGAAGCTGGCCCCGGGCCTTATTGCCGGGGTTCCGGCCATCGTCAAGCCGGCCACCCAGACGGCCTACCTGACCGAGGCGGTCTTCCGGGCCATGATCGAGTCGGGAATTCTGCCGGAGGGGGCCATCCAACTCATCTGCGGCGGCATCGGCGACCTGTTCGAGCACCTTAACGAGCAGGACAGCGTCACCTTTACCGGCTCGGCTGCCACCGGGCGCAAGCTGAAGGTACACCCCAGCCTGGTAGCCAACGCCGTACCCTTCAACATGGAGGCCGACAGCCTGAACTGCTCGATTCTGGGGCAAAGCGTGGCGCCAGGCGACGAGGAGTTTGAGCTATTTATAAAAGAAGTTGCCAACGAAATGACCGTAAAAGCGGGGCAAAAATGCACCGCCATTCGCCGGGTGATTGTGCCCACAGACAAGGTCGAGGCTGTTGCGGAGGCACTCAGCAACCGTCTTTCCAAAGTAGTGCTGGGCGATCCCAGCCGCGAGGAAGTAGGCATGGGGCCCTTGGTGGGGGCAAGCCAGCGCGACGATGTAGCGGCGGTGGTAGCGAAACTGCGAGAAGGCTGCGAGGTGGCCTTCCAGGGTTCACCCGAGCTTTTGGGCGGCGACTGGGAAAAAGGCGGCTTTATGGCCCCCACCCTGCTCTACAGCCCCAAACCCTGGGAGAGCGGGGCGCACGACCTCGAGCCTTTCGGCCCGGTAGCCACCCTGATGCCCTACAAGGGCCTGGACGAGGCCATCGCCCTGGCCCGCCGGGGCAAAGGCAGCCTGGTGGGCAGCATCGTGAGCTACAACCGGCAGGAGGCTCGCACCCTCTTCTTCGGCTGCGCCACCCATCACGGGCGCATGCTCATCCTCAACCGCGAAAACGCCCAGGAGTCCACCGGCCACGGCTCTCCCCTGCCGCTGCTGGTGCACGGCGGGCCGGGCCGGGCCGGGGCCGGCGAGGAGTTAGGCGGGGTGCGCGGCATCAAGCACTACCTCCAGCGCTGCGCGGTGCAGGCCGACCCCACCACCCTGATGGCCCTGAGCAACGAGTACGTGCGCGGGGCCGCGGTGCGCGAGGATGTGGTGCACCCCTTCCGCAAGTACTTTGAAGACCTGGAGATCGGCGAGAGCCTGCTCACCCACCGCCGCACCGTGACCGAGGCCGACATTGTGAACTTCGCCAACCTCACCGGCGACTACTTCTATGCCCACGTGGACGAGATTGGGGCCAGAGACTCGATCTTTGGGAAGCGGGTGGCCCACGGCTACTTCCTGATCTCGGCGGCGGCGGGTTTGTTTGTGAGCCCGGCGCCGGGGCCGGTGCTGGCCAACTACGGCCTCGAGCACCTGCGGTTTATCGAGCCGGTGGGCATCGGCGATACCATCCAGGCCCGCCTCACGGTCAAGTCGAAAAGCGCCAAAGACCCCAAACCCGGCGAGCGGCCCACTGGGGTGGTGACCTGGGCGGTGGAGATCTTCAACCAGGAGGGCAAGACCGTAGCCCTCTACGACATCCTGACCCTGGTAGCGCGCAAGCCCGCAGCTTATACCAATCCCTGCGCTTGAAGGGCGCTAAACACGCCCTTCACTTGCCGCGCCACGAGGCGCGTCCGAGGGTCTCATACGCATTTCGGTAGTATCGCTCACTTTGACAAGCCTAAACGATACCACCGAAATGCTTTTCTACTCCCTTCGGTCGGCTTGAATCACGTCCAACGGTGAAGGATTCAAGCGGAAACGGTATCACCCGCTGCTTTTTGGATCACCCACAAACAGAACTGCTTTACAATTCCACAACCTCGGCCTGATAGCCCTTCTCGCCCCGCACCAGCCGGCCCAGGGGCGGCCCCGGCTCGTGGGTGAAGCAGAGCAGGTAGCCGCCCTCGAGCCAGCGCGCGTAGAGCTTTTTGCGGGTCTCGAGGGTGGTCATGGGATAGAGGTCGAAGGCCGGGATGTAGAGGAGCGGCGTCTGCACCCGCAGGGCCACCAGGTCGCCGGTGTAGGCCAGCCGCTGCCCCTCCGAGGCCAGCTCCACCACCTGCATCCCCAGGGTGTGGCCCGGCGCCGGCAGCACCCACAGGCCGGGCAGCAGCTCAGCCTCGCCCTCCACCACCTCAAAACGCCCCTGCTCGGCCAGGGGCTCCACGTTTTCTATGCGGTAGCTGGCCTGGCTGCGCTCGTGGGGGTGCAAAGCGTTCTCCAGCTCCTGCTTTTGCACGATGTGACGGGCCTTGGGAAAGGTGGGCAGGAGCCGCCCCTCCACCAGACGGGTGTTGAGCCCGGCGTGGTCGAAGTGCAGGTGGGTGTGCACCACCAGCGAGATGTCCTGCGGCTGCACACCCAGCAGCGCCAGCTGATCCAGCAGCGGGTTGGTCTCGCTCAGGCCGTAGAGGCGACGGAACTTCTCGCCGGGTTTGCGATCAATACCAGTCTCGATGAGCACCCAGTGCCCACCCGCACGCACCAGCAAAGGGTTCAGGCCCAGGCGGATGCGGTTCTGTTCGTCTGGGGTCACCAGCTTCAACCACAGGCTCCTGGGCACGATGCCAAACATTGAGCCGCCATCCAGCCACAGCTCGCCGTCGCTCAGAATCCAGAGGTCGAAGTTACCGAGCTTGTGGTACAGGATGGGGCGCATTGGAGATGATTATCTCAGGTTCGAAGGCCGCCAGTCTACGCTGCATGACAGCGACTGCATCCGGGCTCTGATCCACCAGCAAAAACCCCCGTCCATGGCGGGCCGCCGCCTCGCCGGTGGTGCCGGAGCCAGCGAAGAAATCCAGCACCACCTCGCCGGGGTTGGAATGCACCCGCACGATGCGCTCCAGCAGTTTGAGGGGTTTTTGAGTGGGGTAGCCGGTCTTCTCCTTGGAGGAGGTGGGTACGATGGTCATCCACCAGACGTCGGTGGGGGTTTTACCCCTCGAGGCCTTCTCCGGCCCGGCCATCTTGGGGGCCAGGTAGGGGATGCGGTCAATGGCCTCGTAGTTAAAGGTGTACTTTTGCGGGTGCTTGGCGTACCAGAGGAGGGTGTCGTGCTTGGCCGGCCAGCGGTTCTTGGAGCGGCCGCCGTAGTCGTAGGCCCAGATGATCTCGTTGATGAAGCTCTTGCGGCCAAAGATCTGATCCAGGAGCACCTTCACGTAGTGCACCTCGCGGTAGTCCAGGTGCACAAATAGCGAACCGTTCGGGGTGAGCAGCCGATGGGCTTGCTCGAGCCGGGGGCGCAGGAACTCCACGAAGTCGTCGTACCGGTCGGGGTAGACGGGGGCCTCGAGGGCCTTGGTGCGGTAGCGCTTACCCCCAAAGCCGCGACGCAAACCCTGTTCGTCGGCCACTGCACGTATGCGGCGCCGTTGCTGGGTTTTGCGGGTGTTGAAGGGTGGGTCGAGGTAGATGAGCGGGAACGAGGCCTCGGGTAAGGTGCGGATGTAATCCAGACACTCCGCCTGCACAATGCGCCGCATCGGCCCGATTCTAGCCCATGAACTGGCCGACCGCACCCTGCAGGCCCGCCCGCACCTCGCTCAGCACCTCCGCCAGGCCCCGCCCCTCCTCCAGCGCCCGGATCAGGGCGCTGGCAATCACCGCCCCATCGGCGGCCTGGGCCGCTTGTTGGGCAGTGGCCCGGTTGGAGATGCCAAAGCCAATCGCCACCGGTACGTCGGTGAAGCGCTTGATGCGCTGCACCAGCTCGGGCAGGCCCTCCGGCAGCCGATCCCGCGCGCCGGTCACCCCGGCCACCGAGACGGTGTAGACAAAGCCGGTGCAGTGAGGGGTGACAGCCTGGATGCGGGCCTCGGTGGATGTGGGGGCCAGCAGGAAGGTGGTCTCGAGGCCCGCCCGCTGGGCCAGCGACACCAGCCTGGGGTCTTCGTCGGGGGGCAGGTCGGGCAGAATCAGGCCGCTGGCCCCGGCCTCCTTGAACATCTGAAAGAAGGCCGCCGGGCCCACCGCCAGCACCGGGTTGATGTAGGTCATCAGAAAGAGGGGCTTGTCGGTTCGGGCCCGGATCTCCCGCACGAACCTGGCCACCTCGGCCACCCGCAGCCCCTGCCGCAGGGCTTGCTCGGAGGCCCGCTGGATCACCGGCCCGTCGCCTAGGGGGTCGGAGTAGGGCAGGCCCACCTCGAGCAGATCGGCATAGGGCAGCACCTGCTCCACGATTTCCAGGTCGCGCCCGCGGCTGGGGTAACCGGCCATCACGTAAGGAATCAGGGCCGCCCGTCCCTCGGCTTTGGCCCTGGCGAAGGCTTCGCGGGTGGTCATGCCGCACCTCCTTTGGCCTCCATCAGCCGCATCACCTCCACCACGTCCTTGTCACCCCGGCCCGAGAGGTTGATGACCACGATCTGCTCGGGCTCCATCTCCGGGGCCAGCTTGGCCGCGTAGGCGATGGCATGGGCCGACTCCAGGGCCGGGATAATCCCTTCCAGGCGGCACAGCAACTGGAAGCCCTCGAGGGCCTCCTCGTCGCTGATGCCCACGTACTCGGCCAGGCCCTGCTCGGCGTAGTAGCTGTGTTCGGGGCCCACACCGGGGTAATCGAGGCCCGCCGAGACCGAGTGGGCCGGCAGAATCTGGCCGTCGTCGTCGTAGAGCAGGTACATCTTGGCCCCGTGCAGCACCCCCTTCCGGCCCGCCCCGATGCTCAGGCTGTGCAGGCCCGAGGCTTGGCCGTGGCCGGCGGCCTCCACGCCAATCAGCCGGGGCCGGTTCTCCTGGTAGGCAAACGGCGCAAACACCCCAATGGCGTTGGAGCCTCCACCCACGCAGGCCAGGATTACATCCGGGTTCTCGCGGCCCTCTTTCTCCAGGAGCTGGGCCTTAATCTCCTCGCCCACCACGCTCTGGAAGTCGCGGGCCATGGCCGGGTAGGGGTGCGGCCCCACCACCGAACCGATGATGTAAAAGCTGTCGCACACGTTGGTCACCCAGTCACGGATGGCCTCGTTGGTGGCGTCCTTGAGGGTGCGGGTGCCGCTCTCCACGGGGCGCACCTCGGCCCCCAGGAGCTTCATGCGAAAGACGTTCAGGGCCTGCCGCCGCACGTCCTCGGCCCCCTGGTACACCACGCACTCCAGGCCCATCAGGGCCGCCACCGTGGCCACCGAGACGCCGTGCTGGCCCGCGCCGGTCTCGGCGATCACCCGCTTCTTGCCCATGCGCTTGCACAGCAGGGCCTGGCCCAGGGTGTTGTTGATTTTGTGGGCCCCGGTGTGGTTCAGGTCTTCGCGTTTGAGGTAGATCTTGGCCCCGCCCAGGTGCCGGGTCAGGTTCTCGGCGAAGTAGAGGGGGCTGGGCCGGCCCACGTACTCGCGCAGGTAGTAGGCGTACTCGGCCAGGAACTCGGGGTCTTGTTTGTAGTGGAGGTAGGCCTCGGTGAGTTCTTCCAGGGCCGGGATCAGGGTCTCGGGCACGTAGCGCCCGCCAAACTCACCGTAGCGGCCCCGGGGGTCGGGTAAAGGGTAGCTGGGTAGCTGCATAGGTTCCTCGCAAAAATTTGGGTGGGTGTCAAAAGAAAAGCTCGAGGCCGTGACCTCGAGGTAAGCCCAAACGCGTGGGAAAGGCCCGCCGCGCTCAGGCCGGGCGACGCCACCAGCGCTGGTGGTGCCACTTGTAGCTGCGGGGGGTGCGGGGTCGCATCTGCCCAAAGGGTAGCAAGCCCGGGGGCTTCCGTCAAGGTTGCAAAGAGCGCTTTCTGCAAGCAGGTCTGGGTGTTAGAGTAGGTGCGCGATGGAACTTTACGAACACTATCTCGATTCACTCGCCAAAGTGGCCGTGCACGTGGGGCTGGGCCTCCAGGAGGGCCAGGAGCTGCTGATTACCGCCCCCATCGAGGCCGTACCGCTGGTGCGGAAAATCACCGAGTATGCCTACAAGGCCGGGAGCCCCCTGGTCAGCGTGCTCTACGACGACGACGACGCCCACCTGCTGCGCTTCCAGCACGCCCCCGAGGCCTCCTTCGACAAAGCACCCCGGTGGCTCTATAACGGCATGGCCGAGGCCTTTCAGGCTGGAGCAGCCCGCCTGCACATCGCTGGCAGCGACCCCAACCTGCTGGGGGGCCAGCCCCCCGAGAAGGTGGCCCGGGCCAACCGGGCCCGCTCCCTGGCCTACCGGCGGGTCATGGAGCTCATCACCACCCACCACATCAACTGGAGCATTGTGGCCTACCCGCAACCGGCCTGGGCCCGCGCGGTGTTTCCCGGACTGCCCGAACAAGAGGCCGTCCGACAGTTATGGGAGGCTATTTTCAAGGCCTCGAGGCTCGATACACCCGACCCCGTGGCCGCCTGGAAAGCCCACAACCAACGCCTGGCCGAGCGCGTGGCCTACCTGAACCAGAAGCGCTACCACGCCCTGCACTTCAAAGGCCCCGGCACCGACCTGTTGGTGGGTCTGGCCGAGGATCACCTCTGGGCCGGTGGGGCTGTTCAGGCCAAAAACGGCGTGGTCTGCAACCCCAACATCCCCACCGAGGAGGTCTTCACCGCACCCCACAAAGACCGCATCGAGGGTGTGGTGCGCAGCACCAAGCCGCTTTCTTATCTGGGGAGTCTGCTCGAGGAGATCGAGGTGCGCTTTGAAAAGGGCCGCGTGGTGGAGGCCACCGCCAAAAGCGGGGCCGACGTGCTGAACCGGGTGCTGCAAACCGACGAAGGAGCCCGCAGCCTGGGTGAGGTGGCCCTGGTGCCGCACGCCTCCCCCATCTCGCAAAGCGGTCTGCTGTTTTACAACACCCTCTTCGACGAGAACGCCGCCAGCCACATCGCCCTGGGCCAGGCCTACAGCGAGTGCATCCAGGGCGGCAGCCAGCTAAGCCCCGAAGAGCTCGAGGCCAAAGGGGCCAACCGCAGCCTCATTCACATTGACTGGATGATCGGCTCGAGCGAGATGGACGTGGACGGCATTACCGCCTCGGGGCAGGCCGAGCCGCTCATGCGCGGCGGGGAATGGGTTTGAATTGCGGGTTGGTGCCGGGAATGGGACTCGAACCCACACGCCCTTGCGGGCAACGGATTTTAAGTCCGTAGCGTCTACCATTCCGCCATCCCGGCAGGCACAAGCTCTAGTTTATCTCCTAAGCGCGTTTTGACCAACTGGGGTTTTGGTCGAGTCAGGAACCCGTGCACGCCAGAACCGCGGCTAGTCTCCTGGCGGTGGCTATGCCGCTTTTCAAGGAGACCCCCAGCGGCTTACGGCCAATCTTCCTAACCCAAATCGCTTCCTGGTTTTATCGAGCGTATAGGCGGCCGAGCCCATTAGGTTGCGGAACTGCCACCAGATGTTCCCGCGCTCGAGGGCAGCCAGTCATACGCATTCCGGCAGTATCGTTCACTTTTGAAAGTCTAAACGATACTGCCGAAATGCTTTTCTACTCCCTTCGGTCGGCTTGAATCCTTCACCTTTGACTACGCATGGCGGTGAAGGATTCAAGCGGAAACGGTATCAGTACGGCTTCGCGCCGTTTGCTGTGGTGTGGGACAATTGGCACTGACAACGCTCTTCTTCCCGGCGTAAAACTACCTTAGAGCTAGGTTTGCTTTACGCCGCGTTTTATCGGCCACACCGGGGGTCAACCGTGCATGAACTGGGTTTGGTGCAGCGCATCCTCGAGATCGCCGAGGCGTATGCCCGTCGTGAAGGGGCCCGCGCCATCCGCCTGATTGGTCTCAAAGTGGGCGCTCTGAGCGGGGTGGAGAAATCGGCCCTCGAGTTCGTTTTCGAGGCCGCCAAACAAGGCACGCTGGCCGAAAAGGCCCGTCTGGCGGTGAACTGGGTGCCGCCGGTGTCGTTTTGCAAAGGGTGCAATGTAGAATTTGAGGTAGATAACCCATTTGGCATCGCCCTGTGCCCGCTCTGCAACGAACCCAGCGCCACGCTGCGGCAGGGGCAGGAGTTGGAAGTGGAATACCTGGAAGTGGTCTGAGGGAGGCAGCATGGCCGAGGTCAAGGAAATCGCAATCGGATTATCGGTGCTGGCTGAGAATGCCGAGGAACGCGGGCGGCGCATCCACGTTGAAAAAGGCCTGATGGACCTCAATAACCAGTACGCCGCTGACAACCGCAAGCGCCTAGGGGCCGCCAAGGTCAAGGCCCTGAACGTGCTTTCTTCACCAGGGTCGGGCAAGACCACGCTGCTCTCGCGCACGCTGCTGGAACTAGGAGACGAACTGAAGATGGCAGTGATCGTGGGCGACCTCGCCACCGATAACGATGCCCAGCGCTTGCGAGTGGGCGGGGCCACGGCGGTGCAGATTCAGACCGGAACCTTCTGCCACCTCGAGGCCGTCATGGTCGCGCGGGCCCTCGAGGCCCTGAATCTCGAAGCACTGGACCTGCTCTTCATCGAAAACGTGGGGAACCTGGTCTGCCCAGCCGCCTACGACCTGGGCGAGAACGCCAAAGTGGTGCTCTTCTCCACGACCGAGGGCGAGGATAAACCGCTCAAATACCCCCGCATCTTCAAGGAAGCCAGCCTGGTTCTCGTCACCAAGTGCGACGTGGCCGAGGTGCTGGGCTTCGACCGCAGCCTGGCCCTGGAGAACCTGCGCCTGGTAACACCCCAGGCCAGGGTGCTGGAGGTCTCGGCCAAAAGTGGGGCGGGCATGCAAGACTGGTATCGGTATCTGTTCGAGCTGTTGGGGCGGGGTGTGCCATAGCCCGTCAGCCACGCTAGGACAGCAGAAAACCCTGCATAAACCCTCGAGCCCCAGTTGCTCAACACCTGTCCTTCCCGCGATGGAGGCGAACTCCCCAACCGTGCCCAACCCGGCTTCCCGGCAAACTACGCGAAATGCCGGGGTTACTCGCCTGACGTTGCATCTTTTACGCATTTCCGGATACCTGCAAGCCCGAGCCCGACCAACGATATGAACCATTCAACCAGCCCTCTCCAGCCGGAGACCCTGCGCTTGCGGGTGCGCGGCGTGGTGCAGGGCGTGGGGTTTCGCCCGTTTATTTTTCGGCTGGCCCAACAGTTGGGGTTATCGGGTTGGGTGCGCAACGACCTCGAGGGCGTACTGATCGAGGCCGCGGGCCCGCCCGAGGTGCTGGCCCAGTTTGTCCGGGCCATCCGCGAGGAAGCCCCTCCCGCCGCCAGGATCGAGCACATCGAGGTATTGCAGCAGCGCACCGGAAGCTTGCCCGAAGGTTTCGCCATTCTGGAGAGCGAGGCCAGCGGTTCTATCACCACCCTGATCTCCCCCGACCTGACCCTCTGCCCCGACTGCTTGCGCGAGTTGTTCGACCCCAGCAACCGCCGCTACCGCTACCCCTTCATCAACTGCACCCACTGCGGCCCGCGCTACTCCATCATCGAGCAACTCCCCTACGACCGCCCCCACACCACCATGCGGGCCTTTGCGATGTGCGCCGACTGCGCCCGCGAGTACCACGACCCCCTCGACCGGCGCTTTCACGCCCAGCCCATCGCCTGCCCGGTGTGTGGCCCTGTGGTTCACCTTTGGGATGCGCAGTTACAACCCGTTGCTTCACAATACCCGGCCATCGTGCAAGCAGCCCTGCTTTTGCGGGAGGGCCAGATTCTGGCCATCAAGGGGCTGGGTGGCTATCATTTGGCCTGCGATGCCACCCACGCCGGGGCCGTAGAGCGCTTGCGCACCCGCAAGAAGCGCCGCTTCAAGCCGCTGGCTCTGATGGCCCGCGACCTCGAGGCCCTTCAGGGTTACGTGGAGCTAGACGGTGCTGCTCAGCAACTATTGCAGAGCCTCGAGCGCCCCATCGTGCTGCTGCCCAAAGGCCCCGTGCCGCTCCCCGAATCGCTGGCGCCCGGCAGCCCCGACCTGGGGGTGATGCTACCCTACACACCCCTGCAACACCTGCTTTTTGCCGAGGGCGCCCCGCCCCTCCTGGTCATGACCAGCGCCAACCGCTCGGGTGAGCCGATGGTCTACCGCGACGAGGACCTCGGCAGGCTGTCCGGGCTGGCCGACTATTACCTGGTAGGCGAGCGTCCCATCGCCCGCCGGGTAGACGACTCGATTGCTGCCCTGGCCGACGAAAAGCCCTTCCTGTTGCGGCGCGCTCGAGGCTTTGCACCCGCCCCGGTCCTGCAGTCCGAGCACTTTACAAATCCGGTTCTGGCCCTTGGGGCCATGCTCAAAAACAGCATTGCCCTCTCAACTGGCGGCCTGGTCTTGGTCAGTCAGCACCTTGGCGATCTGGAAGAACTGGAAGCCCGCCTGGCCTTTCAGGAGACCATCCACGACCTAACCCAGATGTACCAGGTGAACCTGGATGAAACCCTGATTGTCCACGACCTACACCCCAACTACCCCTCGAGCCTTTATGCCGCCGAACTACCCGGCCCAAAGCTGGCAGTACAGCACCACCGGGCCCACATTGCCTCGGTGCTGGCCGAGCACCAGCTATGGCACAAGGAGGTGCTGGGTTTTGCCTTCGACGGGGCCGGACTCGGTGAGGATGGGGCCATCTGGGGGGGTGAGGTCATGCTCGGCTCGCTTCGAGGCGGGCTACAGCGTGTGGCCCATCTGCGCTATGCACCACTGCTGGGCGGAGACGCCGCCGCAGGGCTGCCGGCCCAGGCCGCAATCGGATTTCTGCGGGAGCTCTGCCACTGGGAGGTTTATCTGCCCCAGCGCACGGTTGAGCTTGGGCGCAAGATGCTGGAATCCAAGCTACCCATCGCCTCCACCAGCAGCATGGGCCGCTTGTTCGACACCGTAGCCGCACTGCTGGGCTTCCACACGCACCAAGACTTCGAGGGGCAGGCCGCCATGTGGCTCGAGCGCCTCGCCCGCAGGGTTAGGCACGAGTCCCAAGCGCGTTATTCGCTGGAAATCCGCCCCGCTAAGCTCCTCGAGTGGGACTACCGCCCGCTGCTCGAGGCCGTTCTGGCCGATCTTCGAGCCGGGCTACCCAAAGAACAAATAGCCTGGCACTTTCACCTTGCACTGGCTACAGGAGTGGCCCAAATGGCCCTGCACATCCGCGAGCAACACGGCCCACAAGCTGTAGCCCTCTCGGGTGGGGTGTGGCAAAACCGTTTTCTGCACAACCTAACCCTTTCCGCATTGCGCGCTTTGGGCTTTGAGGTGTACTGGAACAAGACTGTACCCCCCGGCGACGGTGGAATTGCCCTGGGGCAGTTGGCGCTGGCCCTGGATTACGCCTGAGGAGGACTTTATTCCCTACCAAAAGGCATTCGCCAGTGATACAAATACTCCAACCCACTCATGTGGGCATCCCCATAACGCTTGTGGGTTCCCCTCCCTAACCCACAAGCGTTTATTCATGCTCACGTTTCAATCCTCATACCGTTTCCGCTTGAATCCTTCACCGTTGGACGGAGTCAAAGGTGAAGGATTCAAGCCGACCGAAGGGAGTAGAAAAGCATTTCGGTAGTATCGTTTAGGCTTGCCGAAGTGAACGATACTGCCGAAATGCGTATCACTCGAGCTTCGGCTCGAGTGAGGATTAAACCCAGCCTACTCTTCGTCGCTGGACTCCTCGGGTTCTGCCTCTTTGCGCGGCTTGAGCAGGGGAAACAGAATCACATCGCGGATGCTTTCCTGGTTGGTCAGAATCATGGTCAGCCGGTCTATGCCCAGGCCCATACCGGCGGCGGGGGGCATACCGTACTCGAGGGCCAGCAAGAAGTCTTCGTCAATTTCGGGTTCCTCGTCGTCGCCGGCCTCGCGGCGGGCCGCCTGCTCCTCGAAGCGGGCGCGCTGGTCGAGGGCGTCGTTGAGTTCGGAGTAGATGGGGGAAATCTCGAAACCGGCCACAAACAGGTCGGCGCGCTCGGTGAGGTTGGCCTTACTGGGGTCGCGGTGGCGCTTGACCAGTGGGCTAATGGCCAGTGGAACGTCTACCACGTAGGTGGGGTTGATCAGGGTGTGTTCCACATAATGGCCAAAGAGTTTGTCCAGGAGCTTGTAGCTGGGCACCGCCCGCAGCTCGGGATGATGCGCGTCGGCCCAGGCCCGCAGGCGTTCTAAGTCGGTGGGGTCGAAGTCCAGCCCGGCTCGCTCTTTGAGGGTGGTGACAAAATCTATGCGCTTGAAGGGCTTGGCAAAGTCTATCAGGTGTTCACCGTACTGCACCTGGGTGCTACCGTGCAGGTGCAGCACCAGCCCCGAGAGCAGGTCTTCGATCAGGGCCATCATGTCGTTGTAGTCGGCATAGGCCCAGTAGGCTTCCAGCATGGTGAACTCGGGGTTGTGCTTGACCGAGATGCCCTCGTTGCGGTAGTTACGGCCAATCTCGAAGACCTTCTCGAAGCCGCCTACGAGCAGGCGCTTGAGGTGCAGCTCGAGGGCGATACGCAGGTTGAACTCGTGGTCGAGGGCGTTGTGGAAGGTTTTGAAGGGCTTAGCCTCGGTGCCGCCGGCAATGGCCTGGAGGGTGGGGCCTTCAACCTCCAGGAACCCCTGGCGGTCGAAGTAGTCGCGGATGTAGCGCACCAGGCGGCTGCGGGTGCGGAAAACTTCGCGTACCTCGGGGTTTTGGATCAGGTCGAGGTAGCGTTGGCGGTAGCGGGTCTCGATGTCCTTGATACCGTGCCACTTGTCGGGCAAAGGGTGCAGTGACTTGACCAGGGGCACGAACTCCTTGACCTTAACGGTAATTTCGCCGGTCTTGGTGGTGAAAACCGTGCCCTCGATGCCCACAATGTCGCCAATGTCGAGCTTCTTGATCAGGTCGTAGTGCTCGGTAAGGTCGCGGGCTAAGTAGAGCTGAATCCGGCCCGAAGCGTCTTGTACATGGGCAAAGCTGGCCTTGCCCATGTGGCGGAAGGTCATGATGCGGCCCGCGATCCGCACCGTTTCATGGGGCCATTCTTCTTGCGGCCCGGCACTGGCATGGGCCTGCAAAATCTCTGCTGCGTCGTGGGTCTTGGGGTAGCGGTAGGGGAACCGCTCGAATCCAGCCTCGACCAGGGCTTCGCGGTTGGCTAGGCGTTGTTGGGTCTGTTCGCTGTATTCAGGCATAGGTGTGTCCAGAGCCGAGCGCCTTACGACGTTCCCAGCTAGCGTCTAGAGTCTAGGGGCGAGGGCGGCTTGATGCAAGGGTAGCAGGCCAGGGCCGGTGAGCAAAAGAACGTTTTGACTCGCCGCTTTCAGCGATCCGGTGTCGGTCCGGGAACTGGATTGCAGTGCAGTGCTTTACGTTGAGTTTGCATTCGTGGATTATAAAAAGAGCGCCGAAAGCGGACGGCGCTCGAGGTTCGACCACCTGATAGGCTAGTGCTTCACTGTCTCAACTTTGAACTCTTTTTTGCCCTTGGGGGTCTCGAGCATCACCTTGGCCCCCACTTTCTGACCCAACAGGGCCTTGCCCAAGGGGCTCTCGTCGGAGATTTTCATGGGGCGCTCCAGGACGCTGGCCTCGGCCGGGGCCACCACCTGCACCTCCATATGGTCGCCTTCCTTGGATTTCAGGCTCACAATGGCCCCCAGGCTGACCACGTTCACCTTGTTGCCCTCCTCTTCCATGATCTCGGCACGGGAAAGGGTGTCGGTGAGGGAGTCTATGCGGGCCTCGATGCGGGCCTTCTCGCGCTTGGCGTCTTCTAGGCCGGAGTCGTCGTAGTCGTCGGAGGACTCCATAAGCTCTTGTAAAATACGCGTGGCATCCTGTAGCCGGGCTCGTTCTTGCTCGAGCTCGGCCACCAGACGTTCATATCCCGATTTGGTGAGTTTAACTTCGCGTGCCATCCAGCCTCCTGAAACCTAAAACCTATTTTCTTGCGGCGCTAAACGCTAACGATGCTGCGCCATTGTTCTGAGATTCATATGAGACCAGTTGCCGGCTCAAGGAAGAGGCCCGGCGCACCCTCTGCCGAGCCTGGTTTCGACCATCCCCTAGAGATCCCCTTCGGGACAGCGGCTTCGCCGTCGTGCCTCCACCAGCCAACTGCTCAGGGCAGTATACCCCTTAAGAGGATTTCCCTCAAACGCCCCGGCCGGGCCGCCCCCGAACAACTGTTGGTGTCACGGCACAGGGCCACATAGCGAAAGTGACGCTCGTTTTCACCCACGCCAAAGCGGAAGAACTGTGCCGCCGTGCGGGAAACATGGCGCAAACATGCCTCGCAGATGATGGGGGTGGTGCTCGAGGAGCGTTCCAGCGGCTCTAAGACAAGATGGAGTGGGCTTTCTTCTATATGCACCCGCCCCAGATGATCCCGGTAATAAAGCACTTCCCCCGGAGGCAACAGCTCCGGGGAAGTGCCAGGGAACAGCTCTAAGATCAGTTCCCGCTCTTCGAAGACTTTCTCCCTCATGTTGGTAGTAGCTTACCACGATACCCAAACCGAAGTGCTCGGCGCACTTTATTCTCTCGTTTGGCAGGCCCGCATGTGAAAACTGTAGCGAGACCTTCTTTTCCTCTTCTTTGCCCGGCCTAATATTTCACACGTATGAAGTTTGCATTGGACGAAACGTTGGACGAGTTGTGGCAGTTGTCCACCCATTTGGTGTGGCAGATGCGGCTCGACCAGCAAAGAGCCTTCGCCGGTCTGGGCGTCTCGCCCATGCAAGCCTTCGCGCTGATGTGCGTCTCGGAGGGGATTGACCAGCCGTCGGGTCTAGCCTTCGTGATGGATGCCTCGCCACCGGGGGTTTCGCAGCTTCTGGCGGGCCTCGAGGAGCGGGGGCTGGTTCGGCGCGAACTGGACGCCAACAACAAGCGCAAGGTGCGTATTCTGCTAACCGAAGAAGGGAAGCATTTTTTGGTGCAGATGCGCAAGAACTGGAGGGAAGTTTCGCGTGAACGCTATGCCCGGCTCAGCCCCGAGGAGATCACCATGTTGACCCAGAGCTATCGCAAGCTCACCGAGCCGACCCCCCTGGAAAAAGACCCACAGCCTTCCGAACAGGCGGTGAACCATGAATAAGGGCCCGGGCGTAAAGCACAGGGCGCTCGCGGCCAAGTGGATTGTCTGGACAATGCTCCTCGGATTGCATGGTCTGGGATTGGCCCAGGGCTTTTTTGCACCGCTGGAGAACCATCCCTCACTGGTACAGGCCCGCCTGGGTCTGGAAGCAGCCCAGGCTCAGCTGCGGGCTACTCTGAGCCCGGTGAGCCTGCAAGCGCAAGGAGGGCTTTCTTTTTTCGAGGTTACGCCGCCCCCCGGCGCACCTACCTGCCCCAACCCCCTCAACCCGCAGTGCATTAACCTACCCTCTGATGGGCGGCAGGTCAGCCTGGGCCTCACCTTTACCCCGTTCCCCTTTGGCGATGTATCGGACGCGGCCAACCAGGCTGCCCTGGCGGTCGAACAGGCTGCCCTGGGCTTGCGCCAGGCCCGCACCCAGCTCGAGGCCCAGGCGGTAGAGGCCGCCTTGCGGGTACGCTTGGCCGAGTCGGGGCTGGAAGTAGCCCGCCTGGGCCAGCGGCTGGCCCAGGCCAACCTCGAGGCCACCAAGGTTCGAGAGGGCCGAGGTGCCGCCAGCCCCAGCGAGGTGCGCCAGGCCGAGGCCAGCCTGCGGCAGGCTGCCCTTCAGCAGACCGATGCCGAGCGCAACTTGGTGCTGGCGCGGCAGAGTCTGGCCGATCTGGTTGGGTCCAGCAGCGCGATCCCGCCCCGCCTAACAATCCCAGCGCAGGGCACCCCCCCACCGGTACGGCAGGCCGAACTCCAGCTTGCGGGCGCCCAGATTGGCTTCGACCGAACCCTGCGAGGGGTCTTGCCGGTGGTGCAAGGCAGCTACACCCGCAACACCTCCGACAACGATTCGCTGACCCTCTCGATCAACTCCCGTACCCTGCAGCCCAGCCTCAGCTACACCAACCAGTCCCAGGGCCGCAGTGCGCCCCAGGATCGCATCGTCGGAACGCTCACCATTGGCCTCTCGGCCAACATCGCCTTTGGGGTGGTGGATGCGCTTGAGGCCGCCCAAAAACAAGTGGATGCGGCCCGTCAAGCCGTAGAGGCGGCCCGTCGCAGCAGCAAGCTGCAAGAGGATCTGTTGCGCGCCTCGTTGCAAACCGCCGAACAGAGTTTGGCCAATGCTCAGAAGGTACAAAGCGATGCCGAGCGCGCCCTTGGCGAAGCCCGCGAACGCGAACGGCTGGGTCTGGTGAGCCCCCTCGCCACCCTGCAAGCCGAGTTGAGCCTAGCCCAGGCCCGCCTGGGTCTGCTTCAGGCAGAGCTGAGCCGAACCCAACGCCTGTTAGACCTATACCGCTTCTTTGCCCTACCCCTCAGTGAGGTGAACCCATGAGACTGGCTGTACCCATATTTCTGACCCTGCTGACCCTGGCTCAAGCACAAAACTTAAACCTAGAAGCAGCCCTTGCCAAGGCCTCGGAACAAGCCCCGGTAGTGGCAGCCAAAGCCGAGCTCGACGATGCCAAGGCCAACCTCACACGGGTGCTGGCCGATCCCCTGCTGACCCGTCCCACCCAGGTTCAGGCCGAGCAAAGAGCGGCCCTTGCGCAGGCCAACTTCGACCGGGCCGTAATCCAGGCCCAGAACAGCATCGTGGGAGCCTATACCCAGGTGCTCGAGGCCCAGGTTCAGGTGCGCCTGGCCCAAAAGGCCCTCGAGATCGCTACCCGCGGCCTGGAAATCGCCCAGATTCGCCAGCGCAACGGCTCCGGCACCGCCCTGGACGTTCGCAACGCCCAGAACCGCCTAGACGACGCCCGCAGCAACGCCACCCGGGCCGAAAACGGCCTGGCCCTGGCCCTGGCCTCATTGCGCAGCCTAGTGGGTGCGTTCAGTGCGGTAGCCGCTCTACCCAACCCTCCAGCCCTGCCCGAAGCCAGCACGGTGCGTGAACTGCTGGGCAAGAACCCCGATGTGCTCCAGGCCCGGCAACGCGGCGAACTGGCCAGCCTCCAGGTCGAGTTGCTCGACCCCAGCTATGCGGCCCGGGCCGATATTGACGCGGCCCGCTCGAGGGCCGATCAAGCCAGCGCAGGAGCCAGGGAAATCGAACGGGGCCTAGGCCTGCAATATGATTCGCTGTATCAAAACCTCCAGGCCGCCTCCCGTGCGCTGGGTATTCAGCAAGCCGCCCTCGCCAATGCCCGCGAAACCTTAGCCAACGACAAGAAGCGGCTGGATGCCGGTTTGATTAGCGCAGTGGCCTATCTGCAAACCGAGCTTTCTTTTATTCAAGCCGAGCTAGCTGCCCAACAAGCCCAGGGCAACTACTGGCGGGCCTACTACAGCCTATTGGCAGGAGGTCGTTGATGCAGGGTGCCTGGTTCTCTTATAAAACCTGGGTCTGGCTGGGTCTGATCGCTCTGGTGCTGGCAGGGTGTGGCCCCCGTCGGCCCGCCCAGAGCGAAACCCCGGCCCCCTCGGCGGCAGAAGCCGCTGCGGCCCGCAGCATCAAGGTACGGGTGGTTCAGACCCAGAGCGGTGCCCTGACCACCACCCGCACCACCGGCGCAACCCTCTCTCCGACCCGCGAAAGCCAGGTGGGGGCTACCGCTTCGGGTAAGGTGTTGGAAGTATTGGTGCGCGAAGGCAGCCGGGTGGCCCAGGGCCAGGTGGTCTTGCGGCTCGACCCGGTGAATGCTCGCTCGGCCCTGAGCAACGCCCAACTGGCTCTGCAACAAGCCCAGGTAAACCTCGCTCGAGCCCAGCGCTCCACCTCGGGTTCACTCGCGCCCTTGCAGTCCAGCCTCGAGTCGGCCCAGGCCAACCTCCAGGTGGCCGAGCGGCGCTACCGCGAAGGAAAGCAACTGTTCCAGGCCGGGGCCATCGCGCAGGTGGAGTTGACCAGCCTCGAGGCCGCCTACGACCAGGCCAAGGCTGCCGCCGACAACGCCCGCGAAAACCTGGCCCGCAACCAGCGCGCTTCCACCGAAGACCTAGCCCTG
Organism: Meiothermus sp.; assembly: GCF_037443965.1. GTDB lineage: Bacteria > Deinococcota > Deinococci > Deinococcales > Thermaceae > Meiothermus. The sequence goes on from NZ_JBBINI010000007.1 coordinate 30,038, forward strand.
CTGCGCTTACAGGTACAACAAGCCCAAAACCAACTGGCCCAGGCCCAGCGGGCAGTGGCCGATACCGAAGTTAAGGCACCCTTTGCGGGCGTGGTCGCAGAGGTCTTCCTCAACCCGGGCGAGTTTGTGGCTGCCGGACAACGGGCCTTCCGCTTGGCCGATACCACCCGCCTCGAGGCGGACTTCCGACTGCCGCCAGAAGATGCTGCCGCCTTGCCGCTGGGCAGCCGGATTACCCTGCTCTACGGGGGGCAGAACTACCCGGCCACCATCACCCGCAGTACCAAGGTTCCCGGTACCGACCGCCTGGTCGAACTGACGGCCCAGGTTGAAGGCACCCTACCACCGGGCGCAAGCGCTCAGGTCAGCTACACCCTGACTCTGGCCCGGGGCACCCTGATCACGTCTGGCGCCTTGCAAACCGAAGGCCGCACCACTTATGTGTATGCGGTACAGGATGGCAAAGCCGTTCGCACACCGGTGCAGGTGCTGGCCGACACCGGCGCCCGCGCTGCCGTCGAGGGCCTCCCGGCGGGTGTCCAGGTAGTATTCCCCGTGCCGGCAAGCCTCAACAATGGCGATGCCCTCGAGGTGGTGCAGTGAGCTGGTTTCGCGCAAGGGGTTGGAGGGTCGGAATTAGCATGCAGCTCCGGTCTGCCCTATTTAGCCTTGGTCAGGAGGGGGTATGAGCAACCCAGATCGTCCTAGCAGCCCGCCACAACTCGACCCCCGCAAACCCGAGAACCCCGCCATCAAGTTCTTTGTCGAGCGCTTCGTCTTCTCGACCGCCGCTTTTCTGGCCCTGGTACTCTTTGGCCTGATTGCTGGCAGCCGGGTGGGGGTAGATCTGCTGCCCCGCTTCGAGATTCCGGTGGTGGCTGTCACCACCGCCTACCCAGGCGCTGGCCCCGAAGAGGTCGAGACCCAGATCAGCCGCCGCATCGAAGATTCGGTTTCGACCCTCTCGGGCATTGATCAGATCGCTTCGATCTCGGGCGAGGGTTTTTCGCAGGTCATCGTCTCGTTCGACTTTGGCGAGGATATCAACCGTGTGGCCACCGATGTATCGCAGCGGGTCGCCGCGGTGCGCGGGCAGCTTCCCCGCGACGCCCAGGCTCCAGTCGTTCAACGTTTCGACCCCGCAGCCGCGCCGATTCTGTTTATCGCACTGTCAGCTGATGGACGCGATCTGCGCGAGGTTGCCCGCTACGCCGAGGATGTGCTCAAACCCCAGCTTCAACTGGTTTCGGGGGTCGCGGATGTGCAGATTCAAGGGGCCCCCAGCCGAGAGGTGCAGGTTTTGCTCGAGCCCTACCGGTTGGCTTCTTACAACCTCTCGCCTGGACAGGTGGTCGGGGCCATCCAGGCTTCGGCTCTGGCGGTTCCAGCAGGAACCCAGTCCACCGATGGGCAGCGCTTGCTCTTTACCCTGCGCAACACCCCCACCACCCCCGAGCAGATCGCCAGCATCCTGGTAGACCCTTCACGGGGTATCGAGGTGCGTGATGTGGCCATCGTGCGCGATGGCCAAGCTAACCCCACCCGCCTGACCCGGCTCGACGGCGAAGCTGTAATCCCCATTGCGATCCGTAAAACCCCCGACTCCAACTCGGTTGCGGTGGCTCAAGGCGTCAAGCGCACCCTGGCCAATGCCCGGCTACCCCAGGGCTACCAAACCCGCATCGTGGGTGACAACACCACTTTTATCGAAAACACCGTCAACGATACTTTCCGCGAGGTGTTGTTGGTAGCCGCCATCGTCTCCTTCATCACCCTGATCTTCCTGGGCAAGCTCAACTCGGTCTTCAGCGTGGTGGTGGCAATTCCCATCACCTTGGCCGGTGCACTGATCGTATTCGGGTTGCTTGGCTTCACCTTCAACATCATCAGCTTGCTGGCTATCATTGTGGCAGTGGGCATCGTGGTAGACGACTCGATTGTGTTGTCAGAGAACATCGAGCGCTTCCGCCGTATGGGCTACCCCACCAAGGAAGCCGTGCTCAAAGGTTCCACCGAGGTACTTTCTGCGGTCTCGGCAGCCACACTGTCTCTGATGGCGGTCTTTTTGCCCATCAGCTTTCTGCCCGGCATTATCGGGGAGTTTTTCCGCCAGTTTGGCATCGTGCTCGCTGCCGCCATTGCCGTGAGCTGGCTGGAAGCTTTGTTCTTCCTGACGGTTCGTTTGACCTACTTCCCCGACCCCGAACCCCCTACCTGGCCTCAGCTGGGTCGGCGGGCTGCGGGTATCGGTCAGGATTTTCGCTGGGGTCTGCGGCTGCACATCTACCAGCAACCAGGCCTCAGCCTGGGGCGGCGTATTTTCAACATCCTCATCACCCCCCTAACCCTGGCGCTGGCTCCCCTGCGCTGGCTGGCTTCGGTATTGGTGGGGCTGGCCGGTGCCATCACCGGCAGCCTGCATAACATCTCGGAGGGTATCTTTTTGGCCTTGCGAGAAACCTATGCCCGCACCCTATCAGCAGCCCTCAAGCGCAGTTGGCTGGTGCTGCTGGTGGGGCTGGGTTTCTTCCTGAGCATCGGTTTTGTAGCTCCGCGTATCCCCTTCAACTTCACCGCCGAAAACGACAACGGCCAGATTGATATTGACCTCACCCTGCCCAAAGGGACGGCGCTTTCCCAGACCGATGCCCTCAGCCGCCGGCTGGAAATCTGGCTGGACAGCCGCCCCGAAGTAGAGGCTGTATTCAATACTGTTGGAAGCTCGCAAAACGCCTTGGGGGCAGGCAACCCCGAGCGAGCACGGATCGTGGTGGAGCTGGTGCCCAAGGACGAACGCGAAAACGTCTATGATCTACTACCCATCTACCGTGAAGCCCTGCAAAAGCTGGTGGCCGACAGACCTGAGGCCGACCTGCGGGTCACCGTACCGGAGGGTGGGCCGGGGGGTGCTGCCGACCTTCAGTTCACCATGACCGCCCCGACCCCGCAGTTGCTGGCCGAGAAGAACCAACTGGCCTTGCAAGTCATGCGCAACTTGCCCTACTTGATTGATGTCCGAAGCAGTCTGGAAGAGACCGCCAGTGAGCGGGTGCTGGTGCCCAGTGCCGCCAAGCTCCAGGGTACCGGCCTGACCCCAGGCGATCTGGCCCAAACCCTGCGCATCTACAACGCGGGGGTTGAGGCCGGCAACATGCGCAGCGGTGGTGACGACATCCCCATCGTGGTCAAGGCCGACCCCCGCTTTGTCTCCGACCAGACCAGCCTGCTCTCGCTACCGGTGGCTGCACCGGCTCTGCGAAGCTCACTGCCCATCGGCTCGCTGGGGCAGTTCGAGAACCGCCAGACCCCTGCCCAATTGGCCCGCACCAATCAGGCTTTTTCCACCGGAATCACCGCCAACCGGGCTCCAGGCTCGGAGATTGGCACCTTCCAGCTTTCCAACCTGGTGCGGCAGGAACTCGAGAAAGCTGGGGTCTTTACCGATGGGGTACGCTTCGAAACCCAGGGTTCCACCGCCTTTGTGGGTGACCTGGCCCGTAGCGCACCGATCGCTTTTGGACTGGCCTTGCTGCTCAACTTTTTGGTAATTGCCAGCCAGTTCAATACCTTCCGTTACCCCCTTTACTTACTCCTTCCGGTGCCTTTGGCGCTGGTGGGGGCTTTCTGGTTCCTGTTTTTCTTCCGCAGTGGCTTGGATGTGATTTCCGTATTGGGGGTGGTGATTCTAATTGGGCTGGTCACCAAGAATGCCATTCTACTCCTAGACTTCGCGGTTCGCCAAGCTCAGGAAAAACCCCTCTACGACGCCTTGGTCGAGGCGGCTCGGCTGCGCTTGCGCCCCATCCTGATGACCACCCTCACGGTGCTGATGATCTCGATACCCCTCATCACCGCCAGCGGCGAGGGCTCGGAGTTCCGCCGCCCACTGGGCATCATCATTCTGGGCGGGGTCTCGGTCTCGATGTTGCTGACTTTGTTCGTGGTACCCGCCGCTTTCTATCAGTTTGAACGCCGGCGCTACGAGAAAATGCGGCAGCAAAGACAAGGCCAGGTCAGCGCAGCCCCGGCGGTGGGCGACTAGGGCAGTCGGCGTGGAGAGGTCAGCAAATAATGAAGAAATGTTTATCACTGTAACCAGCCCGGTATACATGGGGGTATTGCGCCTTGTGAGGATGCAATTTAAAGAACTCACTATGGCGCAGCTAACCCCCTTCCCCTACTCCTTACGACCGTTCTATGAATAAGTACAGAGTCTTCTGGCTGATTTTCTTCGGTGGATTGCTGCTCTTTGCCGGAGCCATGGTCTGGTATACCCAGCGAGCACTCACTCCCTACCCACCCAGCCAAGCAGCACTGCGGGCATTGGAATCGAGCACCGACCTCGAGGTTCGAGCCACTGCCTATGGCTGGGTTTTTATCCCTCAGGGAGCGGTCAAGGGCGGGTTAGCTTTTTATCCAGGGGGGTTGGTGGAGCCCCAAGCCTACGCCCCAGTATTGCGGCAAATCGCGGCCAGCGGCTACCGTGTAGCCCTGCTGCGGGTACGCTTCAACCTGGCCGTTACCGAGCAGGGTAAAGCCCGACAGGCCATCGCCGAGGCCCCCACGCTCCCGTGGGCAGTGGGGGGGCATAGCTTGGGCGGAGTGGTGGCCTCCAACTTTGCCCAGAGCAACCCGGAGGTCAGGGCGCTGGTTATGTGGGCCGCGTATCCCCAGAACGACCTCTCGGCCAAGAACCTGCCCACCCTGGCCCTGTACGGCGAAAAGGATGGGGTGATTCGGCAGGAGCAACTTGCAGCTAGTCAGGGCAAGTTCCCCCAAGGAACCTCCCGCCAGACCATCGCCGGTCTCAACCACGCCGGTTTTGGAGCTTATGGCCCGCAGCGCGGTGACAACCTTGCCACCATCTCCCCCGAAGCAGGCTGGGACGAGATCGCCCGCAGAACCCTGGCCTTCCTGGATCAAGCACTGACCAGGCCTTGAGCGCTATCGCGTTTCCCCCCATTACGGCGCATCGCAAAAAAAGCTGTACAGCGTATTCGTGGGAACCGCTCTATTGCTGTCCAAACCTGCGCCCGGCGATAAAGCGATCCACCCATTGGTCGGGCAAAAAGCGGGCCAATAGGGCTCCCGCCTTTGCATCCCGTCCGATCAAATAGCGGGTTTTAGGGCGGGTTGCCGACAGGGCTTGCTCCACGACCCTGGCCACCTCGTCGGGGTGCAAACCTCGGCCCTCCTGACCCCGAATATAGTTCAGGATTCCCTCGATGGCGCGGCCATAGAACCGGGTGGCTTCCGGCGAAAGGCGCGCTTTGAGTTCCTCGCCCCAAGCCACCCCTTTGCTCCAGATGGGCGTCTGGATGTTGCCGGGCTCGAGGATCGAAACTTCAATGGCCCACGGTTTCAACTCACGTCGTAATGCATCTCCGATGGCTTCCAGAGCGAATTTCGATGCGGCATAGGGGCCCATCATGGGAGCCGCTACCCGCCCGCTGATGGAACTCATCAAGACCACCCGGCCTTTGGCCGGGCGAAGCAAGGGCAGAAAAGCCTGGGTGACGGCGACCTGTCCAATCACATTGACCTCGAGCACCCGCCTCAGCTCCTCCAGGGGAAGGAACTCCAGCGGCCCGGCTACCGCAATCCCCGCGTTGTTCACCAGGCCGTCCAGTTGGGGCGTCTGGGTGAGGATAAACTGGGCAGCTTCGCGGATAGAGACCTCATCAACCACATCCAGCAAAACCGGCGTGAGACGGCCTTTCGACTTTTCCCGGAGGGACTCTGCATCTGAATCTTTGCGAACGCCGGCAAATACCCGGTAACCTTTGTCCTGCAACCACAAGGCACAGGCTTCGCCAATGCCGGTAGATGCGCCGGTGATCAGAACAGTTTTCAAGGCTCCATCCTTTCCAGCACCACCATTGCCAAGGCATGGCTCTTCTCATGCGACAGCGCGAGGTGGGTTTTGAGGTGACCCGCTTGCATCTCTGCCGCGATGCGGGGTGCAAAGCGCAGCAGGGGTTTGCGGTCTTGCATCTCCACCCAGACCTCGAGCCAGCCAAAAGACTCCGGCCAGCACTTCTGAAAGGCTTCCTTGGCGGCAAAACGAACCGCCAGCGAGGGCAACGGGTCAGCCTTGCCCAGGCAGTATTCGATCTCTGCCGGGCTAAAGTGCCGCTGCAAAAAACGCGCAGGATGCTTCTCCCAGACCGCCCGAAGGCGCTTCAACTCGACAAGGTCGGTTCCAATTGCCACAATAGCCATCGGTTAGCATTGTAAGCGCTGTGCTACCTAAGGCCTTTCTAAACCGTATGTCGCAACTGCTGGGGGCGGAATTCCCTCTGTTTTTACAAGCCCTCACCTCTGCCGACCGCAGCTATGGCCTGCGGGTGAACACGCTTAAGTTGAGTCCAGAACAACTTCAGCAAATTAGCCCTTGGGCTTTGGAGCCCATTCCCTGGTCGCCCGAGGGTTTTTATTACCCTGCCGAGGCCCGACCCGGGCCGCATCCGTACTACTATGCTGGCTTGTACTACATCCAGGAACCCTCGGCCCAGGCTGTTGCAGTGCTGGCCGACCCCAGGCCGGGGGAGAGGGTCTTGGATTTGGCTGCCTCACCTGGGGGTAAAACCACCCACCTGGCGGCACGGATGCAGGGCCAAGGACTGCTGATTTCCAACGAGATTGATGGTGGGCGGATTCGCGGCCTGCTGGAAAACATTGAGCGTTGGGGAGCCAATCTGGCGGTGGTTTCAGCTTCCATCGAGAAACTGGCCCGTCAGTGGGGCGCTTACTTTGATCGGGTGGTGCTGGATGCGCCCTGCTCGGGCGAGGGGATGTTTCGCAAAGATCCTGAGGTGGTGCGCCACTGGGGGCCTGGAGCACCGGCTCGCGCTGCTCACGTACAAAAGGGCCTGATCCGGGCTGCAGGCGATCTGGTGCGCCCAGGTGGTATTCTGGTCTATTCCACTTGTACCTTTGCACCGGAGGAGAATGAGCAGATTATTGCTGAGTTCTTGCGCAATCCTGGTTGGGAGCTCGAGGAGGCCCGCATCTCCCCCCTTTTCGCCCCTGGAGTTCCGGCCTGGGGCGACGGCAACCCCGCCCTAACCCGAACGGCCCGCCTGTGGCCACACAAACTACGCGGAGAAGGGCATTTTCTGGCGAGGCTGCGCAAACTCGAGGGCGAGGAAAACCATCCCTCTCAGGAGCGTGTGCCCCCCCTGTCCCGTGAGGTTCGCGCACTGTGGCAGGCCTGGAGCGAGGCGCATTTACAGGCGGCGATAGAGGGTGAAATCCTCGAGCGTTCCGGCCACCTCTACCTACTCCCCTCTGGGCTGCCCAGCCTCGCAGGCATCAAAGCGCCAGCACCTGGGCTCTATCTGGGCGAAGTGCGGGTAAGCCAGCGTAAGGACTCGGGACGTTTCTTGCCGGCAAAGCCCCTGGCACACTACCTGAAACCCAACCAGGTCAGCAACAAGCTGGCTTTGCCAACAGACGACCCCAGGACAATGTCATTTGCCCTGGGTCAGCCCGTTCAGACCGAGGGCCCGGAGGGCTGGGTACTGGTTGGGCTCCAGACTGCCATAGGGGAGTATAGCCTGGGCTGGGGCAGGCTCAAGGGTGGGGTTTTGCGCCCAGGCAGAATAGGGTTGTAAATGCCAGGGGGAGCCGTCAATCCTCCGCCTATTCCTCACCCCTGCGCTTACTCTTCTTCGGCCTCGAGCTTCTTCAGAAGTTCCTTGAGCTGGGTCTTCTGCTGGCCTTCCTCCAACCCATCGGCCAGTTTTTCGATAGCCAAGCGAACTACCTCCGACTTGGAGACCAGTTGCTCGGGGCTGGAAAGCTCGTAGGCCAGCTTGGTCAGGAGCGCATCCTGATCGTCGCTGATAACCACCTGCAAACGCTTTTTCTCCTTTTTGGGCATAGATACTTTGCGGCTGCACGAGTATGGTGAGGAAGTAATACTCGTATGTGTTTCTGACTAAACTTTAGCATGTTACATCTGCGCTTGACAATATGGTTCTAACTTACTATGCTCATGGTGAGTATTGTGTGTAACTTGTGCAAAGATACCCGCCAGGAACCAGGAGATGACTTCTAGTATGGATCGAACCCTAACTATTCGTGGTGGAATCCCGTTAAGCGGTGAGCTTCGTATTTTCCCAGCCAAAAATTCGGCGCTCAAGCTCATGACCGCCAGCATCCTTACGGCGGAACCCATAACCCTGACCGAAGTGCCCCGCCTGCGCGATATTGACGTTTTGTTAGAACTCCTGGGTCACATCGGCACCCGCCACGCCTGGGAAGGCCGCACCCTCCACCTCCACACCCCTGAAATCCTCTCCACCCACGCCCCTTTCGAACTGGTCAGCAAGATGCGGGCCAGCTTCAACGTGCTGGGGGCTTTGGCTGCACGGGCCGGCGAAGGCACCGTACCCCTGCCGGGCGGCTGCAATTTCGCCGAGCGACCGGTAGACCAGCACATCAAGGCCCTGCGGGGCCTGGGTTTTGAGGTTACCACCGAGATTACCGACCTCGGTGTGGCCTACACCGCCCGCCGGCATAAGCCCGCCTCGGGCCGGGTGGTCTACGACCTTCCCACCCTGGGGGGCACCGAGCAAGCCCTGATGGCCGCGGCCCTGGGTGGCGAAGCCGTTCTGGTGAATACCCCTCAGGAACCCGAAATTGTGGACTTGTGCAATTTCCTCACCATGATGGGGGCCGAGATCAAAGGTATCGGCAGCAGCATCCTGCACATCAAGGGCAAGCCCAGCCTGCGCGGAGGGCGCTATAGCGTCATACCCGACCGCATCGAGGCCGGAACCTATCTGTTTGCTGTGGCCGCCACCAGGGGCTCGATTACCTTGAGCAACGTCGAACCCTTCCACATGGATGCGGTCTTGGACAAGTTGATCCAGTCGGGCCACACCATTACCACCGGCAAGGATTGGGTTCGCCTGGAAGCCACCCCTACCCCACAGCCTTTCAACATCGAAGCCCGCGAGTATCCCGGCTTCATTACCGATTTGCAGCCCCCCGCTGCAGCCTATCTGACTACCGTGCATGGTACCTCGCTGGTCTCGGATCGTATCTACCCCGACCGCTTCACCCATGCCAGTGAGCTGGCCCGTATGGGGGCCGAAGTGACCCTGAAAGAGCGCACCCTGATGATTCAGGGCCGCCAACTGACCGGCGCAGCAGTGGAGGCTCGCGATATTCGCGCAGGGGGGGGCTTGATTATCGCTGCCCTGGCTGCCGAAGGCGAGAGCCACATTGCGGGTATGCAGTACATCGAGCGTGGTTACGACGATATCGAAAACCGCCTGCGAAGCCTGGGGGCTCAGGTCGGCGTGCAGCTACCCGAGCTGGCTTTGGCTGCAGACTGGTCTGCACGCTAGCTGGCCTAAAGGCATATGCGGCCCCGGGTGCTGTTGCCCATCTGAGTATGGCCCGGATAAAGGATCAAACCGGCAAAGGTTTAGCGGTTTGGACGTTTGACGTTTGGCTTCGGAAAGCCTACACTCAGGTGCTATGGATTTAGACACCCTAAAACATCGGCTCGAGGCCCTTCGGGGGTATCTTTGACATCGCCGGCAAGGAAGCCCGCCTAAGCGAACTCGAGCAACAAATCGGCGACCCCACGCTCTGGAACGATCCAGCCAATGCCCGCAAGATTTCGCAAGAATCGGCCCGATTGCGCAAGGTAGTGGAGAGCTATAAGCGCTTGGAGTCCGATCTTCAGGGGCTTTTGGAGCTTTGGCCGGAGATGAGCGCCCTCGAGCGGGAGCAGATGCAGCCCGAACTTGAGGCAGCTGGACGGGAGCTCGAAGAGCTCTACCACCAGACCCTACTCTCCTTCCCCTACGCCGAGAACGCCGCCATTGTGACCATCAAGCCCGGCGCGGGCGGTACCGAAGCCTGCGACTGGGCCAACATGCTCTACCGCATGTATACCCGCTTTGCCGAGCGCCACGGCTTTACTCTGGAGCTGATTGACCTCGAGCCCGGCGCCGAAGCAGGTATTGATTATGCGCAGTTCATCGTTCGGGGTGAAAACGCCTTCGGGCTGATCTCCCCCGAAGCGGGTGTACACCGCCTGGTACGGCCCTCCCCATTCAATGCCCAAGGCAAGCGCCAGACCAGCTTTGCAGCTTTGGAAGTGATGCCAGAAGTAGACGAATCGGTGGACATCCAGATTGCCCCCGAGGATTTGCGCATTGATGTGATGCGCTCCCAGGGCAAAGGAGGCCAGGGAGTCAATACCACCGACTCGGCAGTGCGAGTAGTGCACATGCCCACAGGCATCATCGTCAAGTGCCAGGTCACCCGCAGCCAGCAGAAAAACAAAGAGATAGCCATGAATATCCTGCGCTCCAAGCTCTTCGAGATCGAATACAAGAAGAAGCAAGAAGAGCTGGCCCGGCTGCGCGGAGAGGCCCGCCCCATCGAGTGGGGAAGCCAGATCAGGAGCTATGTGCTGGACAAGCAATACATCAAAGACCATCGCACCGGGGAAATGCGCCACGACCCCGAAAACGTACTGGATGGCGACCTGGAAAATCTGATCTGGGCTGGACTGGAATGGAAGGCCGGGCGGCGGGAAACCGTGGCCAGCGCCGACGAGGAGTAGGCCGGGTCTGTGGAGCCTTGGTGCGTTTGGCCCCGAACCCAGCCATCCGCGCAGCAGCGAACAATATTCTTACTTGTAAGGGGACCCGCCAGGCTTCGGTGTGGCGCAACGCATCGAGAAGCTCGGGGCGCATCTCCCTTCGCCCTTCGAATCGTCCACCGTCGTATGGTCGCAAACCAACCCGATCAAAAGGGAATGCCCCAAGGTTAAAAAAAACTGGGAGTGCCCCGGAGTTCAAAACGGCATCCGCACAGAGATTTGAAACTGGCTCCGCCAGAACCCTTCCACATTGGTGTGAACCAAGGAATGTATCTTATTGCGTTAGTGAGCAGCTCGAGGTCGGCTTCAACAAACCCAACCGACCCCTTCAGGGATGCTTTGTAGGCTACTGCGCGGGGGTGGACTTCAGCCGCTCCACCACCCCCCGATCCTCGAGGGTACTGGTATCCCCCTTGATTTCCTCGCCCGAAGCCACTTGCCGCAGTAAGCGCCGCATAATCTTGCCTGAGCGGGTCTTGGGTAGCGCATCAGTCAGTCGAATCTCGTCGGGGCGGGCAATCGCACCAATAGCCTTGACCACGTGGGCTTTGAGCTCTTTGGCCAGTTCGGCGCTGGCGGTCTGACCGGTTTTGAGGGTCACAAAAGCCACGATTCCTTCGCCCTTGATGGGGTCGGGGCGGCCCACCACTGCGGCCTCGGCTACCGCGGGGTGCGAGACCAGGGCACTTTCAACTTCCATAGTACCTAGGCGATGGCCCGAGACGTTGAGCACATCGTCCACCCGGCCCAGAATCAGATAGTAACCATCGGCATCGCGCCGGGCCCCATCCCCGGTAAAGTAGTTGCCCGGATACTGGGCAAAATACTGCCGCTCAAAGCGGTCAGGGTCGCCCCAGACCGTGCGCAGCATGGAGGGCCAGGGTTTTTGAATAATCAGATGGCCGCCCTCATCGGGGTTGCCGACAGGCTGGCCCGAGGTATCCACGATTTCGGGCTGCACGCCAAAAAAGGGCTTCCCCGCATGCCCAGGCTTCATGTCGTGGACACCAGGCAAGGTAGTGATCATGATCCCGCCGGTCTCGGTCTGCCACCAGGTATCCACAATCGGGCAACGCTCCTTGCCAATCACTTTGTAGTACCACAGCCAGGCTTCGGGGTTGATGGGTTCGCCTACAGAACCCAACAAGCGCAGGCTCGAGAGGTTGTACTTAAGGGGCCATTGTTCACCCCACTTCATAAAAGCACGGATGGCAGTGGGCGCAGTGTAGAGAATGCTCACGCCATATTTCTCGACGATGCTCCAGATCCGGCCCTCATCGGGCGCGTTGGGTGCACCTTCGTACATCAGACTGGTAGCCCCATTTTGCAGCAAGCCATAGACCACGTAGCTGTGGCCGGTAATCCAACCCACATCGGCAGTGCAAAAATAGGTGTCCGATTCCTTCAGATCGAAAATGTACTGGGCCGTCAGATAGGTATAAACCGAGTAGCCCCCGGTGGTATGCATGACCCCTTTGGGTTTACCGGTTGAACCCGAAGTATAGAGGATAAACAGGGGGTCTTCGGCATCCATGGGCTCGGGCGGGCAGTCAGGCGAGGCGTTGATCATCAACTCGTGAAACCAGTGGTCGCGGCCCGGCTCCATGTGAACCTCGTTGCCACAGCGCTTGACCACCACCACGTTCTGGATGCTCTTAGTATCCGCAAGAGCCTCATCGCTGTTGCCTTTGAGAGGCACCACGCTGCCACGCCGCCAACCCCCATCGGCCGTCACGAGCACTTTGGCCTGGGCATCATTGATACGGTCGGCCAGCGCCGAAGCCGAGAAACCACCAAACACCACCGAATGTACCGCCCCGATGCGCGCACAGGCCAGCATAGCAATGGCTGCCTCTGCGATCATGGGCAAATAGATGGTGACACGGTCTCCCTTCTGAACCCCTAGCCCCTTGAGTACGTTGGCAAACTTACTCACCTCGCGGTGCAATTGCTGGTAGGTCAAGACGCGCGAATCCCCTGGCTCCCCTTCAACGATGAGGGCTGCTTTGTTACCCCTGGTAGCCAGGTGACGATCCAGGCAGTTGTACGAGAGGTTGGTCTGCCCCCCCACAAACCATTTGGCATTGGGGGTATTCCATTCCAAAACCTTTTCCCAGGGTTTGAACCAGTGCAGTTCGGCAGCCACACGGCTCCAGAACTGATCGGGGTTATCGAGGCTTTCGCGATAGAGGGCATCGTAGTCTTCCCATTGGCTGATCCTGGCTGACTGCTTGAACCCTTCAGATGGTTGAAACACGCGATCTTCTTTCAAGACAGCTTCGATTTTTTCCATCGCATTCCTTTCTGGTTCATGATGCCTGCTGAGAAAACCACAGCAGCAAACACTTCAGGCCCAAAGCAACCCTTTTTGAGGTGAGCATAGGCAGAATAGGCTGGACAGTCAAGAAAGAGCTAGGTTTGGCGATTGTAGGAATTTGTCAGTTACTTGACAGTCGCTTGCAGCAAAGCAATGATAACGCCAACTTGGCAAGAGCCAGAACTGGAGTAAAGCCTTGAAGGCTCCCCAATAGCGATTGCTGTAGGCTCTTAGCTCTAGAGCTTGCTCCGAAGAGCTTGCTCCAAAGCCCTCGGACTCCGACCCTGGAAACCCCCTATGGCACAAAGCCGCAAACTTACCACCGTTCAGGCCGCTTTGCGGGTCTTGGCTTACCTGGCCGAACACCCGGAAGGGGTGGAGGCAGCTCGCCTGGCGGCTTTTCTGGGTAAGAGCCTGTCTACCGCGTATGCCTTGCTGGCCAGCTTGGTCTCGGAAGGATTTGCTGAGCGTGAAGGCAGCACCTACCGCCTTTCCAAGACAGCTTTGGCTCCAGCCCCTGCCCACCTGGCCGAGCCCGAGAAACTATCCGATGCGCTGGAAGAACTTTACTTGCGTACGCGGGAGCGTACCTACCTGGCGCTGCTGAGCCGCGAAGGCAAGCTGCGCCTATCCACCCGTGGACGCCAGGGCTTGCCCAAGCTAGCGGGCTTGGAAGAGCAGATCGCCGATGGTTTCCATGCCTTGGCAATCGGCAAAGCCGTGCTGGCTTTTCTCGATGCAGAAGCACAAGCATCCCACTTCCAGAACCTGCGGGCTTTTACCCGACTCACCATCACCGACCCACTGACCCTTGAGGAAGAACTTGCCAAGGTACGCCAGATGGGCTTTGCGGTCGAAATTGAAGAACACGTCGAGGGCATCTCTGGGCTGGCTGCCCCCATTTTTGGCAAGGATGGCCAGGTCATGGGGGCTTTTGGGGTGGTGGTACCCTCGAGACGGTTTCCCTACGCTTTTACACGCCTGGCACAAGCGGTGCAAGACGTAGCCAAAGCGGCTTCCAGTCACGCACGGGTCGAGCCGACCTCCACCGACGAAACCCACACCCTGCAGGCCAGTGAACCCACCTACTTGGGGTTTTCCAGTGAAGAGCAAGCCATTTGGCCTCCTGCGCAACTCCGGGCCCATGCCAACCTGAAAGACTACTCCAGCGAGTATCGTCGAAGCCTCGAGCATCCCGAGGCTTTCTGGGCTGACTGGGCCCAGCGCTTTCACTGGTTTACTCCCTGGAAAAAGGTACGGGAACTGGAACTGCCTCATCACCGCTGGTTCTGCGAAGCCACCACCAACATCACCTACAACGCCCTGGACCGATACGCCGACAGCCCCAGACGCAACCAACTGGCCTTGATTGCGTTGGCAGGCGATGGAGCGGTGCACAAACTAACCTACCGCGAGCTACGCGATCTGACTTCGCGTTTGGCGGGGGGGTTGCTTTCGCTGGGTATTCAGCCGGGCGACCGAGTGGCGGTTTATATGCCCACTGGATTGGAGATGGCCCTGACCTTTTTGGCTTGTGCCCGAATCGGTGCAGTGCACATGGCGATTCCAGCAGGCCTGGGCAGTCGGGCCTTGCGCGAGCGCCTGGAAGATACCGGGGCTCGGTTACTGGTAGCCGCTGACCGGATGTACCAAGGTGGACGCACCATTCCCTTTACCAACCTAATCGAAGAGGCCACTCAAGGTCTGGATTTGCCGGTGCTCTGGTTTAGCCGTGGGGGTACGCCAAGGCCGCTGGAATTTTGGGATCTAATTGAGGCCCAACAACCCACCACACCGGCCCTGCCGGTTGATAGTGAGCATCCCCTTTTCATTCTTTACACCTCGGGCTCTACCGGCAAACCCAAGGGGGTTGTACACGTACACGGTGGCTATATGGTCGGCATTACCTACCATCTGTGCACCCTCTTCGACCTCAAGGATGGCGAGATTTCCTGGGCCACTGCCGACCTCTCCTGGATTGTGGGCCACAGCTACGGCCTATACGCCCCCTTACTAGAGGGCCTGACCACGGTACTACGGGCCGAACGGCTGGATTACCCCGATCCCAGTGGATTCTACGAGACGCTGGAAGAATGTGGTGTAAATGTTGTCATCATTAGCCCTACTTGGCTTCGCACCCTCCGTAAGCACGGCGATGAGTGGGCAAAAAAAGCCCATCTATCCGATTTACGCCTGGTAGCCAGTGTGGGCGAATACCTGGCTCCAGAGGTCTGGCACTGGGCCGCCGATCACCTAGCCCACGTGGTAGACAACTGGTGGCAGACCGAGACCGGCGGCCCTTGCCTCTCCACACCCGTTTGCATGCCCGCCAAACCAGGGAAAGCCGGGTTCCCCTTGCCAGGTGTTGAGATGCGGGTCGTAGACTCGTTGGGCCGAGAACTGCCTCCTGGACAGAAGGGACATCTAGTAATATGCAAGCCCTTCCCGCACTTCATGCGTACCTTTTGGAACAACGGTGATCGCTACGCAGAACAGTGGAACCGCATTCCAGGTTGCTATACCACTGGCGATATCGCGGTGCGCGACAGCGAGGGCTATATTGCCCTGTTGGGCCGCTCGGATGATGTCATCAAAGCTGGCGAATTGCGAATCGGAACTGCAGAAATTGAGGGAGCCATGCTTTCTCATCCAGCGGTCGCCGAGGCCGCTGCAGTAGGGGTTGCCAACCCTGAACTGGGCGAGATTATAAAGGTCTATGTGGTGCTCAAAACCCGCGAGACCAGTCTCGAGGTGCGTGAAATCCTGGCAGCCAAACTTGCGGCCCATCTGCGCCGCCAGTTGGGCAACGCTAGTGTGCGTACCGAAGTGGAGTTTATAGACCATCTACCCCGCACCAAGAGTGGCAAAATTATGCGCCGCCTCCTCAAGGCACAAGAACAAGGGGCCGACCCGGGTGACCTTTCGACCCTGGAACCTTGAGATTCGCGATTTGATGTTTCAATGCCCCCTGCCCAAATTGAGAATTTTCAAGTCGAGTAGGAGGTTAGAGGAATTGACCTAGGAACTGTAAAAGTCGGATGATGGCGTAAAGCCAACAACGGCATTTGTCCCGCGTCACCTCTGAAAAGATAAACCCAGTGGAGGCCCAGATGGAACTCGAGCAACTGCTAAAATCCAAGGTTAGATATCAAGCCCCCGCCACACAAAAACAAAACGCAAATATCCCTGATTTCATAGCCGAGTACACCCGTAGCCTGCAAGACCCTGAGGGGTTTTGGGGTGAACAGGCCCAGAAATTTCACTGGTTCAAGTCTTTCGATAAAGTGCTTCAGTGGAACTTTCCCGACCACCAGTGGTTCCTGGGAGGCACCACCAACATCACCTACAACGCCCTCGATCGCCATGCCAAAGGCCCCAAGCGCAACCAGGTGGCCCTGATGTTCCTAGCCGAGGACGGCAGCGAACAAAAGCTCACCTACGGCGAACTTCTGGAACGGGTGGCCCGCTTCGCTACCGGGCTCAGGAGCCTGGGGGTAGAGAAAGGGGATCGGGTCATCGTCTACATGCCCCTGACTTTGGAAGGGGTGATTGCTATGCTGGCCTGTGCCCGCATTGGCGCCATACACTCGGTGGTGTACGCCGGGCTGGGGGTTCCGGCGCTGCGGGAGCGCATCGTGGACGCCGGGGCCAGGCTGGTGATTGCGGGGGACGTGAGTTATCGCCGGGGCAAACCGGTAGACCTCGAGTCCATCGTGCTCCAGGCCATCGAAGACCTGGATGTGCGCACAATCTGGTTCTGCCGCAGCAAAGCCGTTCCGGAAGGACCCCACTTCCACGATTTCAACCAGTTGGTTTGGTCGCACCCACCCCAAGCCGAGGCCGTCCCACTCGAGAGCGAGCACCCGCTGTTCATCCTCTACACCTCCGGCTCTACCGGCAAACCCAAGGGCGTGGTACACGTGCACGGGGGCTACATGGTGGGCACGGCCTACCATCTGCGGGCGTTTTTCGATGTGAAGGATACCGATATCTTCTGGGCCACCTCGGACATCGGTTGGATTGTGGGACACAGCTACATCGTGTATGCCCCTTTGCTCGAGGGCCTCACCAGCGTACTGCGGGAGGGTGCACCCGATTTTCCCAACCCAGCGGCCATCTGGCAGGCAGTCGAGCGTTACCGGGTCAACGTGATGTTCACCGCCCCTACCGCCGTCCGCATGTTCATGAAGTTTGGGCCTGAGTGGTCCAACCGGCACGACCTCTCCTCGCTTCGGTTTATCGGTGTGGCAGGAGAACCCCTTAACCCCGAGGCCTGGCAGTGGGCAGTCGAGCACTTGATGGACGGGGGACGGCGTGGCTTTGTAGCCGACAACTGGTGGCAGACCGAGCTGGCTGGCCCAACCCTTGGCACGCCCTTGGCACTAGAAGGCAAACCCGGTTTTGTAGGGGTTCCCCTCCCGGGCGTAGAAGCAGCCGTAGTGGATGCCGATGGCAATGAGGTTTTGCCCGGAATGGGTGGCTTGTTAGCCCTCAAGCGTCCTTTTCCACATATGATGCGCACGGTCTGGGGCAACCATGCCCGCTATACCCAATACTGGACAGAAATCCCCGGCAACCTATACGCTGCCGGAGATGTTGCCAGCAAAACTGCCGAGGGTTACTACACGGTGCTGGGCCGGGCCGATGATGTGCTGAATGTGGCCGGCCACCGCATTGGAACTGCTGATGTAGAGAGTGCCCTGGTGTCGCATCCTGCGGTTGCAGAAGCTGCAGTAATTGGTGTACCCGACCCCATCAAAGGCGAAAATATCAAAGCTTTTGTGGTTCTGCGTATTGGGCGCGAAAAGACCGAAGCCCTCAAAACCGAGATCATTCAGCACGTGCGCCTCGAGCTGGGCCCCATCGCCACCCCCGGCGAGTTGGTCTATCTCGACAAACTCCCTAAAACCCGCAGCGGGAAAATTCTGCGCCGCCTGCTCAAGGCCCAGGAGATGGGGCGCGACCCTGGCGATTTGAGTACGCTAGAGGAATAATTTGTACCAGTATATCCTCGAGGAGAAGGACCTGTCATTTTCAGGTTTTTTGCATTAGCAAGACTTTACGGCAGAATTGTTTGACCTGCCCAGAACAGTATTCTCGGGATCAAACATGACCGCTTGTTCATGGCTGCCGTTCTAGTGCTCCGGTAACTTAATACCTGCGATGGGTTTGGCTCCCTTAATATCTGGGAGTTGCTATGAGCGCTTCATTTTGGGAACTTCACTGTATATCAATCCCTAACTTACCAAACCACTAGAATCCCTCGTTCTCATAATACAAATAAATGCGCTGATTTTCGCAGATATACAAAAACTGCAAATAACTTGCCAGGACACAATCTCGATGTTAGATTCATGGCGCAAGTCTGAAACGCACGATAATGACCACCCCAAACTACGATGGTGGCACGACTTGTGTTATAGGGAGGTTAGGCATGGACAAAGCGAAGGCCGAGGCGTACTGGAAGGCCAACATCAGCCTGATCCGTAACCTGCTCATCGTCTGGGCAGTGGTTTCATACGGCTTTGGCATTTTGTTGGTTCAGCCGCTGAACAACATAAAGCTCGGAGCGGTTCCACTGGGCTTCTGGTTTGCTCAGCAAGGCTCCATCATCATCTTCGTCATCTTGATCTTCATCTATGTTTCCCAGATGAACAAGATTGACCAGCAGTTCGACGTACACGAATAAGGGGGTTATCAGTGAGTGTAGAACTTTGGACCTGGATTGTTGTGCTCCTGACCTTCGGCTTGTACGTGGGTATCGGCATCTGGGCCCGTGTGCGTGAAACCGAGGGCTTTTATGTGGCCGGACGTGGGGTTCCCCCCATTGCCAACGGTATGGCCACTGCTGCCGACTGGATGAGCGCGGCCAGCTTTATCTCGATGGCGGGCCTGATCTCTACCCTGGGCTACGACGGCACCATCTACCTGATGGGCTGGACCGGCGGTTATGTCTTGCTGGCGCTACTGTTGGCCCCCTATTTGCGTAAGTTTGGCAAGTTTACGGTGCCGGATTTCGTAGGTGACCGCTACTACTCACAAACCGCACGCGTTGTGGCGGTGGTGGCTGCGGTGTTTGTCTCGTTCACCTACGTGATCCCGCAACTCGTGGGGGTAGGCACGGTTTTCGCTCGCTATCTGGGAGTGCCGAGCACCACCGGATTGTGGATTGGGGTGGTCGTTACCGCACTGTTTGCCGTGCTGGGCGGTATGAAAGGCATCACCTGGACACAGGTGGCCCAGTACACGGTGCTGATTATCGCCTACCTGATTCCCGGCGTGGCCATCGCTAGCATCCTCACCGGCAATCCCATCCCGCAACTGGCCCTGACCTTTAGCGACATCACCACCCGGCTCAACCAGCTACAGGTAGATCTGGGCTTTACCCAGTACACCCAACCGTTCCAGCGCTTCGACATGCTGAACATTTTGCTGATCACCGCATGTTTGATGTTTGGTACGGCTGGGTTGCCCCACGTCATCATTCGCTTCTACACCGTACCCACGGTCAAGGACGCACGTGCCTCCGCCGGCTGGGCCCTGCTCTTCATCGCCCTGCTCTACACCACCGCTCCGGCCATCTCGGTGTTTGCCCGTTACAACTTGATTAACACCTTGAACGGTAAAAGCTTCGAGGAAGTGCGGCAAATTGACTGGGTAGCCAAGTGGGAAAAAACCGGGTTGTTGCGCTTTGTCGACAAGGATAACAACGGCACCATTACCATCGCCAAGGGCAATGCCTTCAAGTTTGTACCCGGTACCACCCGTCCCGACGTAAACAACCCCGACACCACCAGCGCCAATGAGGTGTTCATCAACAACGACATCATCGTGCTCTCCACGCCCGAGGTGGCCAAGCTGGCCCCGCTGATCATCGCCCTGGTGGCAGCAGGTGGTCTGGCCGCGGCGCTTTCCACGGCATCGGGACTGCTGATTGTGATCTCCTCGGCGCTCTCACACGACCTGTACTACCGCATCATCAACCCAAGGGCCTCCGAGGGGCAGCGTCTGCTGGTGGCCCGTGTAGGTATCTTGCTGGCCGTGCTGATTGCCGGGTATTTCGGGCAAAACCCACCGGGCTTTATCGCGCAGTTGGTGGCGTTTGCCTTCGGGCTGGCGGCCAGCAGCTTCTTTCCGGCCATCCTGCTGGGCATCTTCGATAAGCGCACCACCCGCGAGGGGGCCATCGCCGGGATGGTTGTGGGGCTGGTTTTTACAGCATCCTACATCATCGGCACCAGTTACTTTGGTATGCCCCGCTGGTTCCTAGGCGTGAGCCCCGAAGGTATCGGCACAATAGGTATGCTGCTCAACTTTGTAATCACCTACTTTGTCTCGCGCATGACCCCCGAGCCTCCCAAAGAGGTACAGGATCTGGTGGAATCGGTGCGGATTCCGCGCGGTGCCAAAGAGGCCCATTATCACTAAAGCCAGTTGGGGGTGGGAATGCCCCACCCCCGTTCTTTTTTGTTGTGATAAGCTCAGCTTGCGGTCATGAGCAAAAACAAAAAGCTTGAACCCAGAAAGGGCAACGTCTATATACCCGCCGATTTAACGCTGCGTTTACTGCGGTTGCTGGTCGGAATATCGGCCTTTTTATTTTTGTTTTATGTGGTCGGGCACTACCTGACCGGCTGGCCCTTCCCAACCCCGCTCGACCTTTTACGAATTGCCACAGCGGTAATGCTTGGGGGGTTGCTGGGGTTGGTGTTTTCGCGCTTCTGGCCCCTACCGCCCAAACCTGGCCTCGAGCGCATTTTCCGCATCTTTTTCATGTTGCTCCCCGCCCTGCTGTTTGGTTACGCCTTACAGGTTTTTTCCGGGGCCAACCAGGCCTTGAGCATCATCCTGCCGTTATCGGCATGGCTCAGTTCGGGCCTGATTGTCCGGCTACCGGAAGAGGGGCAAAACTCCCTGGCAAAGTCAGCAAAATAGAACCGTGAACCCGCTCGAGTTCATTTGCGCGCACGCCCCGTTTAACCTGCTACCCAGCGAGACCCTAGGCCAGGTAGAGCGGGGTTTGGAAATTACATTTTTCCCAAAGGACAGCAAGGTTCTGGAGCGCAACGGCCCCAAAAGCCAGCACCTCTACATGATTCGCAAAGGCACGGCCCGCCTCGAGCGCGACGGTCAGGTGGTAATCCACCTGGAAGAGGGGGATATCTTCGGTTATCCCTCCCTTATCTCGCAGGATGCGCCCGCCTTCGACGTCGTGGCCGAGGACGACCTGCTGGTTTATCGCTGGCCTGAAACGGTTTTTCGTAGGCTTTTGGAACATCCGCCGTTCGCCGTGTTTTTTACCAAAGGCTTGGCCGAGCGCCTGCGTCTGGTAGCGCCAAGCCAGGAGCCCAGAATTGTCAACATTGACCTGAGCCTGGCGGTAGGTGAGCTGGTGACGCGGCCCCCGGTCTTTGTGGCCCGCGACGCCACGGTGCAGGAAGCGGCGCAGGTCATGCGAAAGTACCAGATCAGTTCGGTATTGGTCGAAGGCAGCCCGCTGGGCATCCTGACCGACCGCGACCTGCGCAACCGGGTGCTGACCGAGGGGAAAGGCCCCGAAACCCCTTTGGTGGAAGTGATGAGCGCCCCGGCCAAAACCCTGCCCGCCAGTACACCCCTGTTCGAGGCCCTGGCCTTTATGGTGGAACAGGGCATTCACCACCTGCCTCTGGAGCAAGACGGCCAGATTGTGGGGGTGGTAACCGACACGGTCTTCATGCGCCAGCAGACCCGCAGCCCCCTGCACCTGTTGCGGCGGCTCGAGCGCACCCGCAGCCTGGATGACCTGAAAGGCTATGCCAAAGAGCTGAGCGGCATCGCCGAGTCCCTACTGGCGGGGGGCCTGGGGGCCAGCGAGATTGGCCGCAGCGTCAGCTCCCTCAACGACCAGCTCATTCGCATTCTGCTGCGCCAGGCCGAAGAGCGCCTGGGCCCAGCCCCCACACCCTATGCCTGGATGGTCTTTGGCTCCGAAGGGCGCATGGAGCAGGCCTTGCTCACCGACCAGGACAACGCCCTGGTCTACTCCGAAGCCTCCCCCGATGCCCAGCGGTATTTCGCCGAACTGGCAGAGTATGTGGTAGGGGGCCTTATTGAGGCAGGCTTCCCACCCTGTCCCGGCGGCTACATGGCCACCCATTGGCACAAACCCCTTGCAGAGTGGCAAAAGCTCTTCCAGCACTGGATCGAGACCCCCACCCCCCAGGAGCTGCTCGAGGCCCAGATTTTCTTCGATTTTCGCAAGGTCTATGGTGCGCTTTCACTGGAACCGCTGGAAAAAATTGTGGCTTCCAGTGGCGAGCACGCCATCTTTCTGGCGCACCTGGCCAAGGCTTCGGTGCAGTTTCGGCCTCCCATCGGGTTTTTCCGGAAAATTCGGGAGGAAGACGGCGGGGTGGATATCAAAAAGGGGGGCATTGCCCCCATCGTAAGCCTGGCCCGCGTGCATGCCCTGGAAGCCGGCAGCCTGACCAAGGGCACGGTCGAGCGCTTGCGGGCTGCTGCCCGCGAGAACAAGCTAAGCCAGGAGGGGGCCGAGACCCTGATCGAAGCCTTCGGTTTTCTGATGCGCCTCCGGCTACGTCAGCAACTCGCCAGCATGCGGCAGGGACTTCCCCCTAGCAACAAGATTCAACTGGATTATCTGTCTTCGCTCGAGCGCCGCCATCTCAAGGAGGCCTTCCTGCAAATCCGCGAAATGCAGGAAGCCATGAGCCAGCGCTTCCACACCGACCGCTTGGGTTAGCATACCGCTCATGCTGTGGCCTTTTCGCAAAAGCCCTGCCTGGAACGAGGTCAACTACTGGGCTTTGGATCTGGAAACCAGCGGCCTGGAGCCATCCGATCAGATTCTGTCGGTGGGGATGGTGCCCATCCGCAGCGGGGTGATCGAGTTTGGCGCGCACTACTACAGCCTGGTGCGCCCGGCCCGGCCCGAGACCCTCTCGGTCGAGGGCATCAAGGCTCACCATATCCTGCCCGGCGAACTAGAGACGGCGCCACCCCTGGCACAGGTGCTCGACGAAGTGCAGCAGCGAATAGGCCGGGATGTGCTGGTGTTGCACTTTAGTTCGATTGATTTGGGGTTTCTTGGGCAAAGCTGCAAGGCCCTGGGCCGGCCCTGGACAAAGCCCCTGGTCGCAGACACGGCGGTGCTGCTGGCCCGGCTGAACGAGCGAAGAAGGCGGCTCGAGCCCTACAGCCAACCCTACCCCGGCGCACTGGGAGCCGCCAGGGCTATTTTTGGGCTGCCCGGCCACCTCGAGCACCACGCCCTTTGGGACGCGCTGGCGACAGCCGAACTCTTTCTGGTTCTTCGCAACAAACTTAGTGCACGCACCCTTCGGCAACTTGTCTGAAAACTGGAAGAACCGCCTCGGCAGGACACCTGTACCACTTGAATACCAAAGTCTTGCCGCATAGAATACTTTCGAGCAGTCGAAAGCTCATAAGGAGGCGCTATGACAGGTCGCTTGGTTGTTTTACTGACCGCATTGCTATTGGCAATGGGATGGTCTTTTGCCCAAACCCCGGTACGAGGAGGCACGCTACAAATAGGCGCGGACGCCTCGCCCTCGGGGCTCGATCCCCATGTGGCAACCGCCTTTGCTTCGTTTATCGTTACGGGTCAAATCTATGAGGGGCTCACCGAGATTGACGAACGCTTGCGCCCACGTCCAGCCTTAGCCGAGTCTTGGACAGTAAGCCAGGATGGTCTTACCTACACCTTCAAGATTCGCTCGGGGGTCACCTTCCACGATGGTAAGCCACTGACAGCGGCGGATATCGCTTTCTCCATCAACCGCGTTCGCGACCCAAAAACCGGCTCACCCATCGCCAGCCGCATCAACCTGATCAAGGATGTGCGGGCCACCTCCCCCACCCAACTCGTCGTGGAGCTTTCCCAACCGTTTGCTCCCATGCTCATCGAGCTGGCGAACATTGCGGTGATGTCGGAGGATTATGTAAAAGCCGGCAACGACATGCAGCGTAAGCCGATGGGCACGGGGCCTTTTGCCTTCAAGGAATGGGTGCCCGATACTTACATTTTGCTCGAGCGTCATCCCCGCTACTGGCGGCAAGGGCGGCCCTACCTGGATGCACTGCGCTATAACATCGTCCCCGACGCCGCCACCCGTCAGGTTGGTCTGGCCAGCGGTACCTACCAGTTTCTACCCAACATTGATCCCTCATTGGCCGTCACGCTACGCACCACCCCCAATGTAAAACTCATCACCACTCAAGACCTGGCCTACAGCCTGATTGGCATGAATGCTTCACGCAAACCTTTCGACAACCCCAAGGTGCGCGAGGCCCTCAACTATGCCATCAACCGCCAGCAGATCGTCCAGGCGGTCTATTTTGGCAATGGGGTTCCCGCCGGGCCACTGGGACTGCGCTCTTGGGCCTCGCCGCAAAGCGCCTTCCCTTGCTACAACACCAACCCCAGCCGGGCCAAAGAACTGCTGGCCCAAGCAGGCTATCCCAACGGTGTGGAATTCAGCATGATTGTCATCGGCTCCAACAAAACTGTGGTAGATGCCGCCCAGGTAGTGCAGCAACAACTTGCCCAGGCCGGCTTCCGCGCCAAAGTGGAGGTGCTCGAGCAGGGCAAGTTTATTCAGGAATGGCGCAACTCCAACTTCGATACCTTTGCTTCCATCAACGGGGGCAACGCCGACCCCGACGGCTACCTGTTCCGTACCTTCTCCACCGGCGGTTCGACCAACGTCTTCAAGTATTCCAACGCCACCGTAGACCGCCTGCTCAACCAGGGCCGCACGACTGTAAGTGAAGAAGCCCGCCGCCCCATCTATGCCCGTTTGCAGGTCGAGCTGGCCTGCCAAGGCCCCATTGCCCACCTGGTATACGGCACCCTGTTCTCGGCAGCCCGCGAAAATGTGCAGGGATTCAAGCCCATTCCCACCCGTTCCCTCATCTACCTGCGGGACACCTGGCTGGCCCGGTGAGGGTTACTCAGAGCTTGCACCTCAGAAGCCCATGCGTGAACCTTTGGACTCCAATCACTTGATGCCTGTCGTTCAGACCAAGGAGGTATCTCATACTGCACGGGCACAGGCGATGGTCCTGACCGCATCCCATACACCTCGGAATGACAAGTGCTCTTTGCACGAAGTTCCATCTCGCACACGGTTTTGAATAACCGCAGGTTCTACGGTTACCAAAGGTTAGACCAGGCTTTCGGGCCAGATTATCTGGAAAGCCCCGGGCAGATAAAAAGGGTAATCTGGATTCAAATTTCAACCCATGATGCTTTCCTTCCTTGCTAAACGCTCCCTAGACCTCCTGTTTGTGTTGTTTGGGGTCTCGGTGGTGGTATTCCTGATGATCCGGCTCATCCCCGGCGATGCGGTTCAGATCATGCTGGGGGCCAACACCGAGATCACCCCCGAAGGGCTTGCAGCCCTGCGGGAAAAACTGGGATTGAACAAGCCCATCGTCGTACAGTACTGGGACTGGCTGAGTGCAGCTTTGCGCGGGGATCTGGGGCAAAGCATCTGGACGGGTAAACCTACCAGCGAAGAGATCTTACAGCGTCTGCCCATCACCCTCGAGTTGACCATTCTCTCGCTCATCATCGCCATTGGATTGGCCATTCCCGTAGGGGTTTTGACGGCCTACTGGCGGAACTCGAGCGCGGAATACATCATCCGATTCTTCTCGATTACGGGGGTCACGTTACCCTCGTTCTGGCTCGGCACTTTGCTGATCTTTCTGGTGTTCAAGCTGGCCCCAGGCTGGCAAAGCCTGGGCTACGTGCCTTTCAACCAGGACCCCTGGGGCCATCTCTCGAGGCTCATCCTGCCCGTCGTCACGCTTTCCCTGCCCATGCTGGCAGGGCTGAGCCGGGTACTGCGCTCCTCGCTGCTGGACGTGCTAAACCAGGATTACATCCGCACCGCCCGTTCCAAAGGCCTCTCAGAGCGGGTGGTGCTCTACAAACATGCCCTTCGCAATGCCATGATTCCCCTAGTTACCGTTATTGGCATCCAGGTGGGCTACTTGTTCGGTGGGGCTATTGTGGTCGAGCAGGTATTTGCCATCCCAGGGATGGGTCGTCTGATTCTGGGTGCCATCAACGAGCGCAATTACCCCCTAATCCAAGGAGCCATCCTGCTCGTCACCATGGCTTTCGTGCTAATCAACCTGCTGGTAGACCTGATCTACGCCAAACTCGACCCGAGGGTGGAATACGCATGACCCTTGCCTGGCAAAGAACCCTCTGGCCTCTTTTACGCAATCCACTGGGCTTGTTGGGACTGCTACTGACCTTGTTGGTTTTGCTGAGTGCCTTGCTGGCCCCGCTCCTGGCTCCTTACAGCCCGGTCGAGCAAAATATCCTGGCCCGACTCTCCGGGCCTACCAGCACCCACTGGCTAGGCACCGACCAGTTCGGGCGCGACCTCCTGTCTCGCATCCTGTTCGGTTTTCGCAACTCCCTCATGGTAGCCTTCAGCTCGGTATTCATCGCGGTGTTTCTGGGCACCCTTTTTGGTGTTTCGGCGGCGTATGTGGGTGGTTGGTATGACCGGGTGGTCATGCGCTTGATGGATGTGTTGCTGGCTTTCCCCATCATCCTGCTGGCCATCGGCATCATCGCCATGCTGGGGCCGAGCCAGTGGAATGCCGCCCTGGCCATTGGTATCGTCTACATCCCCACCTTTGCCCGCCTGACCCGTGGCCCTGCGCTGGTGGTTCGCAACACCGACTACGTGCAGGCCGCTGTTGCGATTGGCGCTGGCAACCGGCGCATCATCTGGCGCCACATTCTGCCCAACCTGGCCTCGGTAATCCTGGTGCAAACCACCCTGGCACTCTCCACAGCCATTTTGGTGGAGTCTTCGTTGGCTTTTCTGGGGCTGGGAACCCAACCCCCCAATCCCTCGCTGGGTCAGATGCTTTCCGAAGGCAGGGCCTATCTGACGATTTCGCCCTGGACGTCGGTGTTTTCGGGCCTGGCTATTCTGGTGGCATCGCTCGGATTCAACCTGCTCGGCGATACACTGCGCGACACGTTAGACCCTCGGCTGCGTGGCCATTGATGGTATCCATCACTGTTACTTGCTACGCAACTCCGCTACAAAATCGTAGCGGTCACCGCGGTAGTGGCTGCGGGTGAACTCCAGTACGCTGCCGTCGGCCAGGAAGCTCAGGCGTTCGATGTAGAGCACGGGCGCATCGGTACGGATGCCCAGGAGTTCTGCTTCTTGGCGGCTGGCAGCCACCGAACGCAAGCGCTGAAGGGCTCTGACGGGCCGCAGACCTTTATTTTCTAGGTAGGTGTAAAGTGACTCCTTGACTTCTTCCGGATTGGGCAGCAGGTGCGCAGGCAAAGCGGCCCGTTCCACGGCCATGGGTTCGCCCTGGGCGCTTCGAACGCGCTCGAGCCGGGCCACTTTCTCCCCGGGCGAAAGCGATAAAGCCAGCACCTCTTCGGGGGAGGCCACAAACAATCCCCGTTTGAGCCAGCGGGCCGTGGGCTCGAGGCCGCGGGCCCGCATATCCTCGCTAAAACCCGTGAGGGTCGAGAGGGGCTGCTCGAGGCGGGGGGCCACATAGGTGCCCGACCCCTGGCGGCGCTGCACCAGGCCCTGGGCTTCGAGGCGCTCGAGGGCCTTGCGGAGCGTGAGCCTCGAGACCCCAAACTGCTCTGCCAGTGCACGTTCTGGGGGCAGGGCCTCAC
Source organism: Meiothermus sp. (assembly GCF_037443965.1). Lineage (GTDB taxonomy): Bacteria > Deinococcota > Deinococci > Deinococcales > Thermaceae > Meiothermus. The sequence goes on from NZ_JBBINI010000007.1 coordinate 57,689, forward strand.
CGGCCCTCCAGGTATCGGACGCCAGCGCCTCACGCAAAACAGCCTCGAGCTGAAGGTACAGGGGGGTGGCGGAATGGGTATTAAGTTTGGCTTGCATAGCTTACTGAGATTATACCACTTGAATACCAATCCTGCTTGCCGTATACTTCCGCAGAACCTCGAGAACTTAGGTTCAGGGAAAGTAACGGAGGAGTTCATGAAAAGGCACTTGTGGCTCTTAGCCGCCGGTCTATTGACGGCAGGCATCGCTTTGGCACAACCCAAAACCATGCCGGCCTACGCCAACCTGGGTGTTACAACGGGCAAAGCTGGGGGTAGCCTGACCCTGTCGCTGGCCAGCGCCCCGCAGACCTTTTTCTACTACGGCGCCATTGATTCCGCCATCCAGAACCTGGCCAACCAGATGTTCGACGGCCTGATCGAGTACAACCTGGCCAACTATCAGATCGAACCGGCCCTGGCCACGCGCTGGACGATCACCGATAGCCGGGTCTACACTTTCGACCTGCGCCGGGATGTGCGCTGGCACGATGGCCGCCCCTTCACCGCCGACGATGTGGTTTTTACCTACACCCAGATTGTGGCCAACCCCGAGGCCCGCGGCGGCGACGCGGCCAACTTTGAGGGCGTGAAAATTGAAAAGCTGGGTGATTTCCGGGTGCGCTTTACCCTGCCCAAACCGGCACCTGCTTTTATTCACTACATGCGTCTGCCCATCATGCCCAAGCACAAACTGCTGCCCTTTAGCCAGGAAGGGGGCAAGCCCCGCGCCGAAATCAACACGGCCTGGCCCACCAACGTCAACCCCGAGGAAGTGGTGGGCACCGGCCCCTTCCGCCTGCGCAGCTACACCGCCGGGCAGCAGATTACCCTGGTCAAGAACCCCAACTACTGGAAGCGCGATGCCGCTGGCAACCCCCTGCCTTACCTCGAGCAGTTGCAATACCTGATCATCACCGACTCCCAGGCCCGGGTGGCCCAGTTTTTAGCAGGTAACATTGGTCAGCTCAACATTACCGGGGCCGAGTTCCCCGACCTTAAGCGCCGCGAAACCCAGGGGGCCCCGTTCCGGGTGGTGCAGTTCCGCGCGCTGTTCGGCTCGCCGCCGCACATCGGCTTCAACTACAACGCCAAGAACGCCGAGCTGGCGAACCTTTTCAAAAACAGCGACTTCCGCCGTGCGCTACAGTTCGCTGTTAACCGCGAGCGCATCATCGAGGACGTATACAACGGTCTGGCCGAACGGGCCAGCTACGGGGTGGCGCCGCTCTCGGAATGGTACTACCCGGAGGTGGCCCGCCTACAAGGGCGCTTTGACCTGGCTGCGGCCAACGCCGCTTTGGATCGACTGGGGCTACGACGGGGCCCAGACGGTATCCGGCGCTTGCCCAGTGGAAGGCCGCTCGAGTTCACCCTCACCTATGGCTCCAACTCCGCGGTCTTTACCGCCATCGCCACCATTCTGCAAAGCGACTTCCAGCGGGTAGGGGTCAAGGTCAACCTGCAAGGCATCCTGGCCGCCAACCTGCTGGGTACAGGCCGGGGCGCCGATTGGGAGGCCATCCTGCTGGCGCTGGGCGACCAGCCCGACCCCGAGCTGCGCACCCCCATCTGGAAGCCGGGCGGAGCCCTGTACTACTGGCACCAGGCCACCCAGCCCACCACCCCCACCGGCCAGCCCCAGTTCAACAATTTCCTGCCCTGGGAGCGTGAGATTTACGACCTGTGGGAGCGGGCGGCCAGCACCACCAACTTCACCCAGCGCAAAGCCCTCTACGACCGCTGGCAGGCCATCGCTGCCCGTGAAGCCCAGGTCATCATGATTGCCAAAGAGTATGCGGTCGGCGCGGTTTCCAACCGCTACGGCAACTACATTTACAGCCTGGGCGTGATCCCCGGCTTCAACCCCATGCCGCTGATGTTCCAGCGGTAAGGGTCAGCAGCTTCCCCTGGGGGTGGCCATAACCGGAAACCGGCAGGGAGTTCCACACGTTGCTTGGAGGAAAGAATGGGCAGCTATCTTCTGCGCCGCATTCTGGTGGCCATCCCCACCCTGCTGCTGATCTCGGTGCTGGTGTTTGCCATCATCCAGCTCCAGCCAGGGGGCTTCCTGGAGAACCTGCTGGAAGACCCCCGCGTCAGCCGCGAGACCATAGAGAACATCCGGCGGCAGTACCTGCTTGACCAGCCGGTCTGGGTGCAGTACCTGCACTGGCTGGGCGGCATCGTCCGCGGAGATTTTGGCTACTCCTTCCTCAATAGCCGCCCCGTCTCGGAGCTGATCTGGGAGCGCATGGGCTGGACGGTTTTCCTGGCCGCCCTGACCATTTTGGCTACTTGGGTAATCGCCATTCCCCTGGGCATCTACACCGCCCTTAACCGCTACGGCCCCTCGTCCACGGCACTCAACTTTGTGGGCTATTTTGGGCTGGCCACCCCAGACTTCCTGGTGGCCCTTCTGCTCATCTTCTTGGTTTTGCAAAGCGGTGGGACTGCCGTGGGGGGCCTTTTCAGCCCGCAGTACATTGATGCACCCTGGAGCTGGGCCAGGTTCCAAGACATGCTGGCCCACCTCTGGATTCCCCTGATTGTGATTGGTCTGGACGGAACCGCGACCATCATGCGGCAGATGCGGGCCAACCTGCTGGACGTGCTCTCGCAGGACTACATCCGCACCGCCCGGGCTAAAGGGCTGGCCGAGCGGGTGGTGCTCTGGAAGCACGCGGTGCGTAACGCCATCAACCCGCTCATTAGCCTGGCCGGACTCCAGCTACCCACCCTGATTTCGAGCACCATCATCGCCTCCATCGTGCTGAGCCTGCCCACCATTGGGCCCTTCCTGTACGACTCCCTCTTGAACAAAGACCAGTACGTGGTGATGGCCCTCTTGATGCTTTCGGCGGTACTGCTGATGGTGGGCAACCTGCTGGCCGACGTGTTGCTGGCCTGGGTAGACCCCCGCATCCGTTACGAGTAGGCCCATGGACAAGCGCAATAACCCCCTCTACCTGGCCTGGCGGCGCTTTTTGCGCTCCAAGCCGGGGATCATCAGCGGCATAGTTCTGCTGGTGCTGTACCTGGTGGCCTTCCTGGCCGGCTTCCTGGCCCCCAACAATCTCACCGTGCAGCACCCCGATGCCATCTATCAGCCGCCCCAGCGGGTGTATTTCTTCCGCGATGGCCGGCCCGTGCGGCCCTACGTGTACCAGCTCAAGCGCGAGCGCGACCCGGTTACCTTTATCAGCACCTACAGGGAAGAGCGCTCCCAGCCCACCCCCATCCGCTTCTTCATTGCCCAGGGCGAGCCCTACCGCTTTTTGGGGTTCAAAACCAACTGGCACCTGTTTGGGGTGGCCGAGCGCGAGGGGTACTTTTTCCCTTTGGGCACCGACCAGTTTGGCCGCTGCCTCTTCTCGCGCATCCTGGTGGGGTCGCAGGTTTCGCTCACGGTGGGGGTGATCGGGGTGCTGATCTCCTTTTTAATTGGGATTTTGTTGGGGGGCATCTCGGGCTACTTTGGTGGCTGGGTGGATACCCTCATCCAGCGCATCACCGAGGTGCTGCTCTCGATTCCCCGGCTGCCCATCCTGATGGCCCTTTCCACGGTGATTCCGGCCAGTTGGCCCAGCACCTATGTGTACCTGGGCATTATCGCGGTGCTCTCGTTTATCGGCTGGGCGGGGCTGGCCCGGGTGGTGCGCGGGCAGGTGCTGGCCCTGCGTGAGGTGGACTATGTGACCGCCGCGGTGGCCCAGGGGGCCTCCAACCTGCGCATCATTCTGCGGCACATCGTGCCCAACCTGAGCAGCTACCTGATTGTGACCGCGACCCTGGCCCTGCCCGGCTACATCATCGGCGAGTCGGCGCTGTCGTTTTTGGGGCTGGGCATCAAAGAACCCATGGCCAGTTGGGGTCTGCTCTTGAAGGATGCACAAAACTTCCAGTCGCTGAGCCTCTACCCCTGGCTGCTGACCCCCGGCATCCTGATATTTATCTCGGTGCTGGCCTACAACTTTTTCGGCGATGCGCTGCGGGACGCCGCGGACGTGCGCTCGAGGGATTGAGAGGAGGTACGCATGAATAGAAGAGGGTTTTTACAGCAAGCTGCGCTAGGGCTGGGCGCAGGCATTCTGGCCCCCGGCCTCTGGGCACGCGGGCTGGCCCAGGGCGGGGCCGCCAACGTTCCGGCTAACCTGTTCCAGGAGATTGGCCGGCGTGGAGGCACCCTGACCCTGCCCCTGGGTTCGACCCCGCAGAGCTGGAACTACTTTGCGGTGATTGATAACTTCGCCTACACCGTGCTCAACAACGTATTCGATCGCCTGATGCAGCTCGACCAGATCAGCTTTGAGCTGGTGGGCGTGCTGGCCGAGTCCTGGAGCATCTCCAAGGACGCCCGCACCACCACTGTCAAGCTGCGCAGCGGCATCAAGTGGTCGGACGGCACCCCCTTTACCGCCGACGACGTGCTCTTCACCTTTACCGAGGTGGCTTCCAACACCAACCTGCGGGCCAACCAGGCCGCCACCCTCACGGTGGCTGGGGTGCCACTGCGCTTCGAGAAGGTAGATGACCTCACCTTCCGGGTGATCTCGAGCAAGCCCTACGGGGCGGTGCTACAGGCCCTGACCTTCTCGCCCATCCTGCCGCGGCACAAGCTGGCCCAGTTCAAGCCCAAGGAAGACCCCGGCGGCTTTAGCCGGGTCTGGGCCACCAACACCGACCCCAAGGAGATTGTGGGCACCGGGCCTTTTATCCTGCAGAGTTACGTGCCCGACCAAAAAGTAACCCTGGTGCGCAACCCCAACTCCTGGCGGCGCGATCCCCAGGGCAACCAACTGCCCTACTTCGACCGCCTCGAGTACCTGATTATCCGCGATCCCAACGTGCAGATCGCCCAGTTCCGGGCCGGCAACCTCGACCAGGTGCCCATCACCGGGGCCCAGTTTCCCGAGCTCAAGCGCCTCGAGGTCGGGGGGGCCAAAATCCGCGTGCTGAGCGGCAGTACCATCTACACCTCACCCCCCCACTGGGGCTTCAACTTCGACGTGCCCAACCCCGAGCTGCGCGAGCTTTTCCGCAACCTGACCTTCCGCAAGGCCATGCAGTTTGCCGTCAACCGCAAGCGCATCATCGAGGATGTGTACAACGGCCTGGCGGTCTTGCCGGGGCATGGGGTGGCACCGGGTACCTTCTGGTACTACGATACCCGCAGCTACCTGGGGGAGTTTAGCCTCGAGCGTGCGGCGGGCCTGCTGGACTCGCTGGGGCTGCGGCGCGGTAGCGACGGGCAACGGCGGCTGCCCAGCGGAAGGGTCCTCGAGTTCGCTTTCACCTATGCCTCCGACTCGGCCCCTTTTGCGGCCATTGCGGCCATCCTGCAAAACGACCTGCGCCAGATTGGGGTCAAGCTCAACCTGCAAGGCATCCAGCAGGGCACCTTGCTGGCAACCGCCACCGGCGGCAACTTCGAGAGCATCCTGATGGCCTACGGCGACCAGCCCGACCCGCAGTTGCGCAAGGACATCTGGCAGCCCGGTGGCCAGCTCAACTACTGGCACCGCTCGGTCTGGCCCGACCGGGGGAGCACGGAGCCCAAGTTTGACCAGATGTTCCCCTGGGAGAAAAACATCTGGGAGATCTTCCGCCAGGCCGAGCAGCTTGGTGACCAGAACGAGCGCAAACGCCTCTATGACCGCTGGCAACTGCTTTCCGCCCAAAACCTGCCGGTGATTATGATTGCCAAACCCACCGCGGTGGCGGCCGGACATGCCCGGTTGGGCAATTTCTTCGCCCGCGACAACCGCATCATCTTCACCAACTTCAGCATGTTTGAGAAAGCCTGAGTGGCTCGATGCTTATTGGCCCAAAGACCTCTTTGGGTGCATCCTGCGAGGTGCACCCAAATAAATCTTCCCGAGCGATAGACGAGGTATCTCAACACGCCATGAGCTTGCCGTCAGCTAACCCAAGGGCTCGCGGCTACCGGCCACGGGGCGCTCATCTTGCACACTTGCCAAGGCTCGGGCATCACTCTGAATGCGTAAGAACGGTGCGCCCCGAAGTGAGCGTCTCGAGCCATAGACGAGGCGTACGCAGCTTATGAAAGAAGGCTCCAAGAATTCCATAAGCTCGCGCCCTACCGGCCTCGAGCGATAGACGAGGCACACTCAGCTTATGAATGAAGGCCTACCAACTTCCCATAGCTCGCGCCCTACGGGCCTCGAGCGATAGACGAGGCATTTCAACGAACTATGAGTTTGCCGTCAGTTAACCCAGGGCTCGCGCCTACCGGCCTCGAGCGGCTTCTCGATGAACCTGGCCTTCTAGGAAAAACAGGGCGCGTTGGACTGTTGAGCCATCCGGCAGGGGTGACCCGCGACCTGGTTCCCGCTGCGGTGGCCTTGCTGCAAAAAGGAATCCGACTCGAGCGCCTGTTTGGGCCCGAGCACGGGGTGGATGGCTCGGGGCAGGCCGGCCAGGCCCCCGAGATGGCCGCCGACCCCCTTACCGGCCTGCCCGCGCACAGCCTCTACGAAAAAAAGCCGGACGAGCTGGCGGCCCTCATCGCCCAGGTGGATACCCTGCTGGTGGACTTGCAGGACGTGGGGCTGCGCTACTACACCTATGTTTCCACCCTGGTGCAGGTGCTGGGGGCGGCCCGGCAGAGGGGGGTGCGGGTGGTGGTGCTCGACCGGCCCAACCCCCTGGGCTTTGCAGTTTCGGGGCCCATCCTGCAACCGGCCTACCGCTCGTTTGTGGGGATGCTCGAGCTACCCCTGCGCCACGGCCTCACCCTGGGAGAGTGCGCCCGCTATGTAGACCCGGATGTGGAGGTCATCCCCTGCGACCCCCAGGCTGCCTTTGGCCCCGAGGCCCTGCCCTGGGTTCCGCCCTCGCCCAACCTGCCCAACCTCGAGAGCGTCTGGCTCTATACCGGCGTAGCCCTGGTGGAAGCCTCGGCAGCCTCGGAAGGGCGGGGCACCGCGCTGCCGTTTGGGCTGGTGGGGGCACCGGGGCTGGACGCAGCCCGGCTGGCCCGGCGGCTGAACGAACTGGGGCTGCCGGGGGTGCGCTTCAGGCCCACCTTTTTCACCCCTTACTTCTCCAAACACCAGGGGCAACGCTGCGCGGGGGTGCAGGTGCACCGGGCGGGCCCGCCCGCTGACCTGCTGGCCGTGGGCCTGGCCCTCCTGGGGGCGCTGGCCGAGCAGGGGGTGGCGATTAACCCGGGCTGGCTCCAGAAGCTGCTTGGCATTCCCTTCACCCCGGATTTGCTCGAGCCCGAACAGGCCCTGGCCCATACCCACCACTGGGCTGCCGAGGCGCGGGCCTATGCCCAATCCCATATGCAAACCTGCTGGCTGTATCCGCGCCCTGCTTTAGCTGTCTAACTCGAGCTCCTCTAAGGCCTCCCGGTGAATGCGCCGGGCCAGGGCGGCCAGCTCGGTGTGCTCGAGGCGGGCCAGCAACTCCTCGTCCAGCGGGTCGAGGCGAAGCCCAAAGAGCCAATCCTCCGGCGCATCGCTCTGGCGGCAGGCCCGCAGAACATCCTGCAGCCAGGCCGCGCGGTAGCGCTCGAGCACCGGGTGATCCAGTCCCTCGAAGGGGCCTTCTTTGCCTCGAGCGTCTTCCCATAAATCCACCCGAAGCTCGGGAACCCTACACAGGGCGTAGGGCCTGAGGAAATAACCAGGCGCGCGGGGCGGGCGTCCGGGCTCGAGGGCGCCCAGCAGCTCCGACCACAGCACCCTGAACTCGCCGTCGGAGACCTCGAGGGCCTCCATCAGGGCTTCCTTGCTCCAGTCGCGGATGAGCAGCAAGGCCAGCAGGGTGCGGGTTTTCTCGCGCTTAAGGCGCACTTCCTGGTGATTGACCCAGACCTGAAACGGGCCTCGAGCGCGAATTTCAACGCTCACGCCGGGATGATAGGCCACATCCAGCTTTCCAGCCTCCCACAGGAGCCTGCGGCTAAGGTGGACTGGTGGAGCAAAAAGCGTGGCGTTTTGCAGAAAGGGATAGCGCCCCAATAACCCTTCTGGATCCGATTTCCATTGCGCGTTTCTGGCCAGGGCCAGCAAGAATGGGTCATCCACCCCGGCCAGTACCGGCAAAGCAAAGGGTTCGCCGCGGCGCAGGTGCGCCTGTGCCGCCACCAGGGTCATGAAGGCTTCCACCCAGGCATCCCCCGACTCGCGGGCATACCGTACCATCTCGCCAAAGGCTTTACGCTCACCCAGTGCCGCAAGCCCTCCCAAGGGTTCTACCCTGAGGCGAGAGGGGCCTCCTTGCGAGAGCGAAAGGGAACGCTGGTAGGCCTCTCTGGCTTCCTGCCAGCGGTTTTGGGCCAGTAAAGCATGCCCCAGCCGAGCCTCTGCCAGCGCCACCACAAAGGGGCTGCCCAGGGTCTCTCCTTCACGTCGGCCTTTCTGCGCTGCCTCCTCGGCACTTGGGGCATTTCCAGCCACTGCCTCCAGCAAAGCCAGCAGAAGGGTGCCTTCACGGTGGTTTTGTGGTGCGCGGCCCGTGGCGCTGGACTTTAGCTGCCGCAGTTCGGCCAGGGCCTGTTCGGGCCGCCCGCTGCGCAGCCAAACCCTAGGGCCATCCAGCCCCAGGGCCCTGGCCTCCTCTACCCTGCCGCTGTTGAGAAGGTTTTCTGCCCAGAGCTGTGCAGCCTCCTTGGGATAGCTGACCCGCGCAGCCTGCAGATACCCCTGGGCTTTGGCCGGCTCGACGGTATCGAGATAGAGCCGAGACAAGCCCAGCAAGGCCCGCTGGAAGCCCTCCTGCAGGGCCAACTGATACACCTGCTCGGCTTCGGCGTAGCGCCCGGCCTGGCGAAGGGCCTCGGCATGCAAGTAGCGCAGTCCTGGACGGGTTCGCAGCATATCCTCTGGTAGCCGCTCGAGCATCGCCAGCACGGTGTAGGTAAGCCCTTCGGAGAGCCAGGCCTGGCCTTTGCTCAGCACCAGGTCTGCGGCATGGCCCATGCGTCCGGCCTCGAGCAAATACCCCGCCGCCCGCACATCCTCGCCCCGCTGCAAAACAGCATCGGCGGCCCTGGAAAGCAGGTTCCGCACCTCCTCGGGCTGAAGCAGGGTCATGAGCGCCTGGCGTACCAAAGGATGAAAGCGAATGCGGCTGCCCACACTTTCCAGCAGTAAGTCTGCTGCGTAGCGCTCGAGCAACCCCAGGTCGCCTACCCAGGCCGTCTCCTCCGGCCCCAGCTCCCCCAGCACGCTGGCCCTGGCAGCCAGTTGTTGCACCTCGTCCGGCAGTGCCGGCACCAGGTAGGCCAGCAGGCCCGCGGGGTCGGGATGGGCATAAAAGGCTTGTTCTGGCTTGGCCCCCCGCTGCATGGCCCGCAACAACAAGCGCAACCCCAGAGGCCAGCCCCGCACCAGGCTATGGGCCTGCTCGACCTCGAAAACCGGCAGCTCGGGGGCAATGGCCTCGGCCAACTGCAAAGCCTCCGCCGCGTCGAAGGCCAGCTCGCCCTCGCCCAGCACCCGCCCCAACACCTCCCAGGGGGCGGCCCGACGGGTTAGTACAGCAATGTGTAAACCCGGAATCTGCATCAGCATTCGCAGCAGGGCCACATTCTCCCGGCTGGCGGCCCGCTGGGCCTCATCCAGTACCAGCAGGTGGGGAGGCCCCGCGCTCAGGGCCTCGAGCATGGCCTCGCCGGCGCTGGCCCAGGCCCCGCGCTCGAGGGCCGAAGAAACCCCGTCCAAGCCCTGGCCCCACCGCGGCCTATACGCCTCCAGCAGGTGCCAGCCCAGCACCACCGGATCTGAGCAGTCCTCCCCCAGGGTAAGCCAGACCGCGGGGCGGGCCGAGAGCAGCGTGGACTTGCCATACCCAGCCCCTGCCGCCAGCACCATCAGCGGGCTTTTGGTAAAGCCCCGATGCAGTAGCTCGCTCAGGCGTTGCCGCTCCACCTCCCGCGCGGTGCGGGGAGGAAGCAACCGACTTTTGGGCACTCGGTAGGGCATTAAGACATAGTTTATCTCGCCTTGGCAGGGCCCGGCATTGAAATGTTCTGAGCCTGACCCAAAGCAATCGAAGGGCAATGTGTCCCTGGGGAAAAGACTAGATTAAGACTAGGTTCTTTTCAGGAGGCCACCATGCGCCAGGTAATCACCGTAGATGGGAATGAGGCGGTTGCCAGAGTCGCCCATAAGCTCAACGAAGTTATTGCCATCTACCCCATCACCCCTTCCTCGCCCATGGGCGAGTTTGCCGACCAGTGGAGCGCCCAGGGCAGCCCCAACCTTTGGGGTACGGTACCTCTGGTTCAGGAAATGCAGTCCGAGGGAGGGGCTGCCGGGGCTGTACACGGGGCCCTGCAAACCGGAGCCCTCACCACCACCTTCACCGCCAGCCAGGGCCTGCTGCTCATGATCCCCAATATGTATAAAATTGCGGGAGAGCTGACCAGCACGGTCTTTCACATCGCTGCTCGCTCGATCGCTGCCCAGGGGCTTTCCATCTTTGGCGACCACTCGGATGTGATGGCCACGCGGGCTACCGGCTGGGCCATGCTGTTTGCAGGTTCGGTACAGGAAGCTCAAGACTTCGCGCTGATTGCCCAGGCCAGCACCCTCGAGAGCCGCATTCCCTTTCTGCACATCATGGATGGATTCCGCACCTCCCACGAGGTGATGAAGATTGAAGCACTCGACGACGAAGACCTCCGCGCACTGGTCAACGAAGAGTTGATCCGGGCGCACCGGGCCAGGGCCCTTTCCCCCGACCGCCCTGTGCTGCGCGGAACCGCCCAAAACCCGGATGTGTATTTTCAGGCTCGAGAGACCGTCAATCCCTATTACCAGAGGGTTCCAGGCATCGTGCAAGATTACATGAACCGCTTTGCCGAGCGCACCGGGCGGCAGTACAGGCTATTCGACTACTATGGCGCACCCGATGCCGAACGGGTTGTGGTACTGATGGGCTCGGGGGCCGAGACCGCCCAGGAAACAATCGAGTACCTGCAAGCCCAGGATGAAAAGGTTGGGCTCGTGAAGGTGCGGCTCTACCGCCCTTTCAGCGTTGAGGCTTTTATCGGGGCCCTTCCGTCCAGCGTACGGGTTATTGCCGTACTCGACCGCACCAAAGAGCCCGGCAGCGCCGGCGAACCGCTTTATCAAGACGTGGTCACCGCCGTGGCCGAGGGCCTTTCCCAAAACCGTCCGCTGGTTATTGGGGGTCGGTACGGGCTTTCTTCAAAAGAGTTTACACCCGCCATGCTCATCGGCCTATTCGAGGAAATGAAAAAGCCCTCCCCCAAAAACCATTTCACCCTGGGCATCCACGACGACGTATCCCATGCCAGTCTGCCCTACGACCCCAACCTGTGCATCGAACCCCCCGAAGTTAAGCGTTCGGTGTTCTGGGGCCTGGGGTCGGATGGGACGGTGGGGGCCAACAAAAACTCCATCAAAATTATCGGCGAGGAGACCGATTTCTACGCTCAAGGCTATTTCGTCTACGACTCCAAAAAGTCGGGGGCACGCACCATCAGCCACCTGCGTTTTGGTCCCAAACCCATCCGCAGCACCTACCTGATTCAGGAGGCCGATTTCATAGCGGTGCACCAGTTCGGTTTCCTCGAGCGCTACAACGTGCTGGAAACTGCACGGGAGGGGGCTACCCTGCTCATCAACAGCCCCCACGACCCAGCCGAGACCTGGAACCACCTGCCCTACGAAGTGCAGGCCCGAATCATCGAGAAGAAGCTGACCGTCTACACCATCAACGCCTATAAGGTCGCCAGGGATGTGGGGCTGGGCAACCTGATGAATACGGTGATGCAGGTCTGTTTCTTTGCCCTCTCTGGCGTACTGCCGCGCGAAGAGGCCATTGGGAAAATCAAGGAGGCCATCCGCAAAACCTATGGAAAACGCGGAGAAGCAGTGGTTCGCAAGAACTTTGCCGCCGTAGACGCTGCCCTGGCCCACCTGTACCCCATCGAGGTACCCGCTGCCCCCACCAGCACCCTTCGGATGCCCCCAGTGGTCTCGCCCCAAGCCCCCGCCTTCGTGCAGACCGTCACCGCACCCATGCTGGCCGGTAAAGGCGATAACCTTCCGGTAAGCGCCCTTCCCGCAGATGGCACCTATCCAACAGGTACCAGCCAGTGGGAAAAGCGCAACATCGCCCAGGAGGTGCCGGTCTGGGATCCCGCGGTCTGCATTCAGTGTGGTAAGTGCGTGCTGGTCTGCCCCCACGCGGTTATTCGGGCCAAGGTAGCCCCACCCGAAGCCTTTGCTCAAGCACCGGCAGGCTTCCAGACGGCTAAAGCGATGTGGAAGGGATTGGAAGACCAGCGCTACACCCTACAAGTTGCGGTAGAGGACTGCACGGGTTGCTCGCTGTGTGTGGAGGTTTGCCCGGCCAAGAACAAAAGCCAGGTCGGTCGCAAAGCCATCAACATGGAACCCCAACTACCCCTGCGGGCCCAGGGCCGCGAACACTGGGAGTTCTTCCTGAACCTGCCCGATTACCCACGTCACGACAGCCTGAGCTTCAGCACGGTCAAAAACGTACAACTGCTGCAACCGTTGTTCGAGTTCTCGGGGGCCTGTGCAGGCTGTGGCGAGACCCCCTACTTGAAACTTTTGAGCCAGCTCTTCGGCGATCGCTGTCTAATTGCCAACGCCACCGGCTGCTCGAGCATCTACGGGGGAAACCTCCCCACCACCCCCTGGACCAAAAACCGCGCGGGGCGCGGCCCCGCCTGGAGCAACTCCCTGTTTGAAGACAACGCTGAGTTTGGTCTGGGAATGCGCCTTACCCTGGATAAACAAAACCAGTATGCAAGAGAACTACTGGGCCAGATGCGGGAAAAGCTGGGCGCTGAACTGGTGGATGCGCTGCTGCAGGCCGATCAGTCCGACGAGGCCGGCATAGATGCCCAGCGTGAGCGCGTTGCGCTCTTGAAATCCAGACTGGAGGGCCAGGAAGACGCAAAGGCCAAGGACCTGCTGAGCCTGGCGGATGTCCTGGTACGCAAGTCGGTATGGATTGTAGGAGGCGATGGCTGGGCTTACGACATTGGCTTTGGGGGGCTGGATCACGTCCTGGCCAGCGGACGCAACGTTAAGCTCCTGGTGCTCGACACCGAGGTGTACTCCAATACCGGTGGTCAGTCCTCCAAGGCCACCTCGCTGGGAGCGGTGGCGAAGTTTGCTTCCGGTGGTAAATCCACCCCCAAGAAAGACCTGGGGCGCATCGCCATGAGCTATGGCTATGTCTATGTAGCCCAGGTGGCCATGGGCGCCAACGATGCCCAGACCGTGAAAGCTTTTTTGGAAGCCGAGAGTTACCCCGGCCCGGCCCTGATTATTGCCTATAGCCACTGCATCGCCCACGGCATTGATATGGCCAAAGGCATGGAACAACAAAAACTGGCCGCCGAATCGGCCTACTGGCCGCTCTTTCGCTACGACCCCCGCCTGAAAGCCCAGGGCAGGAACCCCTTCCAACTCGACTCTAGGCCGCCCAAGATTGGCTTCAAGGACTACGCGCTGCACGAAAACCGCTACCGCATGCTGCGGCAGATCAACCCACAAGCGGCCGAGCAGATGTTCCAGGCTGCCCAGGAGGCCATCTTGGCCCGCTGGAGGGACTATGAACAAATGGCCGGGGTTGCGGCAGAAGAAGGAACCCCTCAACCAAGCCCTTCCACTGCATCACCGGCTACGGCAAGGGAGGAAGTATGAGCAAGCCCGACCTGAGCACTAGCTACCTGGGGATTAAGCTGGCCCATCCAGTGGTCGCCTCGGCCTCGCCCCTCTCTTATACCTTGGATGGAATTCGCAGGCTCGAGGACGCAGGTGTCGCAGCGGTGGTGATGTACTCGCTTTTCGAGGAGCAGATCGAGCAGGAAAGCCATGCGCTGCATCACTATCTGGAATATGGCACCCATAGCTACGCCGAAGCGCTGGACTACTTTCCCCAGCCAGACCAGTTCAATGTGGGGCCACACGAGTATTTGGAGCTTCTTCGCAAGGCCAAGGAGGCCACCCAAATTCCCATCATGGGCAGCCTGAATGGGGTCTCGTCGGGGGGCTGGATCGAGTATGCCCGAATGATGCAAGAAGCCGGAGCCGATGCCATCGAACTGAACCTGTATTACCTTCCTACCGACCCCACCCTGACCGGCCTCGAGGTGGAAGAAATGTATCTGGATGTGGTGCGGGACGTCAGCCAGAGCGTTACCATCCCGATCGCGGTAAAGGTGGGGCCTTACTTCAGCAACTTTACCCACATGGCCGCTCGTTTTGTGCAGGCCGGCGCCTCGGGACTGGTGCTCTTCAACCGCTTTTACCAGCCGGATTTTGACCTGGAGCATCTGGAGGTAACCCCCAACCTGGTACTGAGCCGTGCCGATGAGTTGCGCCTGCCGCTGACCTGGATCGCTATTCTGTACGGGCGTATCCAGGCCGACTTTGCCATTACCAGTGGGGTACACTCGCACCTCGAGGTGCTCAAGGGCATGATGGCGGGGGCTAAGGTGGTCATGATGGCCTCGGAGTTGCTGAAAAATGGCGTGGAGCGGGTAGGAGCCATTCTGCAAGACCTGCAAACCTGGATGCAGGAGCACGAATACGAATCCATCCGGCAGATGCAGGGTAGCATGAGCCAGAAGCATGTCGCCAACCCCGACGCTTTCGAGCGGGGCAACTACATGAAGGTACTCCGCTCCTGGCGGCCCGACCCTACCGGCAGGCTCGTCAAATAGCCTGCCAACAAAAAACCTCGAGCGGCCATCCTGTCGAATCCTACGTTTGCTGAGCCTGCCGACGCACGGTTGCCAAGCTTACCGAAGTAGAGCACCCCCTAGCTCTGTTCGGCGAAAAAAGCGGACCGGTATCAGGCGTGTAACAAGTTTGTAACAACCCCTGGGTAAATTCACCTCAATCAAGTCTTGGGGTTTGAGATGGCATATCTACGGGGCCTAGGGGTTTACCTACCTGTTCCACGCATGACCAGCAGCGAGATTGCCGCTGCCAGCGGCCTGCCGGAGTGGGTTGTGCGGGACAAGCTGGGTATTAATCAAAAGCCCGTTCCGGGCCCCGACGACCATCCCGCCCGCATGGGCGACTGGGCTGCCGAACAGGCCCTGGCCGAAGCTCAGGTGGAGGCGTCGGCCATAGACGTGGTGATCAGCATTACCGACGAGCATAAAGATTACCCCGTCTGGACCAGTGCGCCGCTCATTGCCCAGATGGTACAGGCCCACCGGGCCTGGTGTTTCGACCTGAACCAGAAATGCGCCACCTTCGTAACCGCCCTGGCCGTGGCAGAGGGCCTCTTTGCCAGCCGCCCGGAGGTACAAACGATTCTGATTGCCGGGGGCTATCGCAACGGCGACCTGATTGATTTCCGCGACGAAGCAGTGCGCTTTATGTACGACCTGGCCGCAGGGGGCGGCGCCGCGGTTTTGAGCCGCAAGGGGCCCGGCCTCAAACTGCTCTCCAGCCAGCTCAAGACCGACTCCATGCTGGCCAATGCCGTGCGGGTTCCGGTGGGGGGCACCGTAGCCCCTCTCAACCACACCAACACCGACCAGTACAAGCTGCGCGTGGCCGAACCCGAGCTGATGAAGTCCCGGCTGCAAGAGGTCTCGATACCCGGTTTTATGGAGGTGATCCACGGGGCTTTACGGCAGGCGGGCTATACCGCTGCCGACCTGGATTATCTGGCCCTCTTGCACATGAAGCCCTCGGCCCACAAAGCGGTTCTGGATGGTCTCGGACTGCTCGAGGAGCGCTCGATTTATCTATCCGACTATGGGCACCTGGGCCAGATAGACCCCATTCTTTCCATTCGGTTGGCCAAACAGACCGGCCAGATTGGCCCGGGCAGCCTTCTGGCGCTGGCCGCGGCAGGGGTGGGGTATCACTGGGGCGCAGCCGTCTTACGTTGGGAAGAGGCCGAAACGGAGGGCGCATGGAGCTAAATGCCAACTGGCTGGCCCGCCTAGCCGAGTACCACCCAGACCGTCCCGCAGTGTTCTGGCGGGGGCGCTGGGTGAGCTATGCCGAGCTATACGGGCGGGCTGTTCGGGCGGCCCGGTCGCTGGCGGGGCTGGGGGTGCAGAAGGGAGACCGGGTAGGGGTCTTGAGCCTGAACCATATCGGTTACCTCGAGCTCTTCTTCGCCGCGCCGCTGCTGGGTTTCATCCCCACCTTGTTCAACTACCGCTTGAGCGAGGCGGAGCTGAAAGGCCTGGTCGAATACATCAAACCCAAGGCGCTCTTCTATGGAGCGGACTTCACCGAGCAGGCCCAAAAACTGCACCCGTCTTCCTACGCCCTCGAGGCCCTGCACACCCTTCCGGCTGGACCACTCAGCCCCTACCAGGCCGGGCTCGAGGACACCGCCCTCATCCTGTTCACCGGCGGTACCACCGGGCTACCCAAAGGAGCCCAGATTCCCTACCGGCAACTACTGACCAACGCCTTCCAGACCTGCATGAGCTGGGGTTTGCGACACGAGGACCGTTACATTGTCTCGACGCCCATGTTCCATGCCGCCCTCAATGCTTTGTGTACCCCGCTGCTCTACCTCGGGGCCAGCGTGATCATTCAGGAGAAATTCGACCCCGCCGAGTACCTCCGCTGGGTCGCGGAGCATCAGGTGAGCCTGTTGTTTCTGGTGCCCACCATGTACCAAATGCTGGCCCAGCATGCCGATTTCGCCTCGGCCAATCTGCAAAGTGTGCGCTGGGCCATCTCGGGCGGAGCCCCCTGCCCGGCTCCGGTGCGGCAGGCTTTCAAGACCAAGCAGGTTCGCTTCAAACAGGGCTATGGCCTTACCGAGTGCGGTGTCAACTGCTTCACCCTGGACACAGACGAGGCGGAGCAGTTCCCCGAATCGGTCGGCTACCCCATGCCGCATCTCTGGGCCCGGCTGGCGGATGCCGAGGGAAAAGACGTAAGGCAAGAAGGCGAGCTATGGCTGGGAGGGCCGGTGGTCATGTCGGGCTACTATGGGCAAGCAGAACAAACCACCGAGGCCCTGGTTGAGCACGAGGGTCGCATCTGGCTGCGCACCGGCGATCTGGCCCAGCGCGACGAAGCCGGACGCTACTACATCGTGGGGCGGGCCAAGGAGATGTTTATCTCCGGTGGGGAGAATGTCTATCCCATCGAGATCGAACGTGCCCTCTACGACCATCCGGCGGTGCTCGAGTGCGCCTTGGTCGGGGTTCCCGATGCTCGGTGGGGCGAGGTCGGCCTGGCCGCGGTAGTGCTCAAAAGCCCCGTCAGCGAGGAAGACCTGCGCCACTTTTTGAAAAGCAGGCTGGCTGGATACAAGGTACCCAAATACTTTTACTTCACCTCAGAACTACCCAAAAGTGGGCCGGGCAAAATCCTCAAAACGGAGCTGGTAGCACGTTTTAGGAGGCAGCATGCCTAGGCTTGCCATCCGCACAACCGAGCTGTACTACCAACTAGACGGCCCTGCCGAGCCCATGCAAAACCCGGTGTTGGTGCTTGCCAACGGCATCTTTCAGCGTACCGAGGCCTGGGAGCCACTCATGCCGCACCTGCAAGGTTTTACCGTCCTGCGCTATGACATGCGCGGCCAAGGCCAGAGCGCGGTGCCCGAAGGGCCCTACACCCCGGCACTCCATGCCGACGACCTAGAAGTGCTCTTGCAAACCCTGGGGATTGACAACTACTACCTGCTGGGGCTTTCCAACGGGGGTATTGTCGCTCAAATTCACGCCATCCGGCAGCCCAGGGGCCTGCAAAAGCTCATCCTGCTCTGCACCACACCGCGGCTCGATCCGCTTACTCGGGCCAAGGTCGAAAGTTGGCAGTGGGCCTTGGAACACGGTGGAACCAGGGGACGCCTGCAAATCGCCCTGCCCTGGATCTGGGGAAGAACCTTTTTAGAAAGCCACCCCGAAATCAACACCCCTCAAGCCCTGGAACAAATGTCCGAGCAGGCCCCTACCTTGGAGGCCCAAAAAAACCTGCTGGCCGGCTTCCTCACCCTGGAAGATTTGCGGCCTCAACTGCGTGGTATCCGGGTGCCTACCCTGGTACTCTCAGGGGAAGAAGACCTGCTGTTTACGCCTTTTTACAGCCAGGAAATTGCCAATGCGATTCCCCAGACCGTACACCACGTGCTTCCCAGCGTGGGGCACGTTGCGGCCCTGGAAAACACAGCGCTTCTCGCACAAGAAATCTTATCCTTCCTGGAGGTCAGAGCATGAAGTTCAAGGTGGGCGACAGCGCCAGCTATAGCCAGACCATCGGCGAAGCCCATATCGCGCACTTTATCGGTGCGGTGGGGGATACCAATCCTTTGCACGTAGATGCTGAGTTTGCCAAGAAAAGTCGCTTCGGTCAGCGCATCGCCCAGGGAATCCTGGTAGCCGGACTGATCTCGACCGCCATCGGCACCAAACTTCCTGGGGTAGGTGCTGTGTATTTGGGCCAGAACCTGAGGTTTTTGCGGCCTACCTACATCGGCGACACCATCACCGCCACCATCACGGTCAAAACCATCCGCGAGGACAAACCTATTCTGACGCTGGAAACCATCTGTACCAACCAGCATGGAGAACAGGTCATCACCGGAGAGGCTACCGTTCTGTATGAGGAGGTCATCTGATGGCTGGTCTTTTGGTCAACCTTTTATCCCACTCCCCCTTTCCTGAATCCGTAGGGAAAGGGATAAGTCAAGGTTTCGCTCTTAGGAGGAAGGCATGAAAAAAGTTTTGGTGGTTCTGTGGGTCGTCTTAGGCATGGCCAGTCTTGCGCTGGCCCAAACCACGGTGCGGGTAGGCGTGCTGTTGCCTATCTCGACGGTGGCAGGTAAGGCTGCGCTCAACGGTGTGCAGCTTGGCGTGGATCAGGTGAATGCAGGGGGGAAAGTCAAGATAGAGCTGGTAGTGGTGGACGACGGCAACGCGCCCGCTGCCGCAGTTCCGGCCCTCACCAAGCTGATGACCGTAGACAAAGTAGACATCGTGATTGGCGGGCTGGCCTCAGGCGTAACCTTTGCCCTTTCCGGCCCGGTCAAGCAATACAATCCGCTGTTTTTGTGCATCGGTGCGGCCAGCAGTGTGGTTGAGCAGGCTTTTAGCGATTATGGGCGCTTCTTCCACTACCACCCCTGGGACTACCACAACGTGGCGGCCGCGCTGGACTTTTTCAAATCGCTCTACGACAACGGGGCCCGCCGGGTAGCCATCCTGTACGAGGATGGGCCGTTTGGCTCGGCCGGCATTCAAACCTACCGCCAGCAGTTGCAAAACCAGGGCTACACCGTGCAAGCCGAGCCCTTTAAGTCGGGCTCCGGCAGCTTCACGGCCATTCTGACCCGGTTCAAGTCGTTCCGTCCGGACATTCTGTACTGGATTGGCTACGACGTGGATGCCCTCCCCATCGCCGCCCAGACCCGGCAAGTGGGGCTAGAACCCAAGCTGATTTACGGTGCTCCGCCCGCCTGGCCTTTGGGTTTTGAAAAGAACAACCTCTCCAACGATATCGCCGGAATGACGGCCTGGCTGCCCTCTGTGGCCAACAATGAAAGCCGCCGATTCGTAACCCTTTACCGCCGGAAGTATAACGAGGTTACCGACGAGTACATGGCGCCGATGGGCTATGTGATAGCGCTCAGTCTGGGCCGCGCCGTTGAGGCAGCTAACTCAGCCGATAAGGATCGCATTGCGGCTGAACTGGCCAAGGTACAGATGGACACGCCTTTCGGCCCGCTTTCCTTCAAGCCATCCGATACCGGCAGAACCAGGTTCCAGGGCTTCAACCAGAGCATCTGGCTACAGTTCCAATACCTGGAAGGTTCACGCCGCCCGGTCTTCCCGGCCAATCGCGCGGCCCGTCCCTTGCGCTTCCCCGGCAACTACTAGACCCCACGGGAAGCCCGTCACGGAAAACAGCGTATTTGCGCTTCCTGCAGGGCCCCAGGATGAGGGAAAATCCGTGGCAGTAACGAGTAGAGGGCAGGGGGCTGGCGTAGAGCAGCCGTTCAGGCTTCCGACGCTCTGCCCTCAACTCCAAACCTTCAACCCAGACTATGGAACTTCTTTTGCAGACGCTTATTAACGGCATTCTGGCTGCCGGCATCTACGCCCTGGTGGCCAGCGGGCTGGCCCTGGCGGTGGGCGTTGTAGGTATCGTCAACTTCGCCCACGGCGAGTTCTCCATGATTGGGGCTTTCGTCTCCTACCTGCTTTTTGTCTCGGCAGGCATCGATCCAATGATCTCCTTGGGCCTGGCCGCCATCGTGCTTTTTCTGGTGGGCGCCATCACCTACTATGGCCTGATACGCCCGGTGCTGGCAGCACCTGAGCTCAATCAGATGCTGCTCACCTTTGGCATCTCGGTGGCCCTACAAAACATCGCCCTGCTCTTGTTTGGGGCCGATACCCGCGTGGTCTCGACGGCCTATCAGGGCGCTACCATAGCGTTGGGGGGCGTTTCCTTTGGCGTTCCGCCTTTTGCAGCTTTTGTGTTGTCGGTGGGGCTTTTGGGTGGGTTGTACTGGTTCTTGGGCCGAACCCGGCTGGGGTTTGCGGTGCGAGCCGTGGCGCAGAATCGTCTGGCTCCGGGTCTGTTGGGTATCGAGACCCAACAGATTTATCTGCTGGCTTTTGGTCTTTCCGCTGCGCTGGCCGGGGTGGCTGGGGTGATGCTATCGGTGATGTTGTACGCCTCCCCCACGGTGGGTTTTGCCTACACCCTCAAGGCCTTCGCCATTATCGTGATGGCGGGTTTGGGCAACTTGCGGGGGGTGGTTCCTGCCGCCATCGTTCTGGCTTTAGCCGAGGCGGTTGTAAGTACCTATGTGCCCGGTGGGGGTGGCTGGGTGGAGGCGGTGTTCTTTTTGGTTATCTTTATAGCGCTGACCTGGCGTAGCTGGAGGTTGGCATGATGCTGGCGGGGGCTCTACTCCTGCTGGCCCTGGTTTTGCCGGGGCTTCCCCTGGGTTCGTGGCGGGCCTTCCTGCTGGATGCTGCCCAGTTTGCCTTTTTGGTTAGTGGCCTGGCGCTGGCCTGGGATCTGCTGGCCCGCACCGGGCAACTATCGCTGGCCCACGGCGCTTTTTTTGGCCTAGGGGCCTATGCCACAGCACTTTCCATACCGGCCCTGGGCACCATCCCGGCCTTGCTGGTAGGAGGGGGCATTGCCGCACTGTCCAGCCTGTTGTTGGGGCTGGCAACCCTGCGGCTACAGGGCATGTATTTCGCCATTGCAACCCTGGCTTTTAGCGAGGTTATGCGCACCCTGGTACTCAAAGCGCAGTTTACGGGCGGCTCAATTGGTCTGCCGGTACAGCCCGCTTTTGCCGGCGCATACCCACTGGGGGGTTACTATCTGGCAGTAGCCGTCTTGATCATCTGTACGCTGGTGAGCCTGCTAATGAGCCGCAGCCGCCTTAACTATGCGATGGCCGCTACGCGCCAGGGGGAAGCGGTGGCCCGTGTGCTGGGGGTCTCGGTGGTGCGGGTCAAGCTGGTTGCTTTCATGATCTCGGCTTGCCTGGCTGGGCTGGCGGGAGGCGTCTATGCCATGAAGACGCTATTCCTCTCCCCCTACGATGCCTTTGGTCTGGGCCGGGCCGTTGAAGCCCTGGTGATACCAATTTTTGGGGGGCTCTATACCACCACCGGGCCGCTATTGGGCGGCTTGATTATTGTGAGCCTCGAGACCTGGCTACGCTTGCGCATTGGCGAGGGCTACCTGGTGGTGTATGGGGTGATTCTGGTGCTGACCATCCTGTTTTTACCCAAGGGCCTGATGGGTCTTTTGGCCCGCCGCAGGGGAGCCCGCCATGCTTAAGGTTTCCGGACTGACCAAACGCTTTGGAGGGGTGGTAGCGGCCAACGAGGTGAACCTGGAGGTTCGTGGGGGCGAAATCCTGGCCGTCATTGGCCCCAACGGGGCAGGCAAGAGCACCCTGCTCAACTTGCTTTCGGGACTGACCCGCCCGGATGCGGGACGGATCGAGTTTCTGGGGCTGGAGATTACCCACAGCGTGCCCGAGGTGCGAACCTGGAGAGGGCTGGGAAGGGCCTTTCAGATTGTGCAGCCCTTTCACGAGATGACGGTGCGGGAAAACTTGATGGTGGGAGCCCTCTACGGCAAACCCGGTACTTCCCTGGCTACGGCCCAGAAAGTGGTGCAACAGGTGCTCGAGCTAACCGGGCTCTCGGCCAAAGCCGATACCGAAGCAGGGGAGCTGACGCTTTTGGAGGACAAGCGCCTCGAGCTCGCCCGGGCCCTCTCTACCCAGCCCAAACTGCTGCTCCTGGACGAAGTGATGGCCGGGCTACGCCCCGCCGAGGCCATGGAAGCGGTCGAGCTGGTCAAGCGCATCCGGGCCAGCGGGGTGACGGTGCTGTTTATTGAGCACCTGATGCCGGTGGTACGGGCGCTGGCCGACCGGGTGGTGGTGATGGACTACGGTCAGGTGATCGCCGAAGGCCCCTACGACGCGGTGGCCGCCAATGCTCGAGTACGCGAGGCCTATCTGGGGAGGAGCGCATGATCGGGGTCGCGGGCCAGACTGCCCAAAAACAGACACCGGCGGCCACCAGGAGGTCAAGGTGAAACTATCGGTCACCGACCTTACCGCCGGCTACGGTAAAGCCCAGGTGTTGTTTGGGCTCGGCCTCGAGGTGGCCCAGGGCGAACTGGTTGCCCTACTGGGGGCCAACGGTGCGGGCAAAACCACAGCCCTGCGCACCATCTCGGGCCTGCTCAAACCCTGGGCAGGCCATATTGCGCTGGATGGGCAGAGCTTGCTGGGTGTTTCAGCCGCAAAGCGTGCCCAGATGGGCCTGGGACATGTTCCCGAGGGCCGCCAGCTTTTTCCCTTGATGAGCGTGGAGGAAAACCTGCTGCTGGGAGCGGCCTTTCTGGCCTGGCCGGGCAGAACCCAAGGGCTGGCGCGCATCTACAAGCTGTTTCCCCGTCTGGCCGAGCGCCGCTGGCAGATAGCCGGAACCCTATCCGGGGGCGAACAGCAGATGCTGGCCATCGGACGGGCCCTCATGGGCAGGCCCCGCATCCTGATGGTGGACGAACCCAGCCTGGGGCTTTCGCCCAAGCTGGCCGAGGAGGTGCTCTCCACCCTCGCGCAGGTCAAGGCCGAGGGCGTGGGCGTGCTGCTGGTCGAACAAAATGTGGCGCTTTCGCTGGAAGTGGCCGACCGCGGCTATGTGGTAGAGCATGGCAAGGTGGTCTTGAGCGGCAGTGCTCAGGAACTTTTGAGCAACCAAGGGGTACAGAAAGCCTATCTGGCTTTGTGAGGCCCCGACAAGATAGCATTAAGCCATGCAACTCAAGGGAAAAACGGCCCTCATCACCGGCGCCGGCAGCGGCATTGGCAAAGCCATCGCAGAGGTGTTTGCCCGCGAGGGCGCCAGAGTCATCCTAAACGACCTCTCCCCTTCGGCCAGTAGGGTCGCCGAGGCCGTGGGAGGCATCTTCATTCAAGCCGATCTCTCCAGTCAGGCCGCGGTGAAAGACCTGGCCCAGCGGGCGCTCGAGCATGGCCCCATTGATATCCTGGTCAACAACGCCGGTCTTCAGCGCATCAACCCGGTGGATGAATACCCCGAAGACACCTGGAACATGATGCTCCAGGTATTGCTCACCGCACCCTTCCAGCTCATCAAGTACACCCTGCCCGGCATGAAAGCGCGCAAATGGGGGCGCATCCTCAACATCTCCTCGCTGCACGGGCTGGTGGCCAGTCCTTATAAATCGGCCTACATCTCGGCCAAACACGGGCTGATGGGGCTCACCAAAACCGTGGCCCTGGAGGTAGCAGAGTATGGCATCACCTGCAACGCTATCTGCCCGGCTTATGTCAAGACCGGCATCGTGGAGGCCCAGATTGCCGATCAGGCCCGTACCCTGCACATCTCCGAGGCCGAAGCGATCGAGAAAGTGATGCTGGCGCCGGCGGCCATCAAGCGCCTGATTGAGCCGGAGGAAGTCGCGGAGTACGCACTTTTTCTGGCCTCTGACAAAGCCGGGGCCATTACCGGTTCAGCACAAGTGATAGATTTAGGCTGGACCGCGCGGTAAATACCAAACTCTCTTTACCCCTTTCCTCTTTGCTAGCAGATGCGGCTGACCTTTATCACGATAAAGTCGAAACCCTCGTTGTTCTGCAGATCCCTGGCCTTGAGCCGCAGACGTAGGGTGTCGCTAACCTCGCAACTGGTGTAGTTGATGCTGTCGGAGGGCTTCCAGTCGCCGTTGGGGGCCGGGTTGACCGGCAAAGTTTGGAACCCGGTGCCAGTAGCGGGGTTGTAGCCGGTGGTCACATCCCAGGAGAGTGTGACCGCCCCACCCTCGGGGTCGGTGGCGGTGCCCGCGAGCTTGACCACCGTATCCGGCCCGATGCTGATGCCGTTCTGCGGGCTGGTGAGGTTCACCACCGGGGGCAGGTTGCTGGGCGGATCCACTACCGTGATGCTTACGGTGACACTGGTGCTACCGCCGTGCGAGTCGGTGCCGGTGAGGGTGAGGGTACGCGGGCCGTTGGAGCCAAAGCTGGCCGCTACGTCGCAGCCGGTTTTGGGGAAGGCGTCGCCCCCGGCGCTGCTGGTCCAGCTCAGCTTGTCGCAGGTGAGCTGGAAGTTGGGTTCATTGGGGTCGAAGCTGACCCCGCGCAGGGTGTAGCTCACCCCGCGGAAGAGCTGCTGGCCGCCGAAAGGCGAGTTAATAGCCACGGTGGGGGCGGTGTTGACTACGTTGACCGTGCGGCTGGCGGTGGAACTGGCCCCGCCGCTATCGGTCGCGGTGACGGTGATGGTGCGGGGGCCCAAGGTGGCGGGGTTGAAGGCCACGCTGCGCCCGCTGCCCAGGCTGCCCTCAACGCTCGAGGTCCAGGTGATGGTGCAGCAGGGGAAGGGATCCTCGAAGTCGGTGACGCTGGCCTCGAGCGTCCCTGCCTGCCCGATCTGGACGGTGCCGCTGGTGTTGATCTGGATGGTGGGAGGGATGTTGCCCAGCACCCGGCGTACTGCCGCCAGGGCGTTGACGTACTTCTTCACCTTGGGGTCGGGGCTGGAGTGGGCGGTTTCCTTCAGAATGTCCTCCACCTCGCCCGCGCTCAAGGAGGGCTTGGCCGCCCAGATTAGGGCCGCTACCCCGGCGGCGAAGGGGCTGGAAAAACTGGTGCCGCTGATGGGCCGGGCGTGGTTGGCCGGGTTGTCGGGGTCGGGGCCGACCCAAAGCCTGTAGGGCGCAAAGATTTCCACGTCGCCGTCGTCGTCGCCGCCGTCATCGGAACTAAAGTTGGAGCCGGAGGCGCGGTTCTTAGAGTTGACTGCCAGCCCGCCCACGCAGATCACCCCACCGCTCTCACAGGGCACGTGCCAGGTCTCCTCCCAACAAACGACGAAGCAGTCCTCGGCCTCGACGTTCTTGCCGTCGTTGCCCGCCGAGGCAAAGATCAAGGCCCCGCTGAATCGGATGGCCCGGGTGGCCACCTCCAGCGGGATCGCGCTCCAGGCCAGCGCCGCCGGGATGGGCACGCTGTAGCTCATGTTGATCACCTTGGCCCCGGCGATGCGGGCCTCGGAGAGCGCGGTGATGGCGCTGAAGTGGTCGTAGGAGGTATAGACCAGCACCAAGTCGGCCACCGGCCCCGCCGAGCCCGCCGCCCCGTGGTTGTTGTCGGCTACCCCGGCTGCTGCATGGGCCACCGCCGTGCCGTGCCAGGGGCAGTCGTTGCCGCCCGAGCAGGACAGCAGGTTGGGGGTACCGATAGCGGATCGCAGCGGCACGTTGGAGATGGCGAACCAGCCGGGGGGGAAGTCGGCGTCGGGCTGGAAGCCCATGTCCAGGATGCCGATCTTGACCCGGTTGGAGATTTTCCCCGCGGCCTCCAAGGCCCGCCAGGCCTCGGCCACCCCGATGTCCTGCACACTCACCCCGCCGCTGTTCATGTGCGGCCAGTTGAAGGCATTAACGGTGTAGGCCACCCCGCTCAGGGTGTCGCCGCTGGGGGCCTCGGCAGTAGCCCGGTCGGAGAACACACTTCCTTGACTGACCCAGTTGACCCCCACGCTCAGGCCGCTGGCCCCCTCGCGGGCGGCAGCGGCCAGCAGCTTGTGGCCCGCCCCACTAGACACGGCCAGCGCCCCCCGGCTGTCCTTGTCCAGGGTGCGCAGGTCGGCGGAGAGCTTGGCGGTGTCGGCGGCATCGGCCTTGACCCGCACCAGGTGCTGCTTGCTCATGCCGGTGAGGCCCGCTGGGGCGGGGTCGAAGGTTTTGAGCACCACACCCTGCCAGCGCCCCAAGAAGGCGTTTAAGGCAGCAGTGTCGTCGGTTGAGACGATCAGTTCGTTCTCCACAAAGTCGGCTTGGTTGCCCTTGGCATCGCGGACGGTGGCCAGGGGACGGGGTTGGCCGTCTTCTAGGGGTGGCAGCGATGGTTTGGCGGGCTTGAGGCTGGTATCTTCACTTACCGTGGGCAAAGGAAGTTGTTGTGGCTGTGAGGTCTGGCAGGCTGCCAGCGCAGCCATAAAGATAACCAAAAACAGTTTGCGCATAGCTCTCTCCTGGGCCTAGGGGCCAATAACAGATCGAGTGGTAAACGAGCCACTCACTTCGGCGGGGATATGCAGGCGAACCTCGCGCCCGCTGCCGAGTTCCATTGCCCCGGTACCGAGCTTCCAGCTCACGGTGGCCCCAAAGCCGTAAGAGCTGCTGGGGGTATAGGTCATCTGGGTGCCCTCGGTATTCCAGGTGAAAGCACCGGGTATGAGGGTGGTACCCACCCTGACCTCGAAGGCCGCCTGGGTACTGGGCTGTTCCATCGGCTCGGAGAAATTGAGCACGATGGGTGAGGTGGGCGAGACATTAATCGGCGGTCCGAAGCGGCTCGAGGGGGTGAAGCTCAGCACCCGGGGGTTGAAGTTGGGGGTGGTAAAGCCGAACTGGTAGGGGGCCAGCATGGCGTTGCCCGCCGAGTCCCTGGCCCCGATACCGAGGGTAACGGTGTAGTTGGAGAGCTGCACGAGCGCACCGTTGCAACGGGCGGTGTTGCCAGTCCAGACCCAGCTACAAGCCATAGCCGGCTGGCTTAGGAAGGCCGCCTGCACCGACTGCTGGTCCATGGCCTCGTTAAAGGTGAGCTCTACAAAGCCCTGGCCAGTGGTGGGGGTGCTGCCGGTGTTGCGCGAGACTACGATGGGCGGGGTGGTGTCGGGGGTGGCCCGCATCGAGAAGGCCACGGTATTGGGTCCCGAAAGCAGGTTGCCGCTTTTATCCCGGGCCGAGATTACCAGCACGTGGGTCTTGCCGCTTTGGAGCTGGTCGGTGGGGGTAAACCGGGCCACCGTGTCGCCCTCACTCCAGGTAGGTGCACCGAAGTTCACCGCGGTGGGGGTGGCGCAGGTGGCGGTGGCGGGGGGGTTGGTGCTAACGCACATCCCGATCTCCACTGAGGCAGTGTCCATAGGCTCGGAGAAGGTGAAGCGCAACGCAGGCACCAGCATCAGGTCTTGCGCCCCGTTCGCAGGTTCGGAGGAGGCCAGGGTGGGGGCTACCATGTCCTTGGTGGTCACACTGGCGGTGGCAGATCGTGCCGAGCGGTTTCCGCTGGTGTCCTGAGCGTCCACCGCATAGAAGTAGGTCTTGCCGTTCTCGAGGCCAGTCACCCTGGCCAGTGCAGCGGGTTTCTCCACAAACAAGATGGGAACCAGAGCATCGGCAGCAGAACCCACATAGACCGTATAGCCAGCTAGATCCGGCTCAGTACCGGGGTTCCAGTCCACAAAGAACTCACCGTCGCCCGCGGTGGCCTTGACCCCGCTGGGGGTGGCGGGCGGGGTGTTGTCGGGTGGGGGGATGGTCTGAAAGGTGATGGTTTTGTTTCCGGAGAGGTTGTTACCTGCTTGATCCTTACCTTCTACACTCACTGTGTAGCTGGTGCCGGGCGCCAGATCGGAAGGGTCGTAGACCACCGAGCTAGGGTTGTTCCATACCGGTGTGCCCAGGCTAAGCGCAGGGCTAACGCTCACCACTACCGTACCCTGGTTCATCTCTTTGGAGAAAGTGATAGAGAGTTTAGCACTCAAGGCGACATCGGTAGCACCGTTAGCCGGTACGCTGCTCACAATGGTGGGTGGGTGGGTATCACCACCCTTGCAGCCCCATCCAACCAAAACCAGCGCCAGCAAGACCGCATGGCGCCCAATCCTGCCCGCACCCAGGACTATCTTTACCATTCCTTACCTCCTGTCATCCGCTCATCTTGGTGACAGGGGTGTTATGGTTGCGTTACAGCAACCCAGTCGCGTTACAGGGAGCTATAAAACTTAAAGTTATGGAGCATACGAAAACGCTCGAGCATACCGTGCGCGCACCTCCTGCCATAGCGCGGCATCCTCGGCACTGCTGGCGAGGTGTTGGATTGCTGTCCAAACCAGCCGGCCTCGCACCACGGTAGGCTGCCCAAACTGCTGGAGGAACAGGTTGAGGCGGTGACGGTTGGTACGTAGGGCACCTGGGGTCATACCTTCGGTGTCGCCCTCGAGCAGCTTCACCAGCGCCGAAGTGTTGGCGTGGGTGACGCCAGCAATACTCAGACCCGCTGGATTCACCAGCAAGAGCTGATTCTGGGCCGATGCATGTAGCGCTAGACATGAATTGGGCAACGCCAGCAATAAGGTCGTGGCGTGGGGCATCGCCCGTGGAATCAAGCGCAAGATGAGGGACTGCGGACTGATACGCTCGACTAATAAGGCTTGGGTCTCCTGGATCAAAAGCTCGAGATCGTACTCGACCATGATCTCTGGGGCCGACACATAAAGCTCCAACAAGCCCATGTCGCGCACAAATCGAATGTCCCACTCGCAGCGTGGGATAAAAGCCGTCTGGAAGTAATCCAGCGCGGCCCTGTACTCACCTCGGTTCAACTTAGCCCAGCCAAAGGCAATGTTCCACTCGGCTCTTGGTCGGGGGTGAAAGCTGGGATCGGGCGGTGGGCCGCTTAGGATAAATGCTGCATCCAGACTCAATAAGCCCTCGATGGCGTGTAGGCGGCCCTGGTAACGAGGCTCTAACTCGCGCCAATCGCTTTCATCGTCGAGCCGGTTAAGCACCAGCATTAGCTCCACAAAGTGCTTGCCATTGAGCGGTTTTGGCACCTCG
This sequence comes from Meiothermus sp., assembly GCF_037443965.1. Classification (GTDB taxonomy): domain Bacteria; phylum Deinococcota; class Deinococci; order Deinococcales; family Thermaceae; genus Meiothermus. The sequence continues at coordinate 86,854 of NZ_JBBINI010000007.1, forward strand.
AGGGTAAAGCGCATAGCTTTGTCGTACATACCCTGCCGGGACAAGAGCCGCACCAGTGCCATATAGGCCATCACCCGCGACTCCTGCGAAGGTGCGGTTTCTACCTGTAGGCGCAAGGTCTGTTCGTAGAGGGAGAGATCGAGCCCCGACTCGTCCAGTGCGGTGAAGCATTCATCAGCGTGCAGATCGCAGACCAGCGCGAGCGAAGACATTCCCAGCTTCCGCGCCTGAACCGCCGCTTGTCGTGAAAGTTTCCAGGCCTCGCGGTACTGACAAAGATGAAACTGCGCTTTGGACTGCTCGAGCCAGACCCGGGTCTGGGCCTCGTGTCCTAGCATCTCAGGCAAGCTGACCAAGCTTAAGGGAGCAGCCTCGAGCACCTGAGTAAAGCGGTGCTGCTCCACCCAGATTGCCATCTGCACGGCCTGTAGCAGCGGGTGCTGCCCTGCCCCATCCAAAAGTTTTTGTGCCTCGTTCAAGCGGCCCAGCATCAGCAGCACATAGGCCTGTCGTGCCTCTCTTAAGGGTGAGGTAGGCAAAGCCTGCAATAATGCCAGCAGATCCAGGCTCGGCTCAGCACTCAGCGCATCCCACTGGTGCGGCGAGGAGAGGCGCTCGAGGGTACTCATAACCAAAGGCCTAAAACTTTGCTAAATTTTATCAGAAAGACTCCCAGGCCGAGCCTGCTAAGAAAGTACGCTCTTATGAGGCTTTTTGCATCACGGATACACCCGTGCAAACTCACTTGGTTGCCCCGCGATGCATCTGCAAAACTGTCCGGCGTTGCGACCCCTTTTTTGGCGCAATTTCCCCAGTAGCCTGCCAGTAGAATTTGCGCCGAACTAGCGCTTGTAGACCCGTCGCTCGGCCTCGATGGCCTGCAATACTTCTTGGATGTCTTTGGTCAAGGCACGCACCTCATCTAGGTCGCTGGTGGATTTAAGTTGGGTTTTGAGCTTGTCCAGACGCATTTCGTAGTACACCTCGCGCACCCTTGCCATCGCGACGGTCAGGTGGGCTTCTAGGTTTATGCGCTCAAAGCTAGGGCTTTTCATCAGCACATCTATCAGCCGAGCCCCTTCACCGCGCTGCTCAAAATGTTTAAGGATGCGGTTTTTACCTTGTTCGAGACGGGCCGCTTGCATGAAGTCGGCCAACAGACTGCCCTCGGGGGGCCAGGTATGGTCTTCGACATAAAGCGACCACTGCACAAACTCTTCCTCGGGCACCGAGTACAACAGGGCAATCACATCCAGCTCGCGCAAAAGGCGCTTTTCGGTGAGGTCGGGGCGGTTCAGCCCGATGCTGGCCGCCATATCGGGCCGTGGTAAGCCTCCTGGTGCACGGGCTTCAGACCGTCCACGGCGGGGCTCCCGGCTGCGAGCCAGGTAGTCTTCCAGCGCACGGGGCGAAAGCTCCAGCGCGCCGATCACCTTGGCTTTCAATTTCTCCACCACCCGGTCGAAGGGTTCGCTCGAGACCAGGCGCGGCATCAGCGCCTCGAGAACTTTTTGCTTGTGCTCGGCACGGCGCAGATCCAATCCTCGTGCGGCTTCTTCAAAGCGGTACTCCACCTCGGGCAGTGCCGACCGCAGGGCCTCCTCATAGCGATTCTTGCCGTCGGGCTGCAACAGCAAATCGCCGGGATCCTTGCCCCCCTCGAGCAGCACCGCATGAACCACAAAGCTCTTGGCAATCTCTAGGTTCAGGCTCTGCAAAGTGGCCTTGCGCCCTGCCTCATCGGCATCGAAGGAAAAGTATAGCTCGGCGGCATCTGCCCGCTTCAGGAGGTGGGCCTGCTCGGCAGATAGCGAAGAACCCAGCACCGCCACGGCCTCCGTAAAGCCCATCTGATGCAGTGCAATCACGTCGAAAAGCCCCTCCACCACCACTGCCCGCTGCCGCTCCCGAATCGAGGCGCGGGCTTGGGGATAGCCATAAAGGAGCTGGTTTTTCTTGAACAGGACGGTCTCGGGCGAGTTGAGGTATTTGGGGTTGTCGTCCTTGGAAAGGGCTCGGGCCGTGAAGGCCACAATGCGGCCCAAAGGATCGAGGATGGGAAACGTAACCCGGTGTCGGAAGCGGTCAAAAAAACGTCCCTCGCGCTCCATCAGCACCCCAGCTTCCAGCCCCTCCTGCGGGCTCACTCCCTGGCTGTGGAGATACTTGATGAGGCTATCCCAGCTTTGCGGCGCATAACCCAGACCAAACCGCTCGATGGACTCGGGCGTCAAGCCGCGTGCTTGCAGGTATTGCAGGGCTTGGCCCCCTAGGTGGGAGCGGAAGTAAGCCTGGGCTAGCTCCAAGACTTGCAGGGCCTCTTTGCGAGCCGAGGTTCGGCCCCTGTACTGCGGCAACTCGACGCCGGTTTCCTGGGCGAGGCGCTCCAGAGCCTCCCGGAACTCAATGCCCTCGATCTTCTGTAGAAAAGCAAAAATGTCACCGCCATTTTTGCAGCCAAAGCAATAGCACAGCCCCTTGGCCTCATGAACTGTAAAAGAGGGCGTTTTTTCCTGATGGAATGGGCACAAACCCTTCCAGGTGCCCTTGCCACTCGGCTTGAGGGCCACATAGCGCCCCACCAGCTCCTGAATGGGCATTCGGGAGCGAATTAGCTCGATGACATGGGCGCTTTGGTCATCCATAAAAGTTAGAGCTTCATTCTAACGCGTCGGCGAGAAAGGCAAGCCAAAACTAAAGGTCAACAACCACTGACTTTAGTTCCCGGCCTGGTTTGCCTGCCACTGAACCTCTCTAAACTCGAGCTCACAGCGATTCCTGGCGTAGAACTGGCTTCGACGGGCTCAGCCGTCTTTACTCAGCATAGTCAACGCCCCCTTGGGAAGCCTCGCCCTTTGGCCTTCACAGCAACCCACGTATTTGCACCCACTGCCAGGAGAATCGGTATCACTCTGACAGTTTAGAGCGCACTTCCAGGTAGGGGACCCGCTCGCAGAAAAACCACCTAGCCCATATGCCCAGGATCCCCAGTCCCCTGAAATGGTGGGCTTTGAGAACTGGCTTTTTCCCCTGAACAACCCCCAGTAGCAAGGTTTTCCAAAGCTGGGCCAAGGGGGTTTTGGCCTCGAATTCCAGAAGGCCAGTAGGTTCGCGGCCTTCGGCCAGAAGGAGCTGGGCCCGAAGAAGGCGAGAGTATCCGTGCTGTAATTCGAAGCCCCAACCTGCCGTTTGGCTTAGCAGGTATTGCGAGAGGGCAAGGGCTTTTTTAGGGCTATGGTTCTGCTGGCTCAGGGCCAGGGCCAAAAGTGCGTGAAAATAAAATCCAGGGTTGTGGCTCCGACGCGCCAGGAGCACTGCCCGGCGTAGATGGGCAAACCCATCCTGGCCCAGGTACCACATGCGAAGCCCCAAGGCCAGTTGACATACAGCATCCACTTCCAGGTTATCTAAATCTTCCAGACCGCGAACCAGCCTTTGCAGCATCAGCCAGTTCTGCTGGCCGGGGGCCAGGGCATAAGCCAGCGCCAGAAGCGACAAGAGACCGGGTGAAGGAACCCGGGCCACTGCCGATTCACCAAAGTAAATGGCATCATCGAGCTGGCCCGACTCGATCAGGAAGCGCAGGCGAACACGACTCACCCGTTCGATGACCCAGGTCGGTGCGCCCTCGAGCAACAACAGGCTCTCTTCTATCAACGCTGCCGCTACCTCGAGCGCTCCCAAATCCAGTTGAAAGGCCGCCAGGCTACCGTTGTACAGGCTGCTAAACCAGGCGGGCAATACGTCGCTGGGCGGCTGACCCAGGGCTTTTAGCGCTTCCCCCAGTTTGAACTGCCGCCAGAGGGTTTCCGATAAAATCTGGCGGGCTTCAAAGCACTCAGCGGGACTGCTGGCATACTCCCGAAGGTAGGCTTCGCATTCCGCCTGAGCCCGTTCAACCTCCCCAGACCGCAGCCAGGCCCTTGCACGCACTAGCGCGGCGGTTCCCTCGAGGTTGGCGGGCAGTCCTTCCAGCAAAGCCCGAGCCCGCTCGATGGGTACGGTACGGGCCAAGGCCAGGGCCAGACGCGGCTCGGTAATCTCCTCGGGCGTCGGGGGTTCGATCAAGTCGGCTTGACCCAGGGCCAGGCTGGCCTCCAGGCGAATAGCCCAGACCCGTTGACGTACCGAGACCGGCAAATCTGGGCTCTCCAACGGAAAGCTGGCCAGCTCGAGGGCTTCCGCATAGCGGCCCAGGGCCAGGTGGGCTTCGGCAGCCTCGAGCGCCGCCTGCCAGCGCACGTTGCCCTCGGCCAGGCGCAGCGCCTCCAGGTAGCCCAGTATGGCCCCCGAGTAGCGTTCCTCGTTCCAGGCTTGTTGTGCGACCACCCGCCACATACGGTAAGCCGTGGTTGTATCACCGGCGGCCTCGAGGTGGGTGGCGGCCTCGGCCAGGCGACCCTGGCGCTGGTACCAGCGGGCCGCCTGCTGGTGCCAGTTCTGCACCTGCTGACCTCCTACCTGGCCCAAGGTGGCCTCGCGCAGCCAGGGTATGGCGAAACGCAACTGCCCGTTCTCATCGGCCTCGAGGAAACCCTCCCCCACCAGGCGGGTCAGGTCGGCTTCCTCCCCTACCAGGTGACGTACCAACTCCGGCGGGGCCGCGGAACCCAGGACTGCCGCCGCTTGCAGGGCCACCCGGGCCAGCCTGGGCAAACTATCCAGCCGGGGCTGATAGAGCGGGATGGGCTCGGGCTCGCCGCTGCTGGTCAGGCTCAGGGCCTGTATAGCCAGCGGATACCCGCCACTGGCCTCGGCCAGATGCAGACTGGTGGCCGGGCCAAGATCGGGCCGAGCACGCAAAATCAGGCGCTGGGTATCCTCCAGCGACAAGGGCTCCAGGGGAAGGGGTATTAGGTCCTCGTGGGCTTCCCAGCGGTTTTGTCGGGCAACCAAGAGCAACAGAACCCCCGGCGGAGCCGGTTTCCGGGTGAACTCGAGCACGGTGGGGTCGGCATTGTGCAAATCCTCCAACACCACCACGATGGGGCTATCCTGGCCAATCCGTGCCAGCAGCGACCACCAGGTTTGCACCAGCAGGCTGTCCAGTTCATCGGAGGGCAGGCCGGGGTGCTCCTCGATGCCGATACTAAAATCCAGGATGGTGCGCAGATGCTCGGGCAGCTCGAGCTGTCTTAGCCGGGAGAGGCCATCCACCAGCAGCTTTTGTAATCCCTGGCGCAGGGCATAGCGCAGGGCCACACCCGTGGTAAGGCGCGGTGCTATCACACCCCGCACACCTTCGGGCAAGGTCTCGACAAAATGCTGCGCCAGGTGCGATTTGCCCACCCCCATTGGCCCGTACAAAATCACCCGCCGCCCGGCCCCGCTGCGAACCTTCTCCAAAGCGTGTTGCAAAATACGCACCTCGCGGTCACGCCCAAGCGCATCGGGTGGATCGGAGCGCAAACCCACATAACGAAAAGGCACCAGCGGTTCCGCATAGCCCTTGAGTGGCTGGGGGGAAAGCGCTTCGGTAAGCACACCCGGAATCAAGCGCATGGTAGTGGCATCACACCAGACTTCGCCGGGCGGCGCTGCCTGTGACAAACGCTGGGAAAGATTGACCGCAGGCCCCAGTACGGTTTGATCTCCCGCCAACCCCCCGCCCAGAGGGGTGCGCAGAACCAGCCCGCTGGCAACGCCCGCCCGTCCCGGCAGGGTGCTCGAGGCCACCATGGCCTGGGCAGCTTCCAGTGCCGCACGCGCGTCCGACTCCTGGCTGCGCGGAACCCCAAACACCGCCAAGAAGCCATCCCCAAAGAACTTATCTATGTGTCCACCATACAGCCGCACATGGTTGGCCGCCGTCTGTAGTGCGGTATTGGCCGCCTGCCAGGTATCCTCGAGCGGGTGGGCCAGCGCATACTCGGTAAAGCGAGACAGATCGAAGAACACCGCGCTTACCCAGCGCCGTTCTTGTACAAAGGTTCCACCCGGCAACAAAGTATTCCCGCAGCGAGCACAGCTCTCCTCACCGGCAGCATTGGTATGACCACAGCGGGGGCAAATCATAGGTGAAACAGCCACAGCTAAATGTTTCCCGACTCAACCAAAGGTACGATAGGTATGCTTTGCGAAACAGCCCGCTTTTGCTCAACAGGACGTTTTGCTCAACAGAACCTAGTATAGCTGCTGCTCACAACTATTCACAATCCCGTGTGCCATCTGTCCTATCCCGGTTCAGATAGCAGGTGCAACCCAGCCAGAATCCCTAGTTTGCACGGCAACCCCACTCGTGTTGAGTTTGGGAAAACAGTCTCCATTAATCGCCCTAAAAACAAGAGCCAGCGGAGCCACAGTACGCTGCTGCGTAAAACCAGCGGCCTTCTTTCGAAATCGCAGTTAGGTTTGACTTCCAGTTGGTATAGGGCTATATTTATCTAGATGGCTTGGTATACCACCACTACCACTTAGGCGGCAGCTCAACGGAGTTGTCGCCTCTACCTGCCTACCCGGGCGGGTTTTTTGTTTCCCTAAGGAGCATGCCATGAAGATTGGAATCGTAGGGGCTACCGGAGCGGTTGGGCAAGAACTGCTAAACGTCTTGGAAAAGCGCAATTTTCCGGTTTCAGAGCTGCGGCTTTATGCTTCGGCTCGTTCGGCGGGCAAGAGCCAGAAGTTTCGGGGCAGGGAAATCCCCATCGAAGCGCTGCCCGAGACCCCCTTGCCGGTGGAGATCGTACTGGCGAGCGCGGGGGGTAGTGTCTCCAAGCAATACGCCCCCATCTGGGCCCGGCAATCGGTGGTGGTAGACAACTCCTCGGCTTTCCGCTACGACCCCGAGGTACCGCTGATTGTTCCAGAGGTCAATGCACACGCCATCCAGGGCCACAAAAACATCATCGCCAACCCCAACTGCACCACTGCCATCCTGGTAATGGCCCTCTACCCGCTTCACAAGGCCTTTGGTGCCAAACGTGTCATAGTCAGCACCTACCAGAGCTCATCGGGAGCAGGTGCCAGCGGCATGGAAGAGCTACTGCACGGAACCCGGCAGTTCCTGGCCGGACTGCCGGTCGAACACAAAACCTTTGCCCACCCGCTGCCCTTCAACGTTATTCCACACATAGATGCCTTTCAGGAGAATGGCTACACCAAAGAAGAGATGAAGGTACTGTGGGAGACCCAGAAAATCATGGGCGACCCGCAAATCAAGGTTTCCTGCACGGCCGTGCGGGTTCCCACGCTTCGGGTTCACTCCGAAGCCGTAACGGTGGAATTTGAGCGTCCGGTCAGTCCGGAAGCGGCACGGGAAGTGCTCTCCAGTGCCCCCGGTGTGGACCTGGTGGACGATCCGACCAACAAGCGCTATCCGCTGCCCCTTACCGCTACCGGCAAATTTAATGTGGAAGTCGGTCGAATCCGCAAAAACCTGGTGTTTGACAACGGCCTGGACTTTTTTGTGGCTGGCGATCAGTTGCTCAAGGGGGCAGCCCTGAACGCAGTACAGATTGCAGAGCTTTTACAGAAACCCGTGGCCCGCTCGTAACTCGCGCACCAAACTCGTAGACGTTAAATCCCAGCTCGTCCATCCCGCCAGACCCCAGCGCACCTGGCAAGCACCAGATTTTGGATTCGCCGTGGGCGATATGGTCTGCCCTTTGGCTATCGCCGGAAGTGTTTCGGGAAAAACGCATATACCAACCCCAAAGTAGTCTGTGGTCGTTGGGAGTGCTGGAGCGAATTATGCTGAGATATCAACGGTGGTGGCCATTCATCACAGCAACTTGCCAGAAATGACCCGTATACTCAGCGCGGAGGTTTGGACATGCGTAGACTGCTGGTTCTGTTGGTTTTACTCCTAGCCCCTGCTTTTGCCCAGAGCGTACAGGTAACCGCCGGAAGCCCTTTTGGGATTAATGCTGGGGTTCGCCTGCCCCTGGTGCCTTTGCTGTTGGATGGACGGGTCTATGCCGGGGCAAACTTCTTCACTGGTGGCCCGGCCTCGCTGGGTGGGGGCGCCGATGTGCTCTTTAGCGTACCCCTCACCGACCTGTATGCTGGAGCGGGTCTGTTTTACGCGACGGGTACCACGGTTTCGCTGCTCAGCCAGGGTTCCACCGCCGGGGGTTTGGGTGCCAGGGGAGTGATCGGAACGTATCTCAACGTGGGCCTGCCGCTCATCGGTTTCTTTGTTGAGGTACACCCGATGTTATTCTTCTCAGGGCCCAGCACCTTTGGTCTGGGCGGGGCATTTGGAGTGAATATCGGTTTTTAGGACATGGAAGAAGAGGGCTGGCCAAGAGCCACCCCTCTTTTCCTTCATAACGTCAGTTCGAAGTTATCCAACAAGCTGAAAAAGCTGAGCCGAAGGTTAAAAACCCGTCAATCAGCCGGGCGGCATCGTAAAGTCCACCCCTACCGCCTAGGGGTGGGTAGGGTGGGGTTTGTTCTGCACCAGTCCATGCAATCACAGAACGCATGAACAACCTCGGAACCCACCCCTCCTAGCTGGCCGAAGGACAGCCAGTACCTCCACTACGCCTTAGCGTGAGTCTGCCGTTCCTCACAGGTTTATTCTGCTTTTCTATTTCCGAACTGACGCTTCATATGCATTCCTACTCCCTTCGGTCAGCTTGAACCGCTCAACTTTGATTACATCCAAAGGTGCAGGGTTCAAGCGGAACCGGTATCAAAGTCGCTGCGCCTGCGACCAGTGTTTCTTGCCGATGCCGGGTACCTTTTGCACCGCAAAACCAGCTTCGCCCAAAGCGCGACGGAACTGCCCTGCCACCGAATAGGTGGCTAGGTAAGCGCCTTGCCGTGCAGAAGCGTATAGCCTCCGTAAATTATCAAGCCCCCAGGGCGCTGGGTTTACTTCCGGACTGAAAGGGTCGAGGTAGATGGCACTCGCCCAGGCCAGGGGATACTCGGCGTGGGTTACGTCCTCAAAGCGGATTTCCAGGCGTCCCCATTCCCCAGCCAAAACCACCGACGGCACCGCCTGGGCCGGCCAGCGTGCTAGGAGCGCCTTCCAAATCGCCTGTGCAGGTGGTGAGATGGGCGTCCTCAACAACGCCAACGTTTTCCGATCAACCGGAAATGCCTCGTAGCTCAAATATTCGAAAGCCACCCCGCGGCTAAGACAGTTTTCCAGCGTAGCCCGAAAATTAAAGCCCAGCCCAAAGCCGATTTCCAGCACCCTGGGCGAAGGGTGCCGGTGGGTCTGGGTGAGCTTCAAATAGAGTTCGTTGGCCTGCATCCAGGCCCCATACTTGGAGCTATAAGCCTCCCCAAAAACCGGATGCACCAGCGTGAGGGAGCCGTCTTCAGTCACCAGCGGCTCAAAATTGGAAGTTTTATCGGTCAACTTCAACCTTCTGCGCTTCTTGCTGCATCAGGGTCCACAGGGCTTCAACATGGCTGTGCTCGGTCGTTTCGGCTCCAATCGAGACCCGTATCATCCAGCGCCCCTTGAGCATGGCAGGCGTCACGAAGGCCCGGCCTGTGCGGTTGACTCGAGCCACCCAGTCCAGGGTATGCCGGTCCAGTTGCTCGGGGCTCAGGCCGCCCGGATTGTAGCGCACACAAACGGTCTGGAGGGGTACCGGTGCGAGCAATTCCCAGCCGGGCATTTGCTTGACCTGGGCCTCGAGCCACTTCGCATTGGCAAGGTCCCGCCGCAACCGGGCCTGCAAACCCTCCACACCCTGGTCGAGCAGGGTAAACCAAATCTTGAGAGCCCGGAAGCGCCGCCCCAGTGGGATGCCCCAGTCTTTGTAGTTTTTGACCTGGCCATCGGCAGCGGAGTGCAAGTAGGAGGGATTGGTAGACATGGCTCGGATCAGGTGTTGCGGCTCACGCACGTAGTAAAGCGAACAGTCAAAGGCCACCCCCAGCCACTTGTGCGGGTTGATGGCGATGGAGTCGGCATACTCCACCCCCTCCCACATCCAGCGGCACTCCGGCAAAATCATGGCCGAACCGGCCATGGCTGCATCCACATGCAGCCAGATGCCATGCTGCTGGCACAGCTCCACGATGCCGCGCAGGGGGTCAATGGCGGTGGTGCCGGTAGTTCCGATAGCAGCCACCACCGCGCAGGGCTTACGCCCCTGGGCAAGGTCATGCTCTATAGCAGCCGCTAGCCTATCCAGGCGCATGGCATGGGCATCGTCGGTTTCAATCAGGCGCAGGTTGTCGCGTCCAAACCCGGCCAGCAGCGCAGCCTTGGGAACCGAGCTATGGGCCTGATCGGAAACATAAACCGTGAGCGGCTGTGCCTCGGCCTGGAGCCCCCCTCGGTCCTGGCACTGTTGGGTAGCCCACTCCCGGGCGGTCAGAAGCGCCACAAAAGTGCCGGTTGAAGCGGTATCCTGAATCACACCCTTGAATGTTTCGGGCAAGCCAAACATCTGGCGCAGCCAGTCGTTCATGACCTCTTCCACTTCGGTCAGGGCTGGGCTGGCCTGCCAGGTGATGCCGGTCTGGCCGAGGCCGGTCGCTACGATATCGGCCAGAACCGAGGACAGGGGGGCATTGGAGGGAAACCAAGCAAAAAAGTTGGGGCTTTGCCAGTGGGTCAGGCCCGGCAACAAAGCCCGAAGGTCGTCTTGCAGGCCAGAGAACCCCCTCCCCTGTTGCGGCGGGTTTGGCGGAAACAGCGATTTGATGTCTCCCGGCTGAACCTGCGACATTACCGGCATAGATTCGATTCCGGCGCGGTACTCGGCGATAAAGTCTATTAGTTGATAGCCCAAACGCTTGAACTCTTCCGGCGACATGCCGGTAGACTAACCCATGCCAGGGTTAGAATGAAGTCTATGGAGATTACTCCAGAACTAATCAAAAACCTTGGCAAGCTTTCGCGGCTGGCCCTCACCCCGGAGGAAGAGGCCAAGCTCGAGGGCGAGTTGCGCTCGGTGGTGGCGTTCTTCGAGAAGTTGGGCGACCTCGACACCGAAGGGCTGAGCGAGATGGCCCGCCCGGTAGAGATCACCAACCGCCTACGGCCCGACGAAACCCGCCCCTCGCTGAGCCAGCAAGAAGCCTTATCGGTGGCCATCGAGCAGGAAGACGGCCAGTTCAAAGTACCAAGGGTCATAGAGTAATTACAAACCTGTTTATGAAGGACCCAAAAGATCGGGAAAGAGAACCTCGGACGCGCCAGAGGCATAGTCGCTTACGCGATTCCGGCCAAGCCGGAACCTATCTGGCGCGGCAAGTGAGGGGCACTTTATGCGCCATTCACGCGCAGAGTTGGTATAACACTCGAGGGTATAGGGTCAGGCGCTAATTTCTGACCCCCAACCCTCGCTCCTGGATATCGTTATGCTCGACATCAAATTCATCCGCGAAAACCCCGAAATCGTCCGCAGGGCCCTCGAGCAGAAGGGGGGGACACTCGACCTCGACGCTTTGCTCGCCCTGGACGCTCAGGTTTCCGAACTCCGGCGAAAAACCGAGCAGCTACAGGCCGAACGCAACGCCAACGCCAAGGCCGTTAGCAAGGCCCGGCCCGAAGAACGCGCCGCCCTGATCGAAAAGGGCAAGGAGATTGGCCAGCAGTTGGCCCAGCTCGAGCCACAGTTGCGGGAGTTGGAGGGCCAGCTCAAGAACCTGCTGTACCTCACCCCCACCATCCCCTGGGAGGGTGCGCCGGTGGGGCCCGACGACTCGTTCAATGTGGAGACTCGAGTCCACGGCAACCCCCGCATCTTCCTTTTTGAGCCCTTGGACCATGTAACCCTGATGGAGAAAAACGGCTGGGCCGACCTCGAGCGCGCCGCCAAGGTCTCGGGTTCGCGCTCGTACATCCTGCGGGGCGACCTGATGATCTACGAGCAAGCCCTGCTGCGCTTCGCCCTCGACCAGATGGTGCGGGCGGGTTTCGCGCCCCTGAGCGTCCCCAGCCTTACCAAAGAAGAGGTGCTTTTTGGCCACGGCCAGTTTCCCACCGCCCGCGACCAGGTGTACTCAGTGGACGGCGAGGACGCCTTTCTGGCCGGTACTGCCGAGGTGCTGCTCAACTACCTGCACGCCGGGGAGATCCTGTCCGAAGACGAACTCCCCAAAACCTACTGCGCCCTATCCCCCTGCTTCCGCAGCGAGGCCGGCTCGGCAGGTAAGGATGTGCGCGGCCTGATGCGCGTACACCAGTTCAACAAGGTTGAGCAGTACGTGCTGTGCACGGCCAGCCTGGAGGAGTCGAATAAGTGGTTCGACACCATGCTGAGCATCTCCGAGAGCATTTTGCAGGCGCTCGAGCTGCCCTACCGGGTCTTGGAAGTCTCCACCGGCGATATGGGTCTGGGCAAATACCGCCAGGTAGACCTGGAAACCTGGGTTCCCAGCGAAAACCGCTACCGCGAGACCCACTCCTGCTCGGCCTTGCTCGACTGGCAGGCCCGCCGGGCCAACCTGCGCTACCGCGACGCCGATGGCAAGGTGCGCTATGCCTACACCCTCAACAACACTGCCCTGGCCACCCCCCGCATCCTGGTGATGCTGCTGGAGAACCACCAGAACGAAGATGGCACGGTCAACGTACCCAAGGCAGTACAGCCCTATTTCGGCAAAGAGCGGCTGGGGCCGACCCCCTGAGCTACAAGATGCCCCGGTAGATCTGCTCGAGGCTCACCTCCCCTTGCAAACAGGGCAACGGAATTACCCCGTCCTGAACGTAGTCCATCACCCTCCATTCCTCACCTTCGCGCCAGTAGCGGCGGACACTGCGCGACACGGAATCCACAATCAGGTAGGTTTGTAGGCTGGGCAAGCTGCGGTATACATCGGCCTTTTCACGTTGGTCAATATCTTTGGTGCTGGGAGATAGCACCTCCACCAGCAAGCACGGTTCGGTTTCGTAAAACTCGTTGGGAAGCTGGCCCTGACACACCACCATTGCGTCGGGGTAGTAGACCTTTTCGTCCCTGATGCGCAATTTCATGTCGCTGGGGTAAACACGGCACTTGTTATGGGCTAGGTTAAGTCCCACCAAAAGGTGCACCACGTTGGCACATATACGGTTGTGGGTACTGCTGCCCCCAGCCATCGCATAAATATGTCCGTGTACGTACTCGTGCCGAACTTCACGCCCCGGTTCGGTGCGAAAATACTCCTCAATGCTCATGAGCTGGGCACCGGGTTTGATCATGAGCTTAGTTTAGCGCAAACCCATATTCTCCAGATTCGGGTTCGCCGGCAAACGTTGTGTGGCCGGTACAATACCCGCCTATGGACTGATACCATTTCCGCTTGAATCCTTCACCGTTGGACGGAGTCAGAGGTGAAGGATTCAAGCCGACCGAAGGGAGTAGAAAAGCATTTCGGTAGTATCGTTTAGGCTTGCCGAAGTGAACGATACTGCCGAAATGCGTATGACCCATTACCTGGTGGATACCGTATCGCCCCGCGGCACCCTTCGCCGCGAGCGCCACACCCTGACCCAGCGCTACTACACCCGCTACGAGCTCGAGCGCTGGCTACGGGCTTTTGGGTTCGATTACCGGTTGTTTGGCAGCTTTCACAAAGAACCCCTGACCCCCGAGAGCCCAGTGTTTGTGCTCGAGGCATGGAAGATGTGATCTATGTACTATTTTTCACGATACACCATTTGTGAATACCTTCTTTGATAGATTGGGGACGCACTGGGCTTTTGACTTCTAGGGCGTTAGCATACGGGCATGAAAATTGAAGCCGCCGAGCTCCGCCATATCTCCTTGCCGCTCAAGTTTCGCTTCGAGACCTCCTTTGGGGAGCAGACCCAGCGCCACATTGTCGTTCTGACACTGTATGGGGAAGGCCTCGAGGGCTACGCCGAGACCGTGATGGAGTACACCCCCCACTACCGGGAGGAGACCATCCCGGGGGCCTGGGCGCTTTTGGAGGAGCTTTTGATCCCCAAGGTGCTGGGTAAAGACTTCGCCAACCCCGAGCAGCTCTGGGGCGAGATTGCCGGCTTCAGGGGCAACAAGATGACCAAGGCCGCCCTCGAGATGGCCTTCTGGGATCTGTGGTGCAAAAGCCTGGGGCAGCCCCTCTGGAAGGTGCTGGGTGGGGTGCGCACCGAGATTCCGGTGGGGATCAGCCTGGGCATCGAGCCCAGCCTCGAGGCCACCCTCGAGAAGGTGGGCAAGGGGCTGGCCGATGGCTACAGACGCATCAAGCTCAAGATTAAGCCCGGTTGGGACGTCAAGCTGGCCCTGGCGGTGCGCGAGGCCTACCCCGAGGCCAACCTCACCGTGGACGCCAACTCGGCCTACAGCCTCAACGACATCGCCACCTTCAAGGCCCTGGACGCTGCCCGGCTCGACTACATCGAACAGCCCCTGGCCTTCGACGATATCCTCGACCACGCCAAGCTGCAGGCGGCCATCTCCACCTCCATCTGCCTGGACGAGTCCATCACCTCGCCCGAGGACGCCCGCAAAGCCCTGGAGATTGGGGCCGGGCGGGTGATCAACCTCAAGCCGGGGCGGGTGGGGGGCATTCTGGCCAGCCGCAAAATTCACGACATCACCCAGAGCTACGGCCTGCCGGTCTGGATGGGCGGGATGCTGGAGGCCGGCATTGGCCGGGCCGCCAACATTCACGTAGCCACCCTGCCCATGTTTATCAAGCCCGGCGACACCAGCAGCGCCAGCCGCTACTGGCAGGAGGACATTATCGAGCAGCCGCTCGAGGCCACCGGCGGCCTGATGCCCGTACCGCAGGGGCCCGGTCTGGGCGTGACCCTCAAGCGCGACCTGCTGCAAAGCCTCACCGAGAAGTCGGCTTACATTGGTAAGAGCAGTTAAGTTTGCGCCGTATGAACGTTGTGATCCGTGAGCTGCACGAACCCGAGGAAATCATGCAAATTCCCCGGCTCGAGCAGGCCATCTGGAACGACCCCAACGACACAGTCCGCAGCGGCACCCTGATGGCCCTGGTGCACGAGGGGGCCTTGCTGGCGGGGGCCTATCTCCAGGAGCCCAGCGCCTCCGAGCGGCTGGTGGGCTTTATCTTCGGCTTTCCCACCGACCGCCCCACCGACCACCACTCGCACATGGCCGGGGTTTTGCCGGAATTGCAGGGCAGCCAGATTGGGCTGCTGCTAAAGCGGTATCAGCGCGACTGGGCCCTCAGCAAAGGCTACGAGCGGGTGGTCTGGACCTTCGACCCGCTGCGGGGCCTCAACGCCCATTTCAACCTGCGCAAACTGGGGGCCACCTTCAATCGCTACATCCTCAACTGCTACGGCCCCATGGGCGGCATCAACGCCGGGGCCCCCTCCGACCGGGCCTATGCGGTGTGGGAGTTGCGCGCCCCCAGGGTGTTTCAGCGGATCTATGCCCCTGCCCCCACCCCGGAGGTAGCGGGCCTTCCACTCGCCAACCGCCTCGAGCAGCAGGTGCCCGTGGAGGCCTACCTGGGCCTGCGCGACCCAAGAATCCTGGTGCAGATCCCCGAAGACTGGGGCCAGATTCTGCAAACCGACCCCACGCTGGCCCAGGCCTGGCGGATGCACAGCCGTGAAGTTTTCGGGCATTACTTTGCCCAGGGCTACCGCGCCGTAGACTTTGTGCGCAGCCCCAACCGCTATGTGCTGGAGCGGGTGGAGGGCCAATGACCCAACGCGACGGAAAGACCCCGCAGCAGCCCGCCGGGTGCGTTACTGGGAGGCAACCCTGACCCTTGAACCGGAAATCTGGACAGCTGATGTGGTGTATGTGGGTTTTGGCACCCCCATGCTCGAGGGGGGCCTGCTGGTGGTGGGCGGCCAGGTGACCGCCGTAGGCCCCTTGTCCGAACTGCGACAAAGCCACCCAGGTGCGCCGCTTGTACACAAAGGCAAGGCCCTCACGCCCCCGGTGGTCAACGCCCACACCCACCTGGATCTGTCCACCGCTCCTTATTTTCGCGGAGCCTACCCCGAGTTTATCAAGCACGTAATTGAGCATGGCCTCAAGCGCAACATGGAGGCGGTTGCACAGGGCCTGCGTGAGTTACAAGCGCTGGGGGTGGGCGGCTTTGGGGATATCGCCTACAGGCCGGAGATGGTGGAGTGGCTGGTAGCGCACAGCCCTCTACCGGGGGTGGTGTATCTGGAGGTGATCAACCGCAACCCTGATCAGGCCGATTCGGTGGCGCGCAAAATAGCTGTGCAGTTGTCGAGCTGGCGCGAGCGAAACAGCCTGATCCGGGTGGGCATCTCACCCCACACGCCCTACAACGTGAGCGCTGGCCTGCTCAAGAAGCTGGTCGAGATTGCCAAGCTCGAGGGCTTTCCCATGCAAATGCACGTGGCCGAAAGCCCCGAGGAAACGGTTTTGATGACGCAGGGCGGTGGGGCGCTACAGGAAATCCTGTTGCAGTATGGGTTTCCTGCCTATAAGGACGTTCCCGGCCTGACCCCTGTGCGCTATCTGGCCGAACTGGGGGTGCTGGGGCCGCACCTGACGATTGTGCATGGCGTGCAGGTGGATGAGGAAGAGGTGCAGATGCTGGCCCAGTCGGGCACCCGCATCGTCGCCTGTCCGCGCAGCAACCAGGGGCTGGCGTGCGGCCAGATGCCCTGGGAACTGTACCTGAAGCACCGGCTCGAGCCCGCCCTGGGCACCGACTCGCGCGGCAGCAGCCCCGATTTGGACGTGCGCAACGAGGCCCTTTTCCTGTGGAACCAGGTAGACCCCAGGGTGCTGGTGCGGGCAGCCACCCGCAACGGCTACCGGGTGCTGGGGCTCGAGGTGCCCCGCATCACGCGCGGAACGCCGGTTTCCCAAGTACAATCCTGGTAGTGGGCCTGGTAGCAGCCCAATACTCTATGCAGATAGGCTCGCTCATCCTGTACAGCGCATTCGTCGGGGCCCTGACCGGCGTCTTTGCAGCCGGTTTTGTTTTGATCCTACGGCTAATTGAGCGCTATCTGCTGGGCGAAACCCTGGGCTACCTGCCGCCCGGCCTACCCGGCGAGGGGGGGTTGTCCCAGGTTTTTCGTGGGCCTAGCTACTGGTGGCTGGTCCTGCTGTTGCCGCTTTTGTTCGCGGCCTCGAGCTACCTGGGCTCAGGCCGGGGGCTGGGCTGGCTCCTGGCCGCATACCGCGCGGGCCAGCCGGTGCGGGCCAGCGAGTATTTTCGGGGCATCATCGGCTCCCTGGTGCAGCTTGGGGCGGGTTCTCCGCTGGGCCGCGAGGGGCCCATGGCCGCCCTGGGCCTGTGGGTGGGAAGCGCCCTGGGGCGGCGCATCCCCCTGGGGGAGTCGAGCCGGTTTCTGCCATTCGCCGGGATGGCCGCCGGCTTTGCCTCGGCCTTTCACGCACCCATGGCCGGTGCGCTTTTAGCCAGCGAGATCGTCTACCGGGGGCTGGCCCTCGAGGTCGGTGCGCTGGCCCCCGCTTTGATTGGAGCCCTGGCTGGTTTTACCGTTTACGGCCTTTTCCACGGGTACGGGCCCTTGCTCGAGCTCCCTCCAGGGCCGCTGGAATGGCCGCAGCTCTTCTTCGGCCTGGCCATCGGGCTGGTGTGCGCCGGGGTGGGTACGCTCTGGCTCGAGGCCGAGCGGCTTTTGCGGCGTTTTTTACGTCGGCTGGCTTTTGGGGTTCGCCACGCCCTGTTTGGTCTGGTGCTGGCCCTGGTGCTGTTGCTGCTCCCGGAGGCAGTGGGCAGCGGGCTCTCGTGGGTACAGCTCGGCACCTCCCCCATCCTGACCCTGCCGTTCCTGGGAACCCTGTTCCTGGTGCAGTTGGCCTTGCTGATTTTGGGCGGCGGGGTGCGGGCCTACGGCGGGCAGCTCACCCCGGCCCTAGCCCTGGGCGGCCTGAGCGGACTGATTCTGGCCCAGCTTTTGGATGGGGTGTGGCCTTCCATCGCCCCCTCGCCCCAGAGCGCGGCCCTGGTGGGCATGGCCTCGTTGCTGGCCGGTATCGCCCGTGCTCCCTTTGCGGCCGTGGTGCTAGCAGGCGAAATTGGCGGGTATAGCCTGCTGCCCCTCACCCTGATTGGGGCTTTTGCGGCCTACACCTTCACCAGCCCGCGCGGCAGCTTCGAGGTTGGGGAGATCAGCCCAGAAAAGAATGGGCCAGAGGAGCCTCGGCTTGAAACCGCTCCGCAAACTTCACTCCAGCCTCGCCCCCCAGCCTCGAGCGATTCGCCCTGAAGGCCTCGAGGCTATACTCCCACTTGTAAAAATCGCGGTAGAAGCTGAAGACCTTCTCGGCCACCGCCTGCCCCTCCTCGCCCACATCCACCAGCACCGCCGGGCGGGGAATATCGCTGCGGTAGTAGTGCAAAAGCCGCACCGGCTGGCGGTGGGGCTCCCCTACCAGCTTGGGAATCCGGCAGAACTTGAGCGCCGAGAGGGTGGCCCAGTAGGCCGCCCGGTGATCGGGGTGTACATCCTGGGGGTTCCAGGTGATCACCACATTCGGTTTCCAGGCCGCCACCACCCGGGCGATGGCCAGGGCTTCGTCGCGCCCGCCGGTGAGGCTCGAGTCGGCAAAGTCCAGGAACTGCGCCTCCGCACCGATCATCTGGGCCACGGTGTGCCCGTGCTCTTCGCGGATGCGGGCCACCTCGTCCGGGGACGTCTGGCCAAACTGGCTGGCCAGCTCGCCCCTGGTAAGCCAGAGAATCTTGGCCGCGTCGCCCCGCAAAACGTGCTTTGCCAGCGTGCCGGAAACCCCTATCTCGTCGTCGGGATGAGGAAAGACTGCCAGTAAGCGCACGTTCAAAAGTATACGCTAACAGCTTGACGCTCCTCAGGCCGCCTTAGTACACTCAACCTTGCCTGCATGAGCAGGCCAAAGCTGGAGTGGTGCCCGAGTGGTTGAAGGGGCACGCCTGGAGAGCGTGTATACGGGTTTCCTGTATCGAGGGTTCGAATCCCTCCCACTCCGCCAGCAAGCCGCCCGACGACGGGCGGTTTTTTTATTTCCAGGCCTCAATGGCCTGGGCCAGGGCCTCCACATCCTCCAGGGTGTTATAGACCTGGGCCGAGATGCGCACCCACAAACGCCCGCCCAGGCAGAGGATGGGGGCTTCGATGCGGTGTTCGTACAACAAGGCATACTGCAGACGCACGGCGTCTTCGCGGGTGCGGCCCAGCGAGGCCGGCAGGGGCAGGGTCGCCATACAGCCCAGCATGGCCTCGGGGGCAGGCAGCTCAAAGCCCCACCGCGCGGTCAGCCAAACTGCGGCCTGCCAGGCCAGGTGGTGGTTGTAGGCCTGCATGGCGTCCAGGCCCCAGGCCTGCATAAGCTCCAGCGCTGCCGGAGCGGCCAGAAAGGGGGTGGGGTCTTTGGTACCCACCCAGTCAAACTCCTGCACAAAGCCCTGCCCCAGGCCCCAGGAGATCACCGGCGGGTGCAGGCTTTGCTGCCGCTCAGGGGCCGCCCACAAAAAACCGCAACCTTTGGGGGCCAGGGCCCACTTGTGCAGGTTGCCGGTGTAGTAGTCCACCCCCAGGCTGGGAATGTCCAGGGGGATGGCCCCCGGGGCGTGGGCCCCATCCACCAGCACCGGCACCCCCGCCGCCCGGCAGCAGGCCGCCATCTCGGCCAGGGGCAGCACCAGCGCGGTCTCGGAAGTGATGTGGTCGAGGATGGCCAGCCGGGTGCGGGGGGTGAGGGCTAGGGCCAGCCGGTTCAGGTAATCCGCCGGATTGAACACCGGAAAGGGCAGCTCGAGGGTGACCAGGCGGGCCCCCCAGTGTTCGGCCACAAAGGCTGCGGCGTTGCGCACCGCGCCGTAGGCCAGGTTGGTGATCAGAATTTCGTCGCCTGGTTGCAGCTCGAGCGAGCCCAGCACCGCATTAATCCCGGTGGTGGCGTTGTCCACAAAAACCAGATCCCGCCCTTCGGCCCCCATAAACCGGGCCACCGCCTGGGCCGCCTCCCGCAGCCGGGGCCGGGCGCGCTCGGAGGGGCCTGAGAGGGCCGAAAGCTCCCGCAGCAAAAAGCGGGCTGGCTGGCGTTCCAGCTCCTCGCGGAGCGCTTGTTGTACGGCCAGCACCTGCTTTGGGGTAGCGCCAACCGTCCCGTGGTTCAGGTAGATGATGGCGGGGTCGAGGAGCCAGTGGGCGCGCATGGCCCAGCCAAAGGGGGTTTGATTGGCGCCCGGCTCGAGCGCTTGGGTGTTTTGTGTTGAATCCATCTCGGGCTGATCGTCCTTTCCCGTTCCGCAAGGCAAGGCGGCGCGATCCTATCAGGGATCCAGGGCCAGCTCCTCGTAAGGCAGGCCCAGGTAGCCCGCCAGCACCTCCACCACCAGCTCGTGGTCTTCGCGCTGGGGCAGCCCCGAGACCGTGATGGCCCCAATGCACCCCACGCCCTGCACGAAGATGGGGAAACCCCCCCGTGGGCTGCGTAGTCCTGGGGGTTCAGGCCCCGCGCCTCCAGGCTGCTCTCCTTTTGCTTGAGCACCAGGCCCACCGAATAAGAGCTGCGGTGAAAGCGCTGCACCACGTTGCGCTTGCGGCGGATCCAGTCGGCGTTGTCGGGGGTGGCACCGGGCATGGCATAGAAGAAGAGCGGCTGCCCAAAGAGGCTGATGTCCATGGCAATGGCGCTGTGTAAGCCCTCGGCAGCCTCTTTGAGCCGGGCGCCTAACTCCCAGGCCACGGCGGCATCGAAGCGCTCAAAGCGCAGGCGGGCTTCCTGTTCGGCAATCACCCTTAGGTCTTGTTCGGTGTTCATGTCTCACCCCCTAAAGCAATCTCGCGGCGCTCGAGCGCGCTCTGCTGGGCGGCCTCGAGCAGCTCCATCAGCCACACCGCCTGCTCGGGCGGCACCGGGTTGGGCCCCTTGCCCTGGATGGCATCCCGCACCCCTTCGTAAAAGCGCCGGTAGTCGCCCGGCTCCACCAGCACGGGCTCGGGGGCCTGCTCGGGCCGGCGCAGCCAGGCTTCGCAAGCGTCCAGCTTCCAGGCTGGCTCACCTGGGCGTAAGCCCGTCCTTAGGGCCTTTTCCTGGGTGTCCAGGCCGTAGTGCACCAGGCTGGCCTGGGTGCCATGCACCACAAAACGCGGGCTGCCCCCCGGCACCAGGGTGCTGGCGTGCAGCACCACCCGGAGCCGGGGGTAGCGCAGCAGCACGTGAAAGTAGTCGTCGGCTTGGGCCCCATAGCGCTGCATCCCGATATCGGCGTAGAGGGCCTGGGGCCAGCCAAACAGCAGCAGGGCCTGGTCGGCCAGGTGGGGGCCTAGGTCGTACCACAGACCGCTGCCGGGGCCGGGCTGCTCGCGCCAGCGGTTCTGCACCACCGGGCGGTAGCGGTCGAAGTGCGACTCAAAGTAGACCACCTCCCCCAGGGTGCCGGCCTCCACAATTTTTTGCAGGGTCATGAAGTCGCCATCCCAGCGCCGGTTCTGGAAGACCGCGAGCACCCGCCCCTGGGCCTGGGCCAGCGCCTGCAGCGCCCGGGCTTCGTGGGCAAAAAGCGTGAAGGGTTTGTCCACCACCACGTGCTTGCCGGCTTCCAGGGCCCGCCGGGCCAGCTGGTAATGGGTATTGTTGGGGGTGGCGATCACCACCAGGTCAATCTGGGGGCTCTCGATTACCTCCTCGAAGGTGGTGCTCACCCAGACCTCGGGCCAGTCTGAATGCACCTTCTGGGGCTGGCTGCTCTGGATGGTGACCAGACGCAGGCCCGGCACCGCCTGAATAACAGGGGCGTGAAAGACTTTTCCGGCCATGCCATAGCCGATCAGTGCAACGTGAATGGGTAGGGTCACAAAACCTCCTGGAATGCCAATAGTCTAGGGTTTTTGCAGCGCTTCCAGTACCTGACGGGCGACCTGACGGCCCTGCTCGAGCCCGCCGCTACCATCCACAAACCAGTGAATCCCGGCGACGACCCTCGAGTACGAGGCTTCCTTGGCCAGGGCCTCCCAGGTCTGGGCTTCCTCGGGGAAGAAGTGCGTCAGTACTGTCGCCGCCGCCCCGCTGATGGCCGAGTGGCCCGAGGGGTAGGAAGGGTGCTTGGGGGTGCGCAGGTAAGGCTGCCAGCGCCGGTCGAAGCTCCGTACCCACTGCTCAGGCCGGGCCACGTAGTGGGTGAACTTATCGCGCCAGCAGGCGATATTGGCGTTGTGCATGGCGATGTTGAGCACGGCCAGAATCCCCACAGCCCGGGTGGCCTCGAGCCGGCGCTGGCGCAGGATCTCCAGGGCTGCCTCCTGCCAGAGGCCCGCCGGGGTCACGGTGCCGGGGTCGCCGGCCCACTTATCGGCAATCTGCCGCCCAGCCTCGTCTAATTTGGCCTGCTCGGTCCAGAACAAAGCCCGCTCGCGGGCGAACGTGGGCGAGTCCCAGGCCGGGGGCGGCGGGGCTTTGGCCAGGGCCTCGAGAGCCACCCCGATGGGCCGCACCGCACCCCAGCCTGGCTCCACCGCAGGCCGGCCCAGGGGCAGCACCCAGACCCCAGGGGCCGGGGCCGGGTAGGTGGGGATAATCTGGCGGGCGGCCCCATCCTGGCGGCCCCAGGCCACCACCTGCAACCCTACCTGGCGGCCCAGGGCCTGGCTCAACCGGAGGTTGGGCTCCGGCCAGCCCTGAATCTGGGCCTGGCGGTAGATGGCCTGGGCGGTCTGGCGCACAGCATCCTTGAGGTTGGGAAAAGTGGGGTGCAGGTAGAGCATCACCTCCTGGGCGGCATAAGCGGCCAGCACGTTGGCCTCGACCGGCCGACCCTGGGTTAGATGAAGCGCATCGTGGAGGGCTAAGGTCAGCAAGGCCAGCGCCCGGGCCGTGCGCAGGGGGGAGAACATCTGGGTCTGGATGCCCAGAAGCTCGAGGCGCTCAAACTCGCTCAAAGTCTCCCAGCTCAGTGAACGCTCCAGCGAGCCCTCCACCGGTTTAAGCTGCTCCAGCAGCCCACGCAGGGCCGGGGTCGGGGTGGCAATCCAGGTTCTGGACTGACCCAGGCCCCAACAGCCCAGCAGCACAAGCAACAACATCAATACACGCACAATCCCAGTCTATCGCTGTGTGCATCAATTTATCGAGGCAAGCCCAATCCCTTCGGACTGCAAAGCGGTCTGGTTTCTTTTCAGCAAAAGCACCCTATACTGCAATTCATGCCCTGGATCTATTGGGTTTGGGCTTTGCTGGGTATCTGGCTGGGCCCGTGGGCGCTGGCCCAGGTAACGCCCATTTTTGTTGAGGAGACCTGGAGCGCTGGCCTGCAAAGCCGCTTCGAGGGCGACTACGTGGTGGGGGGCGGGTTGGCCGCCTTCGACTGCAACAGCGATGGCCTGCCCGAACTGGTGCTGGCCGGCGGCACCCAGCGAGCCAAGCTCTATCTGAACCAAAGCCCCGTGGGGGGGCCGCTGCGCTTCCGGGAGCAGGCTGGGGGGGTGGAGCTCGAGGGGGTCATGGGGGCTTATCCCCTCGACATGGATAGCGACGGCCTCACCGACCTGACCCTGCTGCGCGACGGCGAGGACGTTTTGCTGCGCGGGCTGGGCAACTGCCGCTTTGAAAACGCCAACCGCCGGTGGGGCTTCCAGGGGGGGAACACTTGGACGACCGCTTTTTCGGCCACCTGGGAGCAGGGCCAGACCTGGCCCACCCTGGCCACCGGCGCTTACGTCAAGCGCAACACCACCTTTCCCTGGGGCACCTGCCGGGGCAACGCGCTGTACCGGCCTGCCCCAGGGGGAGGGGGTTTCACACCCCCCTGGCCGCTCGAGCCCAGCTACTGCGCGCTGTCCATGTTGTTTTCCGACTGGAACCGCTCCGGCATCCCGGCCCTGCGGGTCTCCAACGACCGCGAGTACTACCAGGGCAAAGGCCAGGAGCAGCTCTGGCAACTGAGCCCCGGCCAGCCCCCGCGGCTCTATACCGAGGCCGAGGGCTGGAAACGGCTGCAAATCTGGGGCATGGGCATCGCCAGCTACGACCTCACCGGCTCGGGCTACCCGGTCTACTACCTGACCAGCATGGGCGACAACAAGCTGCAGATGCTCGAGTCGCCCGACAAGCCCAGCTACGTGGACATCGCCTTCCGCCGCAACGCCACCGCCCACCGCCCCTATACCGGTGGGGACGTGCACATGTCCACCGCCTGGCACGCCCAGTTCGAGGACGTCAACAACGACGGCCTAATTGATCTGTTTGTCAGCAAGGGCAACGTGGGCTATATGCGCGAGGCCGCAGCCCGCGACCCCAACAACCTGATGCTGGGCAGGCCGGACGGCACCTTTGTTGAGGTGGGGGACAAAGCCGGGGTGGCCAGCTTTTTGCGGGGCCGGGGGGCCCAGGTGGTGGACTTGAACGCCGATGGCCGGCTGGACATCGTGGTGGTCAACCGGCTCGACCAGGCCCAGGTCTGGCGCAACCTGGGAGGGGCCAACGGCCAACCCCTGGGCAACTGGCTACAGGTCAAGTTGCAGCAGCCAGGCCCCAACCCCGATGCCGTGGGGGCCTGGCTCGAGGTCGAGCTACCCGGCCGCATCCTGCGGCGCGAGCTGACGGTGGGCGGCGGCCATCTGAGCGGCAGCCTGGGCTTCGTGCACTTTGGGCTGGGCCAGGCCGAGCGGGTGCGCCTGCGGGTGCGCTGGCCCGACGGCCAGCAGGGGGACTGGCTCGAGGCCCCCAGCAACCAGTTTGTGGTGCTGACCCGAAACCAGGAACTCCGCAGCTACACACCGGGCAGCAGTTATTGACATGCCTCTTACTCGGTGGTACTTTTTTTCCGAGTCGAAAAAACCAAGACCATTCCGTACTCCATTGGTCGCATCGGCTCATTTTAGGAGGAGGGAACATGAAGCCATTCACCAAAGTGATGGTGTTGTTGTGGTTTGCACTGGCCGTGCCGGCTTTTGCCCAGCAGATTATTGTGGGGGTTAGCTGGGCCAACTTCCAGGAAGAGCGCTGGAAGATTGACGAGCGGGCCATCCGCGACCAGCTAGGCCGCATGGGCGCGACCTACATCAGCGCCGACGCCCAAAGCTCATCCGAGAAGCAGCTCAACGACATTGATGCCCTCATCGCCCGCGGGGCCAAGGCCCTGATCATCCTGGCCTGGGACAAAGACGCCATCCTGCCCGCCATTGACAAGGCCAAGGCCGCGGGCATTCCGGTGGTGGCCTACGACCGCCTCATCGAAAACGACTACGCCTATTACATCACCTTCGACAACGTGGAAGTAGGCCGTATGCAGGCCCGCGAAGTTTTCAAGGCCCGGCCCAA
This sequence comes from Meiothermus sp., assembly GCF_037443965.1. Lineage (GTDB taxonomy): Bacteria > Deinococcota > Deinococci > Deinococcales > Thermaceae > Meiothermus. Next base: position 111,966 of record NZ_JBBINI010000007.1, read on the forward strand.
AGGTAACTACGCCTTCATCCTGGGGGCCAACACCGACCCCAACGCCGACTTCCTGCATAAGGGGCAGCTCGAGGTACTCGATGCTGCCATCAAGCGGGGCGACATCAAGGTGGTGGGCAAACAGTACACCGAAGGCTGGAAGCCCGAGGTAGCCCAGCGCAACATGGAGCAGATCCTCACCGCCAACGGCAACAAAGTGGACGCGGTGGTGGCCTCCAACGACGGCACCGCCGGGGGTGTGGTGGCCGCGCTGGCTGCGGTGGGTCTGGCCGGTAAGGTGCCGGTCTCAGGCCAGGACGGTGACCAGGCCGCCCTCAACCGGGTGGCGCGGGGGCTGCAAACCGTCAGCGTCTGGAAGGATGCCCGCGAGCTGGGCCGCCGCGCTGCCGAGGCTGCGGTGCTGCTGGCCCGTGGCACACCCATGGACAAGCTGCCGGGCCGCACCATCTTTGCCGACGGGCCCAACAAAGTCCGCATGAACGCCCTGCTGCTCAAGCCCATCCCGATCACCCGCCAGAACCTGGATGTGGTGCTGCGGGCCGGCTGGATCACCAAGCAGGCCCTCTGCCAGGGGGTGAGCGGGGCCAACGCCCCGGCGGCCTGCCGGTAGGATGAGCTATCTGCTAAGGGTGGGCGTGTTGCCCACCCTTTTTATAAGCCAAACAAACCGCGAATCGCACGGTATAATCGGGTTCAACAAAAAAAGAGCGGAGGACTTTTGATGCAGATGCAAAGCGCAGCGAGGGCCCGCACAAGCCTGGTGCAAAGCCTGGGGGTGGATGGCCGCATCCTGACCATGCTGATTGTGTTGGCGGTGGTCTGGACGGTCTTCCAGCTTCTCACCATGCAGCAGCCGGGCCAGTTTTTGAGTCCGCAAAACCTCTGGAACCTCTCGGTGCAGACCGCGGTGGTGGGCATCATGGTGGGGGGTATGGTGATGGTGATCGTGACCCGCCAGATCGATCTTTCGGTGGGCTCGATTCTGGGCTTTACCGGGATGATCATGGCCCTCATCCAGACCGTTCCACCGTTGGGCTGGGGCGGCCACTGGCTCCTGGCGCTGCTGGCCGGGCTGGTGCTGGGCGCGCTGATTGGGGCCTTTCAGGGCTACTGGGTGGCCTACTGGGGGGTGCCGGCCTTCGTGGTCACCCTGGCTGGATTGCTCATCTTTCGCAACGCCACCTTCATCGTGGCCAGCGGGCGCACCATCGGGCCGCTGGATGACAACTTCAAGGTGCTGGGTGGGGGGCTCAACGGCTCCATCGGCGAGTTCTGGACCTGGGTGGTGGGCCTGGTGGTGATGGCCCTCATCATCTATCAGGCCCTCTCCAACCGCAGCCGCCGCCTCAAAAACGGCCTGCCGGTACGCCCGGTCTGGGCCGAGGGGCTGGTCACCGGCACCCTGCTGGCCTTGGTGCTGGCCTTCGTGCTGGTCATGAACGCCTTCCCCTACCCCGGCACCAACATCCCTCGAGGCATGCCGGTACCGGTGTTGATTACCCTGGTGGTGCTGTTTGTGCTCAACTGGGTGGCCCTCAACACCCGCTTTGGCCGCTACGTGTTTGCCATTGGGGGCAACCCCGAGGCCGCCCTGCTGGCCGGCATCAACGTCAAGCGCATGCTGGTGGCGGTTTTTGCTCTGATGGGCATGCTGGCGGCCCTGGCCGGCGCGGTGCAGGCGGCCCGGCTCAACTTTGTGACCAACAGCATGGGCAACCTGCTCGAGCTCGACGTGATCGCCGCAGCGGTCATCGGTGGCACCGCCCTCTCCGGTGGCAGCGGCACCATCGTGGGGGCGGCTTTGGGGGCTCTGCTGATGTCCTCCCTGCGCAGCGGGATGGTGCTGATGGGCCTCCCGACCGAGTGGCAGAACGTGGTGCTGGGTCTGGTGCTGCTGGCCGCGGTCATCTGGAACACGGTCTACCTGAGGAACCGGAGGTAAGCATGACCCCCCTTGTTGAAATGCGCAACATCAGCCTGCGCTTTGGCGGCAACCAGGCGCTGGACAACGTGTCGGTCAACCTATACCCCGGCGAGGTGGTGGGCCTGCTGGGCCACAACGGGGCGGGCAAGTCCACCCTGATTAAGGTGCTCTCCGGGGCCTACCAGGCCGACGCAGGGCAGATTTTCGTGAACGGGCAGGAGGTCACCATCCGCACCCCCCAGGACGCCCAGGCCCTGGGCATCGAGACCATCTACCAGACCCTGGCCCTGGCCGACAACCTCGACGCCGTGGCCAATGTTTTTCTGGGGCGCGAAAAAGTACGGGGCGTGGTGCTGGACGAAGACTTCATGGAGCTCGAGGCCCGCAAGACCCTGGATCGGCTCAAGGTCAAGATTCCTTCCTTGCGGCTGCCGGTAGCCCAGATGTCCGGGGGCCAGCGCCAGACCGTGGCCATTGGCCGGGCCATCTACTTCAAGGCCCGCTGCCTGATTATGGACGAGCCCACCGCCGCCCTGGGGCCGGAGGAAACCGCCAAGGTGGGTGAGCTGATCAAAGCCCTCAAGGCCGAGGGTGTGGGCATCTTCTTGATTAGCCACGACCTGCACGACGTCTTCGACCTGGCCGACCGCCTCACGGTGATGAAAAACGGGCGGGTGGTGGGCACGGTCTACACCCAGGATGTGAGCCACGACGACGTGCTGGGCATGATTATTGGCGGGGTGATGCCCAAAAACGCCCGGCCCGCCGACCAGCCCGTCTCGCACGCCTGAGAAACCCGACCGCGGAGGTGAGCCCATGCCCAGGGTGTCGTTTGCACCGCATAAGCTGCGTGCCATCGAGGTTCCCAATGGGGTTCCGGAAATACCGCCTCGAGTCTTTGCCGAGCGCTACCAGAACCTCGAGGCCCGGCGGCAGCAATCGGGCTACGACGCCCTGGTGATTTACGCCGACCGGGAACACGCCGCCAACCTCGGCTGGCTCACCGACTTTACCCCGCGTTTCGAGGAGGCCCTCTGGGTGCAGGTGGGCGGACAGACCCCCACCCTGCTGGTGGGCAACGAGTGTTTTGGCCTGGCCCGCGCCGCCTGCAAGATTAAGGCCCGCCTCGAGCTCTACCAGGAGTTCAGCCTGCCCGGCCAGGATCGGAGCCTCAGCACCGACCTGGTGGGCCTGCTGCGCAAGGCCGGGCTGGGCCGGGGCCTGCGGGTGGGCCTGATCGGCTGGAAGCCCCTGCAGGCCCTGGACGTGCCGCACTGGATTGTCGAGGCCGTCCAGGAGGTAACCGCCCAGACGCCCCAGAACGCCGCCGACCTCTTGATGCACCCGGCAAGCGGTCTGCGGGTTCGCCTCGAGCCCGAGCAAATCCGGCTGGCCGAGTATGCCGCCACCCTCACCAGCGAGGGTATCAAGCACTGGGTTTTTGGCCTCTATGAAGGCCAGCCGGAGTGGGAGGCCACCCAGCATCTGGTGTCCTATGGCCTCGAGCTCTCCTGCCACCCCATGGTGAACTTCGGCCCGGAAATCCCCAGCGGGCTCAAAAGCCCCCGCAATCAGAGGGTTCAACCGGGCTTTTACGCGCAAGCGGCCTTTGGCCTGATCGGGGGGCTCACCTGCCGGGCCGGGCGGCTGGTGCGCGCAGATTATCAGGACGATGCAGACGAGTACCTGGAGCTGGTGGTCAACTACCTGCAGGTGGTGCACGCCTGGTATGCCGCCCTTGGGGTGGGGGTGTCGGCAGGCGAGGTGTTCGCTCAGGCCCACCAGGCCAAAAGCAATACCTGGGACCTCGCCCTGAACCCCGGGCACCTGATCCACCTGGACGAGTGGCTCGCCAGCCCCTTCGCGCCGGGTTCCACGGTGGCTTTGCAAAGCGGTATGACCATCCAGCAGGACATCATCCCCCTCCCCCGGCAGGGCCGCGCCGTGGTCAACATGGAAGACGGTCTGGTACTGGCCGATGTCGAACTGCGCGAGGCCCTGGAACGCCTCGACCCCGCCATGATGCAGCGCATCCGTCGGCGGCGCCAGGTTATGGAGCAGCTTGGCTACCAGCTCAGCGAGGATGTGCTGCCCTTATCCAATATCCAGGGGGTTTTCTTCCCCTTCCTGCTTCAGCCCGAGTACGTGGCCCGCTTCGATTGAAAGGAGACCCTTATGCGAATCGGAATCGTAGGTGCAGGCTGGTGGGCCGGGTTTGCCCATCTGCCCGCTTTCAAGGAGGCCGGGGCCCAGATCGCCGGCATTTACAGCCGCACCCCGGCCCATGCGCAAAAACTGGCCAGCGCCCACGGAACCCAGGCCTTCGAGCGCTACGAAGACCTGCTGCAACACTGCGACGCCGTGGCCATCTCCACCACCGACGACACCCACGCGCCTTTGGGCCTTATGGCCCTGGCGGCGGGCAAGCACCTCTTCATGGACAAGCCCCTGGCCCGTACCCTGGACGAAGCCCAGGCCCTGCTCGAGGCCGCCCGGCAGCAAGGGTGCATCGGCCTGACCGCCTTCACCAGCCGGGGCGACCTGGCCGCCGAGACCGCCCAGGCCCTGGTGCGCGCGGGCGAGATTGGCGAGGTGCTCTACCTGCGGGGCTCCTTCCACGGCGGCTATATGGGCGATCCGGCCGGCCCCACCACCTGGCGGGCCAAAGCCGAGACCGGCGGGGCCGGGGGGGCGGTGGCCGACCTGGGGGCCCACCTCTTCGACCTGGTGCGCATGGTCACGGGCCTCGAGTTCACCCAGGTGATGGCCCAGGCCCGGATTCACCTGCAGCGCCCCGACCCGGTCACCAACTACGACGAAGGCGCGGTGCTGGCCCGGCTGGGCGGCGCGACCGGGGCTTTCTCACTCTCGAGGGTACATATCGGGGGCGATCAACGGCTCGAGCTGGAAATCCAGGGCACTAAAGGCGCCCTCAAGCTCTCCCCGGCCCTGTGGGGCCAGGGCAAGAGCGCGCAGCTCTGGCTGGCCCCACGCCCCGGCTTTTACCGGCCAGCCCCCCTCGACCCAAGCTTTCTGCGGGGGCGCGACCCCGAGACCTCCTGGGGGCATTTCCAGTTCATCGAGCTGGCCCGGCGCTTCCTCGAGGGCATCGCCCAGAACCGGCCACCCACCCCCAGCCTCGAGGACGGCCTCATCACCCAACGGGTTATAGAAGCCGCGGTGCAGAGCAGTCAGCAAAACACCTGGGTATCGGTCTAGAACCCGGCCCCCACCCTTGGGTCTTATACGGGATGCGGTGTATTCTTTGCATATTGGCATGAGCACTTCAACGCCCAAACCCCGTCTGGTAAGCCCCAACTTCATCACCGAGATCATTGATGAAGACCTGAAGGCCGGTCGTTACAAAAAGATCGTCACCCGCTTCCCCCCCGAGCCCAACGGCTATGCCCACCTGGGCCACGCCATCGCCAGCTACATAGATTTTGGCATCGCCCACGACTACGGCGGGGAATGCCGGCTGCGCATGGACGACACCAACCCCGAGGCCGAGAAAGCCGAGTACGCCGAAGCCTTAATTGCCGATATGCGCTGGCTGGGCTGGGACTGGGGGCCTAGGGTTCGCTACGCCTCCGACTACTTCGAGCTTTTGTACCAGATGGCCGAGCGCCTCATCCAGAAGGGCCTGGCCTATGTGGACAGCGTCTCGCCCGAGGAGATGGCCCGGCTGCGCGGTACGGTGGACCAGCCCGGCACCCCCAGCCCCTACCGCGAGCGCAGTGTGGAAGAAAACCTGGATCTGTTCCGCCGGATGCGGGCCGGGGAGTTTCCTAACGGTGCGCACGTGTTGCGGGCCAAAATTGACCTTGCGAGCCCCAACATGAAGCTGCGCGACCCGGTGCTCTACCGCATCGTGCACGCCGAGCACTACCGCACCGGCCACAAGTGGTGCATCTACCCCTCCTACGACTTCGCCCAGGCCACCACCGACGCCCTGGATGGGGTCACGCACAGCCTGTGCAGCCTCGAGTTCGTGGACAACCGGGCCATCTACGACTGGCTGATGGACCACCTGTGGGGCGAACCCCCCCTCGACCAGACCCCCCGCCCCCACCAGTACGAGTTTGGCCGCCGCAGCCTGGAGTACACCGTGGTCTCCAAGCGCAAACTGCGCAAGTTGGTGGAAGGGGGCTATGTGCGGGGCTGGGACGACCCCCGCATGCCCACCCTGGCCGGCCAGCGGCGCCGGGGGGTGCGGCCCGAGGCCATCCGCCGTTTTGCAGGCCAGGTTGGCATCTCGCGCACCAACCGCACGGTGGACATCGCCCTGTTAGAAGGAGCCATCCGCGACGACCTGAACACCACCGCCCCCCGGGTGATGGCGGTGCTGCGGCCCCTCAAAGTGGTGCTCACCAACCTCACCGAGCCCCGAACCGTAACCCTCCCCTACTGGCCCCACGACGTGATCCAGGAATCCCCCGACGGCCTGGTGCCCCTGCCCGATGGGCGGCGCGTCCGGCCTGAGCAAGCGGTGCGCCAGGCAACCCTTACCCACGAGCTCTACATCGAGCAGGACGACTTCGCCCTGAACCCGCCCAAAGGCTTCAAGCGCCTGACCCCGGGCGGCACCGTGCGCCTGAAGCTGGCTGGGGTGATCCGCTGCGACAGCTACCAAACCGACGCCCAGGGCCGGGTGACCGAGCTCCACTGCACCCTGCTGTCCGAGGAGGCCAAGGCTGCCGGGGTGATTCACTGGGTGAGCGCCAGCGAGGCCGTGCCCGCCGAGTTTCGCCTTTACGACCGGCTTTTCACCGTACCCCACCCCGAGGCCGAGGCCAGGGAGCTGGAAGATGAGGAGACCCCCGAAGACCACGACTTCCTGCGCTTTGTGAATCCCAAGAGCCTCGAGGTCGTGCAGGGCTACATCGAGCCCAGCGTGCTCCAGGATCCCAGGGATACCCGCTACCAGCTCGAGCGCAACGGCTACTTCTGGCAAGACCCCCTCGACTCCCGGCCCGGCGCCCTGGTCTTCAACCGCATCGTCACGCTCAAGGACACCTGGGCGCGCACCGCCCAGGAAAGCGAGCCGGAAACCCGGCGCGCCGTTCCCAAAGCCAAAGCTATCGAAGGCCCGCGCAAAACCCAGGGGGCCCCGTCCGAACCCCCGCTCACTCCCACACAGCAGGCCCAGCTCGAGCACTTTTTAGCCCAGGGCCTCCCCGAAGCCGAGGCCCGGGTACTGGCCCGCGAGCCCCGGCTGGCCGAGTTTCTGTTGCAGGCCGCGCAAGAGGCCCCCATCGCGCTGCTGGCTAACTGGGTCGTCAACGACCTGGGCGCCGCCCTCCGCTCTGGCGCGGCCAAGATAACACCGACCGGGCTGGCCGGGCTGGTGCGGCTCCTGGAGGCCGGGGAAATCAATACCCGCATCGCCAAAGACGTGCTGAACGAGGCCTTGCAAACCGGCCAGGATCCCGCAGCAATCGTGCATGAGAAGGGCTTGAAGCAGGTCAGTGATGCAGGGGCTCTCGAGCCCATCGTAGAACGCATCCTGGCCCAAAACCCCGACAAAGTAGCGGCCTACCGCGCCGGCAAAACCGGCCTGCTGGGCTTTTTTGTGGGCCAGGTCATGCGTGAGACCCAGGGCCAGGCCAACCCGCAACGGGTGCAGGAGCTGGTAACGCAAAAGCTGGGTTAGCTCAAGCATCAGAAGTTGTCTGATACCGTTTTCGCTTGAATCCTTCACTGTTGGACAGAGTCAAAGGTGAAGGATTCAAGCCGACCGAAGGGAGTAGAAAAGCATTTCGGTAGTATCGTTTAGGCTTGTCAAAGTGAATACTACCGAAATGCATATGAGCCACGCTAGCAAGTTTGGATGGTCAGGGGCTTTCCAAATTCTTATTTTCCCTTGTACCAGATGCGGTAAATGCGCCCCCCTCTGGCATCCGTAACATACATCGCACCGTCGGCTCCGATCACCAGCCCCACCGGGCGACCCCAGGCATCGCGGCACATCCGGCCCGGCTCCCGCCAACCAGTAGCAAACACTTCCGAGCGAACCGGTAGGCCGTTTTGAATCACAAAGCGCTCAATCTTGCAGTCGCGGTATTTGGCCGGGTCTTGCACGCCCAACGAACCGTGGTAAGCAATATAGAGGCTATCGCGGTAGGCCGCTGGAAAGCGGCTGTTCTTGGCCCAGGTGATGCCCAGGGGCGCCGAATGGGCTGGGGCGGTGAACAGGGCCGGGATGGCTTTCCGGCAGTCGAAGCCCTGGGTGCGGGGGTCGGGCACCTCGCTGCGCTCGGCCTTCAGGTTCAGACCCAAGCCAGGTGTATAGCAGTAGGGCCAGCCGTGAAAACCTCCGGGTTGCACCGCCACAATCACCTCTTCTGGGGGGAGGTCGTCGCCCAGGTGGTCGGTGCCGTTGTGGGTAGCCCAGAGCTCGCCCCGGGGTGTCCAGGTAAAGTCCACGCTGTTCTTGAGGCCCTCGGCCCAGACCACCCGGCGGCGGGGGTCGGGGTCGCCTGCAAAGGGGTTATCTTCGGGCACGCTGCCGTCTGGATTAAAACGTAGGATGGCCGCGCGGCGGGGGTCGCGCTCGGGGCCAAAATTGGTCTCGGAGCCCACCGAAACATAAAGTTTTCCGTCTGGCCCAAAATGAACCGTGCGGGTGAAGTGCCCGGAGGGGCCGGGGATGTCCGAGAGGACGGTTTCCCGTTCCCAACCGCTTCGGCCCAGCCGCAATCGAATCACTGCCGTACTTACAGCTACATACAGCCAGCCCCGGTGCCACTCGAGGCCATGCGGCAGTTCCAGGCCGTCCGCCACCACCTCCACCCGGTCGGCCCGGCCATCGCGGTTGTGGTCGGGTAGCCGCGCTAGCTGGCCTCCATACATCAGGGTTACGTAGAGCTGCCCATCGGGCCCCAGGCTCATCATGCGGGGGGCACCCTCTAAGTTTTCAGCAAAGATTTGGATGGCAAACCCAGGCGGTAGTTGGATACGCCGGGCCGCTTCGTCAGCAACCAGTTGCGGCTTGGTCTCAAAAAACACGCCAGCGGCCACTGCCACTACCGTCGCCAGACCCAACCGATGCAGCAAGGTCATCTAGAGCTCAGGCTAGCAGAATTGAAGCCAGTTCGATTAGCGCCAGATGATGGTTCGAACTCGACCGACCGGCCGACTCAGATCCTTTGAGAAAATTGTATTTATCTCATGTTTTCGCTGCTACACTAAGAAGGTAGCCGTCTTGGATTCAAAGAATAAGACGATCTCACACAAAGTTATGAAAAACCGTTTTCATTTGTCTTCCATCATAACGGTTCGTGAGCCGTTTAATACCTTTTCCCACGCGGCGGGGGCGGTGCTGGGCTTGCTGGGCACGGTTACCTTGCTGTTCTTTGCCCAGGGCAACCCCCCCAAAGTTGCGGGGGCCCTGGTATTTGGTCTGACCATGATCCTGATGTACACCTCCTCGGCTCTGTACCACGCTTTACAGGTCTCGGAGCGGGGTTTGGTCTGGCTTCGCAAGCTCGACCACGCTGCCATTTTTCTCTTTATCGCCGGAACCTACACCCCAGTGTTGTTGCAAGCACTCGAACCCAGTTGGCGGCCTTGGGCGTTGGGGCTGGTCTGGTCGCTGGCGGCGCTGGGCGTGGGCCTCAAGCTAATCACCCTCAAAGCCCCGCGCTGGCTTTACACCGCCACCTACCTGGGCATGGGCTGGCTCTCTGTCTTTCTGCTGCCCAAGCTGGCACTCAACCCCTGGGCCCTGGGTTTCCTGGTTGCGGGTGGGGTGGCCTACAGCCTTGGGGCGGTGGTCTACGCCACCAAATGGCCCAACCTACTGCCTAGACTGGTGGGTTTTCATGGCGTCTGGCACGTGTTTGTGCTGCTGGGCAGCGCCGGGATGTACTTTGCGGTGCTGTCGGTGTATCTGGCCTGAGATAGCCGATAGAAACGGAAAAGCCCCCGCAGTTTGCGGGGTTCATTTTGGCATGTTATAAGAAATCTTCAATACTCTTTCTACTAAAGTGGAGCCATGCAACTGGCCCAACATCAGCGCCGCCCCCGGTTAGAACTTCGACTATAACACCATTTAACCCAGCCAGCGCTTACCCAGGGCTACACCCTATTCCACTGGTGGCCGGGGGATATTAAGGGAATAACTCAAAAGGACTTCTTATTCCTTCGTGTGCTACTTGACCTACCCCAGGGGATGTAAAAAAGAGGGGGTGCTATGGAAACCCACAGAGAGCACCCCCTGTACTATCTTGACGCAGAAACCCTCCTGGTGGCTACCTACGTCTGGGTG